>NZ_JAHLPR010000048.1 GCF_018918005.1 Paenibacillus sp. MSJ-34 | reverse complement strand
TCGGGTTCTTTAGCATACGCATTTTTGAAAATTGCTTTCAAAAACACGTTTACATCGATAATTTTAACTCAAGCACCCCAAATTGAGCCTCAATCGCCCGGTTTATTCCGAGATCCTATAAATAGTGCTTTTCCCATTCGTCTTTGGTAGAATAGGGGAGTCGAAAAATTACATATTCTAAAGTATCGCTTCACAACCGCAGACGACAAAACTAGGCGAACATCGATGATGTAGGTTTTGCTCGAAGCGATTCGATGGAGCGCAGCTCACAAAACTTTTAGGGGGTTGGCGAATGAGATTACACGGCCGAAAAACGGATCAGCTTCGACCGGTTACCATTATAACGAATCCGAACAAATATGCGGAAGGTTCGGTGCTTATTGAGGTGGGGGACACGAAAGTGCTCTGCACCGCCACAGTGGATGAGAAGGTGCCTCCATTTATGAAAGGGCAAGGCAAAGGATGGGTAACGGCGGAGTATTCGATGCTTCCCCGCGCCACGCAAGTCCGCAACCAACGCGAGGCCGCTCGAGGCAAACTGTCGGGCAGAACGATGGAAATTCAAAGATTGATCGGCAGAGCGCTGCGCTCGGTCGTCGATTTGCACGCGCTCGGCGAGCGGACGATTACGCTTGATTGCGATGTGTTGCAAGCGGACGGAGGAACGAGAACGACATCGATTACCGGTTCGTTCGTGGCGATGGCGATGGCGATCAACAAAATTGCGGAACAGCATCAGTTAGCCCGGTTTCCTATTGCCGATTTTTTGGCGTCGGTCAGCGTTGGCGTTATTCATAACCAAACATTGCTTGACTTGAATTACGAAGAAGATTCGAAAGCCAAAGTCGACATGAATATTGTTATGACAGGCAACGGGAAGTTCGTCGAAGTGCAAGGAACGGGGGAGGAAGCGCCGTTTGCCCGCGAAGAATTAAATCGGTTGCTTGAATTGGCCGAACTGGGCATTCTTGAACTGGTCGAAATCCAAAAAGAAGCTTTAGGCCCGGTCGCCGCAAAAATCGGAGCAAAATAAATATATTTGAAACGAAGAACGACAGTTGAATATCCATGTTAAGGAGTTGGAACGAGCTATGAATTTGCAAAAAGACGTTATTGTAGTCGCGACAAGAAACCAAGGAAAAGTGAAAGAATTCGCGCATGCGTTCGCTCCTTTCGGCAAGCGTGTTGAGAGCATGTTCGACTATCCGGACATCCCCGATGTGGTCGAGGATGGCGAGACCTTTGAAGAGAATGCCATGAAAAAAGCCAAGACGGTAGCCAAGGCGCTGCGGCTTCCCGTATTGGCCGACGATTCCGGTCTATGCGTCGATAAGTTGAACGGCGCGCCGGGCGTCTATTCCGCGCGCTATGCCGGGGAGCATCATAACGATGCCGACAATAACAAAAAGTTATTGGAAGAACTCGGCAAAATGCGCGATGATGAGTCGAACCCGCTGTTAAGCGCGGCTCAATTCGTTTGCACGCTCGTATTGTACGATCCGGATAGCGAAGAATCGATTACGGCAACCGGTTCCGTCGATGGTTATATTACGGTCGAACCGAGAGGAACCGGCGGCTTCGGCTACGATCCGTTGTTTTATTTGCCGGATTTGCACAAGACGATGGCCGAGCTGTCGGTTGAAGAGAAGCAGGCGATCAGCCATCGCGGACAGGCGCTCAAGCAATTGACAGGACTCCTGTCCCGTTAAATCCGTGTCGCCATACCCATGAAAACAAGCATCTCATCCGGAATAAGGATGGGGTGCTTGTTTGGCGTCGAGGCTATTCTTCGTTTCCGGTCCTTCCGCTATACATATGAACATGCGGCGTGCTTCCGTTCACGGTCGTAGTGCCCTCGAAATAATGGATATGCCCCCCGCCGGGCAAAGGCTCGGCAGGGCCGGTCACGCCGCGAATGACATGATGATGTCCCGCATCGAACGAAGTGACGGTATGATACTCGTGGACGTGCGGAACGCCCGAAGGCGCCGGTTCCGTCGTGCCGGCATACCGGTGCTGGTGACCGACGTCGAAGGAAGTCACTCCGGAGAACGAATGGACGTGCACCGGTCTGCCGTCCCAACTTGTAATGTAAAGCGTGTGCGAATGCAACGGGTCGTCTGCGCCGTTATGAACGACGAACCCTGTAACGGGTATTTCCATAAAAACGTTCACTCCTCATTATGATCGCTTGCTACAATCATCATATGTGGCAAGAACGAATAGGAAGCTTGGTGATATTATCTTATTTTCACGCGATACGTTTTCAACCATGTGTCCACTTGCGCCAAATAGGCGAATAACTGCGGTCCGCTCATCAGTTGGCCGAACCATGGCAAATTGGAATTGGCCGCGTCCGAATCGAGCAACTCCCGCACTTTACGCACATTGATCAACGGAAGAAGCGGGGAATTGGAATCGTCCAATATATTGCTCAACCATGTTTTGACGGCCGCCAAATAGTTGGGATGATGCGTTTTCGGATAAGGGCTTTTTTTGCGGTGAAGGACATCCTCCGGCAAGACGCCTTTCAGCGCTTTGCGCAATATTCCTTTTTCCCTGCCGCCCGCCGTTTTGATTTCCCAGGGAATATTCCACACGTACTCCACGAGCCGGTGATCGCAGAACGGAACGCGAACCTCCAGTCCGGCTCCCATGCTCATTCGGTCTTTGCGGTCGAGCAGCGTAGGCATGAAGCGGGTGATGTTCAAATAAGACATTTCGCGCATCCGCTGTTTATTCGCGTCTTCCCCCGGGAGGCGGGGCACTTCATCGAGCGCTTCCGCATACCGCTTCGCAATATATTCTAGCGGGCGAATCCAATCCGCGATTTCCGGCGAGAGCAGGTCGGCGCGATGTTGGGAATAAAGCGCCCAAGGGAACGTATCGGCCCGCAGCGATTCATCCCGGTAAAACCACGGATAACCGCCGAATATTTCATCCGCCGCCTCGCCCGAGATGGCGACGGTCGCGCTCTTTTTAATTTCCCGGCAAAATAATAGGAGGGAAGCGTCGATATCCGCCATCCCCGGCAAATCCCTTGCTTGCATGGCCGGAATAAGAGCCTCGACCAATTCCGGCATATCGAATTGCACGTTGCGATGCTCCGTTCCTAGATAGCCGCTCATCCGCTCGATCCAGGGCGTATCCGAATTCGGTTGAAATACGTTTGCCGTAAAATGCTTATCGTTATCGACGTAATCGACCGAATACGTACTCATCGCCTCTTGTTTCGTTCTGTCGTAATAGCCGACCGCTAGAGCCGTCAGCGCGCTTGAATCCAACCCGCCGGATAACAGCGAACATACCGGCACGTCGGATACCAATTGCCGTTCTACCGTATCTTGCAGCAAATCGCGAACATGCGCTGCGGTTTTCTCTATGTCGTCTTCATGGGGCCTGCTTTCCAATTTCCAATAGGCGTTCATTTTTAAACCGCTTCGACGAAACAACAGGCAGCATCCCGGACGCAATTCGGAAAGCTCCCGGTACACGGCATGGCCGGGCGTACGTGCGGGCCCGACGATGAATATTTCCGCAAGCCCTTCCGGTCCGACCGTCGGTTCCACCTTCGGATGAGCCAAAATCGCCTTCGGCTCGGAGCCGAAGATGAACGCGCCGCCGGCCGTCGCATAGAACAAAGGCTTGACGCCAAGCCTGTCGCGGGCCAGAAACAAATGCTGTTCCGATTCGTCCCAGACGGCAAAGGCGAAAATCCCGTTTAACCGTTCCACGCAAGATGGCCCCCACTCTATATAGGAAACAAGCAGCACTTCCGTATCGCATGACGTGCGGAACCGATGGCCGCGCGCTTCCAACTCCCCTCGAAGCTCCGCCGCGTTATACAATTCTCCGTTATACACGATCGAATAGGTATGATCGCCGGCAAAGCGCACCATCGGTTGAGCTCCGTTCTGCGGATCGATGACGCTTAAGCGGCGATGCCCGAGAGCGCATGATCCGGAGATCCACGTTCCGGAAGCATCCGGTCCCCGTAAAGCCAGCGATTCTGTCATATTCTCCAGGATGGATGAATCTTGCGTCAAATCTCTCTCCCAGTCAATCCAACCTGTTATTCCACACATCGAGCTCATCTCCTTCCCGCATGATTCGACAGACAGTCCACCGAACATATAGCGATGATAAAAGGTATATGCGGAAAAAGGGCATAAAATGTATGTCCGGAGGGGAACCTACGAAAAAGGCAAAAGAGGAGAATGCGATGTATTCCATTGACAGCGTGAAATATAGCGGCATAACGGAACGGGGCGGCAGACGCTGTGCGGCGGTTCAAGTGACGCCGCTCGGCGATGGCGATGTTCCTTTGGTCGCATATTTTGTCAAAACGGGAATCGATCAATACGAAATGGTGGAGGTCGTGCGCAACGACTCCGATTTGGCGATCGACTGGTTTGAGAACAATCTTCATGAAGCATACCAACAAATAAGCGACGAGGCGTTCGCCTCCGGAGGACGAACGGACGCGCGATGGCAGCGGGAAACGTTCAAGCAGGAAATATTGGCGTATAGCGGCATACGCGAGCAACTCAAATCGAATTTGTAACGGAGGATAACGATGGCTGAACGGTATAAACCGAATAAAGGAAATAAATATTCGCATCAGGCCGAATTCGCGGAAGAAGTAATCGCGAAGAACGCCAAACAACCGGCGCAAAACAATCCGAGCGAAAGCGTAAAAAAATAAACCTTTCTTGCAAGCGATCGAGCGGCTCCCCTTTCAAGGGGAGTTTTTTTCGGCAAAAATCAGTCACCCTCTAGGCATTCGCTCAATACTATGAATATGGGTATATGACTAAACGCACATACGGGAGGGGGTGGACTGCAATGGCCGTCATCAATACGAACTCCGAACACGAGAAGCTGCTGGCGCGTTTGATGCGCGCGGAGGCCGAAGGGGAAGGGGAATTAGGGATGCTGATGGTCGGGAATGTCGGCGTCAATCGCGTTCTCTCGAATTGCTTGGATTTTCAGGGCATTCGAAATTTGGAGCAAATGGTGTTTCAGAGCCCGGGAGGCTTTGAAGCGACGCAGAAAGGATATTTCTATCAAAGGGCGAGAGACAGGGATATTCGTCTGGCCCGGAGAGTCATTAGCGGAGAACGGGTATGGCCCGCCAGCAACTCACTATGGTTTTTTCGGCCGGGCGGCGCCTGTCCCGCTACATGGTACGATCAGCAAAATTCCGGCGTTTATAAGAATCATTGTTTTTTTCAACCTACTTATGAAGATTGCCCAGGAGTCTATTAATTCAAAAAACTTGAAGTTTCTGAGGAGGAACCTATGAGTGGAATGAACTATAATTATGGGACGATGACGGGGATGGGAACCCCCTATCCTTATGGCTATCAAATGCAGGCGGCGCCCGGTACGGCGAAATATCCGGAAGGGGTGATCCCATCTTATCCTACGACGGCTCCCGGCACGACCGGAGGCGGCAATGTGCAAGGATTTCCGTTCGCGCCGGGAACGGTGGGCGCACCGAATATTCCGGCAACGCCTTCCGTACCGAATTTGCCTTTTCCGCCTGTCGGGACGTCGCCTGCCGCCGGCGGAGCTTGCCCGCCGCAAGTAACCAGCGGAGGGGTGATCACGCCTCAGGGAACGGTTTTGCCCTCATCCGTACTTACGGGCCAACAATCCTACATTGAAAATATTTTGCGGCTGAACTTGGGAAAAGTCGGTACGTTCTATATGACATACGAGAACAACTGCGAATGGAACGCGAAAGTGTTTCGAGGGGTCGTGGAAGCGGCGGGACGCGATCATATCATTATAAGCGACCCGAATACGGGCATGCGCACGATTCTGCTGATGGTCAATCTCGACTATGCAACGTTCGACGAACCGCTCACATACCTGTATCCCGGCGTGATCGGCAATCCGCCAACCCGCAAGCAGCAATCGAGCTGATGAATCGAAAAGCGGACGAATTCGCGATCGTAACGGCGTAAATTCGTCCGCCTGCGCTTTTATTCGTTTACATAGGTCGAGACGCGGTTTTGAACAGTCAACTTTTGCTTCGCTTCGTCGAACTTTTGTCCGGCAGGCCCTTGATGAATCGGAAAGCCGCTTCATTCCGGGGAAGACTGTCGCAAGACCATGCCGGTTCATCGAATTAAGCCTAGCGGCGGCTTTGGCGTAGGCAGCGTTTCCTTTGCCGGCTAAATTGCGCCGAGAGCGACCGCGGCATAGGACGGAAGCTGTCATCGATCATTGCCGTTGGATTTTGTCCAATATTTTCACCGTTTTTCCCCGGCATAACGTCCTTTCATTGGATTTCATCCAATAGACGATTCCCAAAATGGGGTTGAATAGGGGAAATTGCGGAAATCCATTGGAGGTTTTCCAACGGAATCTTGGCAGAATCTATAAATCCGCCATTTTCGTTGGACATTTTCCAATGGACGCCCAAACGGGGCCGGGAATCGATCCATAACAAATGAAAAAGCCCGAATCGTTCATAGCAACGATCCGGGCTGTATGTACATTTTATACTAAATAAAAACTGGCGTCCCAGGAGGGATTCGAACCCCCGACCGACGGCTTAGAAGGCCGTTGCTCTATCCAGCTGAGCTACTGGGACAAGAGAAAATATTTTTTTGACGAAACATGAATTATAATATCATAGGGAAAATAGAAAATCAACAACTTTTTTTTAGAAACTTTTTGATTCCGGGCGGCGTTGCGTCGGAACCTTCAACTGGTTATAATCTGTAATTAATTGCGGCATACGTGAGCAGACGAAAGTTGGTGTACCTATTACAAAACCTTCTGTACCTCAAAAGGACAATATCATTTTATTTCCGAAGACGCTCGATTATTACCAAATCCGGCTGACGCGCTGTTTGGAAACGGAACGTTACGGGGAAGCGATGGAATTGCTCGAATTTTTGCTGCGTTGCCAAGGCGAGAGCGAGCGGTACAAGGATGAATGGACCGCATTGCTCGAATGGATGCGGGCCGAGTTCCCGGATGCGGCTGCGCCGCCTGTGGAAAGCGACGAAGAGGACGAAGCCGGCGAAGCCGAACTGATGAAGCGGCATATACAGGAGAAGATCGAACGCGACAGCGATTATGTCGCCAAAACGTTGGAATCGGTCACGAGCGGCCCGTTAACCGCTCAGAAACTGCTGGCGCTCGAACAGTTGACATATTTCGACCATCCGCAAATCGACGATACGCTGAAGCGGTGGTTGAAGACGGAAAAGCTGCATCCGCTGCAACAGTTCCACATCCTGCAAACGCTTAAGAAGCGGAGGGCTTCCGGCGTCGTGGAATTTCATCGGGGGGAGGAGCTGGTCAAGCTCGAAATCGAGGCCGTTCCCGTTCGTTTCGAAGAATTTCCCCCGTCGATCTTGACGGTGCCGGAGAGGGTGAGGCTGCAAACCGAAATCAACGATCCTACCGTATCTTTGCTTGCGGAGGAATTGTGGGAACAATTCGCGATGGGGGCGTACGGCACTGCAGTATATGAGACCATGCTCGACGATGACGATCGCTCGATCGACATTTGGGCCGCCGCGCTGCATCAAGCGATGAACGATTCTTTATCCGGCGGGGATCGTTCCGAGCGGGAAGCCGTTCTCGAAGCTTACGGCATTACGGACGAACTGCGTTTTCGTTTTGAACAGGCCTACAGGCATATGCATGATTTTATGAAGAGTACGACGCCGGGAGGGGGGGATTGACCCGGCATGATAACGTTTTTTTCTAAATCCGGTTGACGGGATTGAAAAAACATGCCATGTTGTATATAATGTAATGGTTGTTTGGAACGATTTTTTTCGCTCCGTGCGAGAGCCGGATAAAATCATACATCGTGTTTACTATTGTTGGATCGTGCTATGAGATCATGTTCGCAAGATTCATACGCATGAACCCACGTTAATTATTTGGAGGGGAATGCATAAAATGAAAGCAAGTTGGGAAAAAATAGAGAAGAACGTTGGGGTACTTGAGGTCGAAGTCGATGCGGACCGCGTTGCCGACGCTTTGGACAAGGCTTTCAAAAAAGTCGTCAAAAAAGTAAACGTGCCAGGATTCCGCAAAGGGAAAGTGCCTCGTCCGATTTTCGAAGCAAGATATGGCGTTGAGAGCTTGTACCAAGACGCGATCGATATTTTGCTTCCTGGAGCGTATACCGAAGCGGTGCAAGAAACGAAAATCGAGCCGGTAGATCGTCCCGAAGTCGATGTCGAGCAATTCGGGAAAGGCCAAAGCTTTATCTTCAAAGCGAAAGTCACGGTCAAACCGGAAGTGAAACTTGGGGAATACAAAGGAATCGAAGTTCCTGCGAAGGATGCCGAAGTAACCGAAGAAGAAGTGAACGCCGAACTGGAACGCTTGCAGCAGCGCCATGCGGAATTGACCGTCATTGACGAAGATACCGCGAAATCCGGCGATACGGTTGTGATCGATTTCGAAGGCTCCGTCGACGGCGAGAAGTTCGAAGGAGGGACGGCTGAACGTTATTCGCTGGAATTGGGATCGAACAGCTTTATTCCAGGGTTTGAAGATCAATTGATCGGCTTGGGCACCGGCGACTTTAAAGACGTCGAAGTAACGTTCCCTGAGAACTACCATGCCGAAGAATTGGCCGGCAAAGCTGCGGTATTCAAGGTAAAAGTTCATGAAATCAAACGCAAGCAGCTTCCGGCTCTCGACGACGAGTTTGCCAAAGATGTGAGCGAATTCGATACATTGGAAGAGTACAAGCAAGATTTAACGAAACAAATGAAAGAACGCAAAGAAAAAGAAAATGAAGCGGCCCGCGAAGCGGAAATCGTCGAAAAAGTAGCCGAAGCGGCTGAAATCGATATTCCGGAAGCGATGATCGAGACGGAAACGGATCATATGATGCGCGATTTCGACAACCGCCTTCGTTCGCAGGGAATGAATTTGGACATGTTCCTGAGCTTCTCGGGTCAATCTCAGGACGATATGAAGAACCAAATGCGCGCCGATGCGGAAAAACGCGTTCGCAACAACTTGGTGCTCGAACAAATTGCGAAAGACGAAAATATCGAAGTAACCGAAGAAGATATCAATGAAGAGCTTGAAAAAATGGCCGAGATGTATAAACGTTCGGTGGACGAAATCCGCAATATTTTGGCCGCTAACGGCTCGCTTGACAGCTTGAAGGAAGAAGTTTCGCTGCGCAAAACGATCAAGTTCCTCGTTGACAACAGCAAAAATTAAAAAGTAACCGGCTTCCCATAAGGCACGTATATTAGCTGCGTGCCTTATTTTTTCCTTCGTATATCCATTGCATCTCCCCGTGTGGCATAAGATTGACGCGCATTTCGAATTCTATTTCCGTTTCCATGCTTCATAAACTGTACCACTTGGAAAAATGACATGGCAATCGGAACGTGTTAAAATAGGATGAAACAGCTTATAAAGAAAAGAGGTTGGTTGCATGAATCTGGTACCTATGGTTGTAGAACAGACAAATCGCGGTGAACGGTCATATGATATATATTCAAGATTGCTGAAGGACCGTATCATTTTTTTGGGGAGCGCGATTGATGACGATGTTGCCAATCTCGTGATTGCGCAATTGTTGTTTCTAGACGCGGAAGATCCGGAGAAAGACATCAGCTTGTATATCAATTCACCTGGCGGGTCGGTTACGGCGGGGCTTGGCATTTTAGATACGATGCGTTTCATTAAATCGGACGTGTCGACCATTTGTGTAGGAATGGCGGCCAGTATGGGTTCCTTGTTGCTTACGGCCGGCGCGAAAGGCAAACGATACGTGCTGCCGAACAGCGAAGTGATGATCCATCAGCCTTTGGGCGGCGTACGCGGGCAGGCGGCCGATATTAAAATTCATGCCGACTGGATTCTGAAAACAAAACAGAAGCTGAACCAAATCTACGTGGATTGTACGGGACAGCCCCTTGAGAAAATAGAACGCGATACGGATCGTGACAATTTCATGAGTGCGGAAGAAGCGAAAGCTTACGGCTTGGTCGACGAAATTCTCACTCGTCCCATTATGAATAAGGGGTGATACGAATGTTTAAATTCAATGATGAAAAAGGGCAATTAAAATGCTCCTTCTGCGGCAAATCGCAGGAGCAGGTGCGCAAGCTGGTCGCAGGACCCGGCGTATATATTTGCGACGAATGCATAGAGCTTTGCACGGAAATCGTGGAGGAAGAACTCGGGCACGACGAGGATCTCGATCTGAAGGATATTCCGAAACCGAAAGAAATCCGCAATATTCTGGATCAATACGTGATCGGGCAAGACCAAGCGAAAAAATCGCTTTCCGTAGCGATGTACAATCATTATAAACGGATCAACTCGCAGAGCAAGATCGAAGACGTCGAACTTCAGAAGAGCAATATTTTGCTTGTCGGACCGACCGGTTCGGGGAAAACATTGCTCGCGCAAACGATGGCCAAAATTTTGAACGTGCCGTTCGCCATCGCCGACGCCACCTCGCTCACCGAAGCGGGCTATGTCGGCGAGGACGTCGAGAATATTTTGTTGAAGCTGATTCAGGCTGCCGATTACGATGTGGAGAAGGCGGAACGCGGCATCATCTACATCGATGAAATCGATAAAGTGGCGCGCAAATCGGAGAACCCTTCGATTACGCGCGACGTGTCGGGCGAAGGCGTGCAGCAAGCGCTGCTCAAAATATTGGAAGGGACGGTCGCATCGGTGCCGCCGCAAGGCGGGCGGAAGCATCCGCATCAGGAATTCATCCAGATCGATACGACGAATATTTTGTTCATTTGCGGCGGGGCTTTCGACGGCCTCGAGCAATTGATTAAACGCCGGATCGGCAAAAAAGTGATCGGCTTCAACGCTGCAGGCGACAGCCATAAGGAATTGAAGCCGGGCGAATATTTGTCGATGGTGCTGCCGGAAGATTTGCTCAAATTCGGATTGATTCCCGAATTCGTCGGCCGCTTGCCGATCATTTCGACACTGGAGCCGCTCGACGAGAAGACGTTGGTCCGCATTTTGTCCGAGCCGAAGAACGCGCTTGTGAAGCAGTACCAGAAACTGCTTGAAATGGACAACGTGAAGCTGGAATTCGATATGGAGGCGCTGGAAGCGATCGCGAAGGAAGCGATCAATCGGAACACGGGCGCCCGCGGATTGCGTTCGATAATCGAAGGCATTATGCTAGACGTCATGTACGAAGTGCCTTCCCGCGAAGATGTGACCAGTTGCGTCATTACGGAAAAAGTCGTCAAAGACAAAATCGTTCCGGAATTGATGACCAAAAAAAGCAAGAAAAAAGAAGAGAGCGCCTGATCGAGGCGGCGCCTAAAATAAAAGTATCTGTCAATCACTCCACCCGATCTCTATGCCGAGATGCGGCTTCCCGCCGCTGCATCGGTTGGAGGGGTGGAGCTTTGGCGTTCACGGGAGAGGAAAATCTATGTACCTGAGGAAAGATACAAGACCAGTTAAAGTAGGCAACGTAACGATTGGCGGCAGCGACGAGGTCATCATTCAAAGCATGTGTACGACCAAAACGGCGGATGTAAAGGCGACGGTGGAGGAAATTTTGCGTTTGGAGGAAGCCGGCTGCCAAATTGTCAGGGTCACGGTAAATAACCAGGACGCCGCCGCGGCGATCAAGGAGATCAAGAAGCAGATCCATATTCCGCTTGTGGCCGACATCCATTTCGATTACCGATTGGCATTGGCGGCAATCGAGAACGGCATCGATAAAGTACGCATCAATCCCGGCAATATCGGGCGGCGCGACAGAGTCGAAGCCGTCGTCAAGGCGTGCAAAGAGCGCGGCATTCCGATTCGCATCGGCGTCAATGCGGGATCGCTCGAACATCATTTGATCGAGAAATACGGTTATCCTACGGCAGAGGCGATGGTGGAAAGCGCGTTGTTCCATATCGGCATTTTGGAGGAACTGGATTTTCACGATATTATCGTGTCGTTGAAAGCGTCCGACGTGCCGATGGCAATCAAGGCTTATTCGATGGCGGCCGCCAAATTCAACTATCCGCTGCATTTGGGCATTACAGAGGCGGGTACGCTGTTCTCCGGAACGGTCAAAAGCTCTGCCGGCTTGGGGGCGCTCCTTTCGATGGGCATCGGCTCGACGATTCGGATCTCGTTAAGCGCCGATCCGGTAGAAGAAGTGAAAGTGGCGCGGGAACTGCTCAAAACGTTCGGGCTGATTTCCAATGCGGCTACGCTCGTTTCTTGCCCGACTTGCGGACGGCTTGACATCGATCTGTTCTCGCTCGCCAATGAGGTGGAAGCGTACATTGCGAACGTGAAGGCCCCGATCAAGGTGTCGGTATTAGGCTGCGCCGTCAACGGGCCGGGGGAAGCGCGCGAAGCGGATATCGGCATCGCAGGCGCGCGCGGCGAAGGGCTGCTGTTCCGGCACGGCGAAATCGTGCGCAAAGTACCGGAGGCGGAATTGCTAGACGCGCTTAAACAAGAGATCGACCGGATCGTCGAAGTATACGAAAAAACGGGCGTAATCCCCGGACGCAAGCATTGAGTGCGGGCTTTCCCGCCAAAAACGCGAAAATATTCGTCCCTCACGGTTATCGCAACCGGTAAAAGGCAATACTACCACGTATTAGACTTTTGCCGGTTTTTTTTGCGTTCTGCGGGAAAAACCGGCGTCGAGGAGGAATAGCGGGATGAATTTAAGTATCGTTTTAATGTTGATTCAAGTGTTTTTTGCCATCGTAATCGGTCTGTATTTCTGGAATTTACTGCGTTCGCAGAAAACGAACAGAACGGCCGTGGACCGGGAATCGCGCAAAGAAATGGACAAATTGCGCAAAATGCGCTCGATTTCATTGACGAAACCGCTGGCGGAGAAAACCCGGCCGAATACGATGCAGGATATCGTCGGCCAGAAGGACGGTCTGCGCGCGTTGAAGGCGGCGCTATGCAGCGCCAATCCGCAGCATGTCATCATATACGGCCCCCCGGGCGTCGGCAAAACGGCGGCAGCGCGGGTCGTACTGGAGGAAGCGAAGAAAAATCCGAATTCCCCGTTCACGTCCGAGTCCAAATTCACGGAAATCGACGCGACCACGGCGCGTTTTGACGAGCGGGGCATCGCCGACCCGTTAATCGGTTCTGTTCACGATCCGATCTATCAAGGCGCGGGAGCGATGGGCGTAGCGGGCATACCGCAGCCGAAACCGGGCGCCGTTACGAAAGCGCATGGCGGCATTTTATTTATCGACGAAATCGGGGAATTGCATCCCGTCCAAATGAATAAATTATTAAAGGTGCTGGAAGACCGCAAGGTTTTTTTGGAAAGCGCCTATTACAACTCCGAAGATACGAATATTCCCGTTTACATTCACGATATTTTCCAGAATGGATTGCCGGCCGATTTCCGGCTGGTCGGGGCGACAACGCGCTTGCCGCAAGAAATTTCGCCCGCCCTTCGATCCCGTTGCATGGAAATTTACTTTCGGCCGCTGCTTGCCGAAGAGATCGGCTTGATCGCAACGGACGCCGTAAGGAAAATCGGCTTTCCTCCGTGTCCCGAAGCGGTGGAAGTGGTCAAGCGCTACGCGACGAACGGACGGGAGGCGGTCAACGTCATTCAGTTGGCCGCAGGCTTGGCGTTATCCGAGAAACGGGATACGATTCAAGCGGCCGACATCGAATGGGTCGTCAACAGCAGCCAAATTCCGCCCCGCCCGGATCGCAAAGTGCCGTCCGAGCCGCGCGTCGGCTTCGTCAACGGACTAGCCGTATACGGTCCGAATATGGGCACGCTGCTTGAGATCGAAGTGACGGCGATTCGCGTCAAGCCGGGCCAAGGGAAATATAATATTACGGGCGTGGTCGACGAAGAGGAATTAGGCGGAGGTTCCCGCACCTTGCGGAGAAAAAGCATGGCGAAAGGCTCCGTGGAAAATGTGCTGACGGTCCTGCGCACGATTGGCCTGGATCCGTACAGCTACGATCTTCATATTAATTTCCCCGGCGGGACGCCGATTGACGGCCCCTCCGCGGGCATCGCCATGGCCACGGCGATCGCTTCCGCGATGACCCAGCTGCCGGTGGACAACGAAACGGCGATGACGGGCGAAGCGAGCATTCACGGCAAAGTGAAGCCGGTCGGCGGCATTATCGCCAAGGTCGAAGCGGCGTTTCAATCGGGCGCGACGAAGGTGATCATACCGAAGGAGAACTGGCAGGAAATATTCGCCGATTTGGGCGACTTGCAAGTCATTCCCGTAGAGACGATCGATGAAGTGTTCCGCCATGTGTTCGGCAGCGTTGCGGAACAATTGTTATGCCATGTGCCGAAGGACAAGGAACGATTCGCAGGTTCGCCGTTGCCGCTGCTGCACGCGGATTCGGCGGAGCAGGCGCGGAACGCGGAATCCGGCATGTAGGGCGCATGATACCCCATAGTTGGTTTTTTATTGAAACATTTGATAAAATGTTAGAAACATCTTATTGCGAGCCACTGGAGGTGCCGAAGTATGGGGCCAAAACAAGCGAAAGGCCGCCGATTCCCTTTGCTGCCTTTAAGGGGACTGCTAGTTTATCCGAGCATGGTGCTGCATTTGGACGTAGGGCGGGATAAATCGGTCAAGGCTTTGGAAAAAGCGATGGTTGAAGATAACCTGATCCTTCTTTGCTCCCAATCCGAAGTGAACATCGAAGATCCGGGGCAAGACGATATTTTCCGGTTCGGAACGGTGGCCAAAGTGCGTCAAATGCTGAAGCTGCCGAACGGAACGATCCGGGTACTGATCGAAGGAGTCGTCCGCGCGGAAGTATTGGATTATACGGCAAACGAAGAATTTTACGAAGTGATCGCCAAGGAACTTCCCGAACAGGAGACGAGCGATCCGGAGACCGATGCGCTGATGCGCACCGTATTGAATCAGTTCGAGTATTATATTAGCCTGTCGAAGAAGGTGACCCCGGAGACGCTGGCCGCCGTTGCGGACATTGATGAACCGGGGCGATTGGCCGATGTCATTACGAGCCATCTCTCTCTCAAAATAAAAGACAAGCAGGAAATTCTCGAAACGATCGATGTGACGAAACGGCTGGAGAAGCTGCTTGACATTTTGAACAACGAACGCGAAGTGCTCGAGTTGGAACGGAAAATTAGCCAACGCGTCAAAAAGCAGATGGAAAAGACGCAAAAAGAGTACTACTTGCGCGAACAGATGAAGGCGATCCAAAAAGAGCTGGGCGAAAAAGAAGGACGCACCGGCGAAATCGAAGAATTGCGCGGCCAATTGGAAGACAAGAACGTGCCGGAGAAGGTGCGCGAGAAAATAACGAAAGAAATCGACCGGCTGGAAAAAACGCCGGCCACGTCGGCGGAGAGCGGCGTCATCCGCAACTATATCGATTGGCTGCTCGCCTTGCCGTGGTCCGAGCAAACCGAAGACGACCTGGATATTCAAAAGGCGGAGAACATTCTGAATGAGGATCATTACGGGCTTGAGAAACCGAAGGAACGCGTTCTGGAATATCTCGCCGTCCAGAAGCTGGTCAAGAAGCTGAAAGGGCCGATTCTATGCCTTGTCGGGCCTCCGGGTGTCGGCAAAACGTCGCTCGCCCGTTCGATTGCCAGATCGCTCGGAAGAGAGTTCGTGCGCATATCGCTCGGCGGCGTCCGCGACGAAGCGGAAATTCGCGGCCATCGCCGCACATACGTCGGCGCAATGCCGGGCCGAATCATTCAAGGAATGAAGACGGCAGGAACGCTCAATCCGGTGTTTCTGCTTGATGAAATCGACAAGATGGCGTCCGATTTCCGCGGGGATCCTTCGGCTGCGTTGCTCGAAGTATTGGATCCCGAACAAAACGGCACTTTTAGCGATCATTTTATCGAGCTTCCGTTCGACCTGTCCCGTGTCATGTTCGTCACGACGGCCAATGCGGTGCATAATATTCCCCGCCCGCTGCTGGACCGGATGGAGATGCTCTATATTCCGGGGTATACCGAGCTGGAGAAGCTGCAAATCGCTTCGCGCTATTTGTTGCCGAAGCAGAAGAAAGAACACGGTTTGGAGCCGGATCAGCTGGAAGTCGGCGAAGATACGCTCCTTCGAATCATTCGCGAATATACGCGGGAATCCGGCGTGCGCAATTTGGAGCAGCAGGTGGCGTCTTTATGCCGCAAAGTGGCCAAACAAATCGTGGTCGGGGGCGGCGATAGCATCTCGATCGCTCCGGAAGAGCTGAAAGATTATTTAGGCATCGCGAAATACAGATACGGTTTGGCGGAAAGCGAAGACCAGATCGGAACCGTAACGGGACTTGCGTGGACCGAAGTAGGGGGCGATACGCTGGCTGTGGAGGTAACCGTTGTGCCGGGAAGCGGCAAGCTGACGCTCACGGGCAAACTCGGCGACGTAATGAAAGAATCGGCGCAGGCCGCATTCAGCTATACCCGTTCCAAAGCGGCGGAACTTGGCATCGCGCCCGATTTTCACGAGAAGAACGATATTCATATTCATGTGCCGGAAGGCGCCATTCCGAAAGACGGACCTTCCGCGGGCATAACGATTGCGACCGCGCTCGTCTCCGCCCTCACGAACCGTTACGTTTCGAAGGAAGTCGCGATGACCGGCGAAATTACGCTGCGCGGCCGGGTACTGCCGATCGGCGGGTTGAAAGAGAAGGCGCTCGCCGCGCATCGCGCAGGCATTACCAAAATATTATGTCCGAAAGACAACGAACGCGATTTGCGCGATATTCCGGAAAGCGTCCGAAACGATCTGACGTTTGTGCTTGCTTCCCATATGGATCAAGTGCTGGATCATGCGCTTGTCAAGCCGGTAGAGACGCATTAAGAGGCCGTTTCGGCCTTACGCCTCCGCCGGCGACCTTTGACGGAATTCGCGTACGGGAAAGGGTTAACCGAGTATGAAAATAAATCAAGCTGAATTCGTGATCAGCGCCGTCGGGCCTGACCAATATCCTGAAGATGCCTTGCCGGAAATCGCTCTGGCAGGGCGTTCTAATGTCGGGAAATCGTCGCTCATCAACCGGATGATCAATCGTAAAAATTTGGCGCGAACGAGCGGCCAGCCCGGAAAAACGCAGCATTTGAATTATTACCGCATTAACGGGGAACTGTATTTCGTCGATTTCCCCGGATACGGATTTGCCAAAGTCTCCAAAAGTTTGCGCCAGGAATGGGGCAAAATGATCGAGCGGTATTTGCTGGAACGCGAACCGCTGAAGCTGGTGCTGCTCATCGTCGATGTGCGCCACGCGCCGTCCAAGGACGACGTCATGATGCGTGAATGGCTCGCTCATTATGAAGTGCCTACATGCGTCGTGGCGACAAAAGCGGATAAAATATCGCGCAATCAATGGCCGAAGCATACGAAAGTCATTAAAGAGGCTTTCGGGCTCGATCCGCAAGAGCCTTTCGTCTTATTTTCGTCCGAGCTAGGCATCGGCCGGGACGAGCTTTGGGAGATCGTCGGACGTTATGCCGGAGAGGAAAATGAGGCAGGGAATGCGGAAAATTGATATCGAAATGCGAGTATGGCAAGAAAAAGTTGCGTTTCTTGCGCCATAAATCCGATTTTTTATGAAAAATGGAGAAAAATCATAAAAAAGCCGGGAGGAATAATATAAAGTTATATAGTATAATAAAGTTAAGGTTTAAAATCAACAGGTGGAAATTAAAGAATTGAGGAGATTTTTATGGCTCAGCGGTTAGCCACAGAATATGTCAAAGCCAGTTTGCAGTTAACGGAAGCTCAAATGACCGATTTTTTGCAAAGTTTTGCGAAACAACATGTTCAGCTTCAAGTGAAGGTGCTGGACAACGGAAATCAGGACATCGTTCTTGAGGATGGTACAGGAGAGGAGTTGCATTTGCCGTTTGCAAGAAAGGACGGACAATATGTCTGTGAAATGTCTTGCCGCTTGGTAAACCCTAAGTTGACGGATGTCATGCGCAAAACGGTCGCCGCATTTAAGGGCGACGCTATCGTGAACCGGATCTACTCGGCCTATACGATGGAATACCGTTATGCCAAAGGGGCTGTCAACAAAATTATCGAGCATGCCGCCGGACGGGATAAAACCGTGTTCGAACTTCGGGATACCGCCGGGCAGTTGCAGAGGATGTTCGATCAATTGCAAGTCGAGCAAGAGATTGAGCGTACCCAGTCTGAAGTTGACGCGTTGCTCGATTTACGCAATCTTGCCGACAATCCGGAGCAAGTGGCGCAGATCGACCGGAAGCTGAAAGATTATACGAAGCGCTTGTTTATTCTCGAAGCATAATGGGCATCATTTTGATAAACGCGTTTTCCTATCCAGCCTTCAACCTGCCGCGACTTTAAGCGGCAGGTTTTTTATAAGCGGAAAGCTTGGCGAAGTGAAACAACGTATTAGGCTATGCACAAATGTATAGAATTCGCCATATGTTGTATACGAGTCCGGCAATTTTCGATTTCATTTCTGCTTTCCCAAAAAAAACTATTGCATTTCCGGGCAATAGATGTTATTTTTAGTTTCGTTGAACAAAATATTAGGAACCAGGATTCACTCAGGACATTGAATGTTGCGAGAGATTATTCCCTCGAGAAGTGAATGACGTAGGTCCTAGCGGATGAAATTTTTTCAAACATTTTATTCCTAGGAAGGGGGAACCGAAAGATGGAATACTCAACTTTCGGAAGACACGTTGCTGTTGATACTTGGGGCGTCGATTTTGGATTATTGAACAATGCTGAATTATTAGAAGCGCAATTGGTGGAAGCTGCCGAGGCGTGCGGCGCGACCGTATTGTCTGTGCAATCGAAGCAATTCGAACCGCAAGGTGCAACGGTCCTTGTTTTGTTGTCAGAGAGTCATCTCTCCATCCACACTTATCCTGAAAGAGGTTTTGCTGCGATCGACTGCTATACGTGCGGCGAGACGGTAGACCCGCAATTAGCGATTGACTACCTGGTGTCCGTATTAAAACCGGAAAAAACGTATGCGAAAAAGCTTGTTCGCGGCTTAGGCGAATTAAAGGTTGAAGAACCGGCCATGAAACAAGCGGAACTCGTGTAATTGAACGACAAATACAATTGATGAATGAATGGCCATGGACGATCCATGGTCATTTGTTTTGTCCAACCCCCATAAAATGTTAGAAGAGAAGCATAGGGGGGAGGAGAAGGAATGAGCAGGGGACATCGGCGCGGAAAACCTCTAATCGTTGTGATCGTCGTATTGCTTATCGTTTGGCCGGCCTATCAAATTTACGCTTTTTTGACGCCGGGCGTGCAGAAGGCCGACGCGCAGCGGATGTTGTACGAGGTTTCGCTGTTTCAGATGGGAATCGTGAACAGTTCCTTGAACGAATCCGGTCATGCGCGGGTTACGAAAGAATTGGATTCGTTGAAATTGGCCGTATACTCGGCGGCTTACACCCATGAGCGGCTCGCAAAGACGGTCGGCGGAGGGCGGCTGCAATCGCTCTCTTCGTTAAACAAGATGGTCGAGTTCATTACCGCTTTGCAAATCGGCGGAGACAGGCCGGTATCGGATCAGGAGAGGGAGACGCTGCTTTCGTTTCAACGGCAGTTCGGCGACATGCTGAACGCTTACGGGCAGTTGTTCTCATCGGGCGGTCAGGTCGTCGGCTCGAAGAACAATACGCTGACCAAAACCGATGCCGATCTTGCGAAATTGCTTGAGGAGCAGCTCTCGCCATAATAAAATCGGCATCAGCCTTCGCAGGAACGGAGTATAACAGGCAATCGAACCGCCAACACTAGAGATGGCGGTTCATTTTCATAATATTTTCAAAATTCATCATAATCGGATCATGGAACTGTGATATAATAATCACTGACAAAAAAACGATGAGGCAGGTGAGGAATCATGCACATTATCGTAGTCGGATTAAATTACCGGACGACTCCGCTGGAAGTGAGGGAGAAGTTCGCATTTTCCGAGAAGGTGCTGCCCGAAGCATTGCGTCAATTGAAACAAACGAAGAGCGTTCTGGAATGCGTCATCGTTTCCACCTGCAATCGGACGGAACTGTACGTTGTTGTGGATCGCCTGCATATGTGCGGACATTTCGTGCGAAGCTTTATGGAGCAATGGTTTCAAATTCCGCGCCGGGAGTTCACTCATCATTTATATATATACGAGGACGAACAAGCGATCGAGCATCTGTTTCGCGTCGCAAGCGGCTTGGATTCGATGGTGATCGGCGAAACGCAAATTTTGGGACAGGTGAAGAACGCGCTCGCCCTTGCCCAGCAAAGCCAAACGACCGGCGCCTGGTTTAATACGCTGTTTAAACAGGCCATTACGATGGCGAAGCGCGCGCACGCGGAGACGGCCATCGGCGAAGCGGCCGTATCGGTCAGCTATGCGGCCGTCGAGCTGGGGAAAAGGATTTTCGGCAAATTCGCGGGCAAAAAAGTACTCATCTTGGGCGCAGGCAAAATGAGCGAGTTGACCGTGAAGCATTTATACGCCGGCGGAGCCGAGGAAGTGACCGTGGCGAACCGGACGTTGCCGCGCGCGGAACAGCTTGCGGTCAAATTGGGCGGGAAAGCATGCACCCTCCGCGAAGGGCTGGGGCGATTGCATGAGATGGACATTGTCATCAGCTCGACAGGATCGGAGCAATTCGTTTTAATGCAAGACGAAGTGAAGGCGGCCATGAATAAGCGCAGAGGGCGCCCGCTATTTATGATCGATATCGCGGTGCCGCGCGACCTGGACCCGAACATTTCGCAAATACCGAATGTTTTCCTGTACGATATCGACGATTTGCAAGGCATTGTGGAAAGCAATCTCGAACAACGCCGCAAAGAATCGGCCAAGATCGAGGCAATGATCGCGGCGGAAATGGAAGCGTTCCGGCAATGGCTGAAAACGCTCGGCGTCAGCCCGCTCATTCGCGCGCTGCAGGAGAAGTCGGCCCATATCCATGAAGAAACGATGGAAAGCTTGCTTAACAAACTTCCCGAATTGGACGAGCGTCAAGTCAAAGTGATACGCAAACTAACCAAAAGCATTGTGAACCAGATGATGCGCGACCCGATCGCAAGAGTGAAAGAAATGGCTTCGGAGAAACACGCGGACGAAGCGCTTGACATGTTTGTCAAGCTGTTCGCGCTGGAAGAGCAGCTCGCCGAAGCGGAGCTGGATGCCGAGAAGCATATATCTTCGATGCGCGAGGAAACGCCGTCTTCGCATGCCGTTCGGGAAGACAGAGCCGCAGCCGAAGCGAAAGGCGCTCTATCCTGGGCGGCGGCAACGCTGAATTAGGCGGTGGCCGGCATGGTTTCGCAAAGTTGGATATACGATGTCATTATTTATATGTACGCCCTGAGCCTTCTGTTTTTTTTCCCGGACTTCGTCGGCAGAAATCCGAGATCGAAGCGGATGGGTACAGGGCTGCTTGCTTTCGTATGGGTGCTGCAAACGGCCTTGCTTGTCTGGAGGGTGTTCGGACAGTCGGGGCCTTTTGAATTATCCAGGCTCGAATTTATGTTTGCCTTCTCCTGGGTGCTCGTCACCGTATCGCTGGCGATCACTCTTTTATTTCGCATCGATTACAGCGTTTTTTTAATCAATATCGTAGGGTTTGCCATGTTAGTTTTGAATTTGTTCAGCGGGCCGATCGGCGAAGAAAGGCTGGAAAGTTGGGAAATCGCACAAAATTTCCTTGTTTTTCACGTCGCTTTGGCCGTCTGCAGTTTTGCGGCGTTAACGGTCGGGACGATATTCGCCGGAATGTACGTCTATCTGCACCGGAAATTGAAAGGGAAGCAATGGTCCGACCCGGTGCGCAGGCTGCCCAGCCTGGAGAAGATCGACCGTTATTGCTACTTGTCGCTCGTTATCGGAACGCCGTTATTGATTATGTCGCTCGTCGTAGCCGTCGCTTCCGTCTTTTCGGCAGGCCGGTTGGAGCTGCTGCTCGACCTGAAAGTGTTATCGACCTTGGCGGCACTTATTTTATATCTTTTTTACTTTTTGAAACGGTTTTATTTGCGGCTTCCCGGCAATCGATTAGCCTATTGGACGTTTATCTGTTATGCGGTTATGGTGATGAACGTTGGAATTAACGCGTTGTCGACGTTTCATCATTGGATGGGAGAGTGAGCGAATTGAGCGGTAAATCGGAAAGCGCGCCGTTGTACCCCGTTATGCTGCAGCTCAAGCATCGGCGGTGCGTCGTCGTTGGCGGAGGGGCGGTGGCGGAACGGAAAATCGAAGGGTTGCTTGCCGCGCAAGCCGATATTGTCGTCATTAGTCCCCGGTTCACTGAGCGGATCATTGGCTGGATCGAAGAAGGAGCCGTTCAAGGAATTGCGAAGCGTTACGAATCGAAAGACGTCGCAGGCGCCGCCCTTGTGTTCGCCGCGACCGACGACGGCGAAGTAAACCGGGCCGTTGCGGCGGATAGCCGCGCATCTGGCATTTTCGTCAATGTCGCCAGCGAGGCGGACGACGGCAATTTTACGAATCCGTACGTCATGCGGCGGGGAAAGCTCGTCATTTCCGTCTCCACGTCAGGCGCGAGCCCGATCGCCGCGCGGCGCATTTGCGAAGACTTGGAGGAAAGGGACGCTGCGGATTACGAGACGTACATCGCGGTTGCGGAGCGGTTTCGAACCGTCGCAAGGCGGACGGTGGGCGATGCGCAGCTGCGCAGGCGATTGGCGAGAACGTTTATGCAAATCGATTGGCTTGGCCAAATCCGCGAAGGCCTGTATCGTCCGTGGACGGACGCGGAGATGCGGCGCTGGATTGCGGAACGGCTCGATGAATGATATCGTAAACGAAACAGTACAATGAAGCTATGGCTTTTCAGGAGGAATAGGATGCGGACGATCGTTGTAGGTACAAGGCAAAGCGCCCTGGCGCTTACGCAAACGGGGCAAATGGTGGAGCGATTGCAAGAGATATGCGAGCAGGCGGGACTTTCTTTTCGGTTTGAGACTCGCAAAATCGTAACGAAAGGCGATCGTATTCTGGACGTTACGTTGTCCAAAGTCGGAGGCAAAGGATTGTTCGTGAAAGAAATCGAACAAGCGCTGCTCAGCGGCGAGATCGATATGGCGGTACATAGTATGAAGGATATGCCGTGGGAGCGGCAAGAAGGGCTGACGAACGGAGCGGTGCCGCGGCGCGTCGATCCGCGCGACTGCCTTATCGCCAGAGACGGACGACCGCTCCAGGACCTGCCGCAGGGGGCAAAGGTCGGCACGAGCAGCTTGCGGCGGGCGAGCCAATTGAAGCATTACCGTCCCGATTTGCAGATCGAGTCGATCCGGGGCAACATCGATTCCCGGCTGCGCAAGCTGGAGACGGAAGGATTCGACGCGATCGTGCTTGCGGCGGCAGGGCTGTTGCGCATGGGCTGGCAGGAGCGCATTACGCAATATTTGCCGGAAGATATTTGCCTGCCGGCCGTCGGACAAGGCGCGCTCGGCATCGAATGCCGCAGCGATGATACGGAAGCGCTCGATTTGCTGCATCGCTTGAACGATCCGGTTACGGAACGGACGGTACGGGCGGAAAGAAGCTTTCTCGGCGTGCTGAACGGGGGATGCCAAGTGCCTATCGGCGCGTATGCGACGATCGTAGGCGACTCGGCCGACTCGGCGCTTGAATTGACGGGAATGGTCGGCACGGCGGACGGCGGGATCATCCTGAAAGAAACGCTCCGGGGCGGCGATCCGGAGAAGCTTGGCGAGCAGGTGGCCTCCCGATTGATCGCGCAAGGAGCGGATCGCATATTGGCCGAATTGAGGGGATAACGGGAAATGAATAAGGGGAAAGTTTATCTCGTCGGCGCAGGTCCCGGAGATGCCAAACTGATTACTGTGAAGGGCCTGCAATGTATTGAGCGGGCGGATGTCGTCGTCTATGACCGGTTGGCATCGCCGCGGCTGCTGAAGCATATGAAGCCGGGCGCCGACAAAATTTACGTGGGCAAGCTGCCGGACAGGCATACGATGAAGCAGGAGGAAATTAACCGGCTGCTTGTCGATTTGGCATTGCAAGGGAAGACGGTAACCCGGCTGAAGGGGGGGGACCCGTCGATCTTCGGCCGGGTCGGCGAAGAAGCGGAGTTGCTGGCGGAACATGGCGTGCCCTTCGAAATCGTCCCGGGAGTGACATCGGCCGTCGCCGTTCCCGCCTATGCGGGAATTCCGGTGACGCACCGTGACCTTGCCTCTTCTTTATCGATTATTACTGGGCATGAAAGTCCCGATAAATTGGATCGGTCGATTTATTGGGAGAAAGTGACGAACGCGACCGGGACGCTCGTGTTTCTGATGGGCGTCGCCAAAATCGGATATATAAGCGAACAGCTTATGCGCCACGGAAGGCCGCCGCATACGCCCATAGCGCTTATTCGCTGGGGAACGAGGGCGGAGCAGTCGACGCTCGTCGGAACGCTCGAAACGATCGCGGATCAGGTGAGGGAGGCTCGCTTCCAGCCGCCGGCCGTCATCGTCGTCGGCGATGTCGTACTGCAGCGCGAGAAGATGCAATGGTACGAGCGTATGCCGCTATTCGGCAAGCGCGTGCTTGTCACGCGCGCACGCGAGCAAGCAAGCGAGCTCGCGCAGCTCATCGAAGATTTGGGCGGCGAGCCGGTGGAATATCCGGTCATTGCGACCCGCCCTCCCTCGCGGGAAGAGGCGAGACGTTCGCTGCAAGAGGCGTTGGGGCGTTTGGATCGATATGATTGGGTTATTTTTACTAGCGTTAACGGTGTCGACTATTTTTTCCGCCATTTGCGGGAACAAAGGGCCGATATCCGGGCGCTGCACAAAGCGCGAATCGTTGCGGTCGGTCCCAAAACGGCCGAAGCGCTTGAGGAGCGCGGCTTGACGATCGAGGAGCTGCCGCAGCGGTATCAGGCGGAAGGCATATACGACGCTCTCGCCCCAAACTTGCGTCCGGGGCAGCATGTATTGCTGCCGCGCGGCGATTTGGCGCGGGCATGGTTGCCGGAACGGCTGCGGGAGGCGGGACTATTCCCTGTAGAAGCGCAAACGTACGAAACGGTCATCACGGACGAGAACGACGAGGAAGTATTGGAATTGTTGCGCAACCGCGACATTCATATTATTACGTTTACAAGTTCTTCAACCGTCAAAAATTTGCTTGCCGTATTGAGACGAATGGGCGTCGACCGTCCCGCGGAACTGCTGGCGGGCATCGACATCGCCTGCATCGGGCCGGTTACGGCGCAGACGGCGGCGGAAGCCGGGCTGAGAGTGACGGCAACCGCAAGGGAATCCACCGTGCCGGCGCTTGCGGAAGCGTTATGCGCTATAGGAAGGAACTAAACCATTAGGAGGAATGACAGATATGAGCTTTCCGATTGTGAGACATCGCCGTTTGCGCCAAACGGCGGCCATTCGCCGCATGGTGCGCGAAACGACGCTGACGGTGGACGATTTCGTCGCGCCGTTGTTCGTTACCCATGGCAGCGGCGTTCGAGAAGAAATACCGTCCATGCCCGGAGTGTACCATTGGTCGCTCGACCGGATGGATCAAGAGTTGAAGGAAATTGTCGAATTGGGCATTTCCGCCGTTCTGTTGTTCGGAGTGCCCGAATCGAAAGATGCGCAAGGATCGTCCGCCTTCGCGGAGAACGGCATCGTACAACAGGCGACGCGCCGCATCAAATCGTTGTATCCCGACCTGCTCGTCATCGCGGATACATGCCTGTGCCAGTTTACCGACCACGGTCATTGCGGGCTCGTTCATGTGCATGACGTCAACGGCCGGCCGCACGGCGAAGTGCTTAACGACGCCTCGCTCGAATTGCTGGTTCGGACGGCCGTTTCGCAAGCGAAGGCGGGAGCGGACATCATCGCGCCGTCGAATATGATGGACGGCTTCGTGCAAGCGATACGCGCCGGATTGGACGAAGCCGGCTACGATCATGTGCCGATCATGTCCTACTCGGTGAAGTACGCGTCCGCATTTTACGGCCCGTTTCGCGAAGCGGCTCATTCTGCGCCGCAATTCGGCGATCGGAAATCGTACCAGATGGATCCCGCCAACGCACGCGAAGCGTTGCGCGAATCGGAATCGGATGTGCGGGAGGGCGCGGATTTCCTTATGGTTAAGCCGGCCATGGCTTACATGGACATTATTCGCATGCTTAAGGATCAGTTCGATCTGCCGGTCGTGGCGTATAACGTCAGCGGCGAATATTCCATGGTAAAGGCGGCGGCGCTGCAAGGATGGATCGACGAAGAAGCGGTTGTGCTCGAAATGCTGACCGGCTTGAAACGCGCCGGCGCAGACGTGATCATTACGTATTTCGCGAAAGACGCGGCGAAATGGTTGAACCAATAGACGGACAAGGAGGAGGTAAGGATGAGTATGCAGAAACGGAAAGACGAACGTTCCAAAGCGGCGTTTGCCGAAGCGAAGCGCTATATTCCCGGAGGGGTTAACTCTCCTGTCCGCGCCTTCAAATCGGTCGGCTTAACGCCGGTATATATGGACCGCGGCGAAGGATCGCATGTTTACGATATTGACGGCAACCGATTTATCGATTATATCGCTTCATGGGGCCCGTTGATTATGGGACATGCCCATCCGGAAGTCGTGGAAGCGATCCAGCGGACGGCCGCGAAAGGGACCAGCTTCGGCGCGCCGACCGAATTGGAGACGCTGATGGCGAAGTTAGTCTGCGAGCGGGTGCCTTCGGCCGATATCGTGAGGATGGTAAACTCAGGCACGGAGGCGACGTTAAGCGCGATTCGCCTCGCCCGCGGATATACGGGCCGAAGCAAAATCGTCAAATTCGAAGGCTCGTATCACGGACACTCGGACAGCCTGCTTATAAAAGCGGGCTCGGGCGTAGCAACGCTTGGGCTGCCGGATAGCCCCGGCGTCCCCGAAAGCGTGGCCGCCCAGACGATTACGGTGCCGTATAACGATATAGAAGCCGTCAAGATCGCGTTCGAGCGATTCGGCGAGGAAATCGCCTGCGTCATCGTTGAGCCGATCGCCGGCAATATGGGCGTAGTGCCGCCGCTGCCCGGCTTCCTTGCCGGATTGCGCGACATTACGACGAGATACGGCAGCTTGCTTATTTTTGACGAAGTGATGACAGGGTTCCGCGTGCATATTCATTGCGCGCAAGGATTGTACGGCATAACGCCGGATTTGACCTGTCTCGGCAAGGTAATCGGCGGCGGGCTGCCGGTAGGCGCTTATGGAGGCAAACGCGAGATCATGGAGCAAATCGCTCCGGCCGGGCCGATTTATCAAGCGGGCACGTTAAGCGGCAATCCGCTCGCGATGGTTGCCGGCTATACGACGCTGCAATTGCTTCAGCCGGACGTATACGAACGTTTGGAACGATTGTCGGCAAGATTGCAATTGGGATTCGAACGCAATGCGCGGGAACTCGGCGTTCCTTGCACAATCAACCGCGTCGGTTCCATGGTCTGCCCGTTTTTCACCGATATTCATGTCATCAATTACGATACGGCGAAAACTTCGGATTTGAATCGTTTCCGCGCTTACTTCGCGGGCATGCTCGATGCGGGAATAAGCCTCGCTCCGTCGCAATACGAAGGAATGTTCGTCTCGGCCGCGCATAGCGAGGAAGATATCGATGCTACGATCGAAGCGCATTATTACGCTTTGAAAAACTTATGAAACCGATGAGCGGCGTAAGAAAAGGAGAATGGTTCGAAACGGCCGCGGGGCATACGATCGCGCTGCCGGAACGGCTCCTACATAAACTGCGGCATAACGGCGGAATTCAAACGACGGGAACGCGGACGCGCTATAAGCTGTTTCCGGCGGAATCGGATGGGATTCCGCCGTTTTGGCATGAGCTGGACATTCTGTACGAAGACGATTTTTGTCTGGTTGTCAACAAGCCGGCGAATATGCTCGTTCATCCGGCGGTTCCGGAGCAGCGGCGAACGCTTGCGAACGCAATCGCTTCGTACTACGAGTGCACGGGACAGCAATTGAAAGTGCGGCATATCCACCGGCTTGACGAGAATACGACCGGCCCAGTGCTCTATGCCAAGAACGAATTCGCCCAGCTTCGACTGGACGAGGCGATGCGCTTGAAAGCGGTGGAGCGGATCTATATCGCATTCGTACAAGGGCAAGTCGCCGGCCATCTTCGCACGATTGACGCTCCGATCGGCAAAGATCGGCATCATCGCAATCGGCGCCGCGTCTCGCGGACCGGCGCGCAGGCGGTGACGCATCTGGAAGTGCTGGAGACGTACCGCACCGCTTCGCTTGTCCGGCTGCGGCTGGAAACGGGGCGTACGCACCAGATACGCGTCCATGCAAGCTATATCGGACATCCGATTATCGGCGACGAACTGTACGGCGGCTCCGCCGAGCTTTATCCCGCGCAAGCGCTGCACGGAGAAGCATTGCATTTCGCGCATCCGCTCTCCGGCGAACGGTTGCATGTCGACGCGCCATGGCCGGAATCGCTGCGTACTTTGCAATTGCGGTTGAAAGATTGAAAAAAGATGGCATGCTCCTCCCTTCCGGGCATATAGATAAATAGTAGCGATGATAAGAGGTTGCTCCGTCCGAAAGCGACTCGTCGCTGAAAACGGGCAATATCCAGTTTGATATGCAGAAGGGAGGACTCCGTATTGTTTGATCAATCTTACGGATTGCGATTTGACATTTATGAACGGGTGCATCTGTCGGAAGATGTAGTAGGGATCGAGGAACTCGAAGAGATCGAACTTGTGCCCCACATTCAGGTGGTTCCGCTCGGAGAACAGGCGACATTGCGCGGTAATTTGCTGCTTGCGACCGTTTATAAAGGCAACGACGAGGAGAAGAGTACGCAGACGTTGGAACATTGGATTCCCGTGGAAATAACGCTGCCGATGAATCGTGTGCACCAATTGGAAGATATTTCGGTTGAAATCGAGAACTTCGATGTCGATTTGTTGTCTAACCGAACATTAAACATTACCGGCGTGCTTTCGCTCAAAGGAATCGAGATGATCCAGCACGAAACGCCCGCATGGGCCCCGGAAGAGTTTACCGTATACCATCAAACGGCCCAGACGGATCAGGCGGAACAGGCAGAAAAGGCAGAACAATCCGAACACGCGGAACAGCCCCATTCGCAACCTCCGATCGAGAGCTTTGCCGCGGAGACACGTCCCTCGTTCGAACCGCAATGGGAAACCGAAACTTTCTCCTATTCGGATCAAGCTTTCGTGCAAGAAGAGCCGTCTCAGGCGGAATTCCCGGACCCGTACGCAGCCGTTCAGCGGACCGAGGATCGTATGGAAGAGCAAATCAAGTTCGGATTCGAAGCGGAACCCGAACCCGAACCCGTTCTGCACACGCATTCCTTTCAACCGGACAAGGAATGGCCGAGGGACTTGATCGCGGAGGAGGCCGGCAGAAATGCCGAGGAGCCGGAGGAAGCCGCAGTGGCCGAGTTTGCTGCGATTCCGGAACCCGAGCCGGAACCTGTCGAGATCCGGGAACCGGAACAGGAAGATGCGAAGAGCGAAGCGATCGTGGAAGCCGCTGCGCCGCCGGAAGAAAAGAAAGAAATGAAAGTGGCGCTGAGCGCGAAAAAAGAGCCGCAAGGCGAATCGGAACAACAAATCGGACTGATGACATTGCTGCACTCCAGCAATGCGCAAAAACAGTTGGAAACCCGAAACGCCGTGGAAGAGTTGGAAGCTCAAGCGGAGCAGCTCAAATCCGCTTCTTCAGGGGACGATTTGGAATGGAAAAATTTATTTTTAAGCAAACAAGATGAGAAAAGCGCTTTCCGTAAAGTGAAAATGTGCATCGTCCAGCGGGAAGAAACGCTCGATATGATCGCGAGCCGATATCATCTGAACCCGCGCGAAATTATGCTGTACAATCGTTTAGACGAGCAAAACTTGTCGGAAGGACAAGTAATTTATATTCCGTAACGAAGCGAAAAACCTCCTGCCGCCTTGCGTACGTGAGCGTACCCGGGGCAGGAGGTTTTTTTTTGCCGATATTGCGGATCATTAGTACATGTCGAGGAGAAAGCCCAAATAGATCAGAAACAGAATGAATAAAATAAAAACATCCAGTCCGGTCGGCAGCAGCAGCGTTCTTACGAATTGTATGCATATTAACGGAAAAATAACGCCTTTCACCGAATAACGGATTTTCCACCACCAGCGTTCCATGTTCACCACCACCTTAAAGTGAAGGTTCAAAAAGCCGGCAAGCCGACTTTTTCAGCAACCTCTTATAAAAAGTTTATGAATGGGACAAGATGGGATATGACACTCCTTAAAGAGGTTGTTCAAAAAGTCCCCTTTTGATCACGAAGATAAGCTGGGAGCCGACTCGACATCGAATCTTGCGTTCACCCTCGAAGAGCGTATGCTTACGAAGGATGTTTCCTCCGGAAACATTGCAGGTGCTCATGTAGGTTTTGCCTACACTCCGCTCCTCCTGAAAGTTTTGCGCAGCAAAACTCGCTTCGGAAGCATGGGCCTCGGGTTCTCGCAACCTTCTCGGTGCTGAAAAGTTGACTTTTTGAACACGCATTTGTACAAACATTTGCCATAGATCATTCATATACTGCTCATACATTGTATTGACTCCTTGGATAAAGAAAGCTATGATATAAGATGATTTATTGCTAAAAACGTTGAAAGGGAATAGTAGGCAATCAACCCTTCAGAGAGCGGAACCGGTACGCTGTGAAGTTCCGCAGGATGTAGTTGCCGAAGTCGCCCCGGAGTTGTTTGCTCGATCCTTGTTCCACGGCAGCGCGCAAAAATCGAAGGCGTTGAAATAGCAAGGCGAAAGCGAACCGGCCGCAGCCGTTATCTGTAAGAGTGTCGCGTGCATCGGCGATTTGCGCCCCTTACTCGCATGCGAAACAAAGGTGGTACCACGGAAGATAGCCTTTCGTCCTTTGAGACGAGGGGCTTTTTGTATTTTTTGAAGCTTGCTCAATGATGAAAACGGAGGTAGTTATCATGTCAGAAGCGAATCAAACCCAATCGACAACCGCCATGCCGACGACGTACGATCCGAAAGCGGCGGAGCGCAAATGGTACGAGTATTGGCTGAAGGGACAATACTTCAACGCGGGCCGGCGCCCGGACGCCGAAACGTATACGATCGTCATTCCGCCGCCGAACGTAACGGGAATGCTGCATATCGGGCATGCGCTCGACTTTACATTACAGGATATTCTGATCCGCACGAAACGGATGCAGGGATATGACGCGTTATGGCTGCCCGGTTCCGATCACGCCGGCATCGCCACGCAAACAAAAGTGGAGCAGAAGCTGCGCGAGGAAGGAAAAAGCCGCTACGATCTCGGCCGCGAGAAATTTCTCGAGAACGTATGGCAATGGAAGGAGCTTTATGCGAACACGATTCGCGAGCAATGGGCCAAGATGGGCTTCTCGCTCGATTATTCGAGAGAGCGGTTTACGCTCGACGAAGGGCTGTCGCGCGCCGTGCGGGAAGTGTTCGTCAAGCTGTACGAAAAAGGATTGATCTACCGCGGCAAATATATTATTAACTGGGATCCCGCGGCACGCACCGCGTTGTCGGACATCGAAGTGGAATATAAGGAAGTTCAAGGCCATTTGTATCATTTGCAATATCCGCTGAAAGACGGAAGCGGTTCGATTACGGTAGCGACGACGCGTCCGGAGACGATGCTCGGCGATACGGCGGTTGCCGTTCATCCGGAGGACGAGCGCTACAAGCATATGATCGGCCGCATGCTCGTGTTGCCGATCGTCGGCAGAGAAATTCCGGTGATCGCGGATGAATATGTCGACAAGGAGTTCGGAAGCGGCGCTGTGAAAATCACTCCCGCCCACGATCCGAACGATTTCGAAGTCGGGCTGCGGCATGATCTTCCGCAAATTACCGTAATGGACGAGAGCGGAACGATGAACGAGCATGCCGGCAAATACAACGGCCTGGACCGTTCGGAATGCCGCAAGCAAATCGTCAAGGATTTGCAAGAGCAAGGCGTGTTGATCAAAATCGAAGACCATCTTCATCAAGTGGGGCATAGCGAACGAAGCGGGGCTGTCGTCGAGCCTTATTTGTCCACGCAATGGTTCGTCAAAATGAAGCCGCTCGCGCAAAAAGCGATCGAGGCGCAAAAATCCGGGCAAGGAGTCCGCTTCATACCGGACCGTTTTGAGAAAATTTATTTGCATTGGATCGAAAATGTGCGCGATTGGTGCATCTCCCGCCAATTGTGGTGGGGGCACCGAATACCGGCATGGTATTGCAACGATTGCGGAGAGATGCATGTGTCTATAGGCGATGCGGCCGTTTGCGCCAAATGCGGAGGCAGCAGCCTGAGGCAGGACGAGGACGTGCTCGATACGTGGTTCAGTTCGGCGCTATGGCCGTTTTCCACGCTTGGATGGCCGGACCGAACGGACGATTTCAAACGTTATTATCCGACGAACGTGCTCGTGACCGGATATGATATTATTTATTTCTGGGTTGCGCGTATGATCTTTACCGCATTGGAGTTCACGGAACAGATTCCGTTTAAGGACGTCATGATTCACGGACTCGTGCGCGACGCCGAAGGCCGCAAAATGTCGAAATCGCTCGGCAACGGCATAGATCCGCTTGAAGTGATCGACAAATACGGCGCCGACGCCATGCGTTATATGATTTCCACCAGCAGCACGCCTGGGCAAGATTTACGTTTCCGCCTTGAAAAGGTGGAACAGGCGCGCAATTTCGCCAACAAAATTTGGAATGCGTCGCGGTTCGCCTTAATGAATTTGGACGGATTCACTTACGGCCAAATCGACATCGGCGGCGAACTCGGTACGGCCGACCGCTGGATTTTGCATCGGTTGAACGAGACGGCGCGCGACATTACCCGGTTGATCGACAGCTATGAGTTCGGAGAAACCGGCCGGTTGTTGTATAATTTCATTTGGGACGATCTATGCGACTGGTATATCGAATTCGCCAAGCTTCGCCTTTACGGCGAAGACGCCGATGCGAAGAAGAAAACGCAATCCGTACTCGCCTACGTGCTCGACCGTACGCTGCGTATGATCCATCCTTTCATGCCGTTTATTTCGGAAGAAATTTGGCAGCATTTGCCGCATGAGGGCGAAACGATTACGCTCGCTCCATGGCCGGTATACGATGCGGCGCTGGAGGCTCCTTCCGCGGTGCGCGAGATGAATCTGCTCATGGATATCATTCGCGCGGTACGCAATATTCGGGCCGAGGTTAACGTTCCGATGAGCAAGAAAATCGAATTGATCGTCAAACCTTCGGACGAGGAAACGAACCGCATTATTTCTCGCAACGCGGAATATGTTCGCCGTTTCTGCAACACGTCCAAATTCGAGGTCGATCCGGGCGTTGCCGCGCCGGATAAAGCGATGACCGCGGTCGTCACTGGGTTGGAACTGTATTTGCCGCTGTCCGGATTAATCGATATCGAGCAAGAGATCGCCCGTCTGGAGAAAGAATTGGCCCATTTGAACAGCGAAGTCGAACGGGTCGACAAAAAATTGGCGAACGCCGGATTTGTCGCGAAGGCGCCGGCGAAAGTGATCGAGGAAGAAAGGGCGAAGCAAAAAGATTATTCGGATAAACGCGATAAGGTGTTGGCGCGTATCGCAGAATTGCGCGGGTAATGCCGCAAGACGAAAAGGATGGGGTAACAATGGCTGACATCAACGGGGCTGTCGCGGCAGCCCCTTTTCAAACCTATGAAGAAGCGGTACGTTGGATCAACGGATTAATACCGTTCGGCATTCGCCCAGGCTTGGCGCGAATAGAAATGTTGATGGATTTAATGGGAAACCCGCATCGCAGATTGAAGTTTATTCATGTTGCCGGGACGAACGGCAAAGGATCGACATGCGCTTTTTTGACGCGAATTTTATGCCAGAGCGGCTACGATGTAGGGACGTTCACCTCGCCTTACATCGAGAAATTTACGAACCGGTTTCAATATAACGGCCAGGATATCCCTGAGGAAACGCTCCTGCGCCTAACGAACGAATTGAAGCCGTATGTGGACGAAGTGGCCGCTACCGAATTGGGATCGCCCACGATGTTTGAAGTGTCGACGGCTCTTGCCGTATTATATTTCGCCAAGGCAACTTTTCCCGATTATGTAGTTTGGGAGACGGGTCTTGGTGGAAGACTGGATGTAACGAACATCGTCGTTCCCGTGATTTCCGTCATTACGAATATCGGTCACGATCATATGGATGTGCTGGGCGATACGATCGAAGAAATCGCGGCCGAGAAAGCGGGAATCATTAAAGCCGGCGTGCCGGTCGTCAGCAGCGCGGAACAGCCGGAAGCGATCCGCGTGCTGCGCGAAACGGCGCAAAGCCGCAAATCTACGCTTTACTTGGCGGAAGAACAATATCGTTTCGAAACGATCCGTTCGCAAGAGAACGAGCAAGTTTTCACTTTTGTCGGTCCGTTCCGCAAACTGGATCATGTCGTCATCCGCATGAACGGGGAACATCAGATCAAAAACGCCGCCGCAGCGTTAATGGCGATTGAAGTGCTGCGGCAATATTACGCGCTTATCGTGGAAGACGACGATTTGTACAAAGCGCTTGCGGAGACGGCCTGGGCGGGACGCTTGGAAATGCTCGGGACGCGGCCGCGTCTGCTTGTGGACGGCGCGCATAATCCCGAGGGCGCGGAAACGCTGGCCAAGGCGCTCCAAAGCACGTACCGTTATAACAAATTGCATCTGATGCTAGGGATGTTGTCGACGAAGAATCATATTGATGTTTTACGGCATATACTACCTATAGTGGATACGCTTATCATAACCGAGCCCGATTTCCGCAAAAAGATGAAGGCCGAAGATTTGCTGGCGATCGTCCGGAACGTAGCGGACGAGATTTCGCGCCCGGATCTGAACGTGACAGTTGAACCGGACTGGAAAGAAGCGTTGCGAAAGTTGACGGAAATAACGTCCGACGAAGATTTGGCGGTCGTAACCGGAACGCTATACTTAATCGCCGATGTTCGTTCGCATATCTTGTATCAGACCGATTCTGAAAAAGGTTGGTGAGTCTTTGTTGAATACAGTAGAACATGTTCATTTTATCGGCATCGGGGGCTACGGGATGAGCGCCATTGCTCGGGTTATGCTGGAAATGGGATATACGGTTACGGGTTCCGACGTAGCCGCGCAAGATTTAACGGAGAAATTGGCGGCCAAAGGGGCGAAAATTTATATAGGACATACGGCGGGCAACGTGCAAGGCGCCGATCTGGTCGTTTATTCGACCGCGCTCGCAGGAGACAATGTGGAAAGAGTGGAGGCCGAGAAACAGGGCATCCCGATATTGCATCGTTCGCAAATGCTGGCCCGTTTGCTGAATTCGCGCAATGGGGTCGCTGTGGCGGGCGCCCACGGCAAGACGACGACTTCGTCGATGATCGCCCTTGTGATGGAGGAATGCAATTACGATCCGACCTATATTATCGGGGGAGAAATTATGAACGTCGGCACAAACGCGAAAGCGGGGAAAGGCGATTATGTCGTGGCTGAAGCGGACGAGAGCGACGGATCCTTTCTGCAATATCATCCGACGCTGGCTATCGTAACCAACATCGAAGCCGATCATCTGGAAAACTACGGCGGAGATTTCGCGAAGTTGAAGCAGGCCTATGTCCGGTTTCTGAATCAAGTGAAAGAAGGCGGCAAAGCGATCGTATGCGCGGACGACGAGACGCTGCAGGAAATGCTTCCTACGGTCAAAGGCGAATATATAACGTACGGAATCGACCGGCAAGCGGATTACACGGCAACAGACGTCGTTCTGGGCGATAGAAAGGTTAATTTCACGTTCTGCTACCAGGGCGTTCCGCTCGGTCCGATCGAATTGTCCGTGCCGGGCCGCCATAACGTGTATAACGCCATGGCTACGGTCATTACTTGCATGCAGGCGGGCATTCCGTTTTATGCGATTCAAGGCGCGATCAAGCTGTTTCGCGGCGCAAAGCGCAGATTTCAAGTGCTGGGCGAAGTGAACGATATATTGGTCATCGACGACTACGCCCATCATCCGACGGAAATTCAAGCGACCATCCAAGCGGCGAAGGCGACGGGCAAACGGATTGTCGCCGTATTTCAGCCGCAGCGCTATTCCCGCACCTTCTTTTTGCTGGATCAATTCAGCCGCGCCTTTGCGGACGCGGATGAAGTCATCATAACGGACATCTACTCCCCCGCGGGAGAAAAGCAGATCGAAGGCGTCCATAGCGCCAAATTGGTCGAATTGATCGTGCAGAACAGCAATCGAAATACGAAATATATTCCGACCAAAGAAGAGGTGCTGAGCTATTTGAGCGACAGCGTGCGTCCCGGCGACCTGGTGATTACCATGGGAGCGGGCGATATTTGGAAAGCCGCGGACGGGCTCGCCAAAACGCTGAGAGCGCAAATGGACGGCAAGCAGCTTCAGTAATTCAAATGGACGGTCCCCATCGTTGAACGAAAGGGGGCGGTCCTTTTTTTGTTGGTTTTCACGCCGCTGTTCAACCGAAGCGCCGATGTCCGGCAGGCGGTCCCGAATGCAGCGTATTGCGGTTCAAACAGCATAGTCCGGTTACGATTCCGCCGACGAATATCGTAACGACGGACAGCAGAAACGTTTCCGCGGAGAAAAGCATGCCGCCCAAAGTGACGATCATCCCGTCGATAATAAAAATCGTAAAGCCGACATTGACCAAATAATAGTCGGCAATAAATTTGGCGACCAAGTCCGTCCCCCCGGTACTGGTTTCGTAACGAAGCATCACGCCGAGGCCGCCCCCCATGAAGATGCCGCCGATCGCGGCGCTCATCAACGGACTTAGTTTCACATAGTACGTAAAGTAATAAAGCGACGGATAGAGCGCATCCGTAAACAGCGAGGAGATGAGCATGCCCGGGAAGCTTAAATAAAAATAAGGACGGTACCGGAACCATGCCAGCATAAAAATCGGAATGCTGCATACGATCATCGTCAGTCCGACTTTGGCGCCCCATAAATATTTGGCAATTAAGGCGATTCCGATAATTCCTCCGTCCAAAATGCTGAAAGGAATCAGAAAATAATTAATTCCGATCGCGATCATTAAGCTCCCCGCAATGATCGCCAACCACCTTTTGAGCGATCGCAACAAACATCAGCCCCCGTCCCGAAAATGCAGGATGAATTCCCTATTGCATACTTGTCTATTTATATGCAGTCAAGCGTCCGCATATTCGATGGACACCGCATGTGCGATGCAAGGAATGGTTTCCCCTTGCTGGTATGACAGGGGAGACAGCAGCGCCCCGGTTGCCACGACGAGAATTCGCTTCAATTCGCCGGCGAGCAGCCGGCGAATCAGATGGCCGTAAGTGACGACGGCCGAACAAGCGCATCCGCTCGCCCCCGCCTGCACCATTTGCTTCTCGTAGTCGTAGATCATCATGCCGCAATCCTGATACGTCGTTTGGTTCATCGGAACGTTATGTTTTTTCAACAAATCGCAGGCGATCGCATAGCCCACTTTCGATAGATCTCCGGTAACGATCAAGTCGTAATGCCCCGGTTGGATTTGCAAATCCCTGAAATGCGCTTGTATCGTGTCGACCGCCGCAGGAGCCATCGCCGCGCCCATATTGAACGGATCGCTAATTCCCATATCGACGACCCGGCCGATCGTAGCCGATGTTACGGCCGGTCCCTCTCCTTTGAGCGATACGACGGCCGCCCCTGCCCCCGTTACAGTGAATTGAGCGGTCGGAGGCTTCTGCGAGCCGTATTCCGTCGGATAGCGGAATTGTTTTTCGATGCCTGCGTTATGGCTGCAAGTGCCGGCAAGCGCGTATTTCGCCGAACCTGTGTTGACCATAAGCGAAGCGAGGGCCAAGCTTTCCATCGAGGTCGAACAAGCGCCGAAGACGCCGAGATAAGGAATGCCGAGCGTTCTGGCGCTAAAGCTGCTGCTGATGATTTGATTGTTCAAGTCGCCGCCGACATAAAATTGGACTTGCTCTTTCGTTAACCCGGCATTCTCGATCGCCAACGTCGCCGCTTCTTCCATCAATTTCTTCTCCGCTTTTTCCCAACTTTTTTGCCCCATCATCAACTCGCCGTGGATGATGTCGAAATCGTCGGCAAGCGGGCCTTGACCTTCGAAGGGGCCGACAACCGTAGCCGTTCCGACAATTCTCGGTTTATTCTCGAAACGCCAGCTTTGATGCCCTTTTAACGTCATTTGGTTATCCCCCCATATTCGGATTGAAAATCCAGTGGAGAATGCCGACGATAAATGCGGCTACGGTGCCGAAGACGATAACGGGTCCGGCGATTTTGAACATTTTGCCGCCCACGCCGAGCACAACCCCTTCGCTGCGATGCTCGATCGCCGCGGAAGCCATCGAATTGGCGAAGCCCGTAACCGGAACGGCTGTGCCGGCGCCCGCCCACTGCGCAATTTTATCGTACACCCCTAGGCTGGTAAGGATGACGGAGATAATGACGAGCACGGCAACGGTCGGATTGCCCGCTTCCTTCTCGCTAAACCCGCCCCATTTGATGAACATCTGCTGTATCGCTTGCCCGATCAGGCAGATCGTTCCGCCCGACAGAAACGCCAGCAAACAATTTTTGAGCACCGGACGCGGAGGTTCGTTGCGCTTGGCCAGTTCTTTATATTCTTGCTGCACGGGCGTTAAATCTTTATTTTTGCTTGACATTGGATTTCCTCCTTAAGTATTCGCGATGCCGCTTACCGTGTAAGCAACGGTTTCATATCTTCAATGACGCCTTGCATTTGCTCCGAACATTGCCGGTATAGCTCTTTCACGCTCGCTTCGTCCGTCGACAATCCGTACAGTTCGAGATCCGCTTCGCATTTTTTCAGCGTCGCGTAGAGCGAAGCTTTTTGCATCGGCTCCGGAACCTTAATTTGGTCGTCGTACAAATCGGCATAGAATTGGCCGTAACTGTCGACTTGGCCGACAAAAACGTTATCGAGCGATACCCCCAGCTTTTTTAATTCGGTATGAAGCCATCTTCGGTTCAATCCCAACGTTGCGAGCGGTTCGTCCAATATTTTGCCGTCCATAATAACGGCTTGCGGCTCTTGTTCCGGCCCGACTTTAATTCCGAGATGTTTCGGCGTTAGAGGCTGATTCTCTTTCTTCAGCATTACGTTGAGTTCTCCGCTTGGCTCCATGACCGCAAATTCGACATCCGCCGCTTTAAATGCATTTTTTTTACGCAACAGTTCGAGCAGTTCGTCGCTGGTAATCCTCTCTTTTTTCATATTGTCGTCCATGATTTTGCCGTCTTTGATGAGAACGGTACCTTTGCCGTCAACAAAATCGCGTATTTTTTTGCTTTTTAATTGAACAAATTCGATCGCTAAAGAGACTCCTACCCATACGACCAACGATACGATGCCGAGTACCCAATGCTTTTCCAGGTCCATTGATACATAAGCTGTCAAGCTCCCGATCGTAATGCCGGTAATGTATTCGAACAGGGAGAGCTGCGAAACTTGTCTTTTTCCCAATAACTTCGTCAAGGTAAATAGCACCGCAACGGACAATAAGGTGCGCAGAGCCGTCGCTAACCATTCGGGCATGCTGATCACTCGCCTTTCGTACATGAATGTCGATGAATTCCGCTACCAGCAGTCAATAGAAAAGGTACCCTCTTTCGCCAAAGATTATTCTTGCGGCGGTGCATCGAAGTGAAATCCGCATCGCGTAAGGTTTGTCCGAACCCATCGTATGAATTGCCGCCATTACGGTTACATTATGTTTCGTTACGTGAAGAGAGGAGGTGTGAATCAATGACCGTTGGATCCCAAGTCAAAACGACGCTGGCCTCGCTGAAAGGCGCACAGGCAGACCTTGAAACGTTTGCGCTGAGCACGCAAAATCAAGAAGCGAAAACGCTGTTCGAGAATGCGGCGAAAACGACGCAGCAAATCGTTCAACAAGTGGAAAGCCGCGTTCAACAGTTGGAAAACGAGGAGCCGCAATACAAAGGGTTTTAATGCGCCGACGAATCCCGACGTCATGGATTGCAAAGATGTCGGGATTTTTGCGTTCCCAAATCTATCATAATTTCTTCGACTCTATCATAGAGTGAAAATAGAAGAATGGACATGGAAGAGAGGGATTTGCATGAATAAAGCAAAGATGACGTTCCGCTTTGACGAGCCGAACCGCAAGCCTGCGAATAACGCGGCGATGCAGGAACAATCCGAGACGAAAGTCGTTTCCTTGAACGAATATAAGAGCGATTACGGTGTATGGAGCTCTCCGCAAGACGAGCTCGATGCGATCGAGCGGGAAATCCGCGAGTCCGATCGGATGCCGCAAATTCCTGCCGGGAAAGAGCGGCCGGAACAAGACGGGAAAGAAGAGGCGGACACGATTGTTTGGGATGGCGAGACGGGCTATGTCGAGGTGGACGAAACGTGGAAGGGGGGCAGCTACCGGACGCCGGGAAGCCCTTCATGGTTCAAAATATTCATATCGGTAACCGGCGCAATCGCGACAGGCGCCATATTCGGATTCGTCGTATTATCGCTGTTTAACGGGGACGTGCAAATTCCGGGGTTGGACAAGCTCGTCGCCGACGATGTGAAAACCGGCGCAGCAATTGCGCCAAGCGGCCGGACGGATGTGAAACAGGCCGATCCCGAGGCGAAGGAAGCCGCAACCGTACAGACGCAGCCGCTAAGCGTCGCCGTCGACATTCCGGCCCAAAACTATTATATGCTCCAATACGGCGTCTTCAGCGGCTTAGAGGGCGTCAATCAGGCGAAGCAAGAGCTGCAGCAGAAGGGACTTGCGGCATACGCCGATACGGGAGACAAAAACAGGGTATACGCCGGCGTCGCCGTGGCGCGGGAAGACGCGATGCTGCTTACCCAGCAATTTAAAGCGCAAGGAATCGAATTTTACGTACGGACGGTCGAACTGCCGGCCATAAGCCAAATGACTTATGCGGGAGACGCAAAGCAAGTGTCCCAATATTTCGAGCAGTCCGCGGGCATGGTTCGATTGTTGAACGATGTGGCGATCGCGCGGCTCATGGAGAAGGAACCGAAGGCGTTAAGCGAATCCCAACTGCAAGCGATCCGTAACGAGCATCAGCGCTGGACCGAGCTCGAGAGCAAGGCGCAGAGCGGATTGCCGGCCGAAGCGAAGGAACTATGGTCGCAAATGACGAAAGCGATGAACAGCGCCGTCGTTGCGATGAACGAATATAACAAAAAAACGTCGGAAACCCATTTATGGGAAGTTCAATCCGCGATGATGGATTATATTATGCTGGAAAAATCTTTCCTGGAGACGATCGGGACGTAAACATGCCTGTCATCCTCCGCAAAATGCCGGGGAATGCGGAAAATCCGGCAGTGTACCGCTTAATGTACGCTGTCGGATTTTCGTTTGTGTTGTCGCAAAATACAAAGTATAATAGACAAAGGTGTAAAAAATTGGCGAAGGAGTTATCCGTTTGAACCATTGGAACAGTCATCTGCTAATATTAGCTTCTTCTTCTCCACGAAGGCAAGAGCTCATTCGTTCATTGGGATTGCCATTTGAAATTGTGGCAAGCGATGTCGACGAATCGACGCCTCCCGACTGGACGCCCGCGCATACGGTGGAGCAATTGGCATTGCGCAAAGCGCAAGCCGTCAGCGAACGGCTTGCGCCGCCGAACGAATCGATCGTCATCGGCGCCGATACGGTTGTCGTACTGGACGACGAAGTGCTCGGCAAGCCGAAGGACCGCGAGGATGCGGCGTCGATGCTGCGCCGGTTGCAAGGAAGATCCCATCAAGTATTTACCGGGGTCGTCTGCATCGATATGCGAACAGGACGCACCGAAGCGTCCCACCGTATGACGCATGTACGGATGAAGCCGCTCACTGAACGGCAAATCGCAGCCTACGCCGCAAGCGGAGAGCCTGACGACAAAGCGGGGGCTTACGCGATTCAAGGCTTGGGAGCGACGATCGTGGAATCGATCGAAGGATGTTATTTCAACGTCGTCGGTTTGCCGTTGTCGCTGCTCAGCGACATGCTTGCTTCATTCGGCATCGAAGTCTTATAAACGCACTATTTTGAGAAAAGAGGGTTTTGGATGGAAGCGCATAGTTATACTTTGCGCGATCTCCCCCGCGAAGAACGTCCGAGAGAGCGCTTGATGCAGTACGGGGCGAGTTCGCTCAGCCACGCGGAATTGCTTGCAATATTGCTGCGAACCGGAACGAGGCGGGAATCCGCCGTACATATGGCACAACGCATGCTGCGCCAAATCGGAGGACTACGCAATTTAGTCGATATAAGCATCGAAGAAATGACGGAAATGAAAGGAATGGGACTTGCTAAGGCGATTCAATTGAAAGCCGGAATCGAGCTTGGCCGAAGGCTTGCGCAATCGCGTCTCAACGAGACGATAACGATACGCAAGCCGCAAGACGCGGCCGATCTGCTCTCGGAACAAATGCGTTATTTGCAGAAGGAGCATTTCGTATGCCTCTTTCTAAATACGAAAAACCATCTTATTGCACAAGAGACGCTGTCTATGGGCAGCTTGAACGCCTCCATCGTGCATCCGCGCGAAATTTTTCGCGCGGCGATCAAATGCAGCAGCGCTTCGGTGATATGCGCGCATAACCATCCGAGCGGCGATCCGACGCCAAGCGCGGAAGACATCGGGTTAACCCGGCGGTTGGTTGAAGCGGGCGAGATTATCGGAATCGACGTGCTCGATCACCTGATTATCGGAGATGGCAGTTTTATCAGTTTGAAGGAACAAGGGCTTATGTAATATAATTGAAAAGATATGAGGAACATTGATAGAGGAAAAGGAGATAAACAGCATGTTTGGTAGCTTCACGAAAGATTTGGGCATCGATTTGGGTACAGCGAATACGCTTGTTTATGTAAGAGGAAAAGGAGTTGTCGTAAGAGAGCCTTCCGTGGTCGCTCTGCGTACAGATACAAAAACGATCGAAGCGGTCGGAGAATCCGCGAAGAAAATGATCGGCAGAACGCCGGGGAATATTCGAGCCATTCGCCCGATGAAGGACGGGGTTATCGCCGATTTCGACACAACGGCGACGATGATCAAATATTTTATTCGTCAGGCGCAGAATAACCGGTCTATTTTTCCCCGGCATCCGAATGTGATGGTTTGCGTGCCTTCGGGGATTACGGCGGTAGAACAACGCGCGGTTGAAGACGCGACGAAGCAGGCGGGAGCGCGTGAAGCTTATACGATCGAAGAGCCGTTCGCTGCGGCGATCGGCGCGGATTTGCCCGTATGGGAGCCAACCGGGAGCATGGTCGTCGACATCGGCGGCGGTACGACGGAAGTGGCGGTCATCTCGCTCGGCGGCATCGTAACCAGCAGGTCGGTGCGTGTGGCCGGAGATGAGATGGACGATTCGATCATTCAATACATTAAACGGTCGTATAATTTAATGATCGGCGAAAGAACGTCGGAACAATTAAAGATGGATATCGGATCGGCGCTGCCGCTCGACCAAGTGGAGTCTGTCGAAATTCGCGGACGGGACCTCGTTACCGGCTTGCCGAAAACGCTTAGCATCACATCCGATGAAATTACGGACGCTTTAACCGATACGGTGACGGCGATCGTCGAGGCGGTGAAAGTGACGTTGGAGAAATGTCCTCCGGAGCTTGCCGCAGATATTATGGACCGCGGCATTGTGCTGACAGGCGGAGGCGCGCTGCTGCGCAATTTGGACAAATTGCTCGCGCGGGAAACCGGAATGCCGGTGCTCGTGGCGGACGATCCGCTCGATTGCGTGGCAAAAGGCACGGGGCGCGCGCTTGAGAACATTCATTTGTTTAAATCGAAGAGCAGTTCGGCCGTTCGTTCCAAACGATAAGAGGTGTTTAAACTGTTCAAGCTACTGGGGAATAAACGTTTATTCATTTTGTTGTTGGGGCTAATCTTATTTATCGCTCTTATGGGTTTTACGCTTGGCAAGAGAAGCCAATTGTCATGGCCCGAGAAGTTTATTAACGATACGGTAGCGTTCGCGCAGAACATTTTTTACAAGCCCGCTGGCTTTATAGCGGGCTTGTTTGAAGATATCGCCAATATGCGTAAGGTATACGAGGAGAATGAGCAGCTGAAAATCGCGGTCTCACATTATATCCGCGATAAAGCGAAATACAATTTTATCGAAGCGGACAACGAACGGCTGCAAAACGAGCTCCATTTTACCGAAAACCAGAAGAAAATGTACAAATACGAATATAAAATCGCCCAGGTCGTCAGCGCGAGTCCGGATCCGCTGAATCGGACGATTACGATTAATATCGGGGAGAAGAACGGAGTGAAGAACAATATGGCGGTCATTTCCGTCGAGGGACTCGTCGGAACGGTCAGCCAGGTGAGCCCGTTCTCGTCGACCGTCAAGCTGCTTACCGATTTGGACGAACGCAACCCGAATTCGAATGCGATCGCCGCCACGGTCCTCGGCAAAGAGAACGAGTCGTTCGGAATGGTGGAAAGCTACGATGAAGAAACCGGCACCTTTCTAATGACCAAAATCGCGGAGAAGGATAAGCTGGACAAAGGCGATATCGTCGTTTCTTCCGGACTGGGAGAAGCTTTCCCGCGCGGGATGATTATCGGTAAGGTCATTTCGCGCCAGGTCGGTGATTTCGGCTTGACGCATACGGCAACGATCGAACCCGCGGCCACGTTCGGCAATTGGAAGGAATTATTCGTCGTTGTGCCGGAAATAGAGGAGTAATGGCGATGCAGCGTAGATGGTTGATCCTCCTGTTAATCGTACTCTTTTTGATCGAAGGAACGGTCATGCCGTGGATCATCCCCGACGCATGGCAGACGAGAATCGTTCCTCATTTCGTTTTCGTGGTTATATTGTTTTATGCCGTATACAGGCATCGGTATGTCGGACTCGGTTTGGGACTTATTTTCGGTATATTGCATGATATCGTTTATTACGGACATATGATTGGAGTTTATTCTTTCAGCATGGGAATTTCGGCTTATTTGATCGGGCGGCTGACAGGCGGCAAACGGATCATGCTCGGCTGGATGATGTTTATCGTCTTGCTTGGCAATTGGCTGTTCGATACGGTCGTATTCGCCGTCTATACGCTATTTCGCGTTACACACCAGCCGTATGATTGGGCGCTGCTCCATCATATTATACCAAGTCTGTTCCTTCAGCTTTTATTTGCACTCATCGTATACGTTCCTGTGCGCCGCGCTTTGGACGGGGATCGCAAAAAGCCGGAAGAAGAACAATAGGAAAGATTCCCGCGCTGCTTCAAACGCGCTCCTACATACGGATTTTCTCGGCATGCAGGAACTTTGCGGTGTCAGCACGAATTGAATAGATAGGAGGGACAGCCGTTTATGAGGACAAAGCATCGCGTCACGATTAAAGGAATCAAAGACGGCCTGGTGTTCCTGTTGGACGATCAATGCGAGTTTTCCGAACTGTTGGAAGAACTGAAATATAAACTGGAACATTCGCATCAAAATATATTAACCGGGCCGATTATGCATGTCGATGTGAAATGCGGTTCGCGTGAAATGTCCGAGAACCAGCGTGAAGAGATCATAAATATTTTGAAGCAAAAAGGGAATTTGTTGATCCGTTCGGTCGAGTCGGACGCGGCCGCGCCCGCGGAGGATTCCGGGGACCGTATTACAATTATGACGGGAATGGTCCGATCCGGACAAGTTATGCATCATGACGGCCATTTGCTGTTTCTCGGCGATGTCAATCCGGGGGGAACCGTTACATGTACGGGCGACATTTATATTATGGGAAAGCTCCGGGGAATGGCGCATGCCGGGTATAACGGCAACGAAGACGCGATTATCGCCGCTTCCCAATTAACGCCGACACAGCTTCGAATTGCCGACGTGATCAGCCGCCCGCCGGACGAGTGGGGCGACGCCGACTCGAATATGGAGTTCGCTTATTTGAAAGACGGGGCTATGGAAATCGACAAACTTACGAATATCACTCGCTTGCGTCGCAATAGCCAACTTTTTAAAGGGGTGTAGAACGAATGGGAGAGGCAATAGTCATCACTTCAGGCAAAGGCGGAGTGGGAAAAACGACGACATCCGCGAATTTGGGCACCGCTCTGGCGTTGCTTGAAAAGAAAGTATGCATGGTCGATACCGATATCGGACTGCGAAACTTGGATGTCGTGATGGGATTGGAAAATCGAATTATTTACGATCTGTGCGACGTGGCGGACGGCCGCTGCCGTCTGCAGCAGGCGCTCGTAAAAGATAAGCGTTTCGAGGAGCTTTATATGCTGCCCGCCGCGCAAACGAAAGATAAGAACGCCATTTCCCCGGAACAGGTGAAAGATATCGTACTGGAATTGAAGAAAGAATTCGAATACGTTATTATCGATTGCCCGGCAGGCATTGAGCAAGGGTTCAAAAATGCGATCGCCGGAGCCGATCGCGCTATCGTCGTCACGACGCCGGAGAATGCCGCCGTGCGCGACGCCGACCGGATCATCGGCTTGTTGGAAAACTCCCATATCGGAGCGCCGAAACTCGTCGTCAACCGGATTCGCTCCAATATGGTCAAATCGGGCGATATGCTTGACATCGACGAGATATTGCAAGTGCTGGCCATCGACTTGATCGGCATTGTGCCGGACGACGAGATGGTGATCAAAGCCGCGAATTCCGGCGAGCCAACCGTAATGAATCCGGATTCCCGCGCGGCGATCGCCTACCGGAATATCGCCCGCCGCATTTTGGGCGATACGGTTCCGCTTATGCAGCTTGATCAGAAATCGGGGATGCTCCACCGGATGAAGAAGTTTTTTGGAATGGGTTGATGCAAGTGCTGAACAAGCTGAAAAAAATAGATTGGAGCATTATATTATTACTGATCGTATTTATGTTTATCAGTTTCGTCGTCGTTCGCAGCGCGACGTTTGACGATCCGAAATTTCCGAATTACGACATCAAGACGCTTTTGTTTTACGGCGTCGGGTTTGTCATCATTTTTGCCTTAACGATGTTCGATTACCGGATTTTTCTGAAAGGATGGCTTTTCTTATTCGGGTTCGGGATCGCGCTCCTCGTACTGGTCTTTTTTTTCGGCTCGAAGGTGAACGGAGCGATCGGCTGGTTCGTACTGCCTGGCGGATTGCTCCAATTCCAGCCTGCGGAAATGATGAAGATTGCGATTATAATCGCTGTCGCTTATTTGATGGGCAGGCGCGACGGGGACCCGCTTCGCTTCCGCCGGGACGTCATTCCGATCGGGGTGCTCGTTTTCGTCCCGTTTGTGCTCGTGCTCGTGCAGCCGGATCTCGGAAACGCCATTATTTATGTTTTCATCTTGCTCGGCATGTTCTGGATCGGCAACGTGAAATATACCCATGTGCTCATCGGTCTTGCGGTCATTATCGCCGGCATGGTGCTGTTTATCTTTCTGTTTAATACCTTTAATTCGGAAATTAAAGATTATTTGGACAGCAAAAATAAAGTGCATTGGTATCAACGGATTAATACGTTCATTAATCCGGAGAGCGCGACCGTCGACGAGAAGCATCAATCCGAAAATGCGATGATCGCGATCGGTTCGGGCGGCTTGTCCGGGGACGGATATATGAAAGGCCAAATGAAAAGCAAAAAATTTATCCCGTACCCGTATTCGGACTCCATCTTCGTCGTCATCGGCGAAGAGTTCGGATTCCAAGGCGCTTCCATTTTGCTGCTGCTTTATTTTTTGCTTATATACAGGATGATTTTGATCGCCTTTCAGTGCAACGACAGGCGAGGCTCGTATATTATTATCGGTATCGTCTCGATGTTCGTGTTCCAAATCTTCGAAAATATCGGGATGATGATCGGGTTAATGCCGATTACGGGCATTACGCTGCCTTTCGTCAGTTACGGCGGAACTTCGTTAATGCTCAATATGATCTGTATCGGAATCGTACTCAGCATTAAAATTCATCAAGTCAAATACGAACTAAACGATTAAGCCGGCGCGCATTCGCGCCGGCTTTTTGCTTGCGCTTCGCGTTCATAAACAGGCCGGGCTTGTCATAATTATGTACAAACAGGAAAAAGAGTAGAAGGGGAACGTCCTTATGCACATTAAAGACAATGTCCGGGAACGCCGTCAGCGCAAAATTCGAAGTTTATTGGAATCGCAGCCGGAAAGGCAGGAAGAGAAAACTTTCCCGCCGCGTTCGAATTCGGCGCATCGGCCGATATCCGAATTGCCGCTTTCGAATGCGCCCGAACCGGATCCGGAACAAGTGTGGAAGCAGCAGCGCAACCAGCTATGGAACAGCCCGCCGGCGGCGGGAGGCGGCGAGGACCCGGAAACGCCCGAAAGGAACGGTTCTTCGGCCATCCGCTCGTTTGGCGTCAAATTGGCCGTTTGCGCGTTGCTCTTTGCCGCGGTGTGGGGCTTGTTTCAAGTGCAGAAGCCTTGGGCCGGGCCCGCCAAGTCGTTTATCGCCCAAGCTCTGACCGAAGAGATGAATTTCCAGGCGATTGCCGCATGGTATGAGCAAACGTTCGGCGGAGCGCCTTCGTTTATTCCGATATTTCAAACGACGGACAATCGGGCGGAGAAAGCGAATTCGACGGTAGCGTTTGTCGTCCCGCTCGACGGATCTGTCGTTCAATCGTTTGCGATGACGTTGAAAGGAATCGAAATCGCCTCATCCTCTTCCAACCATGATTATTCCGTGAAAGCCGTCGATACCGGCCGCGTCGTTCAAGTTTCCCGCGATCCGGAGCTTGGATTGACGGTTGCGATTCAGCATGCGGGTCAATATTTGTCGGTGTACGGAAGGCTGGGCGAGGCCGAAGTCAAGGTAAACGACTGGGTGCAGGCCGGCCATGAAATCGGGACGCTGTCCGAATCGAGGGAGGCGAGCGGCGCCGCGCCCATGTTGTATTTTGCCCTGAAAAAGGACGGGCGTTACGTGGACCCTGCGGATGTGATCGCATTTGATTAAATGGGGCGGTATCGAGTTTTCGCTGCATCCTCTGTTTATCATGGTCATGCTGGCTTCCATTTTCACCGGTCATTTCATTGAAATGATTACATTATTCGCGATCGTGCTCGTTCATGAATTAGGACATGCGGCGGCGGCCAGAAGCTTCGGATGGGAAGTGAAAGAAATCAAGCTGCTGCCTTTCGGCGGCGTGGCGGTGATGGACGAATCGGGACGAGGCTCGGCTTGGGAGGAAATTGCAATCGCCATCGCCGGCCCTTTGCAGAACGCCCTTATGATCATCGTCGGCTGGGCCGCATTCCGCCTTGGTTGGTGGGATGCCGAGTGGACGAGCTATTTCATCAAGGCGAACGCGGTCATCGCGCTATTCAATTTGTTGCCCGTATTGCCGCTCGACGGAGGGCGAATCGTTCATTCGCTGTTCAGCTTATGGTTTCCGTATCATCGGACGATGATATGGAGTTTTCGGTTGAGCGTGGCGTTTAGCGGGCTGATTGTGGGATATGCGGTTTTGCCTTTATTTCGCCACGGAGAGATCGAGTTGAATTTGTTGGTGATCGGCTTATTTTTGCTGTATTCGAACTGGTATGACTACCGCAACATCCCTTACCGGTTCGTCCGTTTTATGGTGGGCCGCGAGCGTCTCGCTTCGGCCCAAATTAGGCGCGGCGTGGCCGCGGTGCCGATTGTTGTCCATGCAGCGCAACCTTTGCAGGATGTATTGCGTCTATTTATGAGGGGGAAGTATCATGTCGTGTACGTGATGAACGGTCATGGGAAAATCGTTGCGGTCTTGCCGGAACAGCGCTTGATCGACTCCTATTTTGCAAAGGAAATCTAATCTGTTATGAATTTACGCTTGGGACTGGGGTGAGACCGTGCAGCAAATGGTTGTTCACTGCGAACGGGATAAGACGCAAATGGCGTTGTTGGAAGACGGGCGATTGGTCGAATTCGCGGTGGAACGCGTTCAAGGAAAGCAATTGGTCGGCGGTTTTTATAAAGGCCGTGTCGTCAATGTGCTGCCTGGTATGCAAGCGGCATTTGTAGATATCGGCTTGAAGAAAAACGCCTTTTTATATGTTGATGATGTATTGCATCCGCATTTGGAAAAGCAGCCGAAGGAGAAACCTTCGATCGACAGCTTGCTTGACGTTGGCCAAGAATTGGTCGTGCAAGTGATGAAGGAGCCGTTTGGCGGCAAAGGAGCGCGCGTGACGACGCATTATTCGTTGCCCGGCCGCACGATCGTGTATATGCCGCATGCGGATTATGTCGGTGTCTCCAAAAAAATCGAGAATGAAACGGAGCGCGGCAGGTTAAAGGTAATAGGAGACCATCTGCGGCAGCCGGGCGAAGGACTGATCATGCGCACCGTAGCGGAAGGAGCGAGCCGGGATGCGGTCGCGGACGATCTCGCGCATTTGCGCGAGCAATGGCGGCGGATCGAGCAGCGCGCGGAGACAAGCCCCGCTCCGCTGGAGATTCATCATGACCTAAGCATGGTGGAGCGGCTAGTGCGCGATATTTTTACGCCTCAAACGGAAGAGTTGTTCGTCGACGATAAGGAAATATACGGGCAAATCGTTTCGCTGCTGCGGAATATGGAGCCGCTGCTCGTTCCGCGAATTCGTTACTACAAGGAGGCGGAGCCGATATTTCAACATTTCCGGATACAGGAACAGCTCGACCGGGCGTTCCAGCGCAAAATTTGGCTCGATAACGGCGCGTATCTCGTTCTGGACCATACGGAAGCGCTCACGGTGATCGATGTCAATACCGGCAAATATATCGGCAATCACGACCTTGAAGATACCGTGTTTGCGGCGAATGTGGAGGCGGCGGAGGAAATCGCGAGACTGGTGCGGCTGCGGGATATCGGCGGCATCATCATCGTCGATTTCATCGATATGGAACAAGAAGAGCACAGGCAGTACATTATCGACAGACTGGAGCAATTGTTGAAGAAGGACCGCACCAAATGCTTGGTCGTCGGTTGGACAAGACTCGGCTTGCTCGAAATGACCCGCAAAAAAGTGCGCGATCATGTTCTGTACGAGCCGTGTGCGGCTTGCCGGGGGACGGGCAGAATAAATGCGTAGTATGATAAAGTTAAAAACTTATGATTCACAATTCTAAAGTAAATGAAAAATTGATATACTATTCTTATAATTGGAACTTTTTTATATCATAAAAGAAAAAGATTGACTAAGCTATCATTGTTTTAGGAGGTGTGAGTATGAAATATGAAGTAAGTTCATATTTATTGCTCAATGGTTTTTTAATAGTAATATTTCTTATTTTACTTTTTATCCTAATTAGGAAAATAGTTAGATTTTTCGTTGGGATAAATAAATCTTTACAGCGAATTGAAAGGCAATTACTTGAAATAAAAGAGAATAATAATACTTAAGTTGGTTTCGATTTATTTCATAATCCAAGACATATCAAGTTAATTATAAAATTTTATCAAAAGTAACAGAAATATAGGACAATAATATGAATTGAGAATTGATAACTTTAGTAATTTGGGGTTCTATCATTTGGAGACTTATCTAAATGGGGGAGCCCCCTTTTTATAAACGGGACCTCATTTTTAATTGATTTGGAAGGTAGCTTTGTTCAAAGAGTAAACTCTAGTTAAATTTACCTAATATTAGTTGAAATAATAGGTATTATATGGTAGAATGTAAATCAAATGGAGGATGACGAATAAAAAGGAGATGATATTTATGAAGAAGAGATTCCCTTTATTTATTATTACTTTACTTTTATTGTTAACTCCTAATGCTGTTTTTGCAAATTATTCTGAAACGAATCTTAGTAAAGAAGAGATGCAACGACAATATGAAATAATCCTAAATTTCGAAAGTACCGTTCATTGAAAACATAAAAAAGTGCCCAAATCTTTGGTAGAATGGTGTTTGTCGAGAACACTACACCCAAAGAGAGGAGCACCTTTTAGGTGAAGTCTAC
>NZ_JAHLPR010000047.1 GCF_018918005.1 Paenibacillus sp. MSJ-34 | reverse complement strand
ATTCCGGAAAGTCCAGTCCCAAATTTATTTTTCAAAGATCAACTGGAAATTTTGAAGGCGGCCGCCAGTCCCCTAGGGGACTGGAAGTAAACTCAAAACTGCCTTCAAGAAATACTATATGAGGAGGAAATGATATGTATCGGACAAAAGTTGGACCGGCGAACAAGACGGCAAAAACGATGTTTCTGATTGCGCTTTGCATGGCTATGGTTGCGGTTACGCTCGGCATCCCGTCTTCCCTGGAGCGGAAAGCTTTCGCCGCGGGAGAAATGAAACCGTTTCCGCAGCAAGTGAGTTATCCTGGTATGATTAAGCCAAACCATGTTAGTCAGTCGGCGATGAATTCGGCAGTAGCATCGTATTACGATTATTGGAAAGCAACCTATTTGAAAAACAATTTATCCTCGTTGCCGGGCGGATACTACGTGAAAGGGAATATTACGGGGAACCCGGACGGCTATGCCGCGTTAGGATCTTCGGAAGGGCAAGGATATGGGATGGTCATTGTCGCGCTTATGGCCGGACATGACCCGAATGCCCAAACCATTTACGACGGCTTGTTCAAAACGGCCAGAGCTTATAAGAGCTCGATCAATTCCAATTTGATGGGTTGGGTGGTCGCGGATGCGAAAAGTGCCCAGGGGCATTTCAGTTCCGCTACCGACGGCGATATCGATATCGCTTATTCGTTAATTCTGGCTCATAACCAATGGGGATCGAACGGGGCGATCAATTATTTGGCGGAAGCGCAAAAAATGATTACGAACGGCATTAAAGCGAGCAATGTAACGACGAACAATCGGTTGAATCTTGGCGATTGGGATTCCAAAAGCGCGTTGAACACGCGTCCGTCCGATTGGATGCTAAGCCATTTGCGGGCCTTCTACGAGGTGACGAATGATCAAACCTGGCTCAATGTCATTAATAATCTCTATTCCGTCTACAATCAGTTCAGCGGCTCTTATTCCTCGACGACAGGTCTGATCTCGGACTTTGTCGTTGACAATCCGCCGAAGCCGGCGCCCGAATGGTATCTTAACGAATTTAAAGAAACGAACCAATACTATTACAACGCCAGCCGCGTTCCGCTTCGAATCGTGATGGATTATGCGATGTACGGGGATACGAGAGGCAAGACGATTTCCGATAAAATAGCGACATGGATTAAAGGGAAGACAGGCGGAACGCCAGCCAATATTAAAAACGGATATAAAATGGACGGCACCGCGATTGGAAATTACGCCACCGCCGTATTCGTTTCGCCGTTTATATCGGCAGGCACCGCCAGCAGCGGAAATCAGGCTTGGGTCAATGCCGGCTGGGACTGGATGAAGAATAAAAAAGAAGATTACTTCAGCGACAGCTACAATCTATTGAATATGTTATATCTTTCCGGCAACTGGTGGAAACCGGGCAGCGGCGGAGGAACGCCCGGCGGCGGAAATCTGGCGCTTGGCAAACCGGCCTATGCCAGTTCGATCGAAGGCACCGGATTTGAAGCGTCCAAAGCCGTCGACGGCAACGCCGCGACGAGATGGGCGAGCGCCGAAGGAAGCGACCCGCAATGGATCTATGTCGATCTCGGTTCGGTACGGAGCGTGAACAAGGTGAAACTGAACTGGGAAGCCGCTTACGCCAAAAATTACAAAATTCAAGTCTCGACGGACAGCGGCACGCCGGCGAATTGGACGGACGTCTATTCCACGACAAGCGGCGACGGAGGAATCGATGACATCAACTTTGCCGCCCGATCGGCCAGATACGTAAGAATGTACGGCACCGCCCGAGGAACGCCGTACGGCTATTCGCTCTATGAATTCGAAGTGTACGGTTCGGGCGGCGGCACGGCCGGGATGGATTCCGAACGGACGGAATTCCCGGATGTATCCGAATTCGTCGGAGAGCCCGGCGATATGACGGAAGAGGCGCCGGACAATAGTGCCGAGGATGCAACATCGGATTCCCAACCGGATGAACTTCCTATGGAAACTAACACAGGCGAAGAATAACATATTGATCGCTGCAAGCTCCGGTTTGCCGGGCGGCGTCTTCGTTCAAGAGAGTGTCCCGCTACGCATGGTCATGCGCGGGGCGCTCTCTTTACTAGCGAACATTCGTTTGGTATATTGGGGGATATGATCTCGACCATGTTATGCCGGTCGATGGCAGGAGGAGAACGGAGATTGGATACATGCAAAATACCTGTACGATCGCTGGTCGAATACGCGTACCGGAGCGGGGATATCGATTCGCGGTTTCGCACGGCCGGTTCGTTGACGGAGGGCACGAAGGCCCATCAGAAAATACAGGAGCAATACGGCGAACAAGACCGGAAAGAAGTATATCTTTCCGCGGAAATCCCTTATGGCGAGCATCTTCTGTTCGTTATCGACGGACGATGCGACGGGCTTCTTATCGAGGGCGACCGGATTGTCGTCGACGAAATCAAATCGACTTCCTCCGATATCCGTTCCATTAAGGAGGACTCCTATCCCGTCCACTGGGCGCAGGCCAATTGCTACGCCTACATGTACGCCAAGGAGCACCGTGCCGTAAGGATGACGGTCCAACTGACCTATGTACATATCGCGACGGAAGAAACGGTTCGATATTCGCGCGAAGCGGAATTTGCGGAACTGGAGCGGTTCGTGAGCGGTCTCGTTGCCCGCTATGCGCCCTATGCCGAGATGATGCAGCGCCACGAACGCGCCAAAATCGCCAGCATTGCGGAACTGGCTTTTCCGTTCGAATCGTATCGGAAAGGACAGCGCAAGCTTGCCGGGGCGGTATACACGGCGGTCGAACGCGGCTGCCAACTGTTCGCGAAAGCGCCGACCGGCATCGGCAAAACGATATCCACCCTGTTTCCCGCGGTCAAAGCGATCGGAAACGGGTTGCTGAATCGTCTGTTTTATTTGACGGCGAAGACGATGACGAGGACCGCCGCAGAAGAGGCGTTTTCCTTGATGCAGACGCAAGGGCTGCATATGCATGTTGTTACGATTACGGCCAAGGAGAAGATATGCTTCCAGGAGGAAATAAGATGCACGAAGGAAGATTGCGAGTATGCCGACGGCTATTACGACCGGATCAACGGCGCGTTATTGGATTTGCTGGCGCAAGAAACTTCCATCGGCCGGGAAACGATCGAACGTTACGCGCGCAAACATCGGGTTTGCCCGTTTGAATTTTCGCTGGATGCGGCCTATGCTTCTGATGCGGTCATCTGCGATTACAATTATATATTCGATCCGCGCGTATCCTTGAAGCGGTTGTTTGCGGAGCAGAAGAAACAGACGCTGCTTCTGATCGACGAAGCGCATAACTTGGTAGACCGGGCAAGAGACATGTTCTCCGCCCATTTGGACAAATCTGCGTTTCTATCGATTCAAAGGGAGTTTCAAACGGACAAAACGCCGCTCTATTACGCCGCCAAAGCGGTGAACGATCATTTTATCCTTTTGAGAAAACAAAGCGGCGGCGCATTTCAAACGGCGAAGGAAGCGCCGTCGGAGCTGCTCGCGCTGCTCGAGAACTTTGCCGTAGCAGCCGAAGGAGTGCTTATGTCCGCGTCCGCGCCGCCGAATCGGCAGTTGCTCGATCTATATTTTGCCGCCCAAGATTTTATAAGGATCGGGAAGCTGTACGAACAGTACAAGGAGCATTATATCACTTGGTTGTCATGCACAAGGAGCGAAGTATCGCTGCGGATGTATTGCCTGAATCCGGCCTTGCTGCTGCGGCAAACGGCCAAGAAATACCGCTCCGGCGTTTATTTCTCCGCGACGCTTGCGCCGCTGTCCTATTATATGGATATTCTCGGAGCCGCGCCGGACGATTACTCGATTTCCGTGCCTACGCCGTTCTCCCAAGAACAACTGGATGTCCGCATTATGCCGCTTTCTACGCGGTATCGCGACCGGGGGCGGTCGATCGGACCGCTTGTCCGGCTGCTGCAAGACTTGACATCGCGGCGTCCCGGCAATTACCTCGCGTTTTTCCCGTCTTATGCGTATATGAACGAAGTGTATGAAGCGTTTGCCGCACAGGGGAGCGAGGGAAGCGGTGTCCGTACGCTGCTGCAGCAAGACAAGATGGGGGAGGAGGAGCGGGAACGTTATTTATTTTCATTCAATGCGGAGAATGAAGATACGTTGATCGGGTTCGCCGTGATGGGCGGCATTTTTGCCGAAGGCGTCGATTTGGCCGGCGACCGTTTGAACGGAGTCGTTGTCGTCGGCGTCGGGCTGCCGCAGATCGGCCCGGAGCGGGATATCGTGATGGAATACAATAACGAAACGGGCCGGAACGGATACGATTACGCCTATGTCTATCCCGGCATGAATAAAGTGCTGCAAGCCGGCGGCAGATTGATCCGTTCCGAGCGCGACCGCGGCTTACTCGTCCTGGTTGACGACCGTTACTTGCAGCCGCGCTACCAGCGGCTGTTGCCGGAGGAGTGGAGGCATTACCGAATGATTGGGGGGAACGCATGAAAAAACTTTTTGTCGGTTCGCTGTATGCAGGCGGGTTGGCTGCCTTGCTCACGCTGGTCTATTTTACGATCAAAGTCGTGCAGAGCAGTCCCGAAATTTCTTTCGATTCCCGGCCGATCGATCCCGATATTTACCGAATCGTATTTATCTCGGGAGATTCGGGCAGCCCGTTTTGGAAAAGAGTAAAGGAAGGGGCGAGTTCCGCTGCGGACGAGAACGTTGCGGCGATCGAGTTTAAAGAAACATTCCAGGACGACGCAGGCGAATATTTGAAAAATATCGAAATGGCCATTTCTTCCCGAGTGGACGGCATTATCGTCCAAGGAACGGACGATCCGGAGTTTATTCGGATCGTGAATAAAGCGTTGCAGAAAGGGATCGCGGTCGTTACCGTCTTTACCGATGCTCCCGATAGTTTGCGCAAAACGTATGTCGGACCGAATCATTACGAGGAAGGTATCGTCATTGGGGAGCGTATAGCCTCCCGTATGGCGGGACAAGGGCAAATCGGGATCGTCTACGGCGTTGCCCCGACAAGCCATATTTCCTTGCGCAAAGATGGCCTCGAACAAGCGTTGGCCGGATACCCCGGCATTCGAATATTGGAAATTCCTCCTTCGGCTGCCGACAGCCGCCGCAGCTCCGCGGAGGAAACGAACGAACTGCTGAACCGATACCCGGAATGCAAAGTATTTATCGGATTGACCGCGGAGGCGGCAGGGGGAATCGTACAAGTGATCAAAGCAAGAGACAGAATCCGGAATTATTCGATTTATACCTTTGATGAAAATGCTGAAATTTTAGATTGGATCGACAAGGGAATCCTATCCGCCACGCTGCTCCAGCATCCCGAAGAAATCGGCTTCAAAAGCACGACGCTGATCCTTCGATGGTTGGAAGGCAAAGACAATCCGCTTGAGCGAAATTATTATACGCCCGTAGAAATGATAGAGCGAAAAGGTGCGGCTCCATGAAAACGATTCGCAAAAAGATCATGTTTTTGTCCGTTGTCATATGGCTCATCATTACCCTCGTGTGGCTGCTAATGATTTATTCCAACCAAAAGACAATCGAAAAATATAACGAAATATTGCAAAGATATATGTTGATTGAGCATGTCTCGCAATCGAGCCAAGCCTCCATCAATGCTCTCAACGAATACTTCGTCAACTCGGCCGAAGACTCCAAAAACCGTTATGCCGGCTTCAGCCGGGAATTGAAAGATGCGCAGAACAAACTGCTCGGATTAAGAAATCCGAATAACTACCTCTCCCTTATGAATTACGACCGCATGATCGCAAGCCAACTGGAATCGATGGATCTTGCCGTTTCTTTTTTTCATCACAAAACCGATGCAAAGGCTTCGTTCCACTTCGATGAGGCGGCGAAAACTTCCAAATATATATCGGAAACGACGCTTTCGTTAATCAGCGGGGAATTGACGACGTATGCCGATATTTACCCGCAAATGATTCAACAAAGCAATGATGTCAAAATGTTAAGTTTTGCGACGCTAGCGGCGACGACGTTTATCATTTTGTTGTTTTTTTATAAATTTTCCAACGATATCACGGAACCGATTCTAACGTTAACGGTGGCCGCCAGGGAGATTTCCCGCGGCAATTTCGAACGCAGCGTCGATATCCGCACCGACGACGAATTTCAGTTTCTTGCGAACACCTTTGACCGTATGAGGATCAATTTGAAAAATTTAATTGCTGAGATGCGGATTAAGGCGCAGGTGGAGCATGATTTGCAGGAACATAAATTGCTGCTGAAGGAAAGCGAACTGAGAAGCTTGCAAAGCCAAATCAATCCCCACTTTTTATTCAACACGCTAAACACGCTGGCGAAAAAGGCTTATTTGGAACAGGCGAGGGAAACGAGCGACTTGATCGTTTCGGTGTCGGACTTGCTTCGGTATCATTTGAAAAGTTTAGGTTCCCCGGCAACGCTCCGCCATGAGATCAAAGGGCTGGAAGATTATTTTGCCATTCAAAAAGCGCGGTTCGAAGAGAGGGTTCAATATTCGATCCAAGTCGATGAAGAATGCCTCTCTTTTCAAGTGCCGAGCCTTACGCTGCAGCCTTTTGTCGAAAATGCGTTCATTCATGCGATCGAGCCGTACGAAGAAGGAGGATCTATCGCCATTCGTATTCGAGACGAGGGGGCCAACATCCGCATTGAAATCGCCGATAACGGTCCGGGCATCCCCGACGATACCGTGCGATCGATCCTTGACGGCAACCGGCAAACGGAATATAAAGGGCATTCGACAGGCATCGGGATCGATAATGTCATCCGCCGTTTGCGATTATTTTACGGAATGAGCGACGTCATCCGAATCGGAAGCGATCACCGGGGGACGCGCATCCTATTGACATTGCCAAAAGAAGGGGGACATTCATTTGGTTAAAATTCTCATTGTCGACGACGAACGCGTGGAAAGAGAAGCGCTGAAAGATATATTGGAGCGGGGGATCGAAAATATCGACATCGTGGGAGAAGCGGATCATGGAAGGAAAGCCGTGCAATTGGCCGCAGAGCTTCAGCCGGACCTTATCTTAATGGATATTCAAATGCCGGGCACGGACGGATTGGCCGCCATCCGGGAGATTAGCGAGAACGATCCTTCCGTCCAGTTTATTATCGTCTCGGCTTACGATACGTTCGATTACGCCAGAACGGCTCTGCGAATGGGGGTCAAAGATTATTTGCTCAAGCCGAGCAAAACGGAAACGATTATCGAGACGGTCGGGCAAGCGATCGGGCGCATTAAGCGCGAAAAGGACGAGCAGCTCGCTCGGAGCAGGGAAAAGCTGCAATTGCAGAAGCTATTGCCTGTGGTTGAGGCGGATTTTGTCGCACAGGCGCTATTCGATCATGTCCACGAGGTTCATTTGGAAGAAATGATGCAATATTTCGGCATGCAAACTTTCCGGAAGATGTTCGTGATGGTATTGTTTCTAACCCCGCATCAACCGACGGAAGAAACGCGCCGCGAAAGCGAAAGGGCATATCGGCAGGTGAAGCTGTCCTTTCACCAATGCGCGAACGGTTGGATCGGGGCGATGTCGGGCCGACAAATTCCCATCATCGTCTGCTCTGATCAGAAACGGTCCTACCGGGCCCAAGCCGCATCGGTTGTTAGAAGCCTGCTCAATCTTTGTTCGCGCTTCGACCATGCCTTTGCCGCTTTTATCGGAGTCGGCGGCGAGTATTCTACTTTGCACGAACTCCCTCATTCGTATCGCGAGGCGATGCTTGCCTCCATTGATCTTGCGTTGCCTTCGCGGCACTGTTTCTATGAGCAACTGTCGCGTGACGGCTTCGCAGGGAGCGAAGCGCCGCTCGACACGGAGCAAACGATGCTGGAACAGTTGCAAGAGGGAAACGGGGAAGCGATTCAGCGAACCGTCGTCTCCTTCATCGACCGTTGCGAAGCTGCGGGCAAACCGATTGCCGAGACGCAGCAAAGGGCGCTCGGAATGCTGCTGTTCATTTCGCGGATGATGGTGGAGATGGGCGTTCCGGCCGCAACCCCTTTGTTTTCCTATCAGTCGGCCAATTACACGCAATTAAAAGCGGAAGCCCGTCTCGCCGCAGCCCAAATGCTCAAACCGTATATGGATATGAAAACGGACATGCCCCCCGATTTATTCCAAACGATCAAAGCGTATATCGTCGCAAATTCCCACAAACATATCACGCTGGAAGACGTCGCCGCGCATGTCCGTTTAAGCCCTTACTACGTAAGCAAATTATTCAAGGAGCAAAGCGGCGTCAATTACATCGATTTTATAACGGAATGCCGCATGAAGCATGCGAAACGGCTGATGGCCGATCCGGACAGAAACGTCAAAGAGATCGCCTTCGAGGTAGGGTATCACGACCCGAATTATTTCAGCAGAGTGTTTAAAAGAACGTTTCGGCTTTCTCCTACCGATTACAGAAAAAGTTTGTTTCCAAATCTCTAAAAAATGCTATTGATTGCAAAAAAGTGCTGCTCATTGTTTGTTGAAAGCGCTTAAATCTTTGCTACATTCATCTTGGAAGCAATGACTACCAAAAAGGAAGAGGGTTGAAAGCATGAAAAAAACTTGGAGACGGTTTGCGCCATTGTTTCTCGCGTTGGCGTTCGCGCTCGTCTTCTCCGCCTGCACGACCGGCACGAGCCAAACGAATGGCGGCAATGCCGAGGCGGGCGAAACGGTTGATCACAAGACGGAGAGCAGCGGCGGCAAAGACTCGAAAAAAATGAAAATCGGTTTTTCCATGGATACGCTGCAGGAGGAAAGATGGCAGCGCGACCGCGACTATTTAGTGGCGAAAGGGGAGGAGCTCGGGGCGGAAGTGCTGGTGCAGTCGGCCAACAGCGACGACGCCAAGCAGATCGCTCAAGCGGAAAACTTAATTAGCCAAGGCGTCGACATTTTGATTGTCGTTCCCCATAATGCGGACGCGGCGGCGGCGATCGTCGAGAAAGCGCATGCGGCCGGCATCAAGGTGATCGCATACGACCGCTTGATTACGAATTCCGATGTCGATCTGTATGTTTCGTTCGACAGCGTTCTGATTGGGGAACTGCAAGCGAAAACGGTGGTGGAGAAAGCTCCAAAAGGCAAATATGTCCTGATCGGAGGCGCGGACACCGATTATGCGGCCCATTTATACAAAAAGGGACAGATGAACATTCTGCAGCCGCTCGTCGATAAGGGAGATATTCAAATCGTATACGACCAATGGACGAAAGATTGGAATCCGGCCGTCGCTCTCGCCAATATGGAAAATGCGCTGACGGCTAACAACAATCAAATCGATGCGGTCATCGCCACCAACGACGGGACGGCGGGCGCCGTCATTCAGGCGCTGGCGGCGCAAAACCTTGCGGGCAAAATTCCGGTAAGCGGTCTGGACGCCGAACTGGCCGCCTGCCAAAGAGTCGTGGAAGGCACGCAATTGATGACCGTGTACACGTCGATTAAGGATATGGCGGAGACGGCTGCCGAAGTGGCGGTCAAGATGGCGCGCGGGGAACAAGTCGAAACCAATGCTACGGAAAACAACGGCAAAATCGACGTTCCTACCATCTTGCTCGAACCCGTTGCCGCGACCAAGGAAACGATGGACGCTACCGTGATCGCCGAAGGCTTTCATAAGCGGGAAGACGTATACAAGAACGTAAAATAAGTTCCCCGGGAGGTAGGGCGCGATGGCGATTGCCTTGGAGATGAAGCAAATTACGAAACAATTTCCCGGCGTGAAGGCGCTCAACCGCGTCTCGTTTCAGGTCGAGCAGGGCGAGATCCACGCTCTTGTCGGCGAGAACGGCGCGGGCAAGTCGACGCTGATGAAAGTGCTAAGCGGCTTGCACCCGGCCGGGACTTACGACGGGACGATCCGGATCCACGGCGAAGAGCGGCAGTTTCTTACCGTCAAAGACGCGGAGCAAGCGGGCATAGCGATTATATACCAGGAGCTTGCGCTCGCGAAGAACATGACCGTGGCGGAAAATATATTTCTCGGCAACGAACCGAAACGGTTCGGGATGGTGCATTGGGATCGCATCTATCAGGAGAGCGAACGCTGGCTGGAACAGGTCGGGCTTACGGGCGTAAAACCGGACGTCTTGACCGGCACGCTGGGGGTGGGCCAGCAGCAGCTTGTGGAAATCGCCAAAGCGCTGGCAAAGAAGGCGAATATTCTTATCCTGGACGAACCGACGGCCGCCTTAACCGAACATGAAGTGGACATTTTATTGAATATTTTGCGGGAGTTCAAAAAAAACGGCGTGACCTGCATCTACATATCCCACAAGTTGAACGAGGTATTCGGGATTGCCGACACGATCACCGTGCTGAGAGACGGGGAAACGGTGGCGACCCGTCCCGCCGGAGAACTGGACGAAAACAAGGTCATTTCGCTCATGGTCGGCAGGGAATTGAAGGAACGGTATGCATATGCCGCAACGGAGCCGGGCGAAACCGTATTATCCGTGCGCAATTACACCGTATGGAATCCGGAACAGCCCGGCAAGAAAGTGATCGATAACATCTCGTTCGATGTCAGGCGGGGAGAGATCGTCGGCATCGCCGGACTGATGGGGGCGGGCCGAACGGAGCTTGTCATGAGCTTGTTCGGCGCCTACGGCGCGAGAGCGGAAGGCACCGTGGAGATTGAGGGCAAGCAGGTCGATATTCGCGATACCGGGCAGGCGATCCGGGCGGGACTGTCGCTCGTTTCCGAAGACCGCAGAAAATACGGTTTGATCCTCGACATGGACATTCAGAACAATATCAGTCTGCCCAGTTTGCAGACGGTATCGTCGCTCGGCATCATCGATCACAACCGAGCGATCCGCAGCGCGGAGCATTACCGCCGTTCTTTGAAGATCAAAGCGGGTTCCGTTGAAACCGTTGTCGGCACGTTAAGCGGCGGCAACCAGCAGAAGGTGGTGCTCGGCAAATGGCTGATGACGAAGCCCAAACTGTTAATTCTGGACGAACCGACCCGGGGCATCGACGTCGGCGCGAAATATGAGATCTATCAGATTATGAACGAACTGGCGAGCGAAGGAGTGGGGATTTTGATGATTTCCTCCGAACTGCCGGAGGTGCTTGGCATGAGCCATCGCATCCTGGTGCTCTGCGAAGGGAAATGTACGGCCGAATTTACCCACGATCAAGCGACGCAGGAGAAAATCATGGAAGCCGCAACAGGAGGGAAGTGAGCAAATGAGTCTGCATGTGGAAACGGGAGAGCGGATCGGAACGGCGGAGAAACGCCGCTTGCAATGGTTCAAAATGGACGTCAGAGCGTATACGATGATCGGCGCATTGCTGGTGATTTGGATTTTGTTCACGCTTCTGAACGACAACTTTATTACGGCGCGCAATCTATCGAATTTATTTTTGCAGATGTCCGTGACATCGATTCTGGCGATCGGCATGGTACTGGTCATCGTATCGGGCAATATCGATCTGTCGGTCGGATCGATCGTCGGCTTTACCGGCGGCGTGGCGGCCATTCTCAATGTTTGGTACGGCTGGAATACGGTCCCCGTTCTTCTTGCCGTCATCGCGCTGGGAGCGGCGATCGGGTTGTTTCAAGGATGGTGGGTAGCTTTTCGCGGGGTTCCCGCCTTCATTGTCACGCTCGGGGGGATGCTGGTCTTTCGCGGGATGCTGCTCGGCATCAGCGGCAGCCAGACGGTCTCGCCTCTATCCCCCGGATTTAAAGCGATCGGCACGGCTTATGTCATGCCAGGCGTCGGCCTGGCGCTCGGCTTCATTGCGCTGGCGGTCGTCGTCTTCGCGATGCTTCGGCGCCGCAGTTCCCGGCAAAAGTACGGTTTTGAAGTAGAACCGGTGTCGTTGAACGCTGCCAAGATGTTGTTCTACGCTTTATTGATTCTCGGATTCGTTCTGCTGATGAATCGGTACCAAGGCATTCCGGTTCCTTTCGTGCTCGTCATATGCCTGGCGATCGTGTTTACGCTGATTACGAAAAATACGGTGTTCGGCAGACATGTATACGCGATCGGAGGCAATAAGGAAGCGGCCAGATTGTCGGGAATCAATATTAAAAGACGGGTGCTGCTTGTCTTTGTCCTGTGCAACACGCTTGCGGCGGTTTCCGGTTTGGTATTGACCGCGAGATTGAACGCGGCGACGATGAATGCCGGCACGATGTACGAATTGGACGCGATCGCCGCTTGCGTGATCGGCGGAACGAGCCTCGTTGGCGGAACGGGAACGATTGTAGGCGCCTTGATCGGCGCCTTGGTGATGGCGAGTCTGGACAACGGCATGAGCATTATGAATCTGGATTCCTATTGGCAGTTCATCGTGAAGGGCGGCATTCTGGTGCTTGCCGTATGGGTCGATTATTACAGCCGTCAACGCAAGAAGACGGAGTAGCGGAAGGGTGATTCGCACTATGTTCCAACTATCGAATTGGAAGAGAGAAGCGGAGATTGTGGCCGAGGTATTAAAAGAGGCGCCGAGTTTCGATAAAGAATACCGGATTCCCAGGGAGGAATTCCGGGCCCGTCAGCGGAAAGTCGCCGATGCGCTGGCGGAAGCGGGTTTGGATTGCGCGATTGTCTATTCCGATGAGCATTACAACGGCGACGTCCCCTATTTGGGAGGCAATACGAATATTTCGATCGAACCGGTAGCCGGCGTGATCGGACCGAACGGGTTTACTATTTTGGCGGGACTCGAGGGCGGATATGTCGCCGAACAGCTTGCGCCGAAATCGGGCAGCGAGGTGCATAAAGTCGAAATGTTGAAATTGGCGGACGAAGACTATCCGATTGACGCGGTGCGGGTGGAAGACGTGATCGAGATGGCGGCGGGACGCAAGCCGGATCGTATCGGCTTGCTCACGCCGCGGGCCGTCCTTCCGGCCAGCATGTTTGAGTTCCTGCGGGATTATGTCGGCGGGGAGGAACGTATCGTCGATGTGCAGGAATTGTATTACAAAATCAAATACGAAAAATCCGACAACGAAATGCGGTTGATTCGCGAAGCGAGCCGGATCGCCAGCGTCATGATCAAAGGCATGTTGTCCGTGCTTCGGCCGGGCATGTACGAGACGCAAGTCGCGCAGTGGGGTTATGCGATTGCCTGCGAACTGGGCGTCGAAGAGATGGGCTTCGACATTATGGTCACTTCGAACGAAGCCAACCGGACGTTGATCGGCAAGGCGCTCAACCGCAAAATAAGCGAAGGCGATATCGTGCATATCGGCGTTGCGCCGAAGCGGGACGGACTGGCGGCTTGCGAAAGGGTATCGGTCGTATGCGTGAAGGACGAAGCCGCGATTCCGGCGGAACAACGATATTGGTTCGATTTTGTGGAGGAAGCGTTCCAGGTGGGCTATGAAGCCTATCGGAAGGTCGCCCGGGAAGGCCTGCCCGCCAAACTGCAAGAACAGGCGCTGGTCGACTATTTCCGCTCGAGATCCGCCGAAGTATCAAGGAACATCGGCAGAACGATCGATCTCGCCAAGCAGAAGCCTTATACCGGGACGCATAATGCGGGGTATACGGAATGCCAGGAATTTTACGGGGCGATCACGCTCAATTCGCATGAACCGCTTGGCAATCAAATCGTGACAATGCTGGATGTGGCCGTACGCGGGGTGGGCAACCGGTGGGACGAGATCGTTATTCCCGGCCTCGATTTCCTGGTGGTCGAGAAGACGCTCGGCAAGTTCGGAGGGCATGTGGAAATTTTGAACGATTTGCCGATCCGGGTGCAGCATTTGGTCGGAAAAAATTTTTAAATCGGCAATTTGGAAGCGTTTCATTCTAGCGTCATAAGGTGATCTGGTTTTCCACAATCGGAAGGAGGGGGAAAAAGGGTGTTGGTGACAAACAGGACGTTCAAAAGAGTTTACTGTTTTGCGATGGCGCTATGGATTGCCGTGGCCGGCAGTTTATCTTTCGGAGCCGGCTCGCCGGCTCATGCCGATTCGGAAAGCGCCGGCAATATGGAAATAGAGGGCAGTCAAGCTTCGTCGTTATATTCATTGAGCGACAATTGGCGGATTCAATCGTCAGCCGTAGCGACGGAGGACGGATCGGCCGTTTCCGCGAGCGGGTATAACACGGACGGATGGTTTGCAACGAAGGTTCCCAATACGGTACTGGGAGCCTTGATCGAAGCGGGCGATATCGAGGATCCGTTCATCCGCGACCGGATCGCATATATTGACGAAGACAGATTTCGAGTTCCGTGGTGGTATCGTACCGAATTTACTTTGCCCGCATCGGAGCAGGGGAAGACGATTTTGCTTAATTTCGAGGGAATCGGCTATAAAGCCGACATTTGGGTGAACGGGCGCAAAATCGCGGATAAACAAGATATTGTCGGTTCCTTTCGAGCCTATGAGTTGGATATTACCGACGAAGTCGTTTGCGACGGGACAACCGTGAATACGATTGCCGTCGAAGTGACGAGATCCGATTACGGCAAAGATTTTTCGATTTATTGGGTGGATTGGGTGCCGAGACCGCCCGACAACAATATGGGATTATGGCGCGATGTGTTTATTAGAACGAACGGGCCGGTGACGACGCGCAATCCGTTTGTCACTTCCAAGGTGGACGCGGACCTGGCGGCCGCGCATTTGAACGCTTATGCGGAACTAAGCAATTACAGCGACGCTCCCGTCTCGGGAACGGTGACGGCAACGGTCATAGACCCTTCCGGCGCGGTAGCGGCAACGCTATCTCAGGCCGTTACCCTGGAAGCGGGGGTCAGGAACCAGGAGGTCGCTTTTCGGGCGGACGAATATCCCGAACTCCGTATGAATCATCCGCAATTGTGGTGGCCTAAGGAGATGGGCGGCCAGCCGATGTACACGATCGAATTCCGCTTCGCGGACGGAAACGATGCGGTGAGCGACAGCGTGACGCAAAGGTTCGGCATTCGCGAAGTAACGACCGAGATGAACGTATCGCCTTCGACGAAAACAAAACCGCCGCTGAAAGATATGGTACAGTTCTATGTGAACCATAAGCCGGTTCTGATCAAGGCGGGAGGCTATTCTCCCACGGATTTGTTCTTGCGCCGAAATATGGAGACGAACCGCGCGATTGTTCAATACCTCGAAGAAATGGGCTTGAACGCGATCCGGGATGAGGGCATTTTCTTCGACGACCGCTTGATCGATCTGCTGGACGAAGCCGGCGTGATGTATATGGGCGGATGGACTTGCTGCAGCAGATGGCAGCAGCCGGCCGCATACAGCGACGAGGAATTGCGCATCGCAAGCGATTCTTTGGATTCGCAGTTGCGCGCTTTGCGGGCTCATCCCAGCATCATCGCCTGGATGAACGGCAGCGACAATCCCCCGTCGTACAAAGACGATATGCCATCAGGGGGAACGTTGGAACGCGGCAAACTGGTGGAACAGACTTTCTTCGATCTGGAGCATCGCATGCATTGGGACGAATACGGCGCCATTATTTCCAGCGGTTCCGCCAAGGTGGCGGAATTGACCGGAACGGTCAGCGGCATGCATATGGACGCTTCTTACGATTATGCGCCTCCGGCCATGTTTTTTGAAGATATGGATTTGGGCGGCGCGTTCGGATTTACGTCCGAAGCGGGTCCCGGACCGAGCATCCCGATTGTGGAGACGATGAAGAAAATATTGCCCGAGAACGCGCTCTGGCCGTATAATGTCGGCGGCGACAATTACCAGCAATGGAATTATCATAATGCCAGAAGCAGCTTCCGCGATCTTTCGAAATTCAATTTGGCGCTGGATAACCATTACGGCGAATCGCATCATCTGGAAGAATACAATATTAAGGCTCAGGTGCAGCAGTACGATGCGCAACGCGCGCAGTTCGAAGCGGTAAGCGCGAACAAATATACGAAAGCGACCGGTTGGGTTCAGTGGATGCTGAATAACGCCTGGCCGAGCATGTTCTGGAATATGTTCGATTTCTATCTGAACCCGAACGGTTCGTATTTCGGCGCGAAGAAAGCGAACGAACCGCTTCATATTATGTTCGACTATGCGTCCAAGGAAGTCAAAATTATTAACGGCACGCAGCGCGATTATTCGGGCTTGCAAGCGAAAGTGCAAATATACAATCTCGACGGAAGCAACGTATATGACCGGGAATTCGACCATGTGGCCGTCTCCCCGGACGGAGCAAGCCCGACTGCGGGCGGGGAGCCGAGGACGATCGGTTACCAAACGATCCGTTTCAACGGCAAGATCGAAGACGCGTACGGGATTACGGTTCTCGACCGAATTCGGGAAGAGGAACTGGCGGTATCGCCCGTTTATTTCCTCCGGTTGGAATTAAGGGATGCGGACGGCGGTTTGGTCAGCATTAACTCTTATGCGCAATCGACGAAAAAGGATGTGATGCGATATCAAAATCACGGATGGAACTATACGCCGCAAGATCAGTTTGCCGACTTTACGCATTTGCAAGAACTCGATCCGGTCGAATTGCAAATCGTCGGCGCTCCCGCGGCGGTGACGGAGGGACAAGAGCAAGTCCTTACCTACACCGTGAAGAACAACGGCGCTTCCATCGCTTACGCCGTATTCGCGCGAATCAAGAAGGGAGAGGGCGGCGATCCGATCGCTCCGGTCAGAATGGAAGACAATTACTTTATGCTGCTGCCGGGAGAAGAGCGAACGCTTACGGCCAGATATAACGTATCGGATCTGGGGACAGCGGCGCCCGTTATTGAGGTGGATTGCTACAACAATCTGACGACTAAACAAAGGCCGACCCCGACGACCGCCAATCTTGCCCTAGGCAAGACGGCGACGGCATCGACGACGCAAGGCTCGAATTCGGCGGAGAAAGCATTGGACAGCTCCGTGTATACGAAATGGCAAAGCTCGACGAATGCCTCCGGCGGAGCCGACCCGCAATGGTTCAAGGTCGATCTTGGCGAACCGGCAAGCTTTGATACGGCAATCGTTAGATGGGATTATGCGAACTACGCTCGAGATTTGACCGTCGAAGTATCCGACAACGACGCCGATTGGGAAACGGTATATACAGGAACCAACAGCAACGGGTCCGCCGTCAGCGATATCCGGTTCGCGCCTGTTACGAAACGATATATCAAGCTGACGATGTCCGGCAAGCGCCCGGCAGGCCCGCAGATCGGTTCGGGAGGAACAGGCCAAGGGGTGACCGGATTGGGTGCGACTCCCGCGTCTACCAGCTTTAACATTGCCTCGTTTGAAGTATACGGCCCGGTACTTGGCAAAGACGCTTCGCTCAGCATGATTACCGTTAACGGAGAGCGGCTCGTCGGATTCGAACCGACTCGATTGCGGTACGGGTTGGCGCTTCCGGAGGATACGACGGAGGTGCCGATCGTGGATGCGACAGCTTCCGACCCGAAGGCGAAGGTTGAGATCGTACCGGCGGCAAGCGTGCCTGGCGTGACGTATATCGCGGTGACGGCGGAAGACGCGCTGACGATGCAAACGTACGAGCTTCATTTCACGTTCGATTCGGGGACGCCGGGCAACGATGACGCGACATTGAGCGGCATTCAAGTGAACGGCGCAGAACTCGCCGGGTTTGAGCCCGGGAAGCTTGAATACGAAGTGGAATTGCCGCCGGGAACAACGGATGTGCCTAGCGTCACCGCGACCGTCTACGATCCGAAGGCGTCCGCTCAAATCATCGACGCGACCGGGCTGCCGGGCATGACGCAGATCGTGGTGACGGCTGAGGATAACGAGACGGTACAAACGTATAAGATTCATTTTACGGTGAACTCGGACGTTCCGAAGAGCGACGACGCGACGCTGAGCGGGATTCTAGTAAACGGCGCGCCGCTTGCCGGCTTTCATCGCGACATACTGGATTATGCAGTAAAGCTCCCTGCGGGAACCAAGGACGCGCCGCTTGTCGCTGCGACAAGCACCGACCCGAAAGCGAAGGTTGAACTTACTCAAGCGGCGGGAGCGACGGGCAAAGCAGTCATTGCCGTTACGGCGGAAGATGGCGTAACCAAACGGACTTATACCGTCTCTTTTACCGTGAAAAGCGCCGATTCGGGACCGGGCGGCGGATCGAGTTCAGGAGGCGGTTCGGCAACGAAGCCGAATCCAAGTCCCGGACCTGCGCCGGATAAGGACATCGATCCCAAGGCGCCGGGAACAACGGCCAAATTAACGGAAGAGCAGTTGAAGCAAGGCAAGGGCGGGAAGGTGACCGTCGAAGTCGAACCAACCGTTAAGGAGGTTCAATTGCCGCCAAATGCCGGCGAACTGCTGGGGCGTAACGCGCTGGAAGTGAAGAAGGGCAGCCTGACCGTAGGGATTCCGGCCGACCTGTTCCAACAATTGGCCCGGGGGTTGTCCGCGGACGAACTGAAGGAAGCGGCGATCTCGTTGCAACTGATTGCGCTCGGCCAGGCTGAGGCGAGAAAGTTGATCTCCGCAAGCGGGCAAGCGGCCAACGCGGATATTCGCCTGGCGGGCGACGTGTATGAACTAGCGCTTACGATGAAACGGTCTTCCGGCCAAACATCCGAACTGTCCGCGTTCGCCAAACCGGTCTCCATTCGTATCAAAATCGAGACGGCGATCGATCCGAAGCGGGCCGGAATATTTCGCATCGATGAAGACGGAACGTTGGAATATGTCGGCGGCGAGTATGCCGACGGAACGATGGTTGCCGAGATCGGCCGCTTCGGCAAGTACGCCGTGCTGGAAGTGAATAAGCATTTCGCCGATGTCGCTTCCACCCACTGGGCCGGCGGCGCCATTAAGGAATTGGCGGCGAAGCAAATCCTTAACGGCACAAGCGCAGCGCTGTTCGAACCGAACCGTTCGATTACCCGGGCCGAATTCGCGTCGCTGTTGGTCAAGGCGCTCAAGCTTACGAAGAAAGGCGGCATCGCATTTGCGGACGTATCTGCGGAAGCTTGGTATGCCGATGCCGTATCCATTGCGAAGGAAGCGGGGATCGTCAAAGGCAGAGACGCGGAGCGGTTCGACCCGAACGGCCTGATCACGCGGGAGGAAATGACGGCGATGCTGACAAGAGCGTATGAGATACGGTACGGCAAGATCGGTTCCGGGCAGTCCGGGCAGTCTGGGCAGCCCGGGCAGTCCGGGGAGCCGTCGTCCGCAACGTTTGCCGACGATTCGCAAATCTCGCCGTGGGCCGCGGAGTATATTAGAGCGGCCGCAGCGCTTGGCCTGGTTCAAGGCCGCGCGGATCGGCAATTCGTGCCGCAGGGCGCTACGACCCGCGCCGAAGCCGCGCAAGTCGTCTATCATTTATTGAATCGATAATGTTGCGAGAATAGGGAAGAGGGCAGTCGTTATGCGGTTGCCCTCTTTCTTGTGCGAACTACGGATGCATGATGTACAAAATACAACATTTCATGCCCTCTCGATCCCGCGATGACGCCTATGCTGTATTCCGTACAACATACCGGGGTGCGGCCGGGCCATTTTGCCCTTACTTTTGCGAATATGATGTATATTGTACAACATTCTGCCCGAAATCCGCCTTTCATCGCCCCATATGTTGTATTCCGTACAACCTGGAGCCCGTTCGGCGCGTCTCAACCCGGGGCGCCGGCGACGAGTGCCTCGGATAGCGACGTCATGGCAATCAATCTTCCTTTCGATGCACGAAGCGCAGATAAGCTGGAAAAATAACTCTTGAACATTTATAAACAATTGATTAATATGTCTATATTAAAGCAAGCAGTTTGGAAACATGTTTGTTTTTTGCTGTATATCATTCATTGGATTTTGGTTGAACAAATGAGGTGAGAATTATGAACGCAACAACCGGATACCATACCGCTACCGTCTAATGCAAGCAAACGAAGAAAGGGGATTTACCGTTGGAGTCATCTCATGCTTTAGACAAAGAAAATATGAATGCGCAAAGTAAAGAGAGCAGCCGGCTTTTATGGAAGTCTATGATTATGTTCCTCATCCCGCTGCTTCTCAGCAACGTCCTGCAATCGATCGGCCAATTGGTCGGCAGCATCGTCGTCGGCCGTTACCTGGGCGTCGATGCGCTAGCGGCCATCTCGGCGTTCTTCCCGTTGTTTTTCCTGCTCGTCTCCTTCGCGATCGGCGTAGGGTCGGGCAGTTCCATCTTAATCGGCCAAGCCTACGGCGCGCGCAACGAGGAGCGTTTAAAGGCCATCCTCGGCACGACGCTCACGTTCACGTTCATTCTTGGCTTGGCGCTGGCGATCGTCGGCGGCATTTTCACTTGGGATATATTGCGGCTTGTCGGGACGCCGGACAATATTATCGAGGTTAGCGTCCATTACGCGCGAATTATGTTTTGGTCGTTGCCGGTGATGTTCTTATATTTTGTCTATACCACCTGTATGCGAGGTACGGGCGATTCCAAGACGCCGTTTTACTTCCTTATCGTCAGTACGGTATTGAACGTGGCGTTGCTGCCGCTGCTCATATTCGGATGGCTCGGATTGCCGAAGCTTGGCATCTATGGGGCTGCGTACGCTTCCGTCATCTCGACGGTACTGACGTTCGTCGTCATGCTGATCTATTTGCGCTACAAGAAGCATATGCTCCAGTTCGACGCTTCCGTGCGAAGCAAGCTCCGTTTGGACTGGGGATTGATGAAGCTGTTGCTGCGCATCGGCATCCCATCCAGCATCAGCATGATTCTGGTGTCGTTGTCGGAGATTGCCGTCATCGCCTTCGTCAATCGTTATGGATCCGACGCGACGGCGGCGTACGGGGCCGTCAATCAAGTGGCGAGCTACGTCCAAATGCCGGCGATCAGCCTTGGCATCACGGTCTCGATTTTCGCCGCGCAGTCCATCGGCGGGAACCAATTGGATCGGTTGAAGCAAGTGATACGGGCCGGCATCCTGCTGAACTATATTTTCGGCGGCGTGCTCATCTTGTTCGTCTATCTTTTTGCTCAAAACATCCTTTCCTTGTTCTTGACTAGCGAGTATACGGTCGAGATCGCTCATCGCCTGCTGATGATTACGCTATGGAGTTATTTGATTTTCGGGCATGCGCAAATTATTGCCGCGATTATGCGTGCCAGCGGCACCGTGTTATGGCCGACCGTATTCGGCATCGTCTCGATTTGGCTGGTGGAAGTGCCTGTGGCCTACTTCTTATCCTTCCACACCGACTTAGGCATTGACGGCATATGGATCGGGTATCCGGCCGCCTTCCTCGTCAGTCTCGTATTGCAGTACGCATATTATCGGTTGTCGTGGAAGAAGAAGAAGATTACGAGTTTGATTCGATGAGCCTTTACATCGAGATCAACATTTTATATAATATAAGTCTATAACAAAATAATAGTTACATTTGGAGGAGCCTGGCAACAAGGGCTCCTTTTTGTCTTTTTTACAAATGTAAATATTTAGAAAAATGCGGAGGGGGAGCAACTTATGGAATTCATTTTGTATCTTGTATTGATTTTGCTATGCACGAAGGTGGCGGGCGATTTGTCCGTCAGGCTGGGCCAGCCGGCCGTTCTGGGCAAACTGTTGGTCGGGATCGTGCTCGGTCCGGCCGTCCTGGGCTGGATTCATAACGGTGAATTTATTAGCGAAATTGCCGAGATCGGCGTATTGCTGCTTATGTTTATCGCCGGTTTGGAAACCGATCTGGATCAGCTGCGCAAAAATTGGAAGTCGGCTTTCGCCGTTGCGGTCGGCGGCATTATTTTGCCTTTAATAGGCGGATATTCCGCGGCGGTCGCGTTCGGGTTCACGCATAATTACGCCTTATTCTTCGGCGTGCTGTTCTGCGCGACATCCGTCAGCATTTCGGTACAGGTGCTGAAAGAATTGAACAAGCTGAATTCGCGGGAAGGCACGACCATATTGGGAGCGGCGGTCATCGACGACGTGCTCGTCGTTATTTTGCTCGCTTTCATCATGAGTATTGTCGGTCAAGGGTCCGACGTTTCCATAGGATTATTAATCGGGAAAAAATTGCTGTTCTTTATCGGCATTCTCGTTGCGGGCTGGCTAATCGTTCCTAGGGTGATGAAATGGCTGGCGCCGCTCAAAGTAACGGAGGCGGTCATCAGCGCTGCGCTCATCATTTGCTTCGGCTTCGCTTATTTCGCCGAATGGATGCAAATCGCCGGGATTATCGGCGCTTTCGCGGCGGGAATCGCGATTTCGCAGACGCCGTATAAACATGATGTGGAGCAGAAAGTGGAACCGATCGCGTATTCCATTTTCGTGCCTGTCTTCTTTGTCAGCATCGGATTGAATGTTTCGTTTGAAGGAATCGGAAACCAAATCGGCTTTCTCATTGTAATTACTCTGGTTGCAATCGTCACAAAGCTTGCAGGATGCTGGCTCGGCGCGCGCATGACGGGCTTCGACAACAAATCCGCGCTCGCGATCGGTTCCGGCATGGTGTCGAGAGGAGAAGTCGCGCTCATTATTGCGGCTACGGGGTTGACCTCCGGTTTGCTGCATCAGGAATATTTCACTTCCGTCGTTATTATGGTTATCGTGACAACGCTAGTCACGCCGCCTTTATTAAAGGTGTTGTTCAACCGCAGCGAAGAGGTTAAGGCAAGCGGGAAATCGGTCAATATGTAATTTTTCCGAAAAATTCCTTGTATCATGAGAGTGACATGAACGAAATAAGGTCGGGGTGGGAGTATTGAAAATTATCATTGCGCCTGATTCCTTTAAAGAGAGCATGACCGCCGCGGAGGCGGGGCAAGCAATGGAGTCCGCCGTGCTGCGGGTGTTTCCGGAAGCGGACGTCCAAACGATCCCGGTCGGCGACGGCGGCGAAGGCACGCTCGAGACGCTGCTAAGCGCCGCAGGAGGATTTCGCCGCGAAGCGACCGTAACCGGTCCGATGGGGGAACCCGTTCGGGCGTCGTACGGCATTCTTGGCGACGGGGAGACGGCCGTCGTCGAGATGGCGCAAGCGAGCGGGCTGCAGCGGGTTCTCCCGGGGAAGCGCGATCCGCTGATCGCTACGACATACGGAACGGGCGAATTGATTCGCGCGGCGTTGGCGCATGGCGTGAAACGGCTTGTCGTGACGATCGGTGGCAGCGCGACGAACGACGGCGGGGCGGGCATCCTGCAGGCGCTCGGCGCCGCGCTTACGGATGAGCGGGGGAATCCGATCGGCTTCGGAAGCGGAGCTTTGCATGCGCTGCATCGGGCAGATTTGTCCGCGCTGGACTCCAGATTGCAATCGGCTGTCATTCGAGTGGCTTGCGATGTGAGCAATCCCTTGCTTGGCGAGCGCGGCGCTAGCCGCGTCTTTGGCCCGCAAAAAGGGGCGGATGGCGAAACGATCGAACTGCTGGAGTCGAATATGCAGCATTATGCGGAAGTGATGCGCAAGGAAACGGGAATTGCCTTGGATGACGTTCCCGGCGCGGGGGCGGGCGGCGGCATCGGAGCTGCGCTTCTGCTGCTAGGTGGCGAATTCGTGTCTGGCATCGACCTTGTGCTGGATACGCTGTCATTTGACGAGAGAAAAGGCCGATGCGGATTTCGTGTTGACGGGGGAAGGCAGAATCGACGATCAAACGGCCGAAGGCAAAGCGATCGCCGGCATCGTGAGAAGAGCGGGCAATGCGGGCGTTCCGGTGCTGGCATTCGCGGGCTCCGTTCGTCCGGGCTACGAGCGGATGCAGGAATGGGGCCGTCTGTCCGTCCATAATATCACGCCTTCTTCTTGCACGTTCGAAGAGGCCCTTCGGGCAGGCAAGCTTAATTTGGCGAATAGCGTAGAAATAACGTTGCGTTCGCTTCATCCAAACATGAAATGATTTCTCGATCGCCGCTTCCTTCAACAAGAAAGTACGTTCGCATTTATGCATAAGATATAGTATACTAGAAGTGCGGTTGAAACGGCTCTTTGGAAGGCGCGGGAGGTCTGGCCTCCGCTTTCTTGGCCGGCCGCCCTTAGGGCGATCTATTGCGAAACCGTAGATGCAACCGCATCTGCGGTTTTTATTTTCATATATACTACAGCCTTTTCGGCTGTTTGATGATAGGAAAATCCAACCCGGGAGGATAGCGGGGCCGTTATGTCACAACATTTGCAATGGTTGAACCATCATGAGCCGCAAGCAAGCGGAGAACGCATCGTCGTCCGAAACGTTTGGAATGACGAAGTACATATTGCATGGGAGCGTACGGATGAAGCGCCGCAAACGAAAACCTTTGCGCTGAACGGCGAGGAAATCCCTACCTTCGCGGCGAAAGCGCAAGGGGATTGGAAACCGTTTGTCTTCGGAAATACGGGGGATTTGCTGCGCAAGCACCCGATATTCGAGGAAGCGGAACTGGTGCTGATCGGTTACGCGGAAGCGACGGGCGGCGTCGGGCAGTCCCTGGCGGTCCCTATGGTCCTGATCGGGGACAATCGCTTTCGCGCGGCCGATCTGTCGCGCGGGATCAAGCCGGATGCGAGCTATGTTAGAGCGGGCGACGGATGGCTGCCCGTCAAGCTGTTGAAACGGATCGGCATCGGCCCGATGGGCCGGACGACGAATGGAGCTCCGCTCGACAAGCCTTACCAACTAACCCCGTTCGAGACGCTTCGGCGCGGCGGCGACAGGTTGCAAGGCCCTTGGAAACGGGTGTTGTTTCCGGATTTGGATTGGCCGTACGGAGGGGAGAAGCCGGTGGCGGATCATTTGCGGTTTCTGGCCGCGTGGGGGATATGCGGCGGAGTAAAGGGCGGACTCGACAGGCATGCGGCCGAGTTGCTCGATTTTCTGGAATCGACGCTCCGCGATTGCCCCGAATGCCGCATTCTCGTCGTCGGCAAGAAATACGCGCTGCAGCGGCTGATCGAGAAGGGCCAAGCGGGCGAGACCAAGGCAACGGGAATGGAAGAACAATTAACGTTCGAACTGGATGACGCCTTTCTTGGCCGCAATGCCGCGGGCAAGCTGCAGGGCGTCGCCGCCGCCACGCCGCACGAGCTTGCATTGCGGCCGGAGTTGCGTTCGGCGGGCGTTGATATTTTGGTCATGCTGGAACCCGACGATTTGACGAAGTCGACGTCAACCCAAGCGTATCGCAACTTGAACGGAATTAAGGCAAGGCTGCGCCTGGCGGTATATTCGAAGGCGGGATACATCGACAAGCCGGCGGTAAAGGCAACCCATATGCGGCTGTTGAAACTGCACGAACCGCCTGCGAGGCGGTATGCAATTTACGACCCGGACAAGCCGGTTAAGAAATTGCCGCCGCCCTATCGCGCAACGGAATGGAATTCCGGCGCCTCTTCTTCGGCTTATCCCAAAGAAACCAAATTTGCCGAATTCGATACGGGGTTCGGAACGGCAAGCGGCGTACGGATCCCGCCGCGTCCCGCCGCCGGCGGATCGAGCGCGGCGCGGACGGCGCCTGAGCCGGCGGGATATGCGAATTACTCCAATGGCGGGCAATCATTCGTGCGGCAGGCGAAGGAACTGGTACATGCCGTAGGGCCGGAAGTTCCGTTCGTGCCGTTCATGAGCTATTGGCCGACATATGGGGCCATGACCAACGCGCAGAAGAAATGGTACTTGTATTGGCGGGGGGAAGTGCGCCGGCAGCGTTACCCCGAAACGGATCTCTCCTATATTTTTCTTTATGTTTATGAGCTGATCAACGGCATCGGCTGGGAGGATCCGATGCAAGGTTGCAAAGCGCTGCGGAATGTATGGGAAGCGTACCGCCGGCGTTACCTGAAGCTGGACGTGTACGTGGCCGTCTGGCTGGCCGATTTTATATTGGCGCATCGGTTGGATGTGCCGATTTACGATATATTGCGGCTGACGCCGCGCGGGCTCGCGGGCGAACTGCTCGACCTCGAATTGCAGGGCAGATTCGCCGCGGAACCGCTTGACTTGCCGTTCGAGCTGGCGCTGCAGCTATCGGATTACGATGTGCGGCGCAGCAAATTTTATATCGAAACGGGAAGAACGCTGATCGAGACGTATGTGCCGAAAGTTTTTGCGCTCGTGGACAGTTATTTGCGGAAACGGCACGGGATGCGCATGATCGAATTGTTTCATCCCGGACCGCAGCGGATTGTGGCAAGAACCCTCTTTCACAGCGCCGTGTACGACGTTTCCTTGTTCGGCCGCACGTTTCCGATTGCGGCTCCGCCGATTAGCGATCACGAGCCGCTGCGCGATTTTACGTCACAACTGATCCGGTTGACCGAGAACAAACTGCGCGAACTGCTCGGCTTCAAAGGGCGGCTGCGCGGCATTGCCATCGAGCCGGAAATCGAATTGCTCGTATCCCGCTATCTCGAACGGGAGCTGAATCGAGGCGCCGAACCGGAGAGCGCGGCAGCGGCCGTGCAGATCGATGCGGCGAAACTGGCGCAGCTGCAGCAAGACTCCGAGACCGTTCGGCAGCTTCTTACCGTTGAAACGGAAGAAGAGACAAGGGGTACGGAGCAAGCTGCCGGGAAAGAGAAGGAGCAGGCCGAAGGGGAACGTCTGCGGACGGCATCCCCGGCAACGGTTAAGGTTGTCTCCGCCGTTTCGGAGGCTTCGGACGATTCCGGTCCGTTAGCCGAAGCCGAAGCGGAACATGCGGGCGGCGTCGTATGGGATACGTCGGAGCTTGGCGAGGAATGGAAGGAACTTTCCGCCATGCTGACCCCCGCCCAACGCGAAGCGCTATATGCATTAAAGAGCGGGCTCGGCGAACGGGAAGTCGCGGTTGCGGCCGAGCGGGAGGGCACAATGGCGGAACTGCTGCTGGACGAGATCAATGCGGCGGCGATGGAAACGATCGGCGATCTGCTTATCGACGGCGGTATGATTGTGGAAGAATATTTGCCGATGCTGGCGAATTTGACGAGGTGATATAGATGATGAATCAGGTGAAAATTCCGAAACGAATGACGACCGCGCTCGTTCATTCGCTGACGGCGGGCGTCGTCCCCCGCATCGGATTGGAGCATATTGCGGTCGGCCGCAAAGACGAAATCGAGTCGATTCTTCGCGAGATGGACAATATCGCGGAAGGCGGAGCGGCATTTAAGCTGATTACCGGAAGGTACGGCAGCGGCAAAAGCTTCCTCCTCCAGGTGATCCGCAATTACGCGATGGATCGCGGGTTCGCCGTCGCCGATTGCGATCTTTCTCCGGAGCGGAGACTGGTCGGTACGAAGGGACAAGGACTTGCGACGTACCGCGAACTGATGTCGAACCTGTCGACGCGAACCCGTCCGGACGGCGGCGCTCTGGAAGTAATGCTGCAGAAATGGTTCTCGCATTTGCAGCAAAACGCCATGAAGGACTCGAATTTGCGTCCGGACGATCCGGCCCTTCAGCCGGAGGTGGAGCGGCGCATCTTCGAAGTGACGAACGAAATGGTAAGCATGGTGCATGGATTTGACTTTGCCAAAGTGCTTGCCGCCTATTGGAACGGGTATAAAATGGCGGACGACGAGCGGAAACAGGCGGCGATGCGCTGGCTGCGCGGCGAATTCGCAACGAAGACGGAGGCTCGCAAGGCGCTGGACGTCGGCGTTATGATCGATGACGACAATTGGTATGATTACATGAAGCTGTGGGCGGAATTCGCCGCCAAAATCGGGTACAAAGGCTTGCTGTTGTTTATCGACGAAGGGGTTAACCTGTACAAAATTTCCAACAGCGTCTCGCGCCAGAGCAACTACGAGAAGCTGCTTACCATGTTTAACGATACGATGCAGGGCAAGGCTTCCCATCTCGGCATCTGGATGGGCGGAACGCCGCAGTTTGTCGAGGATGAGCGGCGCGGGCTGTTCAGTTACGATGCGCTGCGCTCCCGCCTGATCGAAGGACGTTTCGGCAGCGGCGGATGGAGAAACTTTACGGGACCGCTGCTGCGGCTGGAAATGCTGTCGCATGAGGAAATTTTGGTGCTGCTGCAAAAATTGCGGGACATTCACGCCATGCATAACGACTATGTCCCGACGCTTGCGGACGGCCAACTCGTACGATTTATGGAGGCGGCAATCGGCAGGCTGGGGGCCGACAAGCTGCTTACGACGCGCGAAGTCGTGCGCGATTTCATGGATTTGCTTAATACGCTTCACCACAATCCGGAGAACGATTTTGAAGATTTAATCGGCAAGATGTCCTCGAGCGTCTCGTCCGCCGCTTCGAATCCGTCGGGCGCGAAGTCGGACGAGTCGGCGGCGGTGGACGACGTTTTGGCGGAATTTGATTTATGAGCGCCAATCCGTTCTACAGGCTGGCGCCGTTCATTCAGGAATTCATTTACCGCAAAGGATGGGAAGAACTGCGCGAAGCCCAGGTTGAAGCTTGCCGCGTTCTCTTCGACACGTCCAGTCATTTGCTGATCGCCTCGGGCACCGCTTCGGGCAAGACGGAGGCGGCCATGTTTCCCGCCTTGACCCGCCTGCACGAGCAACCGTCCCGATCGGTCGGCATTTTGTACGTTAGCCCGTTGAAGGCGCTCATCAACGATCAATTCGAGCGTCTGAACGATTTGCTCCGGGAAGGGCATATCCCCGTATGGCATTGGCATGGGGATGTGTCGCAATCGGAGAAAGCGCGCCTTATGCGCAAGCCTTCCGGCGTCTTGCAGATTACGCCCGAATCGCTGGAAGGGCTGCTGATGAATCGTCCGAATGCGATTCCCGTCCTGTTCGGCGATTTGCGTTTTGTCGTCATCGACGAGGTGCATGCCTTCATGGGCGCAGACAGAGGGACGCAACTGCTCTGCCAGCTGGCGCGCATCGAGCGGATGGCGGGCTGTTCGCCGCGCCGAATCGGCTTGTCCGCCACCTTAAGCGATTACGATACGGCGACCGGCTGGCTAGGCGCAGGCACCGCCCATGGGGTGGAAGTCGTCGCTCCGCCGGGCGGACGCAAGCTGCGGCTTTCAATCGAGCATTTCTCCTTCCCCGATGCGCGGGACGAGGAGCAGGCGATGGCGCTCGAGAATGCGCGCCGGTCGTATTATAACTATATCTACGATCAGACGCGGTCGAAGAAAGCGATCATCTTCAACAACAGCCGTTCGGACGCGGAACTGACGACGCTCGAACTGCGCCGCGTCGCCGCAAAGCGCGAAGAGCCGGATGTGTTCTACGTGCATCACGGCAGCATCTCGGCGATGCTGCGCGAGGAAGCGGAAGCGGCGCTGCGCGAAGGCGGCGGACCGGCGGTCGCTGCGGCTACGCTGACGCTTGAGCTAGGCATCGATCTCGGGCAGCTTGAACGCGTCGTTCAACTCGGCGCCCCTTACAGCTGCTCCAGCTTTGTGCAGCGGCTGGGCCGGTCGGGCCGGCGCGGAGGCGCGCCGTCGGAAATGCTCTTCGTCTGTCCGGAGGAGGAAGACGAAGAGGCGCAACTGCCCGCGCGCATGCCTTGGACGCTGCTGCGGGCGATCGCGGTCATCGAGCTGTACGTCAAAGAGAAGTGGATCGAGCCTTTGGGCATGCGGGAGATGCCTGTAGGGCTGCTCTATCACCAGACGATGAGCGTGCTCAAGAGCATCGGCGAGGCCGTTCCGGCCGAGCTTGCGAGAATGGTATTGACGCTGCCTCCGTTCCAAACGATTCATCCCGACGATTACAGGACGTTTTTGCATTATTTGCTGGAAACGGATCATATTCAGCGCACGGAAGAAGGCACGCTCATTATCGGGCTCGCGGGAGAGCGCATCGTGAACAACTTTCGATTTTACGCGGTGTTTCAAGATGATGAGGAGCATTCGGTATACAACGAATCGGAGGAGATCGGCTCGATTACGACCGTGCCGCCGCCGGGGTATTGCTTCTCGCTCGCCGGGATGCTGTGGAAGGTCGAGGAGATCGATACGAAGCATAAAGCGGTTTATGTCAAGCCGGCCAGAGGCAAGGTCGACACGCTCTGGCTCGGCTCGGGCGGCGATATTCACGGCCGCGTCATGCGCAAAATGCGCGAGGTATTGGCGGAATCGACGCTATATCCATATTTGGCGCCGGGCGCGGTACAACGGCTGGAACGCGCGCGCCGTCTCGCCCGCGAGAGCGGACTGCTGGAGAGCGCCGTCATTTCGGCGGGAGGCGATTCGCTATTCGTGTTGCCCTGGGTCGGGAGCAAGCAATTCCGCACGCTGGAACGGCTCGTCAAGTACCATCTGTCGGACCGGCTGGCGCTGCGTTCCATCGTTCCGATGGAGCCGTATTACATGGTCGTAGCCGGCAGGACGGACGCCGGCACGCTGCTGCAAGAAATCGTTGCCGCCTGCGCCGATCCGTCCGGACCGCTCTCCCTGCTGAAAGAAGACGAAGCCCCATATTTGGGCAAATACGACGAATTCGTCGCGCCGAAATTGGTGCGCAAAGCGTTCGAGACGGACGGTTTGGACGTCGAGGGATTGGCGGAAGGATTGAAAGGCTAGTGTAATCGACGCAATCGAATGGAACTCCGATCCCCCCTACATTGGGAACGAAAGTATCTTATTTGCGAATCTCAATTCGTTAATAAGGCAATTTCGTTCCCAATTTTCGTTCTCGAGGCGAAATCAGGGATGAATAAGCAATAGCTTTGCATTGATTTTTAAAACGGGATAGGATGACAAAGCAGTGTGGCCATCTTTTCAAACCGCCCGCCCCAGTGGGAAAGAATAACCAGGCAATGAAGGACCTTTCATTCAGAAACCTGCAATTGAGGTCAATTTCATCATTCGCCACCGTTGATGTAACTGGCTTTATTGCGCATATCGAAGGGGATCGCTCCTTGTTTCGAAGGCGATCCGCGCGGACCTAGGCGCTAACGAAACTGTCAATCCTTATTGGGCTCAAAATGAAGACGTTCCCATATTAACGAAAGTACATATCGTTATTCATTGGAAATCGGCCGTTTTACCGCCTTTTTCCCCTCATTAGCGTGTTCCAGTTTCGTTACATCAGCAACAGGGTCATTTACCGGCTATTAGCGTGTTCTAGTTTCGTTAGCCCGCCTGACGGGGTGTCAGCCGCTGCGATTTTCCGGTCCAAGTGCCCGGAGGGTGAACGTTTAGTATGAAACGGAATCGTAGAACGGAACGGGAAACGCAATTCCGAAGCCGCTCTTAAGAAATGTCCACAACTTCTGCCGACAAAACTGTAGATCTATCGATTTCCCTTGCGGCGAACTGTACGTATAATCAACTGTGACGGAAGTCACACTGCTTCCGGTTTGATGTGGCCGCATCAATACGTATGAAAGCGAAAACAATGTAGGGGGAAATCAAATGAAGCGTAGCAGGTTTCAGAGTATAGGCCTTATCCTTATCGCGTTCGTTTTGGTGTTGGGAGGTTGCTCCCCAAGCGGAGGGAGCCCCGTCAAACCGGAGAATGGGGCGGAAGCGCCGGCCGGAGACGAGCGATCTGCCGGTTCGACGGATGTGAAATTGACGGTTGCCACCGTGAATAATCCGGATATGGTCGTCATGCAGAAGATGACGAAGGAATTTGAACGGGAAACGGGCATTAAAGTGGAGTTTGTCGTACTCCCTGAAAACGATTTGCGCAAAAAAGTAACGGAGGACGTCGCTCTGGGAGCAGGGATGTTCGATATTGTCACCATCAGCAACTACGATACTCCGATCTGGGCGCAAAACGGCTGGATCGAGCCGTTGTCCCCGTATTTGGACAAGATGAGCGCCGAACAACGGGAACAATACGACATCGAGGATGTTTTTGAAATGATTCGTAAAGCGCTTTCGCATAATGACCAGCTCTATTCGCTGCCTTTCTATGCGGAGAGCAGCATGTTGTACTACAATACCGAAATGCTCGAAAAAGCCGGAGTAACAATGCCGGAAAACCCGACCTGGGACGAGGTGGCGGACATTGCCAAACAGGTCAAAGCGGCGAATAACGTTCCGGGAATCGTGCTGCGAGGCTTGCCGGGATGGGGAGAAATGATGGCTCCGCTCAATACGGTCATTAACGCCTTTGGCGGACGTTGGTACGATATGGAATGGAATGCGCAGTTGAATAGTCCCGAAACGACGGAAGCCGTCGAGTTCTATACGAATTTGATCAAGGAAGCGGGACAGCCGGGAGCGTTCTCCACCGGGTTCACCGAAGCCTTGACGCTCATGTCTACCGGCAAGGCCGCGATGTGGTACGATGCGACGGTGGCCGCCGGATTTCTAAACGATGAGAAATCGTCGCAGGTTGCCGGCAACATCGGCTACGCGCTGGCGCCAAGCCGGAAGAAGGATAATACCGGCTGGCTGTACGCATGGTGTTTGGCAATCGAATCGGCAAGCAAGCATAAAGAAGAAGCGATGAAATTCGTTGCTTGGGCGACAAGCAAGCAATATATCGAAAAGGTCGGCGAATCGGAAGGATGGGGAGTGGTACCGCCCGGAACGCGCCATTCGACCTATGACAATCCGAAATACAAGGAAGCGGCCCCTTTCTCCGAGATCGTATTGAAGTCGCTGGAATCGGCCGATTATGACCAACCGACCGTCGACCCTGTTCCATACAAAGGAATCCAGTTTGTCGCTATTCCGGAATTCCAGCAGCTCGGAACCGAAGTCAGCCAAGAGATCGCCGCGGCGCTGTCGGGACAGAAAACGGTGGAAGAAGCGTTGAAGCTTGCCCAGCAAAAAGCGGAACAAGTGGCAAAGGACGGCGGATACAAAAAGTAACGAAGGTCGCAAGGGGGGAGGCTCCCCCCCTTAATTTGTACGGATAGGTGGTAACGTTAAAATATGGGAAATGTAAAAACGACGGCGCGATCGGTGCAACCATCGAGAAGACTCCTTTTGCCCGCCGTCCTGTTCGTCGCCGTCGCGACTCAAATTCCATTTCTCATTACTATTTTCTATAGTTTGCACAAATGGAATTTGATGCGGCCCGACCTGGGAAGGAAATTTGCGGGGTTCGCCAATTTCAAACAAATTGTAAGCTCGCCGAATCTATGGACGGTCATTCTCAATACGTTTGTGTTGACGGCGGGAGCGTTACTCATTTGTTTGGCGTTAGGGATGCTGCTTGCTTTATTGTTGAATCGTTCGTTTTTCGGCAAGGGACTGGTGCGGACTTTATTGATCACGCCGTTCTTTATTATGCCGACGGTTACGGGAATCATTTGGAAAAACATGCTGTTGGATCCGAATTTCGGGGTGCTGGCATACGTATCGGGCTTGCTCGGAGCGCAGCCTGTCGAATGGCTGACGCATTATCCGTTGTTGACGCTTATGGCGATGATCGCATGGCAATGGACGCCGTTCTTTTTGCTGGTACTGCTGGCGGGACTCCAATCCGTCCCGGAAGACGCGCTGGAGGCCTCGCTTCTGGACGGGGCGGGAAGAGTCGGCCAATTTTTCCACGTAACGTTGCCGCATCTTCTGCGTTATATCGAAGTGGCCTTATTGCTTGGGATCGTCTTTATTCTTCAGGAATTCGGTCTCATTTACGTGACGACCTCCGGCGGACCGGGGTATGCGTCCACGAATTTGTCGTTCCTGGTATACCGCAGCGGGTTTCAAGGCTGGGAGGTCGGCGAAGCGTCCGCCGTCGGCGTCATGATCGTGATCGTCACCGTCTTGCTGATGACGCTGCTGTTTAAATTGTTGCGGAGAACGTTTCGGGGGGAATTAACATGAAGAGACTGGCATCCGTCGGATTGACGTTCGCAACGTATCTGATCGCAATCGTATATTTCTTCCCGGTTCTGCTTATGTTCATCACCGGGTTTAAGCAAGAATCGCAGGCGACCGTGATGCCTCCGGCGCTCATTTTCACGCCGACGCTCGAAAATTTCAAGTTAGTATGGAGTTCCGGGGCGGCCCATTTCTTCCAAAACTCGCTGCTTGTATCGGCAGTGTCCACGGCTGCGGCGTTGTTGCTGGGCGTGCCGGCCGCCTACGCGCTCGCGATGTACCGCATCAAGCGCGGCGACGATATTTTATTTTGGTTCATTTCCACCAAGATGCTTCCGGTGGTCGGGGCCATCGTCCCGGTGTATCTCGTCTTTAAAAACATCAATCTGCTGGATACGCAATTGGCCTTGATTGTGATGTGCGTGGCGATGAACGTTCCGCTCGTCGTATGGATGATGCGTTCCTTCTTCAAGGACATCCCTTACGATCTCATTGAAGCGTCGCAAGTCGACGGGGCCTCCGGAATTCAAGGGTTTCTCAAAATTACGGTCCCTATCGTCCGGCCCGGCATCGTTTCGACGGGAATGCTGTGCGCGATTTTCGCTTGGAACGAATTTTTGCTGGGCGTCAGTTTGACTTATACGAATGCGGCGACCATGCCTGTCTACATGGCCACTTTTATGACCCAAGAAGGCCTGTTCTGGGCGAAAATGTCCGCCGTTGCAACGATTTCCGCATTGCCGCCGATGATTTTGGGATGGTTTACGCAAAAACAATTGGTAAGAGGAATGACTATGGGTGCGGTAAAAGGATAATGTGACTTAACGAACCGGGAGGAGTAAATACAATGACAACGATGAAGGCATTAGTGTTTGAAGCGCCTAAGCAAGCAAAAGTGAAAGAGGTTCCTTACCCGAAGCCTAAAGCGGGGGAGATCACCATTAAGGTTGAAAATGTAGGCATTTGCGGTACGGATATTCATATTTTCGAAGGAGAATTCATTTCCCCGTATCCGATTATTCCGGGGCATGAATTTGCGGGCACGGTGTATGAAGTTGGAGAAGGGGTCTCCGGATTTCAGGTCGGGGAGAGGGTTAGCGCGGATCCTACGCTGTATTGCGGAGAATGCCCTTTTTGCTTGACCAAGCGGACGAATCAATGCGCCAATTGGGGGGCGCTCGGCAATACCGTCAACGGCAGCATGGCCGAATTTGTCGCCGTTCCCGCGCGCAATGCGGTGAAACTGCCCGACGACATGACCTTCGCCGAAGGCGCCTTTATCGAGCCGATGGCATGTGTCGTTCACGCAATGAACCGGCTCTCGTTGCAAGTGGGGGATCGGGTAATCCTGTTCGGCGCGGGAGCGATGGGACAGCAACTGGTTCAAGCGCTTGTGCAGGCAGGGGCTTCCGAATTGGTCGTTGTCGACGTATCGGAGAAGAAGCTTGAGACGGCCGTTGCCCGCGGGGCGACGAAAGGAGTGCTGAGCCGGGATATCGAACAAGTTTTGCATGCCGGCGAGTATCCCCACGGTTTTGATGTTGTTGTCGACGCTACCGGCATACCGGCGGTCATCGAACAAGCGCTCAACTATATGGGACCGGCGTCCAAATACTTGCAATTCGGCGTTACGGCAACGGATTCGTTCATTCGATTATCGCCTTTCCAGTTGTATAATAAAGATTGGACGATGATCGGTTCGATGGCGATCAATCAAACGTTTCTGCCGGCGTTTCATTGGCTCAAGGAGAAACGCATCGAAGTGGCTTCGTTAATATCGAGACAGATTTCGTTGGAGGAAGCGGCGGACTTTTTCGAACAGCCCAAAGATCCGCATTGGTTTAAAGTCCAACTTAAATTATAATAGTTCCTGTAAAATGCCTCCTGAGCCGCAAGGCTCAGGGTTGTTGTTTTCATGCTCATATTCGAAGGGAGAGGTAAGGTGGGAGGATGCAACCGAACGCGCGGCAAAAACTTATTTTCCAATGGCTGCTTGCCTCGGCCAAGCCTTTAACGCTGAAGGAAATATCGGATCGCCTCCAGGTCAGTTCGCGTACGGTCCAAAGAGAAATCGGGGGAATTCGCAAATTGCTGAGACGGTTTCGTCTCGAGCTCGAAGCAAGGCCGGGCGTAGGTTTATCCATTGCCGGAACGGAAGAGGATAAGCAGCAGGCAAGCGAAGCTCTCCGTCCCGCCTATTCGGAGCGGCCCCTGACGGCGGAAGAACGGCAGTATGAGTTGAAACAAACGCTGTTGTCTTTGAATGAACCGGTGAAATTATTTTATTTAGGCAGAAAATTAAACGTTTCCGAGGCAACCGTCAGCTATGACTTGGATAAATTAGAGGGATGGTTTGCGAAGCGCAGGATTCGAATCTTGCGCAAGCCCGGTTTCGGTGTTTTTTTGCAGGGAGAAGAAAAAGATTTCCGGCAAGCGATACTGGAATTGTTGTATGAACAATGCTCGAAGGAACAACTGGTGGAAGCCTTCCATTCGTTTGCAACTCCCGCTCCGCCCAAGGCGCAATTGGAAACGTCGGTTCGAAGCCATTTGCTCAATTTTATCGAAGAACATTATATCGATGCCATTGAACGCAAAGTCCGCGAATTGGAGCAAGACCGCCGCTTTTATATGCCCGACAGCGCTTTTGTCGGCCTCGTCGTCCATATTGCGCTTGCCTTGCAGCGGCTTGTGGCGGGCGAGAAGATCGAAATGAGTGAAAGCGTTTTATCCGAGCTGAAGCGTTGCGAAGAGTACGAATGGTCGGAAACGCTGACCGGCCGTCTGTCCGAAGCGTTGGGCATCGCCGTGCCCGAAAGCGAAATCGGTTATATTACGATGCACTTGCTCGGAGCCGGGTCCCGCAAAACGGTTCGTAAGTCTAAAGTTCATCCCGTATCCGAATATGTGAACGATCTGATTTATATCGTAAGCGACGAGTTGAACATACCGCTATCCAATGACGAAGACTTGGCCGTTCATTTGGCGCAGCATCTGGAATCGGTTTTCTTTCGCATTTCGATGTCGATGCAGATCAGGAATCCGTTATTGGAGCAGGTGAAGAACAATTATCCCCATGTGTACGAGGCTTGCAAAAAAGCGGCGGCATACTTGGAAAAACGGATCGGTTTCCCCGTACCCGACGAAGAAACGGGATACTTAGCCATGCATTTCGGAGCCGCGGTACTGCGCCGCAACATGGAGAAACCGAGAAATTATAAAGTTTTGGTCGTCTGCACAAGCGGATTCGGCGCTTCCAAGCTGTTGGCGGCACAAATTCGCAAAGAGCTTTCGCATATCGAAGTTGCGGATACGGTGCCTTTATCGCATTTATCTCATTGGAGCGGAAATTGGAACGAGATCGACTTGTTGGTTTCTACCGTAACGCTCGAGTTCGACCACAAGCCTGTCGTCATGGTAAGCCCGTTTCTGACCGCGGAGGATAGGGCGAAGCTTGGAACGAGACTGTCCGCGCTTCGTCAACCGCCGTTGCAGGAAGGGAAGGAGGTGCCGATCGATATGACGATTCAACAAGTAAATCGATATGGGGATGCCGTTTCCGAATTGATTCGCAATTTTCAATTCGTCGAATCGGAATGCCGGTCGCAAGGGGAAGTCATCCGCGAGGCTGCGCGCTCGGCGCTTCTGACCGACGCTCATGCGAATGTTCCTCTCATCGAACGGGATTTGCTTCACCGGGAGCGGATGGGAACTTGGACGGCAGAAGCTTACGGGCTTGCTTTACTCCATTATCGAACGAAAGGAATTCATGCGATGCATGTCTCCGCAATCAGATTAAAACGGCCGGTAGCATGGGGAGAGGACGGCAGGCAGGGGAACGTCCGTACCGTGCTGATCTTGCTCGCGCCGGATACGGCGGGACAAGAACAAATGGAGATGATCGGCGAGATCGGCGCATCCTTGATTGAAGAAGAGCATTTGGCCATTCTGGCCGGAGGATCGGGAGAGGATATCCGGGCTTACATCGATCGTGTGCTCAGCGACGCGTACACCGTTAAGATGAAACAATTAATTGGGGGATAAAACGAATGAAGATACTGGACCGCTGCGGCCGATTTCTTAGCGGGATCGTCTATCAAAATATTGCCGTCTTGATCGCAGTGGGATTTCTCCGGATTCTGTTCAGTCCCGCCGGCTGGATTCCGAATCCGGAGCTGTACGATATCGTCAATCCGATGATGACTTATTTGGTGCCCATCTTGTTTGCATACACCGGAGGGAGAATGTTGGGCGATACGAGAGGCGGAGTGATCGCCGCCTTCGTAACGATCATGGCAGTGATCGGAAGCGATCGGGAATATCCCCTTATTTTGCCTGCGCTGCTGATCGGACCGTTCGTCGGTTGGTTCATTAAGAAGGTGGATACGTGGATGGAGGACCGCATTCCGGTCGGATTCGAACTGCTGTTTCATAATGCGGTTTCGGGGGCGATCGGTGTCATCTTCGGCTTGTTCTCTTATCTTTGCCTGGTCCCGATGATGACGATCTTCATCCATGCCGCGCTTCACGGCACGGAGGTCTTGATTCGGTCAGGCATGCTGCCTATATTGGCGTTCGTGATCGAACCGGCCAAAGTGTTGTTTTTCAACAATGTGATGAATCACGGCATTTTGGAACCGCTCGGCATGAATCAATTAAAAAGCGCGCATACCTCGATTTTTTTTATTTTGGAAGCCAATCCCGGGCCCGGATTCGGGATGTTGTTAGCGACTTATTTATGGAGCCGGGATAAGAAGCGCGGGGAGTTAAAGACGGCCATCACGATTCAATTGCTTGGGGGAATCCATGAGGTTTATTTTCCTTATGTCTTAATGAAGCCTATGTTAATCTTCCCTTTGATTATGGGGGGATTAACGGGCAATCTCATTTTTTATTTGCTTGATACCGGCCTCGTGGCGACGCCTTCTCCGGGAAGCTTGCTGGTTATTATGGCCATGACCCCCAAGAGCGGTTATGCGGGTGTGCTGTGCGGGATCGCCGCCGCTGCAGCCGTTTCCTTCTCCATATCATACATCATGTTGCGATTATTGAAAAAGGGCGACGTGAAGGACGAGCCGGGACGGGAGCGGACACGACCGGACGAGGGAGGCGGAGAAACGGATGAACGAAGCGGCAATGGGATCGATAAGGAACGGACGATTGCCAAGATCGTGTTCGCTTGCGACGGAGGAATGGCGTCAAGCGCGATGGGAGCCGCAAAATTAAAGAAGGCGTTGAAAGCGAAGAAGATCGAACATATACAAGTGATCTATACGGGCATCGACCGGATTCCCAAGGATGCCGATCTGGTTGTCGTCCACCAACAATTAAAAAAGCGAATGAAACAATCTCTCGCGGAAGCCAATTATTTATTCGTGCCGTCTCTAATCGATTCGGAACTATATCAACACATCTTGAAGCTAATCGAATCGAGCCGTCCCGTTCCTCGGGCGAAAGAACCGGAAACGGGGGCGAAGCTTCAGCAAGCGGACCGGCTTCCCTTGCGGAAAGAGCAGTTTCTGCTTGACTTGCGCGTTAAAGATAAATGGGAAGCGATTGAAATTGCCGGGAGGCGAATGATCGATTTAGGGATGGCGAAGGACGAGGAATATATTCAGGAGATGAAGAACAGGGAGTCGATGCATTCGACGTGGATCGGAAGCGGCATCGCAGTGCCGCATGGATTGGACCCGGACAGCGACTCCATTGTGCAGCCGGGATGGGTCATGATACGCTTTGCAGAGGAGACGATGTTCGGCGAAGACGAACGCGTCCGCTTGATGTTCGCCATTTGCGGGAAAGGGAACGAACAATTGGATCTTATCTCCAAATTGGCGTTTCTCGTAGAGCGGCCGGAAATTCGAAAAGCGCTGCTGACGATGCGTACGCAAGAGCAATTCGTCTTATTATTCAACGCTTTGCGAAGCGAATAAGTAGGAGAGAAACATACCGATGCTGGAGACAATATACAGAATTCATTTCGAACAAGGTTTGCATTTAAGGCCTTCCCATTTGATCGCAACGGAAGCGGGCAAGTTCCAATCGGATATTCGGGTGGAATACGACGGGAAATTCGCCGACGGCAAAAGCGTGCTTTCGTTATTGAAATTAGGAGCGCCATACGGAGGAGGAATTACGATTTCCGTTAATGGTACCGATGAGAGAGAGGCGTTGTTGGCTATATTGCAATTACTGAGCCATATCTAGAATCCAACCCCTCTTTCGCGTTACGAAATTTGATACCGCTTCTCCACCCGCTTGCCGACATACCATAGCAGAACCAGGCCTGCGGCGACGAAGGCGATTCGCCAAGGATTGGAGACGAATCCTTGCCAATCATGCCCGATAAAGGACATCATGAACACCATGACGGCCTTGCCCAGCACGACGGCGGAGAAGAAGATCCGCTTCGGGACGGTGCTGACGCCGGAAGCGATGCTGACGAAGAACGAGGGCGTAAACGGAAGACAATACAATACAAATAAAGGCGTAAACCCTCTTCGTTCGATCCAAGAGAAAAAACGTTGAGCCTTCGGATATTTATTCGACAAATACCGGCTAAAACGGCCGCCAAACCGGCGCGCCAACAAAAAGACGAGACTTGATCCGAGCGCCGATCCGATCCAGGAATAGAAAAATCCGAGCCAAAGGCCGTACGCCGACGCATTGCCCGCAACGATAATGAATAACGGCAAAAACGGCAGAAACGCCTCCACCGCCGGAAGCGCGATGCCGGGAATCGGACCGAGCGCAGAATATTTCTCCAAAAGCAGTTCGATTTGTTCCATATTCAGGTGTGTAAGAAAACGGTACGCTTGTTCAAACCAGTTTGCCATAAATGCTCCAAATGCTCCTTGTCGTCATAATACATCCACTACTATTTATTATAGCGGATCGATGTCCAATTCACATCATCCGGCGCCGGGTATCCGATTCGGACTATCGTCGGGTTGAAAACCGGACTATCGTCGGGAACGGCGCGAAACAAGATCGTTCATGTTTGCTTGAATTGTTCATGTCCAGAAATGCCGTTTCATTGTACAATGGATGCGAAAGAGGGGATTTTGACGTGAAACCGTTCGCTTTTGCATCTTATGCGCTATATTTTCTTGCAGGCCTTGTCATGACGACGGTCGGGTCTGTCATGCCGCAATTGTTGAAACATTATGAACTCTCTTATACGGACGGAGGGCAGCTCGTTTTTTTAAGCTCGGTCGGTTTTTTGCTTGGCGTGCCCTTTTCCGCCTTGATCATGAGCCGCTTGAGCGTCCAAAATGCGCTGGCGCTGGCCTGTTTGACCGTTACGGTGTCGCAGCTTGGCATTGCGGCGCTCCCGCCTTTCGGTGTGGTGTTGTTGTTGAACTTTATCAACAGCTTCGGCGCCGCGACGGTTGAGGTGACGGTCGCCGCCCTCATGATGGAAGTGTTCGTCGGGCGGCGCGCGGTCGTCATGAGCTATTTGGAAGTTTCTTTCGGGCTCGGCGCATTGCTTATGCCGATCATTGCAAGCATTCTAATAGGAAACGGCGTATGGTCTTATTCTTTTATCATTACCGGGACGCTGGCGCTCCTGTTGGCCGTCGTCTGGAAGAAAATCGTGTATTCCCAGGAAGGGGCGGACGTTACGGAGGCGGCGGACGCGGCGGAGGCGGCTCCGCCGCAGCATTTGTCGCGCGTTGGCAAAGGGCTGCTGCTATCCTTGTTTCTGCTCATGATCTTTATGTATAGCGGCATCGAAGGCAGCTTAAACAATTTTCTGTCTTCCATTTTCATTGATTATGTCGGAACGGCGCAGAATTACGCGGCGCTTAGCATCGGCGTATTCTGGGCCGCCATGGTACTTGGCCGGCTTGCTACCGGCTGGATTATCCGCAAGGTCAATTACAGCCGGTTTTTGCTCGCCAGCATGCTGGGCAGTTTGGTGATTTGGACCGTGTTTATCGTTTCGCATAGCGCGATTGCGAGTTTCCTGCTCATTCCGGCTCTCGGCTTGACGTTATCCGGCATTTATTCCATTACGATGGTATACGCCAATCATACGTTTCCGGGAAAGGCGAGAGTCGTCACCAGTTTGGTTACGGGATTTGCGGGCATTGGCGGAGCGGTCTTTCCCGCGCTTGTCGGCTATACGATGGACCGCGCCGCGCCGGCGGCGGCCCTTTGGCTCGTTGCAGCGTATATTGCGGCTTATCTTCTTCTCTTGTCCACGGTTATCATGTCCTATCGAAAAAGGGCGTCGGTTGCGCTGGAGCAGGGAATAGATTCGAAAATATGGAAATAAAATGGCATATTTCTGTTTTATTTCCAATATGATTGCATTGAGATGCCTGTCCTCCGTCTATATAATGACAAGGGAAAGGAGGACAAGCATGAAAAAAATTGTATTGCCTTTCCTAGCAGCCATCATTTGTTTGTCGACCATCGTGCCGGCGGCAGCGGCGGCTCCCACCATTCAGCACGGAAGCTATAGCGGCGATGTGTGGGACTTGCAATTTCGACTGCAAATACTGGACTACTACCGTCAACCGTTGGACGGAGTGTTCGGTTCCAATACAACGCAAGCCGTCAAGCGGTTTCAGCAAGATTACGGTTTGCAGGTGGACGGCATTGTAGGTTCGCAAACATGGCAAGCCTTGAAACGAGTGTCGGTCAACGCCGACGAATTGACGATGCTGGCGCGAACCGTGTACAGCGAGGCGCGCGGCGAGCCTTACACCGGACAAGTGGCGGTGGCGGCCGTGGTGATGAATCGCCTGAAATCGCCGGAATTCCCCAATACGGTGGCCGGCGTCATATTCCAACCGCTCGCATTTACGGCGGTCGACGACGGCCAATATTGGCTGGAGCCGGATAGCACGGCCTATGCCGCGGCATGGGAGGCTGTGCGCGGATGGGATCCGACAGGCGGGGCGCTTTATTACTTCAATCCTGTCACAGCGACATCCAAATGGATTTGGTCGCGGCAGCAAACCGGCAAAATCGGCAGTCATATTTTTGCTATATAATTCGGATATGGAACAGTCGGGGCCTCTTCGGAGGTCCCTTTTATCGTCTGTACTACCGTTCGAATTTTATTCGGAGACCGCACGCATTGGATGAGCCGGGAATTACTTTCGTCCTAAATTCGCATATTATGGATGCCCTTCCGGTCAACATCGTGTATAATTATGGCGATATATGGGCAGGAGGATCATGCATGGAATTGTTTACGAAGCCGATGGGTGTCGGCGCCATTTTAGACCGGAGTTTTCAGTTGTACCGCAATCATTTTACGGTCATTTTTTTGCTTATGCTTTTGTTTTTCGGACCGATCTATTTGCTGCAAAATGTGTTGATGTACGATATGGGCGGAGCGTCGTTCCTGCCGCAACACGGGGATACGGCGGCGGACTCTTTCGATTATTTCCTGAGCGGGAGCGGCGTTGACGACGACTCGGCTATCGGGTCCGTCGTATTTATTTTGCTGCTGATGCCGCTTTATATGGTCGCCGTCTTTCCGGCTGCGATCGCTTCGCAGCTGCATTTGGTCCGCGCGGCCGCGGACGGTTCGAGCGTTCGTTTCGGCGAGTTGCTCCGCAAATCGTTCTCTCCGTATTGGCGGATGGTCGGCAACACGTTTTTGTACGGATTGATTATGTTCGGCATTTACATCCTGTTTACGTTCGCCGTTCTCATCGCCGTCGGCTTCGTGGGAACGATGATCGCTTTGCTTGGAGCGGGGTTGTTTCAGTTAGGTTCATCCTACGGGGGCGGTATTGCAACCGTCGCCCTGGTGATCGTCCTTTACTTGTCGATGGTGTTTGCGCTCGCCGCCGGATACGGTTTTTTCGTCGTCCGTTTCGGTTTTTATTTGCCTGTGGCGGCGCTGGATAACGGCAGACAAACGCTGCGCCGCAGTTGGAGATTAACGAAAGGGAATTTTTGGCGCATTTTTTGCGTTTATTTTGTCGTGGCCGCGATCGGTACGGTATTGATGATAGGGATCTATGCGCTGCTCATTGCCGTATTCAAAATGTCGCTGCTCGGACAGTTGATTTACATCGTGTGCAGTCTTTTGATCGTACCGATTTATTTGATTCCGTACGGGGTGATCTATCTCGATTTGCGGGTGCGCAACGAGGGGGCGGACATCGAGCGGATGCTGGACGCGGAAGAAGGCGCATATCGTCCTTTCGATCGTTTCGCATTTGCCGGCAACCCGCCGGCATTCGGGGGAAGCGGATTGGCAAATCCGTCTGCAACATTCGTCGAACCGGGGCAAAAAAATGAGTAACGCGGGTTGGCAGAAAGATAAAGAAAAGCTGGAGCAAATATTGGGGCGCGACGAATTTACGGCATATGCGCGCGGCGAGAATCGAAACGTTGTGCTTGAATGGCTGGAGAAGATGTGGAACAAACTGTTCGAATTGTTCCCGGATATATCCGTACCGCCGGGTACGCCGAAGGTGCTTGCTTATACGTTGGTTGCCGCTTTGCTTCTTCTCGTTGCCGGCGCCATCGTGTGGCTTGTCAGGAACATCGTCGTCATGCGCCGCGCCGGACGGCGCCATTCGTTCTTGGGCTCCGAAGAACTGGGGAACTCTTCCGCCATGCTGATGCGGAAAGCGCGGGATTGCGCGGCGGACGGCGATTACCGGGAAGCGGTTCGTCATGCGTTTCTGGCGCAATTGCTGCTTATGCATGAGCGGGATTGGATTCGTGCGGAGAAATGGAAGACGAATCTGGAATACGTTGACGAACTAAGCGAGCGCAAACCGGCAGCCGTGGCCGCGTTTACCCGAGCCGCGCGCTTGTTCGAAGGGGTCTATTACGGCGGCGACGAGGCGGGAGAACGGGAATATGTACATATGACGGAGCTTCTCGCTCCATACTGGACTTAAGGAGGCTGCCGATGACTAGAGAAAATAAGCAACGTATCGCGTTAGCGGTAAGCGTCGTCGCCTTCGTCTTGATCGGACTCGTTCTCACGAAGCCCGACATGCCCGATCTGCCGCCTTATTTGTCTTCTTCGGCCGACCGTGACGGGGTGAAGGGATTGTACACCCTTCTGAAAGAGCGGGACGCCCCCGTGAAAGAGTGGAAGCGGGCGTGGAATGGATTGCCCGCTGCGGAACATCATACGCTTGTTTCGATTCAACCGTACGGCATCGGACCGGAAGAAATCGAGGAAATCGAGCGTTGGGTCGGCAGGGGCAACCATTTGCTGTTGTTTGACAGCGCACCCGAGCAATGGGAAAGGTTCCCGTTAACGGAGCTTGATCGTTCCTTGCATTCCGTCGTTCCCATCATGGACGCGAATCGGCCTTCCGGCCATCGGTTGTCGGGCGAAGTCGCTTCCATATACCGGCTTGAAGAAGCGGACGGCATGGAGCCGCTGCTGCTGGACGAGAGCGGAGTGATTGCCGGGCGGATCCCGATCGGCGAGGGAAGCGTCACGCTGTTTCTCGTCCCGGAGTGGACGAGAAACGACAGCATTTTGAAATATTCGCATTTTGAACTTATCTGGCCGTATTTGCTCGCGGACAGCGATGCGATTTGGTTTGACGAATACTATCACGGCATTCGGGAGCAACCGGGCCTGTTGGCCGTTTATCCGAACTGGCTGCTCGCGGTGTTGCTGCAGCTCGCAATCGGCGCACTGCTATGGCTCTGGCTGAAAGCCGTCCGCTTCGGTCCGGCCTATACGCCGCGCGCCTGGACGGTGCGGCGCGGGGACGAGACGCTGATTGCCGCCGCCGGGTGGTATGAGCGAAGGAAGCTGGCGCGCGAAGCGCTGCGGCATCAAGCGAATTATGTGCGCAGCTTGCTAGGCAGGCGCTTTGGCGTTCGCGCCGATGCGAACGATAACCAGGTGATGGCGGCGGCCAGACTTCATATGAACAAAGAGGATGCGGACCGGCTCGAGCAGGTGCTGCAAAGCTGGCAGAATGCGGAGCAGGGGGCTTCCTACACAGTCAAACAATTTGTTAAGGACAGCCGCAGAGCGGATCATATTATAGAAACACTGGAGAGGGAGTGAACCGATTGCAGCATTTATTGGAGCAGATGGAGCGGATTGTGATCGGGCAGCGGAAAAATATTCGGCTGCTGGCGACCGCATTTTTGGCCGGGGGACATGTATTGCTCGAAGGCGTCCCGGGGCTTGGAAAAACGAAAATGGTGCGCACGCTTGCCGAATTGAGCGACGGCTCGTTCAGCAGGGTGCAATTTACGCCGGATATGATGCCGAGCGATATTACCGGCAGCGTTATTTTCAATATGAAGGAGAATGAATTTCAGACCGTTCGGGGACCGGTATTTACGAATTTGCTGCTTGCCGACGAAATTAACCGCACCCCGCCCAAGACGCAGTCGGCTTTGTTGGAAGCGATGGAGGAACGGCAAGTGACGATTCAAGGAACGACGTATCGGCTGCCCGACCCGTTCTTCGTCGTCGCCACGCAAAACCCGGTGGAATACGAAGGGACGTATCCGCTGCCGGAGGCGCAGCTCGACCGGTTTTTATTCAAATTAACGGTATCGTATCCATCGTTGGAAGCGGAAACCGATATATTGAAACATCATGTTCCGTTCTATGCTGAAGAGCGGCGGCCGGCGGAACCGGCTCTGACGCTCGAACGGTTGAAGGAGCTGCGCGCGGGCCTGGGGCAGGTAGTCGTGCAGGACTCGCTGGTGGAGTATATCGCCGCGCTGATTCGCAAAACCCGCGAGGACAAACGGCTGTCGCTCGGAGCAAGCCCGCGGGCGGGGATCGCCTTAATGACGGCCGGCCGCGCGTGGGCGCTCCTCGACGGACGGAACTTCGTTACGCCGGACGATATTAAGACGGTGGCCGTGCCGGCGCTGCGCCATCGCCTCATGTTGACGCCGCAAGCCGAACTGGAGGGGGAGACGAGTGACCACTTCATCCAAGAAACGTTGGCAACGGTTCCGGTTCCTCGCTGACGCGTTCGAACGCCGCCTGATCGTTCCGACGACCCGAATGGCATGGCTCGCGGGTGCCGGGGCGGCGCTGGTGGCCGCCGGATACGCTGCGGGTTACGGAACGGCCGCATTGCTGCTCGTCAACGGTGCGCTGCTCGGAGCAAGCGTGCTCGACGTGTCGCTGCTTCCGCGGCGTAGAAGCGTTAGCGTCAGCCGCTCCGTGCCGGAGCAGGCGGATATCGGCCTGCCTTTCGAGGTGACGGTGCACGCGGAAGCGGCGCACCCGGTCGACTTGATCTTGGAGCTTGCCGACGATTTGCCGCAGCAATTTACCGCTCCGGCCGAGCCGCTGAAAGTAGCTTGGCGGGGGAAAGCGGCGGCGATCCGCTATACGACGGCCGGGCACGAGCGAGGGGAGTACCGGCTGCGCTTTCTGCGTCTTCGATTTCGCGGGAAAATGGGGCTGTGGATGAAGCAGATGCGGGTTGCGCTGGAGCAGGATGTGAAAATATATCCGGATTTATCCGGCGTTCGGGGCATACTCGCTTCCATGCAAAATCATTTGGTGTTGGAAGGAAAGCGAATATACCGCAAGGAACGCGCAGGTTCGGAATTCCACTCGATTCGGGAGTACGTGCCGGACGACGATCCGAGGTTTGTCAATTGGAGGGCTTCGGCCAGAACCGGGACGTTGATGGCCAATGTGTTCCGGCCGGAGCGGGGCAAGGTGATTACGATATTGATCGATTGCGGCCGGATGATGGGCATTGAACTTGACGGCCGCACCAAGCTCGACGTATCGCTCGAGGCCGCTTTGTCGCTCGCGGCTGTCGCCTTGAAGCAGGGGGATAAGGTTGGATTGCTTGCCTTCTCGAGCCGGGTGAAAGCGTATGTGCCGCCGGGAGCCGGTTTGCTCCATTTGCAGGCGATGACGGAAGCCGTATATAACTTGAAGAGCGATTTTGTGGAATCAAGCTACGGCACCGCTCTGCAGTATTTGATGCTTGTGCAGAAAAAGCGGAGTTTAACCGTGCTCTTCTCCGATATGGACAACTATATGTTCGAGGAAGGGTTGAAACCGCTCTTGATGCGGTTGAAGCGGCAGCATCATCTGCTGCTGCTCGGGCTGCGCGACGAAACGCTGCACCGGTGGACGCTTGCCGAAACGAAGAGCGCAACCGACGCTTACGTCAAGAGCATGTCGCATAAATTCGCGCTTGATCGGCAAGCGTATACGGCCGAGATGGCGGCCGGCGGTATTGAAGTGATTGACGTTCCCGTAGGAGAACTCGCATGGACCGCCGTCAACCGGTATTTGGACGTCAAAGAGAAAGACGTGCTATAGCCCGGCGGCCCCGGATTCCGCCTGCGGCGTCCGCTTCTCGTTCAGTTTGCCGTAGAAGATGTAGAGCGCCAAGGCGACGAGCGTTGCGGCGGCGACGCCGTACTTCGCTTCCAGCGAGAGCGCGGAAGGCGTAATATATCCTTCAATAATGCCGGCAATAACGAACAGCGGGATCGTTCCGACCAACAGCAGCGCGGATTCTTTAACGGAACGCAGGAACATGTATTTGCGCGTGTAAGGACCGGGATTGATCATCCGGTAGCCCATATAGAGACCGGCGCCGCCGGCGATGAAGATCGCCGTCAATTCGATGATGCCATGCGGCAATATATACGCCCAGAATACGTAGCTTTGGCCGGATTGCCAGAATACCGCGGCTAACGCGCCGAGCAGAAGGCCGTTATACACGAGCACATATACGGTCAGCGCGCCGAAGGTAATGCCGCTGGCGAACGCAAGAATGGCGACTCGAATATTGTTCGTCATAATCGACGAGGAGACGATCGCGCTTTGCAAATCTTCGTGGCCTTCCCCCACGCGATGCGGGTCGATCCGATCGGCGATTTCAGCCGGAATAACGGCATGCAAATGGGACGGATCCTGCCATACGGCGATAAAGCCGGACAGCGCTCCGACGCCGAACAGGAGCAGCGCCAGCAAGACGAACCATCTTCGCTCCAGAATATAGCCGGTGAATCGCCGTTTGAAAAAATCGCCCAGCCGGTTGGACGTCTTCCATTGTTCGGCATGCAGCGCGTGATGGGCGCGGGAAACAAGCTGGTTCAAGTATAGTCCGATTTCATCGTTCGGATAATACGTCTGCGCATAAGCCAAATGAGCGGAGGCTGTCTTGTACAGCTGTGTAAGGCGGTCAATTTGGGCCGCCTGCACCGAACGCTTCCGTCGTTCGAACCGGCTAAGCAATCCGTCGAGCTCGGACCAAAGCCGCTTATGTTCGCGAATAAATCGTTGAATATCCATGGATCGCTTGGTCTCCTTCCATTATTAAATAAATAGTACCATAAATTCGGGAAGAAGGAGAGAAATGAATGAACGAAAGCTATAACCGAGAAGCGACCGTCGTTACGCCCGAGCATGTCAGGCTCCATCTGCAGACGGCCGGGCTTGGCAGCAGGGCGGCCGCGCTGATCGCCGACATGCTCCTGTTGCTGGCGGCGTTCGGCATCGTCAGCCTGCTGACAGGTTTGATTCTCATTCCGTTTGATTTGGCCGTCGCGGATCTATTCGGAGAATACGCCATCGCGTTCCTGATCGTCTTCGCCGCGCTGTTGACCGGCGCTTATTACGCACTGGCGGAATATTACATGGCGGGGCAAACGTTCGGCAAAAGATGGCTCGGCTTGCGCGTTGTCCAAGAGAACGGGCAGCCGGTGACGTTGCTGTCGGCTTTAATTCGCAATTTTTTCCGTTTGATCGATTTTTTGCCGTCGTTCTATATTGCCGGCGCGTTATGGATGTTCTTTCATCCGCTGGACAAAAGGCTCGGCGATCTCGCTGCGGGGACGATCGTTGTTCGCGATTTGGAACATGAGCGGAGAACGATCCGCAATCGAACGCAGAAATGGCTTGACAAGTGGAGAATGCAGCATCGCTTCTCCTTAACGATTCCGGACGCCGCCCGCGGCAAGGTAGAGCGGGACGACTGGCTGCTCCTGGCCGCCTATGTGGAACGGATGCCGTCGCTTGACAGTCAGAAGAGGGACGAACTTGCCTGGAGGATTACGCAACGGTTGCTGCGCAAGCTTGAGCTGGACTTGAATCCGTATCATTTGTATCCGGCCGCATTTCTCGTCGAACTGTACATCCTGCTGTCCGATGAGTGGTCCTTGTGAACAAGCCCTCGGTCACGACGAAAAACCTCCGTCACTGCCTAATCTCGCAGTTCGGAGGTTTTTGCATTTGTTCTTTATACGGTTGCTTCGACGGCCGTTTCCGCTTGATTTTTTCTTCTGAACAGCCTCTTCAACCAATTCGAGAAATCGTCAAGGTACGTATACATGACCGGAACGAGCAGCAAGGTGAATATCGTCGAGCAGGACAGTCCGAAAATAACGACGATCGCAAGCGGGGCTTGCATCTCCGCGCCTTCCCCGATGCCCAGCGCGAGCGGCACCAAGCCGAGCACCGTCGTTAAGGTGGTCATGAAGATCGGGCGGATCCGGCTCGGAGCCCCTTGCATGATCGCCTCTTTGCGATCCAATCCTCTTCTTCGCAATATGTTAATATAATCGACGAGAATGATCGCGTTGTTCACGACGATCCCCGCGAGCATAATGACGCCGATCAAGGCGGTTACGCTAAGCGCCGTTCCCGTAATAAACAGTCCCAGCAGCACGCCGACGAAGGATGTCGGCATGGAGAACATAATAATAAACGGATACAGCAGCGATTCGAACTGGACGGCCATGACGACGTAAACGAGAAAGATCGAGAAGATGAGAGCGATCCCCAGATCGATGAACGATTCCATCATATCCTCCGTTTGTCCGCCCATGGAGTAGGTATAGCCGTCCGGGAAGTTCATCTTCTGCAGCGTTTGCCCGATCTCGGTCGAGATGCTGCCCAAATCTCTGCCGGCAATGTCGGCGGTAACGTTGATTTGGCGCTGCTGGTTTTCGCGTTGAATCATGACCGGGCCTTGAACCTGCTTGAACTCGGCCACGGCCGACAATGGAATCAATTGGCCGCTTTGCGATTGAATCGTCAACGTTTGCAGCGATGCGATGCTTGATCTGCTCTCTTCGGGCATAATGACTCTGACGTCGTATTCGTTTCCGCCCTCGCGGTATTGCGTCGCCAATTGCCCGTTAACAGCAAGCGAAATTTCATTCATAATCTGCTGATACGTTAAACCGTATTGAGCCGCCAGGCTGCGGTCGACCGAAATGTTCATTTCCGCATTTCCTTCCGCCGCCGACGATTCCGCGTTATATACGCCCTCGATGCCGGAAATCATCCAGACGACTTGATTCGCGACTTCTTCCAGCATTTCCTGTTCCTGCCCGTTCAAGCGGATTTGGATCGGAGCGCCTGCGCCGAAGCCGGATTCCATCGCCGACACGGTAATTTCCGCTCCCGCGATATCTTTGGTCTTGTCGGTTAATTGCTGCATCATTTCTTTTGTCGTAATATCCCGTTCTGTCGCGCGTATTAATTGAATGGTAAAAGAAGCCGAATTGGCGCTTCCGCCGAACGGACCCCCTCCTCCGATCGACTCGGACGCGGTTTCAATGACATCGCCGTAAGGAGCAAGCAAGGAGGATACTTCGTCGACGACCTTCTTCGTCTCTTCCAGCTTCGTGCCGGTCGGCGTTTGCACCGAAATTTGAATCTGTCCCTGGTCGCCGCCCGGCATAAACTCCATGCCGATCCCCGGCACCAGGAAAAAGCTTCCGAGCAGCAGGACGATCGTGCCGAATACCGTTGTTTTGCGGTGACCGAGCGCCCAATTCAATATCTTTTTATAGAAGGCAATGAAGTGGTTGAAAAGACCGAACAGTCTTGCCATCCGTCCTTGCTTCTTTTCCTTCAGCAGTCTCTTCTCGGATACGAGCTTCGAAGACAGCATCGGTATGAGCGTAATCGCTACGACAAGCGATGCGACGAGCGAGAAGCAAACCGTCAGGGCGAGCGGGCGGAAGATGTCCGCAGTCAGCCCTTGAACGAACACGATCGGCAAGAATACGACCAATGTTGTCGTCGTCGACGCAATGACGGCCGAAGCCAGTTCCGAAGCGCCTTTGACGGCGGCTTCTTTCATCGGCATTCCTTTTTGCCTGTACGTAAAAATATTTTCCAAAATAACGATCGAGTTGTCCACCATCATGCCGATGCCGAGCGCAAGCCCGCCCATGGAAATAATATTGAGCGTTTGGCCGGTAAAATACATGAGCGTAAACGTCGAAATGACGGAGATCGGCATCGATATGCCGATAACGATCGTCGAGCGGACGCTGCGCAAAAATATAATGAGAATGAGCATGGCAAGCGCTGCGCCGCTAATCATATTGTTGACGACACTGTCGATCGATTGCCGAATAAAGATTGAAGTATCGGCAACCATCGATAATTCGATTCCTTCCGGCAGGTCGTCATGCAGCCGATTCATCGCTTTATGCACTTGATTCGCTACTTCGACCGTATTTGCATCGGATTGTTTCTGAATCGATAGCACAAGTGCAGGCCCGCCGTTCACGAGCGTTAGCGAGCTTTGCTTCTTGAACGTATCGCTGATCGTGGCCACATCGCTAACTTGAATTTGGCCGCCGGCAGGCAGATGAATCAACGTTTGCTTAATGTCCTCCACCGAGGTGAATTCGCCTTTCACGCGAATTTGCAGCTCCAGCACTCCTTTGGAAACGGCGCCGGCGGACGACGATTTATTCTCCATATTTAACGCTTGTACGACTTGCGAAGGGGTTAAGCCGTACCGGGCCAAATTGGCGCGGTCCAGTTCCACGAGTATTTCCCGCGTTTTCCCGCCTTGGACGGATACGGACGCAACGCCGTTTTGCCTTTCCAGGTAAGGCACGATGTTGTTATCCGCGATCTCCTGCAAGTTCTCGGGTTCGGCGCCGGTCAAGCCGAGCGTAATGATCGGCATTTGGTTCGGGTCGAACCGGAGTACGGACGGATCGTTCGCATCATCGGGCAGCATCCCTTTGATCTGGTCCACCTTCTCCCGAACGTCAAGCAGCACGTTATCCATGTTGGTTCCGTTTTTAAACTGCAGCATGACAAGCGAGGAATTGGCTTGCGATTGGGATGAAACCGTATCGATCCCTTGTATGGTGCTTAACGAAGATTCCAGCGGCCGCGTAATCAATTTCTCGATTTCTTCGGGCGCGGCTCCCTGATAGGAAGTCGCGACGACGGCGATCGGCAAATCGATTTTCGGGAACAGGTCGATCGCCAAATTGCGCAAACTGACGAAGCCAAGTGCGATAATCGCCAGAACGATCATCAACACGCCGACCGGACGCTTAACGGAGACGTCAATCAATTTCACGTTATCGCGCCCCCTCGATTATTTTCACCTTATTGCCGTCGGCAAGCGTAATTTGGCCTTTCACGACAACTTGATCGTTTTCGTTAAATTCGCCCTTCACGGCAGACGTTTCCGTTTGCGATTCCAATACTTCGACGGTTTTCTCCACCGCGCGCCCGTCTTTCACGATAAAGATATACGACTCCCCGCCTTTCTCCACGATCGATTCGGTCGGAACGATCAGAGCGTCCTTCATTAACTCTTGTTCGACAATGAATTTGGCGATCATGCCGGGCTTGATCTTCTCTTCCGCGTTATCCAGTTCCGCTTCCAATCGGTAGAAACCCGAGTCGTTCGCAACGGGCGCCAAATAGGTGATGCGCGCGGTCAACGTTTGCCCGAGATCCGGCACGGTCACTTGCGCCTCGGCGCGATCCTGCAGCATAAGCATTTGATTGGTGCTTACGTTCGCGGTCAGCGTCACCGGATTGGTAGATACGATCGTGAACAGCGGGCCGCTTGCGGTAACGAATCCGCCTTCTTCGGCGGTAACCCGAATGACCCTTCCGCTAATCGGCGCCGTCAATTGTGCGTCGTTCAGCCGGTTCTGGGCTTGCTTCACCCGCAGTTTGGCCTGCTCGACGCCTCTTTCGGCCTGGTCGAGCTCCGGGCCCGATTGCGTTTGGGCGTAGACGCTTTTATATTGGTCTTGCGCTTGTTCGAGTCCGAATTGCTCCAATTGAAGCTGAATTTCCAAATCTTCGGCGTCGATCTTGCCGAGCGGAGCGCCTTTTTTGACGAAATCCCCTTTTTTGACGTTCAGTTTCACGAGTTCACCGTTTAATTTCGGTATGACGTCAACGGATTTGCTAGGTTCGGCCGTGCCGATCATTTCGTTCTGTTGACTAATCGTCCCCTTTTCGATGTTGGCAATTTGAACGGGGGTTTCCTTTTCCTCCGGTGCTTGCGACGTTTGCTGCGGTTCAGGGCTGCAACCTGTTAACGCTGTAGCGATCGCAATCGCAAATATGCCGGCTGCGAACCATTTTTTTCTCACGATTTGTCCCACTCCCTCTAATATAAGGCTTGTCTCTCTTCATCCGAAATATAGCTCTAGTTGCTTCGCATATCTTCCGATTCCTTTCGAATGAAAATCCTGATCAGTAGTTATACGAATGAAACGGGCTGCCGTTTCATGAAATCGTGGGGAGCGTGGTTCGTTTTTCCTGGCAAATGCCTGAAGCATTTACTGTACTTCAAACTGGGAAACAAAAAAGCATCGCGAGGGCGCCTGCTTATGCATGCTTGCCCCCGCCATGTAACTGCGAAATCCATTTACAATAGTCAAGTGAGGCGAATTTCGCCTAAGCCTTGGGAGCGTGGAAGTTGAATGATGTGCCAGGCCTTGACAGAAGATGCTAATTAGTGAGATATGCAATTACTATCTTTAAAACTGCAGGGAAGGCACAATATATTCGCGGAAATAATCGACCGGCCGGCTCGATCGCTTGAAGTTGTCGCTTGCGATCGCCACGACCATATGGCGCGAAGGGACGACAATAATATATTGTCCTCCGTATCCGAGCGCGAAGAAATAGCGTTCTTCCCGGGTTTCTTTCCCGTTGCCGGCGCGGAAGGAAGACGTCCACCAATGCCGGCCGTAATGGCCGACTTGTTCATAGGAGAGATGCAGGGGGACCGTGGTCTGCTTCACCCAATCTTCACCGATCAGACGCTTCCCTTTCCATTGCCCGTTATTGGCGTACAAGAGGCCGAATTTGACCATATCCCGGATGGATAGATGGAGGCCGAAACCGCCGATGCTCATGCCTTGCGGATCTTCCTCCCAATCATATTCGTCGATGCCCAGCGGGGCGAACAGGTGCGTGCGCGCGTAATCGCTCACATTCATTCCGGACGTTTGCCGCAAAATGGCTGCGAGCAGATGGGAGCAGCCAGAGTTATAGACCATGCTTTCTCCGGGGTTTGCGATCAGCGGCTGTTTCAATGTATATTGCACCCAGTCTTTGCTGCGGATCATGGCGGGATAAGAAACCCGCTTGCGGTATTCCTCCCATTTGAATCCTGCGGTCATCGTTAGGAGATGATCGATCGTTATTTCTCTTTTCCGGGGGTCTTTATCTTTGTCCAGCACCGGAAAGTAACGGGAAATGGGGGTATGCAGCCCGGGGATAATCCCTTGTTCCACGGCAATGCCGACAAGTGCGGACAAGACGCTTTTCGTGCATGAATTGATTTTATGCAAGCGATTCGCCGAATGAGGGTCGCGATCGTACCGGAACGCGACGGTTTCGTTTATTGCAATGCAGCAACTCAGCAGTTTTTTGGATTTCATCTTTCTCTCCATTTCTTGTAAATAGAGAGGATTCATACTTTGACGTTCCGAATCGGAAATTTCTGCAAATTCCTTTTTCATACTCTCTCTGCTCCTTGCCAGCTTGATGTCCGAAGTATCGTTTTGTCGTACGCTTGTTTATTTCATAACAATTTCCTCATACTTTACAACATTGTTCCCCTTTACGCAAAACGGTAGTACTTTTCGACAAATGAGTATTCTCTAAAATCTTTTAAATTTATCCTTATCTCCCACAAATAACGAATTAGATATTTATACCTTGGGGTTTTTGGTCAATTTAAATGTTTATGAACTACTGTTACTTTCGTCTTATCATAAATAATTTTATTAGTTTAGCATTGAAAATTTGTAATTTATTCGGTTGGAGGAATATTTCAAAACAATATTGATAATAATTGACTAAATTTGCATTTTTACAAATTACATCTTCGAATTTTAGGATGTTATTAATTATATTAATATGAATCTCTATATTGAAATGATATATTTATTAAAAATTAAATCAAAAGCCTTCATTTTCATTGGAATATTAGTTATAATATGGAAAAAAAGGAGGTAATAAAATGTATAGGAAAATTTTACTGTTGACACTCGTATTTGTTCTTATTTTTACATTAACTGCACATGCTCAAGATCGTAATAATCTGCACTCTGATTCAGCAGATTTACAGGCCTGGAAAAACTATATGTTACAATTTAATGTTGATGAAGAAACTCAAGCGGCATTACTGCAAAAAATTAATAGCGGTGAACTCTTAGATTCTCAGAAACCGGAAATGTTATCGCAAATTCCGAAAGATTATTTCGCTATGGACGTATCAAAAGAAACATCAAAAGTAAAAATATACTATTTTCCAGACGGTTCTTTTGTCTACCAAAAGTTTAGTCCCTTAAATGATGACTTTTCAATTCAGTATGAAACGAAGAAGAAGTATAAAGTTGAGGGAGGAAACGCTGTTACCAAAGCAAGTTTCTATGCAGATTTAACACTTGCAACTCATCATTTAGAGATATCCTCTATTGATAGAGTTTATGATTATTCTATTACGATGCTTTTATATGATTATGAGGATGAAGATTTGCAAGTAATTGATAAATACCAGACAGTTACTGAACCTGCTTATGCGCGTTTGAGATTTAAAATTATATATCCTATTAAGAAAAGTACTGCTTTTCTCAAACTTTATGTAAGATCTACTATAATATCGTCTGAATTTGAAATTGACTAATAGATGGTTTTGATATTGACACAAGGTTGGCGCTGTTGCGAGATTTTAGTCTCCATAACAGTGCCAATTCTTTATATGAAAAGAAAAAGTCGATTAGGGTTAAAAATAATAATACGAGGGTATCCAAACTCGGTTAGGGGACATTTTTTAAGACAAAAATTGAATTATTGGCTTTAGATCAAGTTCATTAATTTAAAGGGAGTGATCTTGCTCTCCGTCACTAGCGTTGCATTAACTTCGACAAAATTCGATTATTTCCTATGAATAAAAATACTGGGTTAAATTTCTGGACAAAAAAAATCTTCTACCAGAACTTCAACAATAAACGCTTCAACAAAGGAGATTTCTATGGATAACCTTACAAATTTAGTTGTCAAATGTCTACAGTTGTTAAAATCAGTCCTTCCCGAGACAGTGATCTGGATTATTGGGCTTTAAGCTATTCGTGGGTTCTTCCACGTTGTTGTTTATGGAGACTTATGGAGGCTCAGTTGCAGCAAAGCGAATCCTAACTGAAATGTCAGATCACGGCTAATGAAAGCTTTCAGCAGTTGCTCGGCGGGCTGACCAGCATAAATACTCCATAACTTTTGCGAAAATGAAGCAACTTCCCCTTGCGAACCTTGATCTACTTTCATGTAGATGACAGCAATTAACGAAGGATAAGCGAGGAATCACATCAAAGAATGGAAAACTAAAGCTTACTAGATTCTACTCAGGTTACTCTGTCGTGATCCTCTCCAATGAGCCTGCTGTACTGACATAGTGAAGAGAAATATGTCTCCTGTCGATACGGAGACAATGTATTCGGATAAAATTAATGCTCTGATCAGGGATTTACGGACCATGAGGCCGTGCAAAGTCGTTCGTATAGCCTTGTTCATGATCCTCTGGGATCTAACCGCCCTTCAAATCGCGGACATGACCGTCATATCAAGCAGCATATTCGTTTGGTGAAAACACAAGAATACATTGCGAAAAAGTCTGGAACTAGATGTACTTCGCGCTCATCGTATACACCTTATACCTATAGAATTTATAGTTGAATCACAAGTAAACGGTCTAGTAGTTACTTCGGCTGATCGTCTCTATGCAGACAAGGCATTGGTCATGTTGCTAGAGACCTTATATCGAAAACCTATACAAAGCTCAAAGATTGACCCAAGCGAAATGGTCGGCTACCTATATTAGCAATAAGAGGACGCCTGACGAACTTACAACGAGATCCCTCAGCCACTGAACGCACATCTGAAAAGATAGAGCACAAAATCAAGTTATTACTTAGACGCGACCTTTAGCGAAGCATTTTCGGAGCATCAAGGGCAATGCACAATCTTCATTTTTCCACAATCCTTGCGATGGAAGACACCTTTGCACTTATGCACACGGTCGATAGTTGCTTCGCCGTGCTGACTTGTATTAGGTATACATACATACATAACTACCTCTTCGAGCTACTTTCAGTGCTATTTATGCATATCAAGTGTATATCCGGTAAGTATAAGGGACAGGTCAACCTCTCAAAAAAGGAAACAGCGGATTACGAAAATACCTTTTCCAAGTACTGGCACTCGGTCAGTTTCCGTATTTGAAAAAGTGGCATAAGCAGAACGTGAAGAGAGGCATGAAAAAGTACGAATGGATATTCAAATTGATCGGCAAACTCGCACGTATTATCGTTGGAATGGTTCAGCACGGTGAGAAGTATTAAACCGATCTTATCCGTAATAGTAGTATAAACACGAAAGTAGCACAAATAGAAGGATGGAGCGGCTCCAGAAACCCTGTGGCTTGACATGGAGCCTCTAACGGGCATGATTTTTCATGATTGGGTGATAGTGATAAATCGTCAAATCATGTAGTGATGTTTCCCTAAAATACTATGGAGGTCTTTGTAACGCTAATGGCTTTCCATACCCCTTTATTCACCGAATGGTATTAAAGTTTTATCTTAATTCATCAACATTTTTTATTCAAACTATATGAACCAAGAGTTGAGTCCGTATAATTGTGTAAAATGCTAAGGCTTCAAAAATAAAGGGAGCCATAGTCAAAATCCTCGTTTAGAATGAGATTGTTGAGAAAACATTCTTTGGAGGGGATTTTGTT
>NZ_JAHLPR010000046.1 GCF_018918005.1 Paenibacillus sp. MSJ-34 | reverse complement strand
TTCATGAAAATCACCCAATTCATTAGAAATAAAAAAAGCCTTCTCGGCGATTATTGGGGTGATTTTGAAAAGTCAAGAGGAATGTTTGTTCGCACCCCATGTTTGGGGGTGAAACAATAGAAGACCCTAGCTAGGAAGCTAGAGTCTGCAACGGAATGTGAATTCCGAGAAGCTTATAAAAATATTGGGAGGTACTTCAAAATGGCAAGAGTAAAAGGCGGATTTGTAACGCGTCGTCGTCATAAAAAATATTTGAAGCTTGCTAAAGGCTACTTTGGCTCCAAACATAGAATTTTCAAAACTGCAAAAGAACAAGTCAACAAATCGTTGCTGTATGCATACCGCGATCGCCGCAACAAAAAACGCGATTTCCGCAAATTGTGGATCGTGCGCATCAACGCGGCCGCTCGCATGAACGGTTTGTCCTACAGCAAATTAATGCATGGCTTGAAACTGGCCGGCGTGAATATCAACCGCAAAATGTTGGCCGACTTGGCAGTAAACGACATCAACGCGTTCAATTCTTTGGCCGGCGTAGCCAAAGAAAAAATCAACGCCTAATATCGCTGCGCCTTCCGAAGGCGCGGGTAGAAGCGCGAATAGCCGTCACTTGGAATGCCCGATGAGCGCAACGCTCGATCGGCGGCATGTCCTTGGTGACGGTTTTTTTGTGTCGAATTGCGCGTTGCGGGCAAGGACGCTATGTGATACGATGGAAATGAAGAAGAGCCGGCGGCAACCGGCTCCGGCGTATAATAGCCGCCTATAGGCGGGGTTTCAAGGAATCAGCTTTAAAGAGTAGGCCGCTACCCTTCTGACGAGGGCGGCCTATTTCTTTTTGCCGAAATGAGCAAGCAGCGTCACGACCAGAGTCAACAACGCAAATATCCACAGTCCGAATTGGAACATGACGGATAATGCTTCATATGTGCTCATTAAGGCATCCCCCCCATCGAAGAAATCGTACTTCGAAGCCGCAGAGTTCAGCCGCTTGCCCCCTCAAAACCGTCCTATTATACGTAGAGATATTGTACCACATTTTTACAGATTTTCCTACTCAAAATGAAAGCCTTCCCATATCTTTTTTCCGCCGGTTGGACAACGACACAAGCATTGCTATTAAAAAAGAATAGATTATAGAGAATACAAATCGAAGGAGGGAACGAAGCATGAAAAACTCCGTGACGAAAAGTCAGGCGCAGAAATTGCTGGGCAAACAGATTTACGCGGTCCGCAAAGACGGTACGGTAGTATCGGGCAAATTGGTTCGCATATCCGGCAATCAACTGATACTGCAAAAAAAATCAGATAAAAAAGCACAGACTAAAGCGATTATTCCGCTCGTATTATTCGATTTATTGGCGATCGGCACCGGTCCGTACGGATACGGCTATCCTTATGGAGGATATTACGGCGGCTATCCGTTCATATGGTAATCCGGGGTTGACAACGATTTATTCATTTCGAAACAATAGGTTTCCGGCATATAGCGAACCGTTCGGTATCCTAGCCGTTCATAGAAATGCAGCGCATACGTATTGCGAATGTCGACTAACAGCTTGGCCCGCTCGCATCCGCGCTTTTTGGCGGCGGATTCGCAGCGGGCCATTAACTTTGTGCCGTAGCCTTTGCCGCGGTAGGAACTGTCGATTGCGAGCATATCTACGTACAACAGCGCGCCGTGAACCATAAAATGAACGAAACCGAACGGTTCGCCGTTCTCCTCGTCTGCGGCAACATAGGTGATTCCGTTTTTCAGGCGCATCGGCATTTCCTTCCTTAATTGCTCGTCTGTGTATTGAAAATGGGAAAGCGGCAACAATTCGCGTTGAATTAAGCGGATAATGGCGGGGTCGTCGAGGCGCGGCCTCCGTATACGAATCATGTTATGCCTCCTGTTCGTGCGGTTCTGGGGTATTGTATTTTATGCACGAACGCGCGCTTCGGAACCTTTTTTACGATTGCTATTGACTAATGGTAGGACTAGGAATATAATATTCCTTAACATTTGAAACATACTGCAATCGGCAATGAAGAGGACGAAGCGATAAGGGCCCTTATGCTCAGAGAGTGTGCGGATTAGCTGCAACCGCCACCTTAATCCCTTATAGGCGAGCTCACCTCGGAGCTGTTTCCCTGAAAAATCAGGCTAGCATGATCTATTAGGGGAAATCGTCGGGCGTACGTTACACGTCAGGGTATGATGCGAATCGTACTCGGCAAGGTCGGCCATTGCGAAGTGGTCGGCAAATTTGGGTGGTACCACGGAAGCGACAACCTTTCGTCCCTCGGCACAGTCTATGTGCGAGGACGAAAGGTTTTTTTATTTTACAGGAAGTTCAAAAACTTTGAGGAGGAAAGCCAATGAACGCACATCAAGCAACAACAATGCGGTCAAAAGAACAATTACGTGAAAAATGGATGAAGCCGGAAGTCATCACAGGTTCGGAAATTTTGCTTCGCAGTCTGCTGTTGGAAGGTGTCGAATGTGTGTTCGGTTATCCCGGCGGGGCAGTATTGTATATTTACGATGCGATGCACGGCTTTACGGATTTCAACCACATTTTGACACGCCATGAACAAGGCGCCATTCATGCGGCGGACGGTTATGCGCGGGCCAGCGGCAAAGTCGGCGTCTGCATTGCGACGAGCGGTCCGGGCGCGACGAATTTGGTAACGGGAATCGCAACGGCATATATGGATTCGGTGCCGCTGGTCGTCATTACCGGGAACGTCGCGACGACGGCGATCGGCACGGATGCGTTCCAGGAAGCGGATATTACCGGCATTACGATGCCGATTACGAAGCACAGCTACTTGGTTCGCAATGTCGAAGATTTGCCGCGCGTCATTCACGAAGCGTTCCACATCGCATCGACCGGCCGCAAAGGTCCGGTATTAATCGACATTCCGAAGGACGTTTCGGCGCAGACGACGCTGTTCAAACCGGTCACGGAAGTGAACATTCGCGGGTACAACCCGACGGTTCAGCCGAACAAGCTGCAAACCGACAAGATGATCAAGGCGATCGAAGAGGCGGAACGGCCGATCGTGCTGGCCGGCGGCGGAGTCGTTTATTCCGGCGGACACGATGAGCTGTACGAGTTTATTACGAAAACGCAAATTCCGGTCACGACGACGCTGCTCGGATTGGGAGGATTCCCGAGCGGGCACGAGCTATGGATGGGCATGCCGGGCATGCACGGCACGTACACGGCGAACTTTGCCATCCAGCAAGCCGATTTGCTGATCAATATCGGGGCCCGCTTCGACGACCGGGTAACGATGAAGCTGGAAGGCTTCGCGCCGAACGCGAAAATCGTGCACATCGACATCGATCCGGCCGAAATCGGCAAAAACGTCAAGACGGACATTCCGATCGTGGGCGACGTCAAATCGGTGCTGCAAGTATTGAATAAAGACGCCAAGAGAACGGACAAAGCGGATGCCTGGCGCGCGCAAATCGCCCGTTGGAAACAGGAAATGCCGCTCAAATACGTCGATTCCGACAAGGAATTGAAGCCGCAATGGGTCATCGAAATGATCCACGAGACGACCAAAGGCGACGCGATCGTCACGACAGACGTCGGGCAGCATCAAATGTGGGCGGCGCAATATTATAAATTCAACCAACCGCGCTCCTGGATCACCTCCGGCGGTTTGGGCACGATGGGATTCGGCTTCCCTTCGGCGATCGGCGCGCAGCAAGCTCATCCGGACCGGCTCGTCGTTTCGATCAACGGGGACGGCGGCATGCAGATGTGCGCGCAGGAACTGGCCATTTGCGCCATTAACAATATTCCGGTCAAAGTCGCGATCATCAACAATCAAGTGCTGGGCATGGTTCGGCAATGGCAGGAAATCATTTACGACAATCGCTACAGCCATATCGACTTGGCCGGCAGCCCGAATTTCGTCAAGCTGGCCGAAGCCTACGGTGTGAAAGGATTGCGCGCGACGAACAAGGAAGAAGCGCTCAGCGCATGGCGCGAAGCGATCGAAACGCCGGGTCCGGTCGTGGTGGAATTCGTCGTACGCAAAGAGGAGAACGTCTACCCGATGGTTACGCAAGGTTCGACCATCGATCAAATGATATTGGGGGATTCGTAAATGACTGCGACAAAACATACGCTAGCCGTTATCGTCAACGATCAGCCGGGCGTGCTGCAGCGCGTGTCGGGGTTGTTCGGACGCCGCGGTTTTAATATCGAGAGCATTACGGTCGGGCCGTCGGAAGAAGAAGGATTGTCCAGAATGGTCATCGTCACTTCCGGCGACGACAACACGCTGGAGCAAATCGAGAAGCAATTGTATAAGCTGATCGATGTCATCAAGGTCATCGATTTGGGAGCCAAACCGATGGTCGGACGCGAGCTTGCGCTTCTGAAAGTGAAAGCCGAGCCAAGCATGCGTCCGGAAATTATGGGCGTCGTCGAGACGTTCCGCGCCGCGGTGGTCGATATCGGGACGCATAGCATGATCGTGCAAGTCGTCGGCGATTCGGATAAAATCGACGCCATGATCGAATTGATGAAGCCTTACGGCATTCGCGAGTTGAGCCGTACCGGCGTCACGGCGATGATTCGCGGCAACGCGCAATAACAAAGGAATCAAATGCCCGCTTAAGCGGGTGTTTGAGAGGATGTGCGGATTGCGTACTGCGGACGTCCTTTGAAACACCCGCTTTAAGAAGGGGCTTATATTTTAAAGGAGGAACGAATACAATGGCAGTAACAATGTACTATGAAAACGATGCAGATTTAGGTGCTCTTAAAGGAAAAACGATTGCGGTTATCGGGTACGGCAGCCAAGGTCACGCCCAAGCGCAAAACTTGCGCGACAGCGGCTTGAAAGTCATTATCGGTTTGCGCGAAGGGAAATCCGCCGACAAAGCCCGCAACGACGGGTTCGAAGTGGTATCCGTTGCGGAAGCGACAAGCCGCGCCGATGTGGTTCAAATTTTGATGCCGGACGAAACGCAAGCGAGCGTATATAAAAACGAGATCGAACCGAACTTGAAAAAAGGCGCGGCACTCATGTTCTCCCACGGGTTTAACGTGCATTTCGGCCAAATCGTCGCTTCCAAGGACAACGATGTATTGCTCGTCGCTCCGAAATCGCCGGGCCATCTTGTACGCCGCACTTATGTAGAAGGTTTTGGCGTACCGGGCTTGATCGCCATCGAACAAGACGCGACAGGCAATGCGAAAGCGATCGGCCTCGCTTATGCGAAAGGGATCGGCTGCACGCGTGCCGGCGTCATCGAGACATCGTTCCGCGAAGAGACGGAAACGGATTTGTTCGGAGAGCAAGCGGTATTGTGCGGCGGCGTGAGCGCGTTGATCAAAGCGGGCTTCGAAACGTTGACCGAAGCGGGATACGCGCCGGAAATGGCTTACTTCGAATGCTTGCATGAATTGAAGCTGATCGTCGACCTGATCTATGAAGGCGGTTTGGCGACGATGCGCGACTCCATCAGCAATACGGCGGAATACGGCGACTACGTTACAGGCCCTCGCATCGTAACGGAAGAAACGAAGAAAGCGATGAAAGAAGTATTGGCCGATATTCAACAAGGCAAATTCGCTCGCGACTTTATTCTTGAAAATCAATCGAACCGCGCCTTCCTGACGGCTACCCGCCGCAATGAAGCGAATCATCCGATTGAAGTGGTTGGCGGACAATTGCGCGAATTGATGCACTGGATTAAGAAGTAATCATTGCTTATATCGATGCGTTGAACCGGCGGATCGAGAAGCGGGAAACGATAACGCCCGGAGGGGCAACGTAATGTTATGTTAATACGAAGATAATTTGAGGAAATCGGTGGTTTCGGCCACCGGTTTTTTTTGTGTTCCAGCGGTGCGTGGAAGAGTGCCCGCGGGTTCATGCTGTACATAATACAACATTTCCTCGACTCTCCATACTCAAGTGGTCCCCATCTTGTAATATATACAGCATCATGGCGTCATAACGGGTCATTTTGGCCATGTACTTACAATTAGGCTGTACATTGTGCAACATAAGGCTCTATTCCTTCCTTTTTACCCTCCGTATGATGTATTTCGTGCAACTTAGGTGTAGACCGTCCCAGAAGATTGTTCGCCCGCCGCGAAGTTCGCCGATAGAGATTTCTCATGCGTTGCTTCAGGCTGCAATGGTTCCAACGAACCTAAGGGAAGATATTTTGCCGGATCGGGCAGGTCCTAAGTGTTGGTTTCGAAACGATGCGGGCAGCGGAAATTGTCAATTGCGAAAGAACGGTGGCGGCCGGGAGAGCAAGATGGTTCCCTCGGCTTATTTGCGTGCCGTCATAGCAGTATTTGCTGGATGATGAGAACCTTTGTCGAAGTAAAAATAGTTAAGTTAGTAGTCAAAATATTGTATAGGTCGGGCATTGATTTTGTATTAAGATCGGAACGTAAAAAGTTGAAAAAAGGGGTGGTATTGGAAGGCTAGCCAAAAAATTATCGAATAACGATCATACCAAGAGGATGAGAAGAGGAGCCCGCGGAGGCGGCGGCTTGCATGGGGCTTCCCTCTTCCGGGAAAGGACGGATGGAATTGAAAAGCAATGGGAAAAGAGCAAAGTTCTCCGTTATACTTACGGCAATGCTGATGCTGACCTTGGCCGTACCGTGGTCGTCCGCTTTCGCCGCCCAAGATGAGGAGGCGAATCCGGCGAAAGCGGCGGTCGGCGCCACGCCGGCGAATCCCTATCATGTTACTTTCGAGGACGGGAATAACGGGGATTGGAAAGCGGGCGACGGAACCGTTACGCTTAACGTCAAAGACGGCGCGTTGAACGTGGACAATAGAGGAAGAACCGCCATTTACGACAACCAGGCGCCGTCTGTCAAGAACGGCTACTTATCCATGAAAGTTCGGTTTGAAAGCGAGCCGAAGCAATTCGGCATTCTGTTCCGCTATATCGACAAAAACAATTACGCCGGCTTGATTCAAGACGGGCAGAACAATTGGTTATATTATACGATGATCAACGGTCAAGAAGGGTACGGCGGCATTGCGACGAAACCGTACAATCTTGCGGCGGGCCAAACCTATCATTTCGAGGTGACGTTCGACGACGGCAATGCGGCGTTGAAAATTGACGGCAACGAGTTGTTCAGCGGCTCGATCGGCGCGCTGCCTGTCCAAAACGGGAAAATCGGAATGCGATCGTGGTTCGCGAACAAAAGTTGGAACATCGAGGAAGTCACGTACTATGGATTGGACGGAGGCTCGGAACCGAATCCGGACGCCGAGATCATCGAACTGACATCCTCGTCGGGAGCCGTGTCGGCATTCGTGGACAATACGTTTCCGCGCGTAGACCATTACGTGCTCAGAGCGGAAGGTGAAGACGATGTAGAGGTGTATGCGCAAGAGGATCCGGGCTATTCGCTCCGGTAGGTCCGGATACGGCGAAGTATGCGATGATGGTTGACGAGATCGTCAAGTTGACGGTGTTGGTCAAAGCGGAGAACGACGGCCTCGATTTGCGGGTGACCGAGATTGAGGAGTCGAACGGCTTTCAATTGAAGTCGTTGGAATTCCCGGACCACAGCCTCGTTTCGATCCGTTCCACCCAGCCGAAAGCGCAGGAAACCGCCGCTTGGATTACCGGGGGCTGGAATACGATTAACGAAGAGTATAACGATTTGAACAATAACGCCGCGAACGTGAACGGCGGGCGCACATACGCATTCCTTAGTACCGACCGCATGGCGGCGACATTGCTCAGCAACTCGGTCAACGGCAACGATAAAGTCCGCGTCAAAGTCGCGGATCATGCAAGCGGTTACAAAAAAGCCGAGCTATGGAGCGGTGCGTGGACGTATCGCGAAAGCGCGGCGGTGGAACCGGAGCAACTGCCGTTATGGGCGAAAGTCGTCTTTGCCGGAGATGAAAACGCGGACGGCGCCATCGATTGGCAAGACGGGGCGGTCGCATTCCGCAAAGCGGCGGAAGCGAAGGACGAGGCGACAGGCCAATACGCCATGGCTCCTTACGGTCACGAGATGATCCGCGACAACATTTCGTATATCAGCATGAATATCGGTTCTACGACGACGATGCCGTTTCTGCGCGCCTTCGACAATGCGAAGAAAATATCGAATTTGACGGACGGATTCGGGCAAATCGTGCTGTTTAAAGGATATCAGGCGGAAGGACACGACGATTCCCATCCGGATTACGGCGGCCATATCGGCATTCGCCAAGGCGGGGCGAAGGATTTCAATTATGTGTTGAGCGAAGGGAAAAAATATAACATTAAAGGCGGCGTCCACATTAACGCCACCGAATATATGCTTGACGCATTCGAACTGAAATATGACAATTTGAATCAGCCGCTCGGCAAAGGATGGGGCTGGCTCGACCAAGCCTATTACGTCGATCAGCGCAAAGATATCGAATCCGGCGAGTTGAAACGCCGCTTGGATATGCTGAAAGCCGATACGGGCGACAATTTGTCGTTCGTGTACGTGGACGTCTATTCGGGAGCGGGTTGGAATGCGAAAAAGATGGGCGAATATATTAACGCCAACGGCTGGATGCTTGGAACGGAATTTGCCGGACCGTTATTCGAACAAGCGGCTTGGGTTCACTGGGGAACCGATCCCGGATATCCGAACCAAGGCAACAGCAGCAAAATCATTCGTTTCATTCGCAATCATGTAATGGACGGCTTCATGAGCGATCCGCTCTTGAAAGGCAATAAGCAGGTCGGCGTCGGTTATTGGCAGAAGCAATCGGATTTTTACAGCTATAACCGGACGACGGAAGCGTTCTTCAATCATAATTTGCCGACGAAATATATGCAGCATTTCCCGATCGTGAAATGGACGGACAACCGGATTGATTTCGAAGGAAACGTCTATGTGGAGCGCGGGCAAGACGGCAAAATCCATCTGTATAAAGACGATCGTCAAATTGCTGTCATGAGCGACGACAGCGGAATTGCGGCCAGCACGGTCTTCGTTCCTTGGAATCCGCAAACCGAAGAGAAAATCTATCATTGGAATCCCGCCGGCGGGCAGACGACTTGGGACGTACCGCAATCCTGGAGCGGCGTCGCGGCGGCGAAGTTGTACAAATTGACGGATACGGGGCGCGAATTTGTAAGCGATGTCGCCATATCTTCCGGCAAAGCAACGCTTAACGCGGAGGCGCGCACCGGTTACGTTCTGTATAAGCAAGACCCGGGCGAGCAGGCGGAGACGGTTTGGGGCGAAGGCGGGCATGTGAAAGATCCGGGTTTTGACAGCCATACGTTTAACGAGTGGAGTAAATCGTCGAGCTCCGGAGATGCGAACCATATTGCGATGACGGTAGACGGCAACGGCGACGGGCAGTTGCAAATCAAAGGTTCGGGCGATGCAACCGTATCGCAGCCATTGACGGGGCTGACGCCAGGAAAGTATTATACGGCATCGGTATGGGGCAAAGTGGACGGCGTGCGCAAAACGAGCATTACGGTGCAGCAGGGAGAAGACAAGGCGACCAACTGGATGGACAACACGAGCCATCAATATTTGGCGCAGCAGCATAAGTATGTGAGCACCCATTTTCAACGCATCAAGGTGACGTTCCAAGCGAAGAGCGACATCGCGACGCTGCTTCTGCAGGCGGAAGCGGGCGACGCTACGGTCACGCTGGACGACGTGCGCGTATGGGAGAATCCGTCGCATACCGCTCCGGCGGGAGCGGTATTGTACGAAGACTTTGAGAATGTGGACGAAGGGTGGGGACCGTTCGTTTACTCCAAACTGGGTCCGGTGCGCACCCATTTGGTAGAGAGCAACGGCAATCAATATATGTCCTATGTGCTGGAAGGCCGTTATTCCTTAAAAACGAACGAGAGCGGCACCGGCGAATGGCTGCGGACGCTGCCGCAAACGCTGCGGCTGGAAGCGAACACGACATACCGGTTGACGATGGATTACAATGCCGAGACGAAAGATATGTACAGCGTTGCCGTTCGGGTCAAAGAAGGAAGTGCGGTGCGTGATTTGACGCAGACGACTTTGGACGCCGGCAAGGGCAAGCTGGATGTTACGTTTACGACGGATGAAGGCAAAGAACCTTACTTGGCCATTATTAAAAATTTCACGAATAACAACGCCGAATTGACCGGCACGCTAGTCGTAGACAATATCCGCGTTGTAAAAGGCGGCGGTGCCAACATCGCTCCGGTTGTGAAGGAAGAGATCGCGGATCGCACGATTGCGCTCGGCAGCGGCAATGTAGCGATCGATATTAGCGGAACGTTCCATGACGAAGACGGAGACGCATTAACGTATGCCGCCGCTTCCAGCGATGAGACGAAGATTGCCGTCTCGGTGGAAGGCGAAGCCGTCGTGCTGCGGCCGGTGGCTGCAGGTAGGGCGATAATCACGGTAACGGCCGACGACGGCGGCGGCGGAACGGCCAGCGCCGAGTTTCAAGCAACGGTGACGGCAACGAGCGATCCTGCGGCGACGTTAACCGGTCCGGGCACAGTCCAGGCCGGGCAGCCATTCGCGGTGACGTACGGATTGGCCAATGTTTCTCAGCATGTTTACGCTCAGGATATTACCATTCGTTACGACAGCGGGCGATTGGAGTTCGATTCCGCGGCTTCGCTGCGTGACGGCATGGAAGTGATCGAAACTGCCGCGAAGCCCGGGGAAGTTCGTCTGATCGCGGTAAGCCTCGGTCCGGATCATGCGGTAGTCGGCGGGGATGTGCTGGAATTGCGATGGAAAGCGAAACCTTTATCCGAACCTGCGACGGGAACGATTGAAGTAGCGCAAGCCGTTATTGCCGATGAGAAGGGCAATGAAACGACAATCGAGGGCACGCAGCATGCCGTTCGGATTACCGTGACGGATAAGCGCGCGCTGAGCGCGTTGATTGCGGAAGCGCAATCCGTGCATGACGCCGCGGAGGAAGGAACCGGAGTAGGACAATACCCGGCCGGATCCAAGGCGATACTGCAGTCGGCGATCGACGCGGCTAAGGCGGTTGCCGATCGCGCCGAAGCGTCGCAAGAAGAGATCGACGCGGCGGAAGCGGCGCTGCGCGCGGCGTTGAACGCATTTAAAGAATCCGTCCATAGCGGCGTTCCGGGCGATTTGAACGGCGACGGCAAAGTAAGCATCGGCGATTTGGCGATCGTGGCGGCCCATTACGGCAAAACGTCGAGCAGTCCGGATTGGAACATCGCGAAGAAAGCGGATATGAACGGCGATGGAAAAATCGACATCGACGATTTGGCGGCAGTGGCCAAATTGATCCTTCAATAGCGCGGCAATAAAATATAAAGCGGTTGGGCAGAGCTTGGAACTGTCCAGCCGTTTTTCGCTATACTTGGCGAACCCTCGTCTTGGGATCGTTTGGGGCGGAATTTCTGCATAATGAGTCAATTTCAAATACCGCAGCGGCTGACGACCCGTCGGGCGGGGGGCTAACGAAACGTATACACGCTATTAGCCTGTAAATTGCCTTGTTGCCGGTGTAACGAAACGAAAACACGCTAATGAGGGGGAAAAAGCGATAAAACGGCCGATTTCCAAGGAATAACAATACGTACTTTCGTTAGGAAGGGAACCACTTCATTTTGAGCCCAATAAGGATTGCCAGTTTCGTTTACAGCCAAACAAGAGCGCCGCGCGAATCGCCTTCGAAATGTAGGGAAACATCTCCTTCTATATGCGCATTAAAGCCGTTATATCAATGGTTGCGAATGATGAAATTGACTCTTTTCGCAGGCTTTTTGCCTCATTTCCTGTTTCACAGGGCAAATATTCCATGAAATCGAATCCGCAGCCTTTCTCGATGCCGCGCCAGTGGTTACAATCGCAATTTTCTCTACTTAGCGAGTCTTTTCTATCCCTTTTGTCGATATCCCTCTCGATCAGAAAGCCTGTTTCTTGCCGCCTAGCAGCGTTGTTCTCGTTACGGGTTGCCGCAGATATGATACCCGTTTTCCGTTCCGCTTCCCAGCAGCCATACGATGTTTGCCGCTATCCTGAGCGAACGGAATTTCGATAGAAGGGGGAATAAGTAGAAACCCGGCGCCTAGGAAGCCGTTGTTTTCGCGCCCCGCATCAGCCATATCGACAGCGCCGCGACGGAAGCGAGCACCGTTATGCCGACGGCGACGATGGCGGCCGGAACGGTGAGCATATCCGTCAGTACGCCGCCAACGAGCGGCCCGATAATCATGCCGACCGCATGAAACATATTAAAGAGCGAGTAGGCGACGCCGTACGAGCCGCTGCCGTCCCGGTCGACGATTTGGCCCAGCGTCGGCAATGTCGGGGACAAAGCGAATCCGACGCTGCCGCCGGCCAGCAGACCGGCGATCGCGACTTGCCATATGTTCTGCGAGACGACGATCAGCGGCATCGTAACCGCCAGGCAGCCTAGGCCGATAAGCATCAAGATGCGCGGATTGTACCGATCCGCCAGCGAACCGGACACAGGCGCGACGACGCCGTATGCCAGCGTCATCGCCCCGAACAGCAACCCGAGCGCCAGCGGCGAAAGCAGCAAATGCTCCGTCAGAAAGACGGGCAATGTCGGTTCCATCAACGTTAAGCATGATTCCGCGAGCAGAATGACGATCGCGATATACAATACGGAACGGTTGCGCAGCAAGGAGAATAGGCTGGTTTGTTCGCTTGCCGCCCGTTTCCCTTCTTGTAACAAGAATAACACGAGTACAAAGTTCAACAGCGTTAAACCGGCCGCCGTCACGAACGGCGTCATATGTCCGCCGGCTTCAAACAACCAGCCGCCGACCGGCGCCCCAAGGAGCGAGCCTGTCGAGATGCCCGTCAGCGCGAAACCCATCACTTTGCCGCGCGACGCCTGGGGGAACAGGTCTGCGACGAGCGCGAGCGCCGCCGTCCACGTTGCCGCCGCGGCGATCCCTTGGATGAAGCGGGCCGCGATAAGCATGAACATCGACCCGGCGAACATAAACAATACCGTCGACAGCGCAAGTCCGATTAAACCGAGCAGCAGCGGCTTCCGTCTGCCGATCCGGTCGGATAATTTGCCGAAAAACGGCGTAGCCGCAAGCATCGCGACGGCATAGCTGCCGAATAGAACGCCCATGGCCGTAGCCGAAGGTTGAAGCAGCTCGTTGTAGTAAGGGATAATGGGGATAAGAATGCTGTATAGCAACATATCGATAAATAGAATGGATATCGTTAAAGTTAAACCGATGCGTTGCGCTTTGTTCATTTTTGGACTAACCATCATGTATTTCACCTCATATCACTGCATTGCAACATAAGAAACTATTTTTGTTTCTATAGTTTCCACACGCAAAAAAGAAGAACGGCAGAATCCCGCCCGCTGTCCCATTTACTGTTGCTTATGCGCCGGGACCAAGCCGTATAGCAGCACGTCAACGATCGCATGCAAAGCCTCTTGCGCGGAAATGTTGTTTTCCATGTAAAATTTCTGGTCCAGCGTCGAATTGGCCGCATCGATGAACAGCTTCATAATTAAAGACACATTCATATCTTGGATGATCCCATCGCGAATCCCTTGTTCGATTAGCGCGCGCAACGTTCGCCAATCGTCCTTGAGGGCCGAGTCGACCTTGCTCCATTGTTCCGGATAATAGCGCTTCATTTGCTCCAATATGCGCAGATCCAACAATTCGTTGTGTGAAGGGACGACAGTGAAGACCCTTCTGATTTTATCGAGCAGCGTTAACGAGTCGTCTTGCAAAATCCGTTCCGTCTGCTCGTCGGATTCTTGAAACGATTGATCGATGATCGCCTCCAATATTTCCACTTTGGAAGAGTAATGCTCATACAAAGTGCGTTTGCTGATGCCCAATCGTTTCGCTAAATGATCCATCGTGAACTTCATGCCATGGCTTTGAATTTCCTCGACAAACGCTTTTTTGATACGTTCTTTCATGAACAATCCTCCTTGGGAAGCGCAATCGGCCACGCCGGAAAACTAAATAAACGAAAATAGTTTTATGGTTATACTTACTCATTTTCGCATAATTTAGACGTTTATGCAACCGGCGAACGTTACTTCATAGATAAAACCTATGAAGACGATAGATTTTATATCTTGGTCAAGCCTAAGGAAATACGATAAAATAAGTAAAAGTTTGTTTATTGAAGCGAATGACGAATGATAGATAAGGAGCGAACGTAATGGCAGACGTAAAAAAAATCGCGGTCATCGCCGGCGACGGGATCGGCCCGGAAGTAGTAGCGGAAGCGGAAAAAGTGCTGAAACGAACGGAGGAATTGTTCGGCTACCGATTTGAAACGGAGCACGCCTTGTTCGGCGGAATCGCCATCGACGAGAAAGGAACGCCGCTGCCTCAGGAAACGCTGGAAATTTGCCAAAAAGCGGACGCGGTGTTGCTCGGCGCCGTCGGCGGCCCGAAATGGGACAACAATCCGAAGGAGCTTCGTCCGGAAACGGGATTGCTTGGCATTCGCAAGGCGCTCGGGCTGTTCTCGAACATCCGTCCGGCTGTCGTGTTCGATTGCTTGAAAGACGCCTCCACGTTGAAACCGGAAGTGCTTGACGGAACCGATTTGATCGTCGTGCGCGAGTTGACGGGCGGCATTTATTTCGGCGAGAAATACCGCCGCGAAACGGAGAACGGACAAGAAGCGGTCGATACATGCGCCTATAACGTGAATGAAGTGGAACGCATCGTCAGACAAGCTTTCGAAGTCGCGCAGAAGCGCCGCAAAAAACTGGCCTCGGTCGATAAAGCGAACGTGCTGGAAACGTCCCGTTTATGGCGCGAGGTCGTAAACCGCATCGCCCCGGAATATCCGGATGTGGAACTGGAGCATGTGCTTGTGGACAATTGCGCGATGCAATTGCTGCGCCGTCCTTCGAGCTTCGACGTCATCGTGACCGAGAATATGTTCGGCGATATATTGAGCGACGAAGCGGCCATGCTGACCGGTTCGATCGGCATGCTGTCGTCCGCGTCGCTCGGCGAAGGAAGCTTCGGCTTGTACGAGCCGGTGCACGGATCGGCGCCCGATATTGCGGGACAAGGCATCGCCAATCCGATTGCGACGATTTTGTCCGTTGCGCTCATGTTCCGCTTAACGTTCGGATACGAGAACGCTGCCCAATCGATCGAAGACGCGGTGAAATCGGTCCTGGACGCAGGGCATCGCACAGGCGACATTGCGGTGGACAAATCGAAGGCGATCGGAACGCAAGCGATGGGCGATCTGATTGTTGCCGCGATGAAATCATAATAAGCAGTAATGAATACAGGCCAAGGGAGCAAGATACGTTCCCTTGGCTTTTTTGTGCCCGAAATCGTTTTTTTGCTTTTGCCTGAATAAAATACGAGTTTAATTACAATTATGAAAATAGAAGGGGGGATTTACCATGCCAGAGCGTTTCGTAGGAAGACCGGCTCCGGACTTCAGCATGGAGACGGTATCCGGCGACGGCACACAATTCGGCTCGATTTCGTTATCCGATTACAAAGGAAAATGGCTCGTATTGTTCTTCTATCCGCTCGATTTCACTTTCGTCTGCCCGACGGAAATTACGGCGCTGAGCCATGCCGCCGAAGCATTCCGGAAGTTGGACACCGAAATTTTGGGCGTAAGCGTCGACTCCATTCACAGCCATCGCGCTTGGATCAACACGCCGGTGGAAAACAACGGCCTCGGCCCGTTGAACTTCCCGCTCGCTTCCGATATTACGAAGAACGTAGCCCGGGATTACGGCGTACTGATCGAAGAAGAAGGCGTCGCGCTGCGCGGGTTATTCATCATCGATCCGGAAGGAGAGTTGAAATATCAGGTCGTGAACCACAACGACGTAGGACGCAGCGTTGATGAAACGCTGCGCGTGCTTCAAGCGCTTCAATCCGGCGGATTGTGCCCGATGAACTGGAAACCCGGCGACAAGCATCTTGTAGCGAAGTAATGGGAAAGAAGCTCCTAACCCGCTGTGAAAGCGGAGTCGGGAGCTTCTTTTTCTTAATAAGAACATCATTTCTAACTTGGCTTGCGCGTCCGCGCGTCTATTGGAAAATGTCCAATAGATCGTGCTATTTTGCCGGCCGGAACGGGTTTCCATTGGAAAACCTCCAATGCATTCATGCCGTTTTCGCCATCTCAGCCCTGTTATTCAATAAGCTATTGGATGAATTCCAATGAAAGGCCGTGTAACGGCGGCCAAACGGTGAGAACATTGGACAAAATCCAGCAGATTTGTTACTATTCTTTATTATTTCAGTTCTATCTTCCATTTTTAGAAAGGAGTACTCCAATCATGAAGAAAAAAATACTTGCATGTCTATCTTCCGGATATGGATACTCTATATTACCAAAATCCCGAGGAATTCGGAACTCTATCACAGATAACAGAACATCTGTCCGTATTGCGAATGGTTCATGCGAAAAGCTGCGTCTGCGTGTGACTTGGCGGACCCAGGTTCCGTTAAATTGGTTAAATGAGCGTTTTTCAGTGATTGACGGACACACCTTCCGCTAATTGACCCGGAATGCGCCCAAATAAGACAATTTGTCACAGATAACGGCTTCTCCGTCCTCCAACATGCCGAAGAGGGCGTATTTTTACCAAATAAGGAATCCTCTGTCCGCAATGCAACATTAGCGTTGCAACGTCTTTTATAAGGTTTGTCCGTTGTACCCGCGTGAAAGCCCGTTTTGGGCAAAATAACGGACCTACGGTCCGCAGCTCAACCGTTCCCGCCGCTTCTTCCGGGAAAAGAATGGCCCCGCCGTATCGAAATACAGCGGGGCCATTCGCATGTCATCCGCCTGCCAGCGCGCGGTATTTGCCCACGTATCCGATGACGGTGGACACGAACGTCGCGTGGGACCAGGTGAGCGGCGCGACGGAAACGGGAGCTCCCGTAAACGGGTCCAGCTGCTCCGGCAGCATCCCGCTCTCCATGCTATGCTTCACGGCCCACTCCAGCGCCGCGCGCGGGCCGGACAACTCGACGGGCGTACGGGCGGCGGCAATATCGTAGTCGGCAAGCCATAACGTGCATATGATCCAAGGATTGCCCGGAATGCGATCGATCTCCGCGCTGCGCTGAAAGTAGTAATCATGGTAATACCGGGCGATGCCGCCGACTTCGGTTTGCACGGTCAGCTTGCGCCGAATCCGTTCCATCGTCGCGGCCATCCGTTCGTCGGAAGCGGGCAGCACGCCGAACCGGAAAATGCCGGCGATGCTGCTCTCCGGGGTCATATCTTGAACCCAACTTCCGTCCTTGCGGTATAAGCCGCGCGCGAAACAAGCATGCTCCTCGTTCCACAAATGGCGCAGCATGGCCGACTTGACGTTCTCCGCGGCGTTCCGGTACCGTAGCGCCCGCCGATCGTCCCCGAACAGGGAGGAGAAGTCGGCGGCGGCGGCGAGGCCGCCGTATACCGCGGCCGCCGTAAAAGCGAATATGCCGTACCGTTCCTCCCACAGATCGTAGCTCGGCAGCGGCAAACCGAGCCCCGGGTCCATATGTTCGCACAGGAAATTCGCCGCCGGCCGGATGAGCGAGCGGTAGAGCGACTGCGGCAGTTCGATATCGCCGTGCCTCTCGTAATCTTTCCATAACGCATACAGTACGAGCGCCGTTTCATCCTCTTGAATGGGAAGCTGAATGTTGCCGTCCTGCCAATACGGATGCCAACTGGAGCCGACCGTGCCGTCCGGATTGTACTTATGCTGCAGGCAGCCTTCCGGCGTCAGCGCATCGGCGCAGAAACGGTAGAAAGGAGCGGTCGTCCCGTGATATCCGGCCATCGACATGGCGAGCGCAATCAGCGCGCCGTCCCGCGGCCACATATAACTGTAATGATCGCGGTTATATTGCAAAATGTCCGTATCGTTGGCGGCGATGACGGCGCCGTTCGCATCCGATTGCGCGCGGATCATAAGCAGGCTGTGCTTGAACAGCTTGGCGACGCCTTCGTTCAGGTCGGCGAAATCCCATTCCGTTTTATTCGCCCATCTTTGCCAGTAGATCATGACGCGGTTCAACAAATTGTCCGGACCGCTGTCTCTGACATACGCATCGAGCTTTTTGACTTCCTCCAAACTATGCCCCGCAGCAAACCAATAGTAAAGATCCCGCTGCGCGTGCGACGGGACGAACGTCCGCAAGCTGATCGTACTGTCCACGGAGCCTTGGGCGATCGGATTTCCCATTAAATGGCCGTCCTCCGCATCCTTCCACGTGCCTTCCGCTTGATGGAACCTTTTGATCCCGGTCGAAAATTGATAGATGCCTTCTTCGCCGGTCCGGCCGTTGAACATGAAGTATATATTTTTTTTATAATGATAGACCGTCCGGTTGAACGGATAGAAGACGGCCGTATCTCCGACCTCCGTTTCGTTGATGACGAGATCTTGGTGAAAAAAGAGGCGGATTTCGCGGTCCGAGCCGCTATGATTGATCGCCGTTATTTTTTTCAAATAGATGCAATCCCGTTGATGAACGCCGTCGTTGAAACGGAGCGTCAATTCCAAACCGGGGTGGGTGGCGCTGACCGAGGTGACAAGCGACTCGTCCGCATAGCTTAAGCGAAAATCCCATTCCGGATCTTCCAGCCAGGTGAACCGGCCGTCCGCCCAGCAGCCGACGCGGCACAAATAGCCGCCGACATGATTCAACTGACCCACATATGGAAAATAGATGTCGCGAATATATCCGTTTCGATCCAGGTTGACCAATAATTTGCCGTTCCCGACGACGAGATGTCTCGGCACTCCATCACTTCCTTAACGATTGATGCGAATTTTTAATCCGCTCGGTGTAGCGGGAAAGGATGTTTTGCGCATGCAGCGCCGTTTTGGCCTGCGCGATGATGCGAAAGGCCGGTTCGTCCTGATCGGGCAAAATCAATACCCATCCTTCTTCGCTATATATTTTGATGCCGTCGACGAGTTCGATCGTTTTATGCTCCGCCTCGCTCATCATTTGACGCATAATCATTCCTTTATCGTCCCAAGCGAACGGTATTTCCTGTTTGGCCATATGAAAATCCGGAATATGCCGCAGAAGTTCCGCAAAGGCGAGCTTTTCCCTGGCCAACGTTTCAAGAATAAGGCTTACCGCATATACGTTGTCCAGCAGCGGGTGAAAGACAACATCCTCGCTCGCCTCCAGCAGCGCCCGAGCGTTCTCCTTCGTACGGACGATCCGGACGCCGCTTCCGGCGGCCACCGCTTCGACGATCTGCGGCGCGCTGACCGGGATGCCGAGTACGCCGCTTCGTTCCGTTCTGGCGAATGCCAGTACTTTGAGCGCGAGCAGAAGTTCGTCTTTCACAGGCTTGCCTTCATGCGTCACAATCGTTACACCTTGATGGCTTCCGTGAAAATGGATGCCGATGTCCGCTTCGTTCTTGACGACATGATAGGCGATTCCTTGCTCCTGGTCCGAGTGGATGACGATTCGTTTGCAGCCGAGACGCTGCGACCAATGTTCGATCAGCCTGCCGTGATCTCTCGGATCGTATTGCAGGACGATTTTTATTCCCGAGCCCCCGATCGTATGGAACCGAATTTCGCCGCATAGTTCCTGCATATAATCCGCTTCGGCATACTCATAGCTGCGAAGATGGCCGATCCGCTCCGATTCGCTGCGCGCGTAATCTTCTTGCCGGTACGCATTTTCGATTTTGCGCTCCTGGTTTTTGGCGAGCGGGTAACCTTGCTTGTCGATGAACTCGATGTTCAGCTTCGAACCGCGGCCGGAGCGCTGCTGCCGCAAATAGACGGCGCCGTCAAGCCGCAGCGTTTGGACGGCGTGCCTGCATACCGCATCGGAAGCTATGCCGAGATCCATGACGTGAATGCCCGCCGATTGCAGCCCTGCCGCGAAAGCCGATTGCATCATGCCGGCGAACGGATGCGGCGAGCGGCACATGCCGATCGTGGCTCCCCGACGGAGCGTGGAGCCGTAAGCCGACGCGAGCTTGCCGGCAAATTCCGGCGTCATATCCACGTTCGGAACGCCGCTAATTCCTTGGCCGCGGAACAATTGATTGTCGGCCAGCTCGTTCCAGATCATGGAGGAGTGCAGAACGGCGTTCGATTGAATCCGTTTGTCCGGCCATATCTTCACGTTCGATTTCACCGTCGCTTTGGAACCGATCTCGCTCCCCGTGCCGACGACAACTCCTTCGTGCAGTTGGACGCCGTCGCCGATGTTGGTGCGGTGGCAGAGCAAGGCGCCGCGCACCTCGCTTTGCCGGCCGATATAATTTCCGTTCCATATAATGGAACGTTCCGTCGCCGCGGCGGAAGAGACGCGGTTCGATTTGCCCAGAACGCTGTATTCCCCGATGATCGCGTCGTTCTCGATCGTACAGTCCGTGCCGATATAGGCGGGGCCGATGCATTTGACGCGCTCGGGCAGGTTGATGTTGTTTTCCATATAAATGCCAGGCAGCACTTCGTCCGCCGCGATGCGAACGTTCACTTTGCGGTCGAGCATATCGAACTGCGTCTGCCGGTATTGCTGCAATGTGCCGATATCCGACCAATATCCTTCGGCCACATAGCCGTATAGCGGAGCGTTGTCCCGCAGCAGCGCCGGAAACAAATCCATGCTGAAATCGCATATTTCTCCGGGATGCATATAAGCGAAGATGCTCGGGTCGAGTATGTAAATGCCCGTGTTGACCGTATCGCTAAACACTTCGCTCCAACTCGGCTTTTCCAAGAAACGGGTAATCCGGCCTTCGCGATCCGTCATGACGACGCCGTATTCGAGCGGGGTAGGAACCCTGGTCAGCACGAGCGTGGCCAGCGCTTTTTTCTGCCCATGATAGGCGATCGCGTCGCGCAACTGAAAATCGGTCAGCGCGTCGCCGCTAATGACGATGAACGGTTCGTCCAGGAAGCTTTCGGCGTTTTTGATGCTGCCGGCCGTCCCGAGCGGTTCGGTCTCTTCGAAATAGCGAAGGTCGACGCCGAATTCCGCCCCGTCTCCGAAATGGCCGCGAATCACTTCCGGCAAATATTGAACCGTTACGGCAATATCCGTTATGCCGCTCGATTTCAGCAATTCGATAATGTATTCCATACAAGGACGATTTAACAGCGGGACCATAGGCTTGGGGGTATCCAAAGTAAGAGGACGCAGGCGCGTTCCTTTTCCACCGGCCATAATAACAGCTTTCATCGGGTCATCACTCCTTCATACACTTGTCGCGTCGTTACGGCAATGGATTGCCAATGATACGATCGTTTCACTTTGCGCTGCGCCGCTGCGGCCATGGAGGCCGCACGCTCTCCGTTCAGCAGCATCTCGGTAATATGCCATGCGAGCGATTCTCGATGTCCCGGCAAAGCTTTGAAGCCGTCGACGCCATGCTCGATCAATTCGGCGAAGCCGCCGGTATCGGATACGACGACGGGGGTGCCGCTTTGCATCGCTTCCAGCGCCACGATGCCGAACGGTTCGTATAAGCTTGGGAACACGCATACGTCGGCGGCTTGCAGCAGCCCGTTTCGCTCGTCGTCAAGAATAAAACCGGTAAAAATAATATGCCGTTCCAGCCCTAGCCGGCCGGCCAAGTCGACGAGTTCACGCTTCATCGGCCCCGTGCCGGCGATCACCAGCTTCGTCTCGGGACAATGCTGTAGAATAGCGGGCATCGCCTCGATTAAGACATGCACCCCTTTCTCGTAGACGAGTCGGCCTACGTAGAACAGCAGACGCTCATGGGGCTGCGCGTAGCGAAGCCGGAATGAAGCCGAATCGGCAGCGTCTGCGACCGCGCCGGCATCGACGCCGTTCGGGATGAGCGTCAATTTATGCCGCGGCAAAGCGAACAGTTCCATAATTTCCTTGACCATCGCCTGGCTGCATACGATGACGCGGTCCGCTTCTTCGGAGAGCTGCCGCTCCAATTCATGAATGCGGCGCTGAATGTCCGTATGAATGTTGCCGTGATTGCGGCCGTGCTCGGTGGCATGAATGGTGGCGATGAGCGGCAGTCCGGTCGCGCCCTTCAGGTCCGCAGCCGCATAATAAACGAGCCAGTCATGCGCGTGAATGAAATCAAACCGGCAGCCTTGCGCGATTAATTCCATGGCGCAATCCGCAATCGCGGCATTCAGTTGAAACACCCAATCCATAAAATCGATATCCGTGGCGGTTTGCAATATCCGTACCCGATGGACGTGAATGCCTTCCATCGTTTCATAGGCCGGCGCCTCGGGCGTATCCCGGGTAATGACATGAACGTCGGCATGCTCGCTTACGAGATGGCGCGACAAATCGTAAACGGCTCTCGCGAGTCCGCCGACGATCAGCGGCGGGAATTCCCAGGCAAGCATCAGCACCGTTTTGCGAAGAACCGCGGAGCGAGGCGCGGTCATTCCCTCGTCTCCGGGGTCGGAGACGATCGCCGCCGGGCCCTTTCCGAACGAGGGCGGCCGCAATATTCCGGCCTCGTCGCCGTCTTGCCGGAGTTCTTCGGGCAAATACATTCGGTAATCCGCCGCCGGAAAGCAAGGAAAAGCCCGTTCCATCTCCTCCAGCGCTTCTTGTTCGTATATCCCGCTGTCGATCATATCGAGCAGCCGATGAACGTTGGCGATATGCAGCGACGTACGTTTAACGGCATAGCTTGGAACGGTTTTGGAATCGATGATGAACGCCCAGTCGCTGCTTTGCGCAAGCATCAGTTCCCGAACCGCTTGATTGAGGATCCGCTCCGCCGTTTCCGGATAGCCCCATAATTCGTTTCGCCGCCGCGACGCGGTCTGTCCGAGCCGCTCTTCCGCTCGATGCAAATGGCGGTAGATCCAATCGTTGTCTTCCTGCAGCCACACTTCCGCATATCCGCCCCGGCCCCAACTGGAGAACGGGATATCCGCCGTTTCGGACTCCGGATAGATGCGCAAATAATCCGACGGCGAGACCATGGCAACCGTATAGGGGCGGCGCTCCAGTTCGCGAAACAGCGCTTCGATCCATAACGGGCCTTCGTACCACCAATGTCCGAACAGTTCGGCGTCGTACGGGCACAGTACGATCGGCTTGCGGTCTAATGAAGACGTGCCGCTCCCGATTTGCCGTTCGCGGCATTCGAGAAAATGCCGGGCATGCGTCTCGGCCTTCCGCCGCGCCCGATGTTCGACGTAAGGCTGTTTAGGTTGCGAATCGCCGGTAACGCGATAATATTTCAAACCGGTATGTATACGCTGGCCGTCCGACAGCAGGAAAGGCTTAATATATTCCCACTCTTCGGCGTCTCTCCAACCGAGATCGAAACCGATGTCCCGGTAATACTCACGGTAATCGGGATCGCCGGGATATCCTTCGCGGCTGCTCCACACTTGCCGTGAAGATTCCGGATCCCGCGCGAAGACATGAACGCCTTCCTGCGTCATGACGGGCGAGTTCATGCCGCGCTTGGGTTGAGGACGGGCATGTTCGAGCGCATGGTGATCCGCGATAAAATACCGGATGCCATACTTGTGCAGTATGGCCGATATTTCCCGCGTATAGCCGCATTCAGGCAGCCAGATGCCGATAGGTTTGCGGCGGAAGTGGCGCTCGTATTCCGCCGCGCCGAGCGCAATTTGCGCTTCGATCGATTCCGGATGCTTCAGAAGCGGCAGGAATGCGTGCGTCGCCGCGCAAGCGATAATTTCCAACGCTCCCGCGTCTTGATACTCGCGAAACGGGGCGATGATATCTCGGCCGCAATCGCGGTATAGCGACGCGTAATGGGACAGTTTCTCGTAATACATTGCCGCAACGGGCAAAATCGACGCCTCGTCCGCATTGCGCTCGATTTCCATCTCCGCCAGCCGGATCAACTTGCGCAAATGCGCTTCGTACCGATTTTGCATGAGCGGATCTTCCATCATGGCGAGCAGGGTGGGGGACATCGACATCGTTAACCGGAACGGAACGCCGTCCCGGGTCAGCCGGCCGAACAAATCGATCAGCGGCAAGTACGTCTCGGTCATCGCCTCGTAGAACCATCGTTCCTCCATGTAATCGTCGCGGTCGAGATGGCGCACATAAGGCAGATGGGCATGCAAAAGCAAAGAAACGTATCCTTGTGCGGTTAAATTCATGTACTGGCTCCTTCTTTTGAAAAATAAGTGTCGGTTTGATCTTTCGCCTTCGTTCTCGAAGTAGAATATAGCGTATACGTCGAGAAGGTCTCGTAAGGCGATGTCGACTCCGGCGTCTTCGCTCCCGCTGCCTTGTCAAAGACGATTTGCAGCGAAGCGCCGCCGTTGTCGGTTTCGTCCGCACCCGCTTCTTGCAGGGCCATAGCCGGCGTTGACGCGGGATTGGAGCGCAGCAGCGGGATGAATTGGCCGAACGGATTGAACATTCCGAAATCGGCAACGTAGACAGAGCCCGGCTTCAAGTCGCGAAAATACCATGAGGACGCATGCTCGACCCGGACATCCGTATACTCCGTAAGCCGGAGCCGGTCGTTCGCGTCTGCGCCCCGGCCGCCGCTAATGCGGTACAAGCGGACCGCTTTCGGCATCGCATCCCAATCGATGCGATAATGCCGCGCCGTCATCGCCTGTTTGCGCGTGGAAACTTCCCAATAAGCGAATAGGGTTGCCGGATCCCGCGCCATGAGATGAAATGTGTCGCAATTGTATGAATAGGGCAGATCCGCTGCTTGGTTGAAAAACATAGGTTCCTCCTTACAGTGATTACAATGATTTCAATGCCAGTCTGCCGGTTAGTTGAACGAATGCGTCATAACGGTTCTCCGAACGGATCAAAATTTCATAATCGTCCTGCGGCACGGAGCTAAACGATTTGACTTCTCCCGTGTGATAATGGGCGAGCAGTTCGCAAGTGTTGTCGTTGTACATTAAGTAACTGATCTGCTTCGAGCCGATCGGAATGACGTTCAACATCCCTGTAGTTCCCCTCCTTTTTATTCATCACCCAACTATATGAACGGGATATCTCGTTTTATTACCTCATCGTTTTCTCCTGAAAAAGAGGAATTATCGCATTCCCCGGCGAATAAGTGATGAATAGACGTTTTGACTCGGGAGGGGTAGCATGAGTTTTTGTTGCGGCGCAAGTATGATGGGAACAAAGGGAACGATCAAACATTACCGAACGCATATCCATAACGTTCCTCTTCTGTTTTGTCCGGTTTGCCATCGCATCGAGGTTCACCATCTGGTGGCGAACGAATATGAGATATTGGCGGAATTCGCTCATGGCGACGGCGCTTCCGAAGTCGACTTTCAAGATTATGTCAGCGAAGTGGACGGCGATATTTACGAAAATTGCGTCAATTGCGAGAACGAGGACCCGCTCGACGTCGTACAGAACCAAATCGACATTTCGCTCGATTTGCTGACGGTCGCCAAACAGTTGAACGATACGCACTGGCAAATGCAGCTCAAAAAGCGATTGGCCGTCATGAGCCAACGCCGTATCCGTCTTATGCAAAAAAACAAATAACGCATGTTAAACATATGCATCCATGGAAGATCCGGTTGGTCAGCGAAATTGCTGCCGCCGGATCTTCTTTTGCAAGCGGAGCGAAGCGAAACGGGAGCGATTTTGGCAAATGAACGGTACCGTTTCGGGGCATGCGATCTATTTCGACTTGCATGTGGCGAAATTAGAGGAAAGTTCTATTATTTCGACAGTATCTCCCGTTGACCCAATTGCCAAATGTTTACTATGATTAAGTTGACACTATCGTTGCTAGAAGAGGGGGAATCGTCTTTGTCGGTGCAATTGGTAAGCCGAAAGTACGAAAATGTACTTCAGCAAATGGATAGCGGTATTCTTTTGTTCGATCGCGACGGAGAGCTATGCTTTATGAATATTCAGATGGAGGGCATGCTTGGCGCCCCGCAGCATCTGTTTCTGGGATGCACTCTAAGCCAACTTATTCGTCATCCGTATATGGGGCGGGACAAGCGCAAGATGATCGTCCGCATTTATAAGGAAACGATCACCCGATGCTCCAAATATTGCGAATGCAACGATTCGCAAGGCAGAACATGGCTTGTCACGGTAACGTACGGAGATCAACTGGATGGAGACGTACTGCTCAGCTTCAAGGATATTTCGGAGTCCAAAAGAATCGAGCTAACGGCCGTTCAAAACGACAAACTCGCCATGCTCGGGCAAATCGCGGCGGCGATCGCCCATGAAATACGGAATCCTCTCACTTCGATCCGCGGGTTTATCCAACTGCTGAGGCCGCATTTGCAAACATTGGGGAAAGACGAATACGCCCGCATCATTTTATCGGAAATCGATCGCGCGAACGATATCATTTACGAATTTCTCAATTCGTCCAAGCCGACGGATCCGATGAAGAGGGATATTTCCGTCAGTTCGCTGGTGAAGGAAGTGATTTTGCTGTCGGAGAGCGAGGCGTTGATGAAAGGATGCCAAATCGATTTTGCGGAACATGCGGTCCCTTTATATGTCTCGATCGACGTCAAGCAGATTAAGCAGGTCATTTTGAATGTGATCAAAAATGCGGTCGACGCGATCAGTTCCATACGAAGGGAACATGACGGTTTGATCCGGATCAGCGTCGCAAGAAAGGGCAGCTATGCCCATATTATGATTCGCGATAACGGAAAGGGGATGGATAAACTGACGATGAGCCGCTTGTTCGATCCGTTTTTTACGACAAAGCAAGCCGGAACCGGATTAGGCATGTCGGTCAGCGACCGCATCGTTAAAAATCACGGAGGTACGATAGAAGTGCAAAGTGAAGTAGGAGAGGGGACGGAATTTACGATCGTTTTGCCTCTGGCCGCACATTAGCCCGGCTGTGCCGGCGAATTGCTGCAAGGAGCCGCAACCATACATATCGATTCGGTGAAACCGAAACAGAAAAATCCGGTTATATGGGCAAAGTCGGGGCGTATTCCCTCGTTTCGCCGAAATAACCGGATTTTGTGTGAGCGGTCTTCATAAGCGGTTGCCGCCGATGGCTAAGCTTCAAACCGCGCTTCCGCAAGATTCGCGAACGACCAGCAAAGGCTCGACGACGACGGAGCTCGCTTCCAGTTGATTGTTCATAATATCGTACAGCATCATCGCGGCCAGTTTGCCGATTTTATCTTTATCTTGGCGTATCGTCGTTAACGACGGCGTCGTATATTTCGCCGCTTCGATATCGTCGCAGCCGATCACGGCGATATCATGGGGAACGGCATGCTTATGCTCCTTGAGCGCGCGCATCGCGCCGATGGCGATCAGGTCGGAGCTGGCGAATACGGCGCGCGGCAAATCGCCTTTGCGGATCATTTCGTTCATGGCGTCATAACCGCTCCGTTCGTAGAAGTCCTGCCCGTAAACGAACCAATTCTCATTGACGACCAGGCCGAAGCTTTCGAGCGCGTTCAGAAACCCGGACTTGCGCATATTCGAAATTTCCGCGTCCGGCCGCCCCCCGATGAAGCCGAGATCGCGGTATCCCATTAAGTAGAAATGCTCTACCACTTTCGCCCCGATTTTATAATTGTCCGACATGATCGTTCCCGAGTTTTTCCCGGTTAATTGAATATCGACGCCGATGCACGGAATTTCGCTCTGATCCAGTTCGTAAATGCATGGCTCCACTTCCGTGCCGTTAATGATGATGCAGCCGTCCACCTGAAAATGGCGGCAGCGCGCCAAATAATCTTCCCCGGATTGATGAAATTTTTCGTTGGAGAAAAAAATCAAATCGTATCCGAGCACGCCCATCTGTTTTTTGAACGCGTTCAGCACCTCGACGAAAAACGGGTGGGTGAAATCGATATTAATATGGCCCGCGAATACGACGCCGACCAGATTCGATTTGTTCGTAGCCAGCGTTTTCGCCGTATAGGAAGGAATATATCCGGTTTCTTTCATAATTTTGAGAACCTTCTGCTTCGTTTCCTCGCCGACGTCGCTGTAATTATTAATAATTTTAGAGACGGTGGAGACGGAAACGCCCGCCAAATTCGCAATTGTTTTAATATTTATTTTCATCGAAATCCATCCCTTTCTCCGAACCCGTTCTAAAAGCGGACAAGCAGTTTCGAAAAGTTTTCGCAAATGTTTTCGTGATTATTGTATATTTAAGTTTCATTTTCGTCAATCGTTTTCGAAAATTAGTTTCGTAAATGTCGAAAAGTTTTAAAAGCATAGAAAAAAAGGGGATTTCACCGCGTCGAAAGCAAAAAAATAAAACCCGAAAATACGCGTTGCTTCGGGAAAATACAATCGTTTTAATCATCGTTCACATAGATATCACAACAAAATTTCGAGGGAAGTTCTTTACAAAATAAAAATTGTGAGTAATAATAAAAGTGCCGAAACCGATTTCGTGATTGGCGATACCCGATATGAAAACAATCTCTATGAAATGGGAAGCGGCAGGATGTATGCCGTTAAGTCGGATTTTCGCTTGTTTCGAAAACAGGGTTGAGAACTTATATTTAGGAATTGGGGGTAATGGTTTTGTTGAAAAAATGGTCTGCATTAACGCTGGTGCTCGCGCTTATGGTTACGCTTGCGGCATGCGGCGGCAAAACGGAATCTCCTTCTGCAAACGGCAACGGAACTGCAGGGGAAACGTCATCGGAAGGCAAACCTTCCGGCGAGAAAAAAGTAATCAAAATGCTGCATTGGAAGCAAGGGAATATTAATGAAGTGATTAAAGATATTAATCGCCAGTTTGAAGAGAAATATCCCGAATATACGATAGAGTATACGACGACGGGACCGGACGACGAATACAAACAAGCGCAGCGGGCAAGAATTACGGCGGGCGACGTCGATATTTTCCCTGACTTGTCGGGCATGAGATTGTCCCCGAAAGAGTGGACGCCTGGCGCGAAAGTGCCGGATTGGCAGCAATGGATCGATTCGGGTCTCATCGCCGACCTGTCGGACCAGCCGTTCGTGAAAAATTACGAAGCGAGCGATATCGAGCAAGCGGGTACTTATAACGGCAAAGTATATGCCATTCCAACCGGCAAAGTAGTCATGTCGGGATTGTTCTACAATAAGGAAATTTTCGAAAAACATAATTTGAAAGTGCCGACGACCTGGTCCGAGTTTATTGAATTGTGCGAAACGTTGAAGAACAACGGCGTGACGCCGATCGCGATGGCGGGCAAAGACGTATGGCCGCTCAAGCTTCCGGCATTCAGCCTGCAAGCCCAAATTCTCGGGGGCGGCGATCAAATGAAATTTATCGAGGGCGTATGGAAAGGGACGGCGAAATACAATGATCCCGATGCTGTAGAAGTGCTCGAAAAAATGAAGACCATTCAAGACAATTACACGATCGACGGATTTATGGGAATCGACTACGGCACGCTGCCTTCCTATTTCGCAACGGGCAAAGTTGCCATGATGCCGAACGGCTCCTGGGAAGCTCCGACCGTGCAAACGGCGAATCCCGACTTGAAATTCGGATATTTCCCGCTGCCTGGTACGGAAGATCCGGCGAAAAACAATTCCTTGGTCGGCAAATACGATATGACATGGTACGTAACGGAAAAGGGCAAAAACAAGGAAGGCGCCCTGAAGTGGCTTGAATTTTTCTCCCAACCGGAAATTTACCAACAATTCGTGAAAGCGGCCGGTTTCTTGCCGACGCAGCCGAACATCAAAACGGATAGCGAATTTTTCGATAACGAAGTCATGCCTTACATGGACGGCTTCCAACTGGCTTATGAAATTTTGATGATCAATCGGGAAAATGTAGGCGAGCATCTTGCAGCCGAAGGGGTTCATACGGAATATTTGGCGCCGGGCGGCGAATTTAAAACCGCTCAGGAATTGGCAGACGTTCAGCAAAAAGAATGGGAAGCCGCAGCGCCGAAATAAAGAGAGTATCGCTTGCAACGGTTAATCGTCGGGGTCTGAGATCAACATTTCAGGCCCCGACTTGCTTCAAACCGAATTTTGATCGAATGTTAGGAAGGTGTCGATGATGTATCCGTTTGGCAAAGGATTGTCCCGGTTCGTGCCATACTTGCTGCTATTTATTCCTTTGGCGTTGTATTTGCTGTTTTATGCGGGTCCGTCGTTCATGTCGGTGGTCTACTCCTTTACCGATATGACGAACGTGCCGGGCAAAGGCTTTCGGTTTGTCGGACTGGAAAATTACCAGAAGCTGTTTTTTTCCGGCAATTCGCATGAGCGATGGGCTTCGGTCGGCAGAACGCTTTATTTTACGTTTACGGTTACGGTCGTACAGAACGGGCTCGGGCTGCTTATGGCCGTCATTATTAATCAGAAGCTGAAGGGCGACCGATTTTACCGCTCCGTCTTTTTCCTGCCCGTCGTGCTCGGGGTCGCCGTCGTTTCGCTCATCTGGACGTTAATGTTCGATCCGATCAGCGGGCCGGTACAGCAAATCTATCAACTGTTCGGGTATTCCGACACGTTTTTCGGCAGCTTCAGCAATGCGTTCAACTATATTATTTTCGTGCAAATCTGGATGTACATGGGGTATTCCATGCTTATTTTCCTGGCAGGACTGCAATCGGTGCCGAAGGATTTATACGAAGCGGGATATATTGACGGTACCAGCCGCTGGCAATCGTTCAAAAATATTACGTTCCCGCTCATCGCGCCGTCGTTTACGGTCAATATTTTGCTGTCGATTATCGGGGCGATGCAAACGTTCGATATTATTCTCGCGACGACGGACGGGAAATTCAACACCAGAACGATGGCTTACGACGTCTATAAGGAAACGTTCCGCGGCAGTTTGGAGATGGGGCTCCCTTCGGCATTGTCGGTCGTGCAGTTTCTGTTCATTCTCGCCTTCGTCATCGTAGCCGTGAAATTGATGCGCAAAAGAGAGGTGGAATACTGATGCGGCAATCGACATCCTCCAAAGTCGTTTCCTATGCGGTCATTTTATTGTTTCTTATTATATACGTCGTGCCGCTGCTGTTCGTTTTCAACGTGTCCTTCAAATCGTTTGACGAATATTTGCGCAACCCGTTAGGCCTTGTTCAAAGCATTCAATGGTCCAATTACACGGATGCGTGGAGCGAGGGCAATTTTTCGCGGTATTTCGGGAATAGCCTGCTGTATACCGGCGTGTCTACGGTGCTGACCATTATCGTTTCCGTCTTCGCCGCGTTTCCGGTGGCGAGAGGGTACGTCAAATGGGCCGGTTTCATCTACCTGTTTTTTATTATGTCGCAATTTTTGCCGAATCCGCTCGTTGCGCAGTTCAAGTTCATGCTGTTTATGAAGGATCATATTCCGTTTATCGGATACGACACCAAGCTGGGCTATACGCTGCTTAAGACGACGGGAACTGGCGTCGTCTTTATGATGTTCGTCGGATACATCAAATCGATCAGCCGGGAACTGGACGAAGCGGCAGGCGTGGACGGCTGTTCTTATACAAGATATATTTTCCAGATGGTGCTTCCGCTCATGAAGCCGATTATCGCCACCGGCGTCATTTTGACAGCGATCGGCACCTGGAACGATTTCGTCGGGCCGGTCATGTATTTGTCGAGTCCGGACAATTGGCCGATTACCGCGGGCCTTAAGGAGTTCAGAGGGCAATACGGCAACAATTGGCCGCTTCTGGCATGCGGGATTACGATTGTAGCCGTTCCGCTGATTGTGCTGTATTCGTTCATTCAAAAATATATCGTGGACGGCGCTTTGGCCGGCGCGGTGAAAAGTTAATCGACAGACTGGGACAGGAGGCCGTACAAGGAATGGAAAAACGATACGAATTCGACGAACGGGGCCGATTCGTTATTAGAGATTACAACCGGACGAAGCCGTTCGCGTCGTTCTTGCCCGGGATCGCCGGAATTCGCGGCAAGCCGATGTGGGCGTATTATGTGAACCGGGGCCAGGGCATCGCCAGTTTCGGCGTGCAGGATAAGGACGGGGCTGTTATGGAATTTTATCCTGCGGATAAATCTTACCGGTTCGTGCCGACGAACGGGTTCCGCACGTTTATTAAGGCGGACGGCGAGCTGTTCGAACCGTTCGCTTACCGTTCGTCCCGCGAGCAGGATGTGACCGAGAAAATGATGATATCCCCCAATATGCTGGAACTCGAATCGGTGCACCGGGGGCTGGGCATCGCCGTTCATGTCGAATATTACACGCTGCCGAACGAGTCGTTCGCGGCATTGGTGCGCCGGGTCGGCATTCGCAATCTCGGCCCGACGGCCAAACAGGTGGAATTGCTTGACGGATTGCCGGCGATTTTGCCGTACGGCATCAGGAACAGCGAGTACAAGGAAATCGGCAATACGTTGAAGAGCTGGATGGATGTATACAATATGGACCGCGGCATTCCCTTCTACCGATTGCGGGCAAGCACCGCCGATTCCGTAGAGGTATCGGAAATCGCCGGCGGTCATTTCTATGCGAGCTTCGCCGGCGAAGCGGGGAAGGAACGGCTGCTCGCGCCGATCGTCGATCCCGGTTTGGTGTTCGGGTACAACAGTTCGCTGGACGTTCCGGACGCATTCGCCCAGCGGCCGCTCGAGGAGCTGTTCGCCGCGGAGCAAACGACGGCGAATCAGGTGCCGTGCGGCTTCTCCGGCGTCGAACGCCGTCTCGAACCCGGCGGGCGCATCGATATGTGCACGATGATCGGGCATGTGAGCGATATCGGCATATTGAACGGGCGCATCGGCGATTTGGCCCGCTTCGCTTATGTCGAAGCGAAGCGGGAGGAGGCGCGGGCGCTCGCCGAGCAATTGACGGAGGCGGTCGCCACCCGCACGTCCATGCCGGCATTCGATGCGTATTGCAAGCAGAACGCGCTCGACAACATCTTGCGGGGCGGACAGCCGATCATGCTGGAGAACGGCGGAGAACCGTTCGTTTATCATCTTTATTCGCGCAAGCATGGCGATTTGGAACGGGATTACAATTTCTTCTCGCTCGATTCCAGCTACTATTCGCAAGGTAACGGCAATTTCCGCGATATGAACCAGAATCGGCGCAGCGACGTGCTGTTTCATCCCGAGATCGGGGATTTCAACATTCGCATGTTTATGAGTTTCATGCAGACGGACGGATACAATCCGCTCGTCATCAAGGGATGCAGCTTCCGCGCGAAAGACGCGGCGGCGCTGGCGAATTTCGCCGATCCGCAGCATCGGGCGGCGCTTGGCGAATTTATGCGCAAGCCTTATACGCCCGGCAAACTGCTCGCTTTTCTCGAAGACAGCGCTATTTCGTTGTCCGTATCGGCGGACGAATTTCTGTCGCGCGCGCTTAGCGTATCGGAACAGTCTTTCGAAGCGGATTACGGCGAAGGCTATTGGATCGATCATTGGACGTATAATTTGGATCTGGTCGAGAACTATTTGGCCGTCTATCCGGACCGCTTGGAAGATTTGCTGTTCCGCCGCCGGGATTATACGTATTACGACAGCCCGGCCGTCGTGCTGTCCCGGGAACGGAAGACCGTACTGGCCGATGGGAAAGTAAGGCAGTTCGGAGCGGTCCGGCGGGATGAAGAGAAGGAACGCATGATCCGGGAACGGGACCGTATGCCGCAATGGATGCGGACGCGCCATGGCCAAGGAGAAATCTATCGTACTTATTTATATGAGAAATTGCTCTCGCTCGCTCTGATCAAATTCGTCACGCAAGATCCGGAAGGCGTCGGCATCGAGATGGAGGCGGGCAAACCGGGCTGGAACGATTCGCTGAACGGCTTGCCGGGATTGTTCGCTTCCGGGTTCAGCGAGCTATGCGAATTGCACCGGCTGCTCGCTTTCCTGTTGGACGCCGAGCGGGTCGGGCCGGAGACGATCGATTTGCCTGTCGAGACGGCCGACTTGCTGGCGGAGGCGGCGAGCCTGGCGGAACGATTCGCTTCTGCGCCGGAAGAGGGCCGCGACTTCGAATTTTGGGATCGGGCCGCGGCGGCGCGCGAGCGGTACCGCGAGCGGGTGAGATTCGGCTTCGAAGGAACGATGGCGCGGCTGTCCAAGCGCGAGGCCGAGGCGGCATTGCGCAAATGCCTGAACAAGGTGAAGCATGGGATCGGGAAAGCGTTGCGAATCGGGGGCGGCGTCTATCCGACTTACTTCTATTACGAAGCGACGGGCTTCGAACCGATTCCGGGCGGGAACGGCGAAGCGGCGGCGAACGCCAAAGGGCAGCCGTACGTGCGCGCGACCGGATTCCGGCGCGTCGACATGCCGTATTTCCTCGAAGGACCGATGCGGGCGATGAAAATGATCGATTCGCAAGAAGAGCGGCTTGCCCTGTATCGGAATATCAAGGAAACCGAGCTTTACGACCGCAAATTAAAGATGTATAAAGTGAACGCCTCCCTGGCGAATGAGCCGCATGAAATCGGGCGGGCGCGCGCATTCACCCCGGGATGGCTCGAGAACGAGTCCGTCTTTATGCATATGGAATATAAATATTTGCTGGAATTGCTCAAGGGCGGCTTATATGAGGCGTTCTTCGAGGAGATGAAGAATGCGATGCCTCCGTTTCTGGACGCGGAGACGTACGGACGCAATCCGCTCGAGAACAGCTCTTTTATTGCCAGCAGCGCGAATCCCGATCCGAAGCTGCACGGTACGGGCTTCGTCGCCAGATTGAGCGGCTCGACGGCGGAATTTTTATCGATGTGGAATACGATGATGTGGGGCGAGCGGCCGTTTCGCGTAGAAGACGGCAGGCTGCGGCTGCGGCTCGAACCGGCGCTTCCGGCATGGCTGTTCGCTGACGACGATACGGTGCGGGCGACATTCCTCGGCTGCTGCGACGTCGTCTATCATAATCCGCGGCGTCTCGACACGTTTGGCGCGGACGGCGCTGCGATCGAGCGCTTGGAAATTACGATGCCTTCGGGCGAAATCGAGCGTATTGACTGCGGCGACATCGACGAACCGATCGCTCTGCTGGTACGGGAGAAACGGGTTCGCCGGATCGAAGCATTTATGCAATAAACGGGGAATTTCGGCGGGAGAGAGGAAGGGACATGAAATGCAACGAGAGAAAGCGAAAAATAAAGGTTGGAAATTTATTGGGGAGTCCGGAGATTTTACGTTAGAAAGACCCGAGGAGACGAGTTATTTATATTTCCCGCTCGCGAACGAAGCGGGCATGCTGTCGGCGATTACGCCCGTGCTGCACGGCGATATCAAATCGGGCCATAATACGTTCTTCATGCCGCCCGTTTCCGTGGAAGACTTGCATAATTCGAGAGCCTCGCGCAATTTCTGGGTGTACATGGAAGGAAAAGGCGCCTGGTCCGCGGCCGGTAATTCGGCGAAGCAAACGGCTTCCCGGTTTGGCGGCAAGGAAGAGGCTTCGGTTATGGAAGCCGGGTTCCTGTGGCATAAAGTCGTCCGCGAAAACCGCTCGTTTGGGCTGAAAGCGGAAATCGTCAGTTTCGTTCCCGCGGAAGCGGAGCAGGCGGAATTGATGCAGGTAACGATTACGAACATCGGCGATCGAGCGGCAACGATAACGCCGACGGCGGCCGTCCCGGTCTACGGGCGGTCGGCGGACGATCTGCGCGATCATCGCCATGTCACGTCGCTGCTTCATCGGATTTACGTCTCGAAGCACGGCATCGAGGTGCAGCCGACGTTATCGTTCGACGAGCGGGGGCATCGCGCCAATCGGACCGCATACGGCGTATTCGGCGCCGAAGGCGAAGGGAACGCGCCGGCCGGATTTTTCCCGGTGCTGGAAGAATATATCGGCGAAGGCGGCGCTTTGGACTGGCCGGAAGCGGTCGTGACGAACGCGCCGCCGCAGGAACGGGCGGGAAGCGAGCGCGAAGGCTACGAAGCGGTCGGGGCGATCCGGTTCGCTGCCGCGGAACTGCAGCCGGGAGAGTCGAAGCGGTATACGATCGCCATGGTTATCGCCGACGGCCGGATCGAAACGGAACGGCTGGCCTGCGAATATTTGTCCGCAAGCCGATTCGACGAACTGCTGGCACAGACGAAACGGCATTGGCAGCGGAAAGTGGGCGCGGTTTCATTCCATTCGGGGGATCGGCAGCATGATCTATGGATGAAATGGGTGACGCTGCAACCGATCTTGAGAAGATTATACGGCTGCTCGTTCCTCCCGCATCACGATTACGGCCGGGGCGGACGCGGCTGGCGCGATTTGTGGCAGGATTGCCTGGCTCTATTAATCATGGAACCGGCGGAAGTGCGGCATTTATTGTTCAACAATTTCGCCGGCGTTCGCATCGACGGCAGCAATGCGACCATTATCGGGGCGAACCCCGGCGAATTCGTCGCGGACCGCAACAATATTCCGCGCGTCTGGATGGATCACGGCGCCTGGCCGCTTGTGACGACCTTGTTCTACTTGCATCAAAGCGGCGATCTCGAATTTTTGCTGCAGGAGCAATCCTTTTTCCAGGATATTTATGTGCGGCGCTGCAAGGAGAAGGACCCGGCTTTGGGCGCGGACGGAGAGAACAAGCTGCGAACGGAAGACGGAGCCGTCTATCGCGGCACCATTCTGGAACATTTGCTGGTGCAGAACGTCGTGCCGTTCTTCCACGTCGGCGAGCATAACAATATGAAGCTGGAAGGGGCCGATTGGAACGACGGCCTGGATCTGGCGCCAGATAAGGGCGAGAGCGTGGCCTTTACGGCGTTGTATGCAAGCAATTTGAGCGAGCTGGCCAAGCTGCTGCGGAAGATGAAGGAACGAATGGGCGTTATGCAGGTCGAACTGGCGGAAGAAATCGGCGTGCTGCTCGATACGATTTCCGGTTCGGTCGATTACGGGTCCGTTTCCGCCAAGCGCGAATTGCTGGAACGGTATTATGACGCCTGTCCCGGCAAGGTCAAAGGCCGCAAAACCGCTTTTGACATCGGGCGGGTGGCGGAAGATTTGGAGCAAAAAGCGAACTGGCTGAAGGAGCATATTCGCAGAAACGAATGGATCCGCAGCGGCGAAGGCTATGAATGGTTCAACGGTTATTACGACAATGACGGCGCGCGTGTGGAAGGCGATCGCGGGAACGGCGTCCGCATGACGCTGACGGGCCAGGTGTTCGCCGTGATGGGAGGAACGGCGAGCGCGGAGCAGGTTCGGAAGGTGACCGCCTCCGTCGACCGGTACTTGAAAGACCCGGAGATCGGCTACCGCCTGAATACCCGCTTCGGCGGCATTCAGCAAAATCTGGGCCGCGCCTTCGGCTTCGCGTTCGGCCATAAAGAGAACGGAGCCATGTTCAGCCATATGACGGTCATGTACGCGAACGCGCTGTACAAACGCGGCTTCGTGCGGGAAGGCTACGCCGTGCTTGACTCGATCTATCGCCTCAGCGCCGATTTCGAACGGAGCCGCATCTATCCGGGCATTCCCGAATATATCAACGAGAAAGGCCGGGGAATGTACCACTATTTAACGGGCTCGGCGAGCTGGTTGCTGCTGACGGCCGTCACGGAAGTGTACGGCGTGAAAGGGGCGCTTGGCGATTTGACGCTGGAACCGAAGCTGGTGCGGGAGCAATTCGACAAGAACGGCGAAGCCGCGATCGATACTCTGTTTGCGGGGAAGAAGCTGCGCATCGTTTACCGCAATCCGCGCGGGCTGGATTACGGCGAGTACCGGATCGGTTCGGTATCGTACTCGAATGCGCGGTTTCCGGCGGAAACCGGCGGCCCGTCATGCGTGATCGATCGCGGGCTGATATCGGGCTTGCCGGATGAAGGAACGCATACGATCGAGGTCATGCTCTCATGATCGAATTAGTTAGCGACAGGCTTTGCGTAGACATAGCCGAACCGGGGGAATGCCGGGGCGCGCGCTTCGACCGGACGGCCTTCGTGACGCAAGTGCGATTGATCGAAGGCGGCCATACCTTCTGCGTGCGCGAGCATCCTTCCTCTCATGTGCGGGGGGGCGGAGCCGGCCTTTGCAACGAATTCGGCATCTTCCAGGGGATCGGGTACGAAGAGACGCGCGTCGGGGAACGGTTCCCCAAACTCGGGGTCGGCTTGCTCGAGCGCCGGGACGAAGCGGAATACGATTTTCGCGCCGATTATAAGGCGACGCCTTTTGAGGTTGAAGTGCGGACCGATCGGCGATCCGCCGAGTTCGTCGTTCATCCGGCGGATTGCCGCGGGTATGCCGCGAGACTGGCCAAGACCGTAACGCTTCAAGGCTCGGGACTGAGCATCCGCTACCTGCTTGAAAACGTTGGATCGCGGCCGATAAGAACGCATGAATATACCCATAATTTTATCGGGATTGACGGGCATCCGATCGGTCCCGATTACCGCTTGGCCTTTTCCTTCCCTGTTGCGGCGGCTCAGATGGAACCGGATTATACGCCGCGCGTGCTCGAGTTCGGCGGCCGCGACATCCGCTGGCGGCATGCGCCGGAGCGGGAATTTTATTGCCGTTTGGAGGGATTCGGCAGCGGGGAGGCGGTTTCTTGGGAAGCCATGCATCTCCCGAGCGGGGCCGGGATGCGGGAGACGGTAACGCGGCCCGCCTCGATGATTGCGCTATGGGGCGCGCCCCATGTCGTATCGCCGGAAGTGTTCGTCGAAATCGACCTTCGGCCGGGCGAATCGATGACATGGACGCGAACGTACGAATTTTTCGGGTGATCGAATCATAACTGCTGGAGTAATTTGCTCCAGCGGTTTTTTTTGTCGAAAATGTTCGGGGCTGACGACCCGCCGGGCGCCGGGCGGACGAAACATATACACGCTATTAGCCCGTAAATCACCTTGTTGCCGGCGTAACGAAACGAAAACACGCTAATGAGGGGAAAAAGGCGGTACAACGGCGGATTTCCAATGAATAACGACACGTACTTTCGTTAGGATGGGAACGTCTTCATTTTGAGCCCCATAAGGATGGCCAGTTTCGTTTAGCCCTAAACAAGAGCGCCGCGCGAATCGCCTTCGAGGCATCTCCATGTCTGGCTTGGCAACCGCCATAGCCTCTTTTCGTATGTCGCTTCTCCTCATTTTTTTATCGAAATGCTGCTCATTCATTTCCTCTGTCGAAATCCCCTTCGTTCAGACAACCGGTTCTTTTTCTCACTAACTTCTGCCCCTGAGTGAAGGGGATTTCGACAGAAGGGGAAAAAGAGACGACGAGCGTAACCGCCCAAACAACAAACAAATGAGGCGGCGATCATTAACCTAGATTCAGATGGGAAATTTTCTCACAAAAATGTTATACAATGCCGGAAATGAGATTATGTATTATAAAGGGCAAAAAGATAAGCCTCTATTTTTATTTATAAGAGTCCGCAACCAGACGCCTCAACCCGAATGACTCGGATAGTCTTTTTCTCAATTGACCTTAGGTTTATTTTACCGCTTAAGGCATCCATTCATCTTTGACGCTGCCATACCGATCATCTTCTTCCGGGGGTGGTTTATGAAAGTGTTGGAAATAAGGATACAAAGCTTCTTCACCGTAGAGGCTTTGCCTTAATATTATTCAAAGTGAGGGGAATCGTTTTGGGAAAAAAATGGTCTGGTTTGATGTTGATTATGATGATTGCGGTTTTACTTTTATCGGCATGCACAGGAGACAAAGCTGCGGAACCGCCTAAGGACCCGCCGCCGGCGGCGGAGTCGACCGACAAGGGGTCCGATCAAGCGGAGCCGGACAAGACAGAACCGGAAAAGACGGAACCGGGAACATCGCAAGACGATGCCAACTCCGGGTATTTCCCGGCAACCGACAAGTCGCTTAATCCCGCCTTGGCTCTGGGCCGCAAAGACACGCTGATCATTGGCACGACGGCGCCGAAAGGGATATTCAGCCCTCTATTCTGGTCAACGGTTTATGATAAATATGTCGTTGAAGTCGTATTCGACAGCTTCCTGGTCGTTCAAAGCGACGGTACATATGCGGAGCATCTAGCCGATAAAATCGATGTGTCCGACGACGGCCTGAAATATACGTTTCACTTGAAGCCGGGCATAAAGTACAGCGACGGCACGCCGGTGACGGTGAAAGATTATCTGTTCGCGTTGAAAGTGCTGCACGATCCGACCTATGACGGAGAATCGGACATTCTATCGCTCAAGATCAAAGGCGGCCAGGAATACCATGACGGCAAATCGCCGGATATATCCGGGGTCAAAATTATCGACGACAACACCGTGGAAGTCGAAGTGTTGGAAGTAAACGCCCAGACGAAAAACGAGCTCGGCACCGTCGAGTTCCTGCCGGAGGCTTACTATGGCAAAGGCTATAAATTGGGACAGCTTGATTCGGTGAAAGCATTGAACGATAAACCGATCGGCAGCGGCCAATATATCGTTACGAAATATACCCCGGGCCAAGAAGTCGTTCTGGAAGCAAACCCGAATTATTTCAAAGGCGCGCCGAAAATTAAAAATGTGATCTTAAAAGCGACGACCGACGATACGAGAATTGCCATGCTGCAATCCGGCGAGATTGACGTGGACGAAGTAACCGTTAACGAGGACAATGTCGAGGAACTGACAGGGCTCGGTTTTCTGGACGTCAATATATTCCCGACGAACGGATACGGCTATGTTGCGTTCAATCATAACGATCCGAAATACCAGGATGTCAAAGTGCGCCAGGCGTTAACGATCGGTTTGAACCGCAAGGAAGTGGTGGAAGGCGCATTCGGTAAATACGCCAACGTCATTAACATTCCGGAGTCCAACGTAGGATGGGCTTATACGAACGAAGGCATCGAACCTTACGAATTCGACATCGATAAAGCGAAGAAGCTTCTGGACGAAGCGGGATGGGTAGAAGGTTCCGACGGCATTCGCGAGAAAGACGGACAGAAGTTTAAAATCAACTTCTCCGCGACTGCGGATAGCTCGGTTGTCGAGGCGCTGCTTCCGATCATGACGAAAAACTATAAGGAACTCGGTATCGACTTTAATGCCGAGACGCTCGATTTCAACGCCATCAGCGAAAAGCGGAAAACGGGCGATTTCGAAATGTTCTTCGCGGCTTGGGGATTGACGCCGGATCCGGACAGTACCGTTTATATTACGAACGGCGCCCAGAATAACATCGGCTATTCCAATAAAACGGTCGACGAACTGATGTTGAAAGGCAAGAAAACGCTGGATCTCGAAGGGCGGAAAGAGATCTATAAACAAGTGTTTCAAGAACTTAACAGGGACCTTCCGGTTATTTTCATGTACCAAAGAAGAGATATGTGGGGAATTAACGCAAGAGTTACAGGATTGGATATTACTCCGTACAAACACTTTACTTTCAGCCTGTATCAAGCGGAAATTGTGCAATAACAGCATGAATCGTATGCTCAGCCCGTATGGGCTGAGCATTCCACTATAAGCCTAGGAGGAAATGCTATGAAGCAGTATATGATCCGCAGGCTGCTACAGATGATCCCGACGCTGATCGGCATATCCATTATTGTCTTTGCGATTTCCGCGATGGTTCCGGGCGATTACATTACCGCCAAAGTCACTCCCAATATGACTTACGAGAAGATGGAACAGTTAAGGCAAATATACGGCCTCGATAAACCGGTAGTAGAAAGGTACTTCACTTGGGCCGGCAACATGCTCAAAGGAAATATGGGGGACTCGCTGCAGCATAAGCAGCCGGTCGGCAAAGTCATAAACAATTATGTCTGGAACTCCTTTGTAATCGCTTTCGTTAGTCTGATATTTAGTTGGCTCATCGCGATATTCGCCGGCGTTTTCTCGGCGAAATTCCAATACTCGATATTTGACAAACTGGTCACTTTACTTATCTTTCTATGCATGTCCTTGCCGTCGTTCTTTATCGGTCTGCTGCTCATTTACGGATTAAGCCTGCATCTCGGGTTATTCCCCGTCGGCGGCATGACGACGGCCGGGCTGAACGCGACAGGCTGGGCGTATATCAAAGACGTCGCCCACCATATGTTCCTGCCGGCGCTCGTGCTGACCATGCTCAGCACAGGCAGTCTGACCCGCTATTTCCGCACAGCGATGCTGGAAGTGATTCGCCAGGATTATATTCGAACCGCCCGCGCCAAAGGTTTGAAGGAACGTACCGTTATTTTCAAGCATGCGTTGCGCAACGCGTTGCTGCCCGCGATTACCCTGTTCGGCTTCGAGCTTCCCACTTTGTTCGGCGGCGCCATTATTTTGGAGAAAGTATTCGTTTGGCCGGGGGTCGGCCAAGTATATCTGGAATCGATCACGGTGCGCGACTATCCGTTTATGTTAGGCTTCACGATCTTTCTGGCCGTGTTGACGCTGATCGGGAATCTGCTGTCCGACGTGCTCTACGGCGTTGCAGATCCAAGAATTCGCTTAAAGTAGGAGGTGGTCGAGGTGTCCGCGAGAGTTTCGTCTTTGGATACGAATGCTAAAGTCGCCGTCAAGCGGCCGGCTTCTCCCTGGAAAACGGCGATGCGCCGGTTCGCGCGAAACCGCTTTGCTTTGGCGGGACTTATTATATTAATCTTGATGTTTCTGATCAGTTTCATTGGGCCTTTGTTCTCGCCTTACGAATTGGAAGATTATGATTTGGCATATAAAAATCAGCCGCCCAACAGCGCCCATTGGCTCGGCACCGATAAGCTCGGACGCGATATTCTGCTGCGGACGATGCTGGCGGGACGGATCTCGCTCACCGTCGGACTCGTAGCTACGGGCATATCGGTCGTGATTGGCGCGACGCTCGGTGCGGTGGCCGGATTTTACCGCAGAGGCGCAGATGCGATCATTATGCGGATTGCCGATATATTCATGTCCTTGCCGTCTTTGCCGATTCTCATTATATTAGGCGCCGTATTGTCCGATTTGAAAGTCGATTCCGCTGACCGCATTTACTTCCTTATGCTTATTATCGGCTTGCTTGGCTGGACGAGTTTGTCGCGGCTCGTACGCGGCCAAATGCTGATGCTGCGCGAGATGGAATTTATGCAGGCTACCGACGCCTTGGGATTGCGCGACCGGCGCAAAATATTCCGCCATCTGATGCCGAACGTCGTTCCGATCATTATTGTATCGGCGACGCTTGGCGTGGCGAGCGCCATCATCTACGAATCGGCGCTCAGTTTTCTCGGGATCGGCGTCGTGCCTCCGACTCCATCATGGGGCAATATGATCTCGGCGGCCAACAATTTGATCGATTTTCGCAAGAGGCCTTGGCTGTGGGTGCCGCCCGGCATGTGCATTCTTATTACCGTGACGGCTATTAACCTGATCGGCGACGCGCTTCGCGACGCTTTGGATCCGAAAATGAAACACAGATAAGAACGCGGGCAAGCGCCAATGCCAGCCCGACAATTATCGGGCACCCCGGGCAGCCGATCATTTCAAGAAGGAGATGCGATATGGCGAAAGTGTTAGTCGAATTTCGAAATTTAAAGACGCATTTTCATACATCCGCCGGTGTGGTCAAAGCTGTCGACGACGTCAGCTTCACGATACGCGAAGGCGAAACCCTTTGTGTCGTCGGGGAATCCGGCTGCGGCAAGAGCGTAACGGCGATGTCTCTTATGCGCTTGATCGAGACTCCTCCGGGCGAAATTGCCGGCGGGGAAATAAGGTTCGAGGGAAAGGACATCCTGCGATTGAGCAAGCGCGAAATGAGCCGGATTCGCGGCAACGAAATTTCGATTATTTTCCAGGAGCCGATGTCTTCGCTGAACCCGGTTCTCACCATCGGAGAGCAAATTATGGAGCCGCTTATGCTTCATCTGCTGCTCGACCGCAAGGAAGCCCGCGACAGGGCGATCGAACTAATCAATTTGGTAGGCATTCCGCGGGCGGAACAAATATTCGGCTCGTTCCCGCATGAGCTTAGCGGGGGAATGCGCCAGCGGGTCATGATCGCCATCGCGCTGAGCTGCAATCCGAAGCTGCTCATTGCCGACGAACCGACGACGGCGCTGGATGTAACGATCCAGGCGCAAATCTTGGATTTAATGCGGGATATTAAGGATAAAATCAAGACATCGATTATGCTGATTACGCATGATCTGGGCGTTGTCGCCGAAATGGCCGATTTTGTCGTCGTGATGTACGCAGGGAAAGTGATTGAGGAAGCGCCGGTGCTGGAGCTGTTCCAAAACCCGCGGCATCCGTATACGCAAGGGCTATTGAAAGCGAAGCCGATTCTCAATCAGAACCGGGAACGGCTGTATTCGATCCCGGGGCAGGTCCCCAATCCTGTCGAGTTGGGCGACAATTGCCATTTTCACGACCGCTGCGCCTTTTGCATGGACATTTGCAAGGAGAAACAGCCGCCGCTGCGCGCGCATGACGGCGGCAAACATAAGACAGCCTGCTGGTTGTATGAGGAAGCGGGGAATAAGCGATGAGCGAAGCGTTGATTCAGGTGCAGCAGCTGAAAAAGTACTTTCCGATTCGCGGCGGCGTATTCCAGCGTACGATCGGCAACGTGAAGGCGGTGGACGGCGTTTCCTTTCAAATCAAGAGAGGCGAGTCGTTCGGGCTCGTCGGCGAGTCCGGCTGCGGGAAGAGCACGATCGGCCGGACGATTTTGCGCCTGACCGAGAAGACGGAGGGCGTCATATCGTTCAAGGGGCAGGATATCCATCAGCTATCCAACAAGGACATGCGTTCCATGCGTCCGAAGCTGCAAATGATATTCCAGGATCCGTTCGGTTCGCTCAATCCCCGGATCAAAGTCGGGGAAGCGATCGGCGAAGCGTTGATCGACCACGGTCTTGCCAAGCGCAAAGACGTACGGGACCGGGTTGTCGAAACGATGGAGCTTTGCGGTCTGGCAAGCTATCATTATGAGCGGTATCCCCACGAGTTTTCCGGGGGACAGCGGCAGCGCATCGGCATTGCCCGGGCGCTCATTATGAACCCGGAATTTGTCGTGGCCGACGAGCCGGTGTCGGCGCTGGACGTGTCGATTCAAGCGCAAATTATTAACTTGCTCAGCGATCTCCAGCGGGAGAAGCAACTGACATACCTGTTCATTTCCCACGATTTGAGCGTGGTCGAACATTTGTGCAATCGCGTCGGCGTCATGTATCTCGGTTCGATCGTCGAGACGGCGAGCAGGAGCCAATTGTTCGGCAATCCGCTTCATCCTTATACGAAAGCGCTGATGTCGGCCATTCCCATTCCCGATCCGACCTTGAAGCGGGAAAGAATCGTGCTGGAGGGGGATATACCGAGTCCGGCCAATCCGCCGTCGGGATGCAAATTTCATACGCGTTGTCCGATAGCGACCGAATGGTGCAAACGGCAAATTCCGGAGTATAGAGATGTGGGCGAAGGGCATTTCGTCGCTTGCCATCTTGTATGATATATGGTCGAACATGACGGCGAATGCGGCGGGAGCGGTTTCTCGCCGTTTTTCGTTTGACGTTTCATTCCGCTTTCTAATCCAATATAATGGAACTATCTTTATCGCCGGCAACACCGATACTCTGTGAAATGCAGAAAGGTAACTTATCGATGGAACGGGGGAATGGACCATGTTTGTTTGTACGATTCGCGAATCGCTTGAATTGAAGTTGTTGGAATGGAAACATGCGCCGGAATTATTTCAACTAACGGAGCGGAACCGCGATTATTTGCGCGAATGGCTGCCGTGGGTGGACATTACTCGCAGCGAGGAAGATTCGAAGCAATTCATTTCCATGGTTTTGGAGCAATTCGCGCAAAACAGAGGATTTCAATGCGGCATTTTTTATGAGGGCCGTTTGGCAGGTTGTATAGGATTCCATCGGATCGATTGGACCAACCGCAAGACGTCGATCGGCTACTGGTTGGACGAGCAAGCGCAGGGCAAAGGGATCATGGCGGATTCGTGCAGGCGGCTGCTTGATTATGCCTTTGAAGAATTGAATTTGAACCGGGTGGAAATTCGGGCGGGAGTCGGCAATGCGAAGAGCCGGGCGATTCCGGAACGATTGGGATTTCAACTGGAAGGCGTTTGCAGGCAGGAAGAGTGGGTAAACGACCGTTTTGTCGATCATGCGGTATACGCCATGTTAGCGGATGATTGGAATTCGCACATCCGGCGTTGACAAGCGGAGGATTGGGCGATAGGGAGCGCCCGCTGCCGGATAGGAAGGGTGGGCCAACCCGCCCATTTTTTGTATTGACATGGGAAAAATTCGGTGATATGATAATTGCAAATTAAATCCATACTAATTTAATAGGAATAGTTGGTTTACCGGACAGCCGGAGACACAACCCATTTGGCGAAAGGAGTGGTATGTGTCTTTTTTTGTACTTTTTTTCGGAAAGAAACGATGCAAGCAAGAACAATAAAGGAGTTAGAGAACGATGAAAAAGGTAACGTTATTAACGGCTGTCATCACTGTCTTATTGGTAAGCTTAACGGCTTGCGGCGGAGGGCAAACGAACACGAAGGAGGGGAGCCAAGGCCGTTCGGGGGAGCAGCCCGCCCAAGCTAGCGTTCGGGAAGAGAAGCCGGAAGCGGCGAAAGCTCCGGTCGAACTGCTCAACGTATCGTACGATCCGACCCGGGAGCTTTACGAAGAGTATAACAAAGCGTTCGCGGTCTATTGGAAGGAGCAGACGGGGCAAACGGTAACGGTGAAACAATCGCATGGAGGATCGGGCAAGCAAGGGCGCTCGGTCATCGACGGCTTGCAGGCGGATGTCGTAACGCTGGCGCTCGCTTACGATATCGATGAAATTCAGGCGGCGGGACTCATAGAGGAAGGCTGGCAAACCAAGCTCGACCAGAACAGCTCGCCGTACACGTCCACCATCGTCTTTCTCGTGCGCACCGGCAATCCGAAAGGAATTAAGGACTGGGACGATTTAATCAAACCGGGCGTTTCGGTCATTACGCCGAATCCGAAGACGTCCGGGGGGGCGCGTTGGAATTATTTAGCGGCATGGGGATATGCGCTGCAAAAGAACGGGAACGACGAACAGAAAGCGGAAGAGTTTCTGTCGGCATTGTTTAAGAACGTTCCGGTGCTCGATTCCGGGGCGCGCGGTTCGACAACGACGTTCGTGGAAAGAGGAATCGGCGATGTGCTGATCGCATGGGAGAATGAAGCGTTTCTGTCGTTGAAAGAATTCGGCGAGGACAAATTTGAGATTGTCGTGCCTTCGATCAGCATTTTGGCGGAACCTCCCGTTGCCGTTGTCGATAAAGTCGTCGATAAAAAAGGAACTCGCGAAGTGGCGAAAGCGTATCTCGAATATTTGTATACGGAAGAAGGCCAAACGATCGCAGCGAAAAATTTCTATCGCCCGCGTCTCGAATCGGTCGCTCAAAAATTCGAGTTTCCGCAGGTGAGCCTTTTGACGGTTGACGACGTATTCGGCGGCTGGAAGCAGGCGCAAAAAACGCATTTCGCGGACGGCGGCGTATTCGACCGGATTTATTTAAACGGAAAGTAAGCCGGAAACGGCGAATCAGGGGGGGGACTTGGCTGATGAGACTATCGGTTCAAACGACGAGTGGAAGGATGCGGAAGGTCGTACCGGGGTTCGGCCTGACGATGGGCATCGTCGTCTTCTATGTAAGCTGTCTCGTGTTGTTTCCGCTATCGGCGCTCGTTATACATTCCGCGGCGGCGGGTTGGGATCGTTTCTGGCAGGCGATTCTCGACCCGCGCGTCGTAGCCTCCTATCAGATCAGCTTCCTTACCGCTTTCTTCGCGGCGCTTGTCAATGCGGGATTCGGTTTGCTGGCAGCGTGGGTGCTCGTTCGTTATCATTTCCCGGGAAAACGTATCGTCGACGGCTTGATCGATTTGCCGTTCGCGCTGCCGACGGCGGTAGCCGGGATCGCCTTGACGGCCATCTATGCGGAGAACGGCTGGCTCGGCGGCTTATTTCATCAGCTTGGCGTGAAAACGGCGTATTCTCCGGTCGGCATTACGATCGCGCTCGTCTTTATCGGCTTGCCGTTTGTCGTTCGCACGGTGCAGCCGGTGCTGCAAGAGTTGGAGAAGGATGTGGAAGAAGCGGCCGCCTCGCTTGGGGCGTACCGATGGAGGACGTTCAGCCGGATCATTTTTCCGGAGCTGCTGCCTCCGCTTTTGACCGGATTTGCTCTGGCGTTTGCTCGCGGAATCGGAGAATACGGTTCGGTCGTATTCATTTCCGGCAATATGCCGATGAAAACGGAAATCGCCCCGCTGCTCATTATGACGAAGCTGGAGCAATACGACTATGCCGGGGCTACGGCGATTGCGCTCGTCATGCTGGCGATCTCGTTCCTCATGTTATTGATGATTAACTGGCTCCAATGGCGCAGCAGGCGCAAAACGATATCCGGATAAAGGCCGGCAGGGTGAAGGGGGGAATGGGCAAATGGCCGGATATGCAACAACCGCGGGAACGTATTCGACTTCGGACATCAGGCCGAAACATATTACGGAATCGTCGCTCGTCAAATGGATATTAATCGCGGCGGCGCTGCTTTTTTTGGGCGTAGTGCTTGTATTGCCGCTTATTACCGTCTTTGCGCAAGCGTTCCGGAAAGGCGCGGAAGTGTTCTTCGCCGCGATCGCCGAGAAAGACGCATGGTCCGCGATCCGATTAACGCTGCTGACTTCGGCGATTGTCGTGCCGCTCAATACGCTGTTCGGCATCGCCGCCGCATGGCTCATTACGAAGTTTCGTTTCCGAGGAAAGAACGTCTTGACGACGATCATCGATTTGCCGTTCGCGGTATCTCCCGTTATATCGGGACTGATCTTCGTGCTCTTGTTCGGCTCGCGCGGCTTATTCGGCGCCTTTTTGGCGGAGCACAATGTTCAAATCATTTACGCTCTGCCGGGAATTGTACTGTCCACGTTGTTCGTGACATTTCCGTTCGTCGCCAGGGAATTGATTCCCTTAATGGAATCGCAAGGCATCCAGGACGAAGAGGCTGCCATCAGCCTGGGGGCAAGCGGATGGCAAACGTTTTGGCGCGTTACGCTGCCCAACATAAAGTGGGGGCTGTTGTACGGCATTATTTTGTGCAATGCGCGCGCCATGGGGGAGTTTGGAGCCGTATCGGTCGTTTCCGGGCATATTCGCGGGGAAACGAACACGCTGCCGTTGCATGTGGAAATTTTATACAATGAATATCAGTTTGCCGCTTCGTTCTCCGTTGCTTCGTTGCTCGTACTGCTTGCTTTGGCAACGCTGGCGGCGAAGAGCGTCGTGGAAGCAAAGCAGCGCCGGTTGCAATCGCCGAAAGGAAAGAAAACAAGTGCGTAAATATAGAAGAAACGGGAGGATAAGATGATGAGCAAACCGCTTCAAATCGATGATCTGTGGGCAGAGCGGATATTGGCCAGCGTGAGAGGCTTGGAATACGGCAACGTGCAAATCGTTGTGCATGACGGCAAAATCGTGCAAATCGAACGGACCGAGCGTAAACGGTTTGACTCGGAATATCCGCCTCTTGCCGGCGCAGGGAAACAAAAAGGAGAAGATAAAAAGGGGAAAGACCGGAAATAATGCTTTAAACGAAGGGACTGTGTCGGGGGACAGTCCTCTTTGCCATGTTCCGTTTCGCAGGAGGATCAAGGCGAAGTTTTCGGCTTCGCGGCGCAGGCAAAATTCGACAGCATCGTCAATATTTCTTTTGCTTTAGGTTGCAATATCAAGTAGAATGAAAGGAAAATGTTATTGGGTAAAAGGAGACATCTTGATGAAGGCGAATCAATGTAAAATCGTCGATTGTACGATTCGTGACGGCGGGCTCGTCAACAATTGGGACTTCAGCGTCGAATTCGTACAGAATTTATATGCGGGACTAAACGAAGCGGGCGTCGATTACATGGAGATCGGTTACAAAAACTCTCCGAAACTGTTAAAAGGAGCCGATCAAGCGGGACCGTGGCGTTTTCTGAACGACGATTTCCTGCGTAAAGTCATTCCGCAAAAAGGCACGACCAAATTATCCGCCTTGGTGGATATCGGCCGCGTCGACGAAAACGATATTTTGCCGCGCAGCGAGAGCATGCTCGATCTCATTCGCGTCGCGTGCTATATTAAAGACGTGGATAAAGCGCTGCAACTGGTGCAAACCTTCCACGACCGCGGCTACGAAACGACGTTAAATATTATGGCGTTGTCGAACGTGATGGAGCATGAACTGCTTGAAGCGTTCGAAATGATTAAAGAAAGCGTCGTCGATATCGTTTATGTTGTCGACTCTTACGGCAGTCTGGATCATAACGATTTCAAATATTTAATCAGCAAATTCAAACAGCATCTGCCTAACAAACGTCTGGGCGTTCATACGCATAACAACATGCAGCTTGCGTTCTCCAACACGCTGGTCGCCGTTGAGAACGGAGTGGAGCTGCTGGACGCATCCGTATACGGCATGGGACGGGCTGCGGGCAATTGCCCGACAGAGCTGCTCGTCACCCATTTGAAGCATACGAATTACAAATTGCGGCCCGTGCTCGACATCATCGAGCGTTATATGATACCGCTTCGGGAAAAAGAAGAATGGGGTTATTTGATCCCATACATGATTACGGGCACGCTTGACGAGCATCCGCGCTCGGCGATGGCTCTGCGCGCTTCCGAAGATAAAGACAAAGTAGTGGATTTTTACGATAAACTGACTACGCCCGAAATTCTAAGCAAGTAAGATGATTTAGACAAAGGCATGATCGGCTCCGCTTTGGCGGCCGGTCATGCCTTTTTGCGATTGGAAACTGGCGGATAAGCGAATTCGACGTTCATCATTTGTAACGGAAATGGAAGACCTTATCGTGGGAAGAAAAAGTCTTTTCGGATTGTAACGGAAGCCGGAGCTCTTATTGGTTGTTTTTCTAGCGAGAAATGAACGAATCTCCCAAAATTAGGTTCCTCAAATCCGTTACATTTAGAAAAGTCGCGAATTTGCTCAAATAGCGTCTCCTACATCCGTTAGCCAATCGGACGATATGCAGCCAAGCATCGGTTTGATCCATCATGAAACAGTGTAAAGCCGGCCGACGAAATTTTCGTTGACAAGGGAAAAAGATTCGTCCTATAATATAACCAACGGTTAGTAACCAATGGTTATATTAGATTCGGCGGATTGAAAGGATGCGATCAAGATGAAATGGACGAGAATATCGGAACATATATGGAGTTTGCGGGCATGGGTACTCATTCCCGTCAATGTATGGCTTGTGAAGGAGGAGGACGGCTGGACGCTGGTCGACGCCGGCATCGGGCCGATGGCGGCAAAGATTACGCGCCGGATTGAAGCCGGCGGACACGGGCCGTTGCGCCGCATCGCGCTGACGCACGGCCATTCCGATCATGTCGGGGCGATAACGCGGGTGCTGGCCGCCTTCGGCGGAGATATTCCCGTGATGGCGCATGAGCTTGAAATACCGTATATGGAAGGAAGGCAGCCGTACCCGCGGCGGAAGAAAGCGGCGCAATCGGTGCCGGCAGGCATCGCAAGCGCGCTGCCAACCGACGGACAAGGCAAGCTGGCGCAGGTCGGCGGATTAACGCCGCTGCACGCGCCGGGGCATTCGCCCGGACATGTCGTTTATTATCATGAACAAGACGATGTTATGCTTGCGGGCGATTTGTTCACATCAAGCGGCGGCCGGCTGAAGCGGCCGATGGCGATGTTCACCGCGGACATGGAGGAGGCGCTGCGCAGCGCCCGAGTCGTGGAGCATATCAAGCCGGGCCGATTGGAAGTTTGCCATGGCGGCTCCGTACTGCGGCCCGCCGAACAAATCGGCGCCTATTTGCGCCAATAAAAGCATCCCCGGGGCTATACGGAATGGATAAGCTCCGGGGAATGTATTATTCCTCGACCCGAACGTATTCGCGCTCGCCGGTCTTCGGATTATAGTAGACCTTATCCATGATTCCCATATAGTACGATTTGCCATCGCCGAAAGTTTCATGAGAAAAATTAAAAAAAACTATTGAAAAATAATCCATTAGAACGTATGATAAGAATAGATAAAAAAGTTAAAGCCCTTTAATTTTTAAGGACAAGGCAGCTTGGTGTTATTTTTTTTACCCGACAAGTAAACGCATTCAATTATTTTTTTAGGAAAAAATGTAAAAAACCAGAGGTGCTGCATGATAAGGAGTTCGGGGGTTTTTTATTTTCGCAAAAGTTAAAGCCCTTTAACTTTTGCGGTTGGACGTCCAAGCTTAAAGAATGAGAGAGGGGTTAAGGGATGAAGTTATCCGAATCGAGAAGAGAGGGAATGTATTTTTATTTGTTCATTATGCCGTGGTTGATCGGGTTTGCCGTGTTTGCCATGTACCCGATTTTGGCATCGCTTTATTACAGCTTTACGGACTACGACATTATCAGCAAGCCGACATTTATCGGACTGGATAATTTCAAGGAGCTGTTTCGGGACGAGTTGTTCTATAAGTCCATTGCCGTCACGTTAAAGTATACGTTCATCAGCGTGCCGCTATCGTTGATTTTATCTTTGCTGTTTGCGATGCTGATCAACCAGAAAGTGCCGGCCCGCGGCTTTTTCCGCACGGCGATGTATTTTCCGAGCATGGTATCGGGCGTCTCCATGTCCCTTTTATGGTTCTGGGTGTTCAACCCCGAAATCGGTTTTCTGAATTACATATTGTCTTGGTTCGGCGTGAAGGGGCCGGCTTGGCTGCTCGATGAGCATTATGCGTTATGGGCGCTCATTATTATGTCGTTTTGGGGAATGGGTACGGGGATGCTGATTTTCCTGGCCGGGCTGCAAGGGGTTCCGGCAAGCTTGTTGGAGGCTGCGCGGCTGGACGGAGCGGGACGTTGGAAAACGTTCTGGAACGTCACGTTTCCGATGATTTCGCCCGTATTTTTATTCCAGTTGATCATGTCTGTCATCGAATCGTTCCAGGTGTTTACGCAAGCGTACGTCATGACGCAGGGCGGGCCGAACTATGCGACCCGGTTCTATGTTTACAACTTGTATGTAAGCGCATTTAAAGATTTCCGCTTAGGGTATGCGTCGGCGATGGCGTGGCTGCTGCTCATTGCGATCTTGATCGTCACGATCATTATTATGAAAACTTCGAATCGCTATGTTTACTATGAAGGAGGGCGGGAGTAATGAATCAAGTCGCGCTGGAGAACAAACCGATGATCAAGGCGGATAAGAGAAAGAAAGTAACGGCCGGGCAAATCGTCGCTTTCCTTATTTTGCTCGTATGCACCGTCGCCATGTTGTCGCCTTTATTCTTTATGGTCTCGACATCGCTGAAAACGACGAAGGAAATGCTTCGTTTTCCGCCGACCTGGATTCCGGAGGTATTCGCCTGGGATAACTTCCGGACGTTGTTTACCAATGAAGAAATCAAATTCGGCATTTTGTATAAAAACAGCTTGATTATCGCCATCAGTTCCGTGATCGGGACAGTGATGTCTTCGGCCCTGGTCGCATACGGGTTCGCGCGTTTTCGGGCGAAAGGGAAGCAAATTTTGTTCATGTTGATGATCTCTACGATGATGCTGCCTTATCCGGCGATTATGATACCGCAATTTATACTGTTTTCCGAGCTTGGCTGGATGGATACGTTTCTGCCGCTCATCGTGCCGGCCTTTTTCGGTTCGGCGTATCAAATCTTTTTGCTGCGGCAGTTTTTCAGCACGCTGCCGAACGAGTTGTACGACTCGGGCAAAATAGACGGCTGCAGCGAGTTCCGCATGTTCTGGAATATTGCGCTGCCGCTGTCCGGCCCGGCCATTGCGACGGTCGCTATTTTCACCTTCATATGGACTTGGAACGATTTGCTGGCGCCGGTGCTGTATTTAAGCTCGCAAGAAAAATTTACGCTGCCGATCGGCATGGCGGCGATGATCTCGTCGAAATTCCGCATATCGCCGTGGAACTTGCTGATGTGCGCGTCCATCTTAACGGTGCTGCCGATTATCGTCTTGTTCTCGGTCGCGCAGAAACGCTTTACCGAAGGCATTGTTCTTACCGGTATTAAGTAGTCGCCATTGCGATTGCTTGATATATAAAAAAACCTTTACAGGGGGATGTTTGAATGAGACAGGGGAAAAAAATGCTGTTGGCGCTGCTCGGTTTGACGTTGCTGTTTTCGTTGTTTTTAACCGCTTGCGGCGGGGAAACGGGAGGCGGCAGCGGGAAGACGGTAACGATTACGTATTATACGATCGATTCGCCGGACAGAACGTATGTGGAGAAGTTGATTCCGGATTTCGAAGCGAAGCATCCGAACATTAAAGTGAAGGTCGATAAGGCGCCGTACGAGCAATTCGATTCCAAACTGCAGGCGCAAATCGCGGCGAAGAAATCGCCGGACATTACGTCGCACTTCGGTTACGGCGGGTTTGCGGAATATTACAATAAAGGCATGCTCACGGATCTAACCGACATTATGAAAGAGGATAACTTCAATCCGGCGGATTACGGCATTGCGCCGGAGTTGATGGATATTTACAAAGTGGACGGCAAAACGTACGGAATCCCTTTCAGCAACTACATCACTTTGCTGCTCTATAATAAAGATTTGTTCGATCAAGCCGGCGTGCCGTATCCGCCGGCCGATTATAACGACGAAAGCTGGACGTTCGATAAGATGGTGGAATATGCCGACAAGCTGACCATCCGCGACGAAGATATTACAAAATCCCAGTACGGTGTGGATTTCGGTTGGGGCGAACTGGATATGAGACCGGCCTATTTCGGGGCGAAAGTGTATTCGGACGATACGTGGACCAACGGTGGCAAGCCGAGCGAAACGCATTTCGATTCGCCGGAAGCGATTGCCGCTTACGACAAATGGATCGGTTTGATTCATGACAAAAAAGTGTCTCCGACGCCTGCATGGAGCAATTCCGTGGCCGGACAATTCGGCGATCCGTTCTTGTCGGGGAAAGTGGCGATGTCCGTCGTCGGCTCCTGGAGCTTGGCGAGTCAAAGCGAGTTTGATTTCAAAGTCGGCGTAGCGGCCGTGCCGATCGGCGGCGATCCGAAAGAGCGCAGCGTGCTGTACATCGATCCGCTGTTCGTGCTGAAAGATTCGAAACATCCGAAAGAAGCTTACGAATTTATTAAATATATGATCACCCAGGAAGTGCAGGAGAAATCGATCGAGCTGAGCGGCGGCACGCCGCCAATCAACGACAAAGCGAAGGAGACATACTATAATTCCTTTGAAGGCATCGACCCGGCATTGATCAAGCAAGTATATGACGGCGCGAATACGCATGGCGTGGAATCGTATAACCATTTGGTCGCCAACTACTCGCAAATTAACGAATTGTTTATTAACGAATTGCAGCCGGTGCAGAACGGCGACAAAAAACCGGCCGAAGCATTGCCCGCGCTGCAAGAAAAATTGAATAAACTATTGGAACGCGTCAATAAATAGGGTACAGTAAAGGAAGCGGGGTCAACGGTATGGGGAATGAAAGGATTTTCATTCCCCTTCGGTATATACTATAATATAAGCATTTAAGGTTGTAGGAGCGAGGTCTATGAAGGTTAATATTTTTGACGTGGCCAAAAAGTCCGGATTATCGGTCGTCACGGTGTCCCGCGTATTGAACAATTCGACGTCGGTCCGTGAAAAAAACCGGGAAAAAGTGCTGAAGGCAATTAAAGAGCTCGATTATCATCCGAATGCGGCCGCCAGAAGTTTGGCAAGGGGCAAAACGCGCATTATCGGTTTAATCGTGACGACACTGCAAGACTCCTTTCTCGACGAGGTTGTGAAAGAAGTTACAGATGTACTCAAGGCGCACGGCTATTATTTGGCGTTGTCCGTATCGTCGGGCATGGAAGACGAGGAACATTATTTGATCCAGGAGGACCGGGTTGACGGGCTCATTATTTTGTCTCCGGTCAATGAAGGCCCTTACGTTGTCGAACTGAAGAAACGGAAAATCCCGTTCGTGATGGTCGATAACCAGAAGGATATTCCGTCGGTTTCCAACGTCATCGTCGACAACTTTAAAGGCGGATACGACGCGACCAAGCATTTGATCGAGCTCGGGCATAAGAAAATCGCCCATCTTGGCGGACCGGCCTTCTTCTTAAGCGCGATCGAACGCGAGAAAGGATATTTACAAGCGCTTCAGGAAGAGGGTTTGGAGCCGTTCGCGGTCGAGCAAGGGGAATTTACGATTAAGCAAGGATACAAAATTGCCCGCAAATGGATGGAAGCGAGTTCGTTGCCGACCGCCGTATTCGCCGGAGACGACAATTTGGCGATCGGGTTTATGAACGCTTTAAGCGAGGTCGGAATACGCGTGCCGCAAGACGTATCGGTTGTCGGTTATGACGACCAAATCTTCGCGTCCGCGCTAAAACCCTATCTTACGACCGTAAGACAGCCGTCGGCGCAAATCGGCAAAACGGCGGTCGATATTTTGTTGAAACAAATTGACGGCAATTTGAAACGGAGCATGACGGTCAAGTTTGATCCGGAGTTGATCGTACGCGAATCGACGGCCGCTCCCAAATCGGATTAAATTCTCATTTTTCATATGAACGAAGGAATTCATTCCACGCGTCACCCGCGAAGGCTTGAATTCTTTTTTTTTGCAAAAAAAACCAATATTGCTATTGAAAATTTATTGCTTTGAATATATTATATAGACATAATAAATTAAAGCCTTTTAATTTTTAATTGAAAAAAACGATGTTTTCGTTTTATTTTTCACACCTTAGGTAAGCGTATACATACATGATAATATTGAGTTTATACGATTGATTAAACAAAAATTTATTGGCAGGCTGGAAACATTAAGTTAAAACCTTTTAATTTTTGCTCGAATGTTGTTTTGAACTCTGCGATAGCGTCGGGCAAATCGGCAAGTCATGCAATTTATTACTACGGGGGGATAAAGATGGCTCAAATTTCAACGAATCGGGAGCGCGTGATCGAGAAAAACCGCAAAGGGCCGGTTAGGCGGTTTTTGGCGCAGTGGGATATCCAATTGATGGTTCTGCCTGCGCTCGCGCTCATTTTCGTATTTAGTTACTTACCGATGTACGGCATTTTGTTCGCTTTTCAGGACTACAAGCTTACCAACAGTTTTTTTGTGAATCCATGGGCTGGGTTTAAGCATTTCCATATGTTCTTTACGGCGCCGGAATTTTATACGGTGATGCGCAACACGATCGCGATCAGCCTGCTGAAATTTTTGATCGGATTTCCGGCGCCGATTATTCTCGCGCTGATGCTCAATGAGGTCCGCAAAATGGTTTTCAAAAGAGTCGTGCAGACGGTCACTTATCTTCCGCATTTTATGTCCTGGGTTATTATCGGCGGACTTGTCAGTTCCTTGCTTTCCGTTGACAACGGAAGCGTCAATATATTGCTCGAGAAGCTCAGAATCGTTGACAAACCGATTAACTTCCTGTCGCTGACCGATTATTTCTGGGGGATCCTCGTATCGACGAACGTCTGGAAGGAGATCGGCTTCAACTCGATCGTTTATTTGGCGGCGATTGCCGGCGTCGACCCTCATTTGTACGAGGCCGCTTCCATGGACGGCGCGAGCCGGTTTAAACAAATTTATTTAATCACGCTTCCAAGCATTATGCCCGTCGTCATCATCTTTATGATTCTTGCGATCGGCAACCTGATAAGCGCAGGCTATGAAGATATTTTGGTGCTTGCGGTCAATGACGGCCTAAGGGATGTTTCCGACGTGCTGGACACCTATGTCATACGCGTCGGTATCGATAACTACAGGTTCTCTTACGCTACCGCAGTCGGTTTGTTCAAGGCAGTCGTTAGCGTCGGTTTGCTGACCATAGCGAATTACATAGCAAGAAGATCCGGCAACAGCTTATGGTAAGAACGCTCAATTTACAGGAGGTGAAAGTCAGTGGTGCGCGATAGCTTTGGAGATCGTTTGATGGTTGTTTTTATATATGCGTTTTTAATCGTTCTGTCCTTTTCTACATTTTATCCGTTCTGGAACGCGCTCGTCATTTCGTTTAACGAAGGGCTCGATACTTCCCTGGGAGGCGTCACCTTTTGGCCGCGGGAGTTTACGCTTGAGAATTATAAAATCGTCTTCGAGGACCAGCGATTAATCAACGGCTTTTTCATATCGGTGGCGCGTACGGCCGTCGGGACGGTAACCGCGATTCTGGCGACCAGCATCTTCGCATACGGGATGTCGAAGAAAGAATTGATCGGCCGCAAATATTACATGATTATGTGCATTATTACGATGTATTTCAACGGGGGACTCATTCCCACATTTTTGCTCATGCGAGCCCTTCACTTGTTGAATACTTTCTGGGTCTATATCATTCCTTTGTTGATCAGCGTATGGAACATGATTATATTCAGAACCTTCTTTCGGGGATTGCCCGCCGGTTTGGAGGAATCCGCGAAGATCGACGGCAGCGGCAACTGGGGCATATTTTTCCGCATCATCCTGCCGCTTTCGGGGCCGGTTATCGCAACGCTGTCGTTATTTACGGCGGTTATGCATTGGAACGAATGGTTTTTGGCCAGCATTTACATTACCGACGAAAAATTGTTGCCGATCCAGACGATATTGAAGCAAATTTTGGATTCCAACATTATGACCGAAAGCATGGGAGTGGATTCGGCGGCGTTGGCCCGGATTTCTTCCATGAAGAGCGTGACGAGCAAATCCTTGTCCATGGCCACGATGATGGTTGCAACCATTCCGATCGTATGCGTGTATCCTTTCGTTCAAAAATATTTCGTCAAGGGCGTACTGGTAGGTTCGCTGAAGGAATAGCCCGTTTATGCTGCGGCGTTTAGAGCGCAATGCTTTAAACATAAACCTAAATTTCGAAAGCCCGTAATATCAAACACTGAATATAGTGGATCTGCCTCGCGGACTGTAAAAAAGTGGAGGTTTCCCAGTTCGTTCGGTTCAAGTCAACATTATGTGGATACACT
>NZ_JAHLPR010000045.1 GCF_018918005.1 Paenibacillus sp. MSJ-34 | reverse complement strand
ACTCGATTTTTGAACTGGGTTTAGTTTGGTGTTGTCTTTTTTCCTGACTCATTGACCTGTTCCTTAAAGTAAATTTCCAATTCTCATGAATCAGGGGCTTGACATCTTACCGCTGGACTCTTAATGCTTTTTATATAAATTTGGGTAAAACCTGGAGTTAGGCCGGCTTGGCGGTTTTGAGCTTCTTCTGTCCCCGCTTGGCCGAGAAGTAATTGACGATCAGCACCGCGATAAGCACAACGCCGATCAAAATGTTGATCACCATGCCCGGTACGCCGAGCAAGTTCAAACCGCTGGATAAGATTTGGAAAATGCCCGCGCCGAAAATGACGCCGATCACTTTCCCGTAACCGCCGGATATGCTTGTGCCTCCCAGCACGGCAACGGCGATGCTCTGCAATTGATAAGAGCTTCCCAAGTCCACCTTGGCGGAATTGTAGCGGCTTGTCATAATAACGGCCGCGATGAACGCCATCAAAGCGGAGAACAAATAAACGTACATAATGACGCGCTTCGTATTAATGCCGGAGAACAGCGTCGCTACCGGGTTGTTGCCGGCCATGTACACGCTGCGCCCCCAGACGGTTTTGTTCAACATATACCATGCGGCAAGCGCGACGACCGCGAAGATGATGATCGGAAGCGGAATGCCCAATATATCGTTGTTGCCGATTACGGAGTAGCTATCCGGGAAGCCGGAGACGCTGTTCCCTTTCGTGACGAGCAGTATGATGCCTTTAAAGAGCGTCATCGTGCCGAGCGTCACCAGAATCGGCGAGACGCCGACGATCGAGACGAAAAATCCGTTAATCAGGCCGCAGAGCAGCGCAACGACGAGGCCGACGGCGAGCGCCGCGTATATCGGCATCCCTTCCACCATGCAATAGGCCATCGCCACACCGGAGAGCGCGGCGACGAACGTAATCGACAAATCGATGCCCGCCGTCAAGATGACGGCCATCATGCCCAAGGACAAGATGCCGAGCTCCGGAAGCTGAAAGAGCATGCTGTTCAAGTTATACGGATCGATAAAGCCCCGTACGAACACGGCCATAACCGCAAATAAACCGAGAAAGATCAATCCTAAAATCCATTCTTTGGAAATTTTCATATTCGCTCACCTCTTTTCTATCCGTCCACTTCGACTTTGGCCAGCTTCATTTCTTCTCTTCTGCGCTTGATCATGTCATAGGAAACGGCGAGCAAAATGATCGCCCCTGTAATAATCTCCTGCCAAAATGTGTTGATATGGGCTAATATCAACCCGTTTTGCATGATGCCGAGCAGAAGCACGCCGAGGAACGTGCCGAGCATCGAGCCCGATCCCCCCAGAATATTCGCTCCGCCCAGGACGACGGCCGCAATGACCGTCAGCTCGAAGCCGTTGAATCCGTTCGGATCGACGCCTTTCGTATATGCGGTTTGCACGATCGCGGCGATGCCGGCCAGAAAGCCCATATAGGTATACACGAAAATTTGCACATTGCTGACGTTCATGCCGACGCGAACCGCCGAAACCGGATTGCCCCCGATCGAGAGAACCGAGCGTCCGATCGATAAATATTTCAGCACGAACCAGGTAAATATCACCGTAGCGAGAAAAATAACGATCAAAATCGATACGCCGGCGATTTTCAAGTTCGCGAAGCTGATGAAGCTTGCCGGCAGCGCGCTGCTGTTCATATACGCACCGTTCGTAATAAAGAGCGTCGCCCCGGAAATAATGCTCATCGTGCCGAGCGTGGCGACGATCGGCGGTATTTTCGTCTTGGAAACGAGCAGGCCGTTGATCAGTCCCATCAGCGCGCCGGCGATCGGCGCGACGACGAAGATGGCGATCAGACTGAAGGAGCTTGCCTGCATCGCGACGGCGACTTTCCCGATTACCACCGTGACCGCGGCCGTAACCGCCGCAACCGATACGTCAATTCCGCCGGTAATAATGATCAGCGTCATGCCGACGGCCAGAATGCCCAGGACGGAATTCGCCTTCAAAATATCCATGATGTTCTCGCCCGTTAGAAAGACCGGATTCGCGATCGACAGCGCGACGACCAGCAGCAGCACGATCATGCCGATTCCGAGCTCTTTCGATTTGAACAAGTTAGCCATGCGCTTTCACCCCGCTTTGCGGCTTTGATTTCATTTGTTGCGACCCGAGCAAGGCAAGATTCATAATTTTCTCTTGCGTCGCTTCTTGAATGCCGAGCTCCCCGGCGATCGTCCCTTTGCGCATAACCAGGATCCGGTCGCTGACAGCCAGCACTTCGCCCAAGTCGGACGAAATCATAATGATGGCCATGCCTTCCCGCGCCAGTTTGCGCAGCAGCCTATGAATCTCCCGTTTCGCGCCGATATCGATGCCGTTGGTAGGCTCGTCCACGATCAATATTTTCGGATGGGTCGCCAGCCATTTGGCGATAACAACCTTCTGCTGATTGCCGCCCGACATATTGCCGGTGTCCATATGCGGCAGATTCGGGCGAATATCGAGCGATGCAATGTATTCCTTCGTCAGCTCGAGTTCCTTCTTCGCCTGGATGCTGCCTAGCGCGTTGGTAAGCTTCTTAATGATGGCGAGCGTCGTATTGCGGACGATCGACTGCTGCAGCACGAGCCCTTCGCGTTGCCTGCTCTCCGGCACGTAAGCGATGCCATTCTTGACCGCCGCTTCCGTGGAGGGCAGACGCAAAGGATGTCCTTCCAACTCCATCGTGCCCGAATCGGGACGATGCAAGCCGAATAACGCATGCGCCAGTTCCGTCCGTCCCGAACCGACCAAGCCCGTAATGCCGACGATTTCCCCTTTATGCAGCGTGAAGGAAACGTCTTTGAAATTGCCCCGCTTAGACAGCGATTTCACTTGCAGTACCGGCTCGCCCTGCTGATGCTCGTCGCGCTCGACTTCTTCCAGCTTCCGGCCGACCATGAGTTGAATCAGTTTCTCTTCGTTCATCTCTTCCTTGTCGTATACGCCGATATATTTGCCGTCGCGCAATACCGTGATCCGGTCGGATACGGTGAACAGTTCTTCCATCTTATGGCTGACGAAAAGAATCGCGATTCCTTTCGCTTTCAAATCGGCGATGACCTTATACAGCAGTTCGACTTCCCCCGACGATAGCGACGACGTAGGTTCGTCCATGATAATGAGCTTGGCGTCGAAGGCGATGGCGCGTGCGATCGCAACCAATTGCTGCTTGGCGATGCTCAGCTTCTCCAACGTCGTATTGACATCGATTTCAAAACCGAGCTCCTGCAGCGTTTGCTTCGCAATCCGGCGCATTTCTCCCCATTTGACGAGCTTGACGCTGCCTTTGCCGGCATCCCGGCCTGCGCAAATATTTTCCGCGACGCTTAAGTTCGGAAACAGGCTCAAGTCTTGATAAATAATCGAAATGCCTCGCAATGTCGCGTCGATCGGCTTGCTAATATTGGCTTGTTCCTCTTCAAAGACGAACGATCCGCCCGGGTCGGGCATTTCTACGCCGGCCAATATTTTAATTAATGTCGATTTTCCCGCTCCGTTTTCCCCGATCAGCGCATGAACTTCGCCAGGCCGAACTTCGAGCCGGACTTGATCGAGCGCTTTCACTCCGGGGTACGTTTTGCTTATGTTTTTCATTTCGAGCAACAGGTTACTCAACCGGAACCCCCCCTAGAAACTCGCAAACTATGAAATATAAAATGTTAAATATTTAATAAAATAACGAATTATGTCATTAAAAAGCGTTGCAAATTCCGCTCGTCGATAAATTTCTCGACTTCTTCAATCGTCGGTATCCCGATTTGCGGCCCTAAACGCGTTACTTTTAATGCGCTTACAACGCTGGCGAACCGCGCCGCCTGAAACAGATTTTTCCCCTCGGACAGCGAGCAGGCGAGCGCTCCCGAGAATGTGTCCCCTACAACCGTGTCGACGGCTTCGACCGGGATCGCTTCGATAAACTCCCAATGTCCCGAAGCGTACACGAGCGCGCCGCGATGCCCCATCTTAATAATCGAATTATGAATGCCGATTGTTTCAAAATACCGGCACGCTTCGACCGCATCGTCCACGCCGTTCACATCGATCCCCGTCAAATATTTCGTTTCCTGCTCGTTCGGAATGAGGATGTCGGCGTACCGGATCGCACGCATCGTAATTCCTTCCACCGGAGCCGGGTCGACAATGACGAGCAGCCCGTATTCCTTGGCGTACTTCATCGCCTGAATGACGGCTTCCTCCGCAACCTCCAGCTGTGCGAGCAGTACGCCGCATTCCTCGATGCGCTCCGCCGTCCGGTCGATATCGGCCGCGGACAATAACGCGTTGGCGCCGGGAGCGTTGACCATCGTTCTTTCCGCGATCGCGTCAATAATAATGGTCGTTAGACCGGTGCCGGCCAGCGGCGTTCGCTTGACGGAAGTAATATCGATGCGATTGTTCCGCAAGTCCGCAAGCAAGTTATCGCCGAAATAATCCGCGCCGACCGAGCTGATCAGAACGGGCTCCTTCCCCAGCTTTGCTACGGCTGTTGCGGCATTTCCCCCTTTGCCGCCCGAAAGAACCATTCCCTTTTCGCCTGATATGTTCTCGCCGCGATTCGGGTACTTCTGCGTTGTAATGATAATGTCGGTGTTCAAGCTACCCACTATGCATATTTTTTTCATGGCGATGTCTCCTTGTCACATGTCCAATGTAATCACTTTCATATTTTTGTTTCAAGACATCCTCCGCATTTAAAACGATAGAAAACCAAGTCAAAAATGTTTCAAATAAAAAAAGCGAAACAAAAATGGTTTTTTGTTTCGCTAATGCGCCAAAAATACGTTCAAGCCTTTATTTTTTAACAAAGTCAAATTGTTGACGGACAGTCCCTGGTCGATAATCAATTTATCTAATTGCTTCAGCCCTACCAAACTCGTTAACGACCGTTTGCCGAACTGGTTATGATCCACCATCAGAATGACTTCGTCCGCGTTTTTAATGAACTGCTGCTTCACTTGCCCTTCCATCTCGTCGTTCTCGAAAACGCCGAATTCCAGATCGAAACCGCTGCAGGATAGAAAATATTTGCCCAACCGATAGTTGTCGACCGATTTCTCGGCCATCGCCCCGACGAAAGAGGAAAGCTTGTGATTGACGTATCCCCCGATCGTAATTAAACGAATATTCGGCTTATTGATAAGCTCCAGCGTAATCGGGATCGAGTTGGTAATGACGGTAATTTCGCGGTCGTCCAGTTCTTTGGCAAGCTGCAGCGAATAATCGCTGCTATCGAGCCCGATAATATCGTTCTCTTCAATGAACTGCAGAGCCTCCTTCGCGATCGAAATTTTCACGTCCAGATTGGAAATTTGCCGATGAAGCGGCGTATGTTGATTCAGTACGGCCCCGCCGTGCGTCCGCTGGATCAGCTTCTCTTTCTCCAGCGCTTCCAGGTCTCTGCGAATCGTTTCCTTCGTCACATTGAACTTGCGGCTTAAATTCGCAACATAGACGGTACCCGATTGCACGATCAAGTCGTAGATTTCTTTTTGCCTTTCTACGGCCAGTCTGTTTTTCTTCATCATCCTGTTGTTTTCTCCTCGTGCATGTTTGCTTTATTTTGCCTTTCCCTTTTGATTGTTATGAATAACAACCTAAAACACAGATGAAAAACGCATGTTCAAACAAGAAACATAGCGAAAACAAAAAGAATGCGTTTTCCGTTTTTTCTTTTCATTTGGATTCGTTGCAATCATTCGGTAAGGGAAATGGACAGCGCAGGACACTTCACTCTGCCCGTACGTGCGGAGACCGGTAGATCAGCACATGAAAAAGATAAAAAAAGGGGGATGATATCACGGTTGGAGAACATGCAGGCTTGGCTGCATTATACTCGAAAAGAGCCCGCCTCACAAGTGCCGGCATTCGATTTTGTTGTTGTTCTGTGATTACGTCATCCCATAACTGTTCTGAGATAATGTCACTATGGGATAGGAGACAATTACATTGAGCAGAGAAGAATTGAAGAAGGTACTGGTGTGGAAAATCATCGATGGGCATATGACAAACAACGAAGGACTATTGCGCTGGGGATTTCCATTCGGCAAGTCATCCGGCTAAAGAACAAATATAAAGCGGAAGGAGCAGAGGGCATTGCAATAAATGGGACTGGCAGCTTTCTACCCTGGCCCGAACTTAAGCAAGCCGAATTTGCAATACCGAATCATCTCCCTATTTGTTGCGAGACCTGACCATCGACCATGTGAACCAAGTCTGGGAATCGACATCACCTATATCCTGCTACAAAACGGTTGAATGTATCTGGTCGCCATTTTAGACTGGTGTAACCGTCAAGTACTTTTGAGCAGTTTTCGCTAAACAAACTTTCAGCGCTTAGGTATTTCCAAATATTTCAACAAATGGCCTTCTGGATGCCTCAGCTTCGCTTCGTTTCCCCAAAATCCATCTGCATTTGTTTACCCATCGGCAGTTCTTCCACAGCCTCATGCTGCCGAATTCGCAGGACTTCTTGTATCATATAAACATTATGATGAAAATGAGAAACGTCTGACGGAGGGGCAGCAGATTATATAGATGATAAAGCTGCCCCTTCAGACAAGCCCATACCATGCGCTTTTTGGAACGAGTGATACTGTGACTCTTTCAATTCTCATTGTTCAATCTTAGTACTAAATTGCATAATCGAGTCACTTGCTAGTACTCTCTCATCATCAACGCGGATCAAGCGAATCTCAACCGTATTTTTATTTTCTTCAAGGAGCTCTTGAATAACTTTAAATGCCTCTTCGTTATTTATGGACAATTCCAGCGTAACACTACTCTTAAAAGTTTCATTTGGATGAAGTGTGTTTGGAGTATTAAGTCTTTTATCAGGGGAGTAATTCTCCTTACCAAGATAATCAACTAACAATTTATCATGGAAAATAAATTCAAAATAGAGCGGTCCCACTGTGTTATTTGAGTAGTTTGTAAAGGCATACTCAATAGTCAATAAATATTTCCGCATCTGTTTTGCCTGAACTAAGATGATTCTACTATTCTCTTTGTCCATAATAATTGAATCACTATAATGGTCTACATTACGTTGATTTGAACATCCAATTAAAATTACGAATGATAACAAGATAAAAAGTTTCCTAAGCATAAGATTCATCTCTCTTTATTGGAGGTATTTTTATTGATATAACCGCCTTAACCGCTGAATACATTTAGCACTTCACTATGTTCAAAAAAATAATTATAATTTAAAGCAATTAAATTGACGAGTAAAATACCATCATCATAATTTAATCGAGTTTTCCGTTTCCATAAAACGTCAAATATATACACATGGAAGTACTAATCTAAGAATAGCCCACATATTAAGACTAGGTGCACATAACGAATAAATGGTTGGATCTCCAACCATTTATTCGTTATCATCATTAACTCACTCTAATCGAATACGAATTCATTATTTCTCTTATATCATTATGATATATACTAAGTAATCGTCTATTATAAGCTAATGAATCTTCATTTTCTTGCATTGGATTATTGATTTCATAGATTGGTTTAATCTTTGTCCAAATATAGTTATTGATATGATGATCAAGGTCGTATTCATAAAAGAGACCTTCAACACTGTGTAATCCTAGCCCTTCGATTACTTCCTTTACAACTTCCCTACCTGAGTCAGTACTTAAAATTCGTGTCTTTTCATTTTCAATATAATCTTTTAATTCACTATCATTTATTCCAACATTATAATTATTCGCAAGTAGTAAGACAGCATCTTGACGAAGAGTATTAAATGCAGCGTTTTTAATTATATCGCTATAATCTACATCTATTTTATTAAAAATGATAGCATCTATGGCGAGCCTTTCTATCCATTTGTCTATTCTTTCATCATTGACAGTTAACACATCATTTCCAGCAGTATTACCAGCAATATTATTATCAATATAATTTATAACAATTTCTTTCTCTTGAGATGAAGCCATTATTTTATTTTTTAAATCAATACCTGCTTTTATAGATTCACTTTGTATTTGCAGCTTCTCGGTTGAATAAGAAGTTAAAGATGAAGAATTTCTAATAATATCCGATTGCGTAGCAAAGCTCCCTAGAAATACAGTATTAAACCCTTCACAATTAGTCGAAATCCTTGCAGCGGTATCATATTCAAGTCTCACATCTTCATTTAATTCTCCCCATACCTGATTATCACTATGGCCATAAGTATATGTCCAATTTGGACTCATTAATACAGTGTGTTCCATAGCATATGACCACTCCTGATCCCCTACTCCTCCAATTCGATTATTAGATTCATCATAATAATGAAGCGCTCTCATAATTGTCACATCATAATCGTATGCTACTTCATACGTAGTATTTGCCCAAACCTCATGGTCGTGTATAAATATATAACCGAAATCGCCACCTACATAGTCTAACCATATATTTTTGTTATGACTTAATGATCCTAGCCCAGTACACCCATTCCACCATGTGCTATTTACTGCACTCCAACTTTTATCATATTTCCAATGATGCGCGGAGACAGAAACAGGATTAATAAGGAACAAAGATATCAACAACATTGATGTAACAGCAGAGGTAATAAATTTATACATTATACTCCCTCCGTTAAATTAATTTTATTGAAAGCTGGCCAGCTAACAAACATCAATTTACATTATTCCCTTTTAATAAAGTATTCAATTATTCATTATTTTCTCTGCAATTATATTATTTTTGTTCTAAATATATTATAATTATACCATATAATGACATTTTTTCAAGTTCGAAAATCTTATTTTGTCTAATTAAGCGGAAATTATCTACTTCCGCTCTAATTGTATACATACCGCTTTCAGAATCACAGCTTCTTCGCTTAGCGCAACTTTTTTATCGGTACTAAGTCTGAAAATCGAACTTTATTTCGAGCCTCTCATATCCTCGACACGAGTTCACGTCCTCTATGTAGACCATTCGGTACACTAACTTAACCGTGGCAAGAAAGCAGTGTTACTTACCCTTGTGTATGATCTGCGACAGGACGTTTTGTCAAAGGCTTCAACATGCTGATAATGTGCTGTCCAATGTTGGTTTTTAACTTTATGCCGATTGATTTTGTCGTATTTTCCGCTAATATCAAGTTCGGTTTTGCAAGATGATGGAGGAAATCGTCAAACTGTGGTGACAAGATCAATTGATAGGTTACTTCAAAGCCCCCCCATACATCGTGACGATCGACTTCGCTTGCCCGATGACGCTCTCGCGCAATTCGGGCGGCGCAAGCGCCTCCGCAAGCAGTCCGTAACTAAGCAAAATTTCGCAGGCGGACGAAAGCGTATTAAATTCGACGTCCGCCTCGATCCAGCCGTTCACCGCAGGTTCGGTGCGAACAAGCTTCACGTAACGCTGCTGGCTCATCCGTGGCAACGCCCTTTCATGAAAACGAAGCCGCGCCGGATAGCGGGGCAGTTGCTCCTTGAATTGTTTCGTGGATTGTTCCCAATATGTGGCCAAATCGAACGAATCCGGGCGTTGAAACGACTCTTCCAAGATTCGGGGATTGGCGATGCGCGAAATTCGATACGTCCGAATGTCTCCTTCCGTCGCGGCGACGAGATACCAAATGACGCCTTTGGCGACCAGGCCCAACGGTTCGACAATCCGCTCCGTTACCTCTTCCTCCCGGGAATACTGCATATGCAGCTTCTTTTGCTGCCAAACGGCGTCTTGCACGATCGGCAAAGCGGGAAGCGACTCGGCCGATTGATGCCACCCCGCTCCGTCAATATGAATGCGCTCGCGCACCATGGCGGCATCTTCGCGGAGACGCGCGGGAAAGGCGGCTACCAGCTTCTGAAACGCATCGTGAAATACGTTGTCCAATCCCAGATCGCGCAACAGCGAGGAAGAATGCGCCAACAGCAGCGATTGCATTTCTTCCGCTTTCAATCCGGTCAAGTTCGTCCGGTATCCTTCCGCAAGCGCCCATCCGCCCTGCGACCCTCGTTCGGCGAACACCGGAATTCCGGCCGCGCTCAAAGCCTCCATATCGCGATGAATCGTCCGTTCGGACACTTCCAGCTTCTCCGACAGTTCCCGCGAAGTCAACCGGCCATTGTTTTGCAACAATAAGATGATGGATATTAATCGATCCGCTCTCAACTTCTTTCCCCCTCCAGGCTCTCGCCCGTTGCCCCATTTCTACTTATTATATGACATTTGATGTCATAAACCAAATCATTTTGAGCGCTGCATCTTTCTTTGACGAAAACGACATCTAAAATTTTTGTTGTTGTGCAATTACTGTTTATAGTATATACTGTTTATGTATAAAACAGTTTATTCAATATACAATGGAAAGGGGAATAACGATGGATAGGTTCGCTATTGAAATTTCAGGTTTGCGCAAATCGTTCGGAAAGCAACTCGTCTTAGACGGCATCGACCTTCACGTGCCCGCCGGATCGGTTTTCGCGCTGCTAGGCCCCAACGGCGCCGGCAAAACGACATTAATCAATATTTTATCCACGCTTGTCGCGTCCGACGAAGGTTCGGTTCGCGTAGCCGGGTATGATGTCGCAACGCAAAAAAACGAGGTGAAGCGTTCGATCAGCCTTACGGGGCAATTCGCCGCCGTCGACGAAGTGTTGACCGCCGAGGAGAATTTGCGCATGATTTGCAGATTGTCCGGACTTTCCTCCGCGGAATCGCGGATCCGGACGGTCGAACTGTTGAAGCGTTTCGACCTTGAGGCAGCGGCCCGAAAGTTGGTCAAGACGTATTCGGGAGGGATGCGCCGCCGCCTGGATATCGCCGTCAGCCTGGTCGTCGACCGGCCGGTGCTGTTTCTGGATGAGCCGACGACAGGCCTCGACACGCACAGCCGCCGCGCCCTTTGGGACGTTATTCTGGCATTGAAGGAACGGGGCATTACCATTTTTCTCACGACGCAATATTTGGAAGAAGCCGATCAACTCGCCGATACGATTGCGGTCATCGCCGAAGGGCGCGTTGCGGCGCAAGGGTCCGCGGAAGAACTGAAATCGCGCGTTGGCGGCGCCGTGCTGGAACTATATAATGCAAATGACGAAGTCATCCGTAAAATTCCAACCAGCGGCAGCATTCATGATGTCAGCAAAGCGCTGCAAAACGCGGCCCATCAGGTACCGCAAGGAACACGCGTCCATCTCACCAGACCCAATATGGATGATGTGTTTATCGCATTGACAACGAAAGAAACGGAGGAGGCAATCGGATGACAACACCGACCCATATCACGAAATCGGCATCTTTCGGCGTAACGAACGCCGTCTTCATCGGACGAAGCATTCGCCATAGCTTGCGTAATATAGACGCCCTCATTATGGCGATCATGCTCCCTGTTATGCTTATGTTTTTGTTTACCTATGTATTCGGCGGAGCGCTCGATTCCAGCGGGCAATACGTGAACTATGTCGTGCCGGGCATTATATTGCTGTGCGCCGGATTCGGATCGTCCAGCACCGCCTCCGACGTAGCGACGGACATGACGAACGGCATCATCGACCGGTTTCGTACGATGCCGATCCGGAGCATGAGCGTCATTACCGGCCATGTCGTCGCAAGCTTGGCCAGGAATATGCTTGCGACGGGCATCGTCATTGGAGTGGCCTTGCTCATCGGCTTTCGCCCCTCTGCCGGCGCAGTCGGATGGATCTTGGCGATCGGGATTATCGCCTTGTTCATCCTAACCTTTACATGGCTGTTCGCCGCCATCGGACTTGTCGCCAGCAGCCCGTCGGCCGCCAGCGGATACGGCTTTATCCTGCTGTTCCTCCCCTATCTGTCGAGCGCCTTCGTTCCGACGGATACGATGCCGGCATGGCTGCGCGGCGTGGCGGACAATCAGCCGATCACACCGGTCATTGAGGCGATCCGCGGACTGCTGATGGGCGCGCCGGATCAACAAAATATTTGGTTGGCCGTCGGCTGGTGCGCTCTTATTCTGCTCGTTGCGATGTTATGGAGCGTTTTGACATTCCGCCGGAGAGCGGGACGGCGCTAGCACGAACAACGGCTGCAGCGATTGCTGCAGCCGTTGTTTTGTTCCGCGCTATTATTTTCCCTGATTGCCTTGCGATTCCACTTGCAACTTTGAATGAAGATAATACTCGATGCCGTCAAGAATCCGTTCCAACCCGAAATCCAAATCGTTCAATGCGGCATCTTCGTTTTCATGTTCGCCGGCATATACGCCCGACATGACAATAGGATGCAAATACGGATATTGATCCGCACGAACGAGCTTCTTGAGCGCCGCGCTATAATTGACGCCGCTGAACTGTTCGGGAGTGCATCCGGCCTGAAATGCGCGATTCATATCGCGGTGCAGAATCCCCATCGAACGCGCATAACCGCTGATCAAAAGAACGATGGCCATTTTCTCGTGCTCGTTGAACGGAAAATTCTTCATCGCCCGAAGCATCCAATCAACAAACTTCAAATTATTCGGTCCAATCGGAATACCGGTGATCGGAATTTCAGCAAACCAAGGGTGGTCCGTGAAAATTTTAATGCATGCTCTCGTATAATCGCGCATGTTCGCGCGCCAATCCTTTTCGTCTTCCTCAGGCGGAAAAGGGATGTCGCTAACAGCCTCTTGCATGAGAAGAAGCAGATCCTCTTTGCTTGGAATGTACCTGTACAGCGACATCGCGGTATATCCTAATTCCGCTGCGACCCGGCTCATGGACACAGCGGAGAGACCGTCTTGATCCGCAATTTCTACCGCTTTCCCGACAATTTGGGAAATGCTCATCTCCCGCTTCGGTCCCCGCTGCGGCGGTTTTACCAACCCCCAGCTGATCGCCGCGCCTTTGGGCAAGTTTTTCGCTATTTCTTCTATTTCATCTATTTCATCGTCTTTCGCCACGATTGCTCCCCCCAGTCCTCCAACGAAAAAAATTGTTTATCCTATAAACAGTATACCATATTTTTAACGAAAGGATAATGAACGGAAAATGAATGGAGTATTACAAAAATGTTCGGTTTGGAAAATTAGCCACGAACGATAGCGATGAAGCCGTAAAAAAAGGCTGCCCTTGACAGGAGCAACCGTCTCATCGATTCCGAAGCTTTATATTCTCAGACTGACAACCAGCACGACCCCTAATATCAGCACCATAAAGCCGGCCAGAACCGTCAAATAACCGTTTAGCTTGACGGCTTGCGCTGAACCGTCACGAAGGCGTCTTCTCACCTTGCTTCCCCATATTCCGGTAATGATCAGAGCGAGAATGATGATCATCCCCCCGCCCTTTTCCATGACTTCCAGCCAAACAGGCTTACCCTTTCCCAAGCCCATCTGTATAATAAGGAATACTCCGCTGATTAGAACCAGAACGGCGCCTGGATGAGCGAACAGACTGAAGGTGCGGATAACCCTTTGGGCCAACGTGTTGCCCGTCTCCGAGCCTAACTGCTTTTGCAACATGCCGAGCACGACCGTTTTCGCCAAGAGCGCACCTAGCCACAGGAACAAACCGGCCAGATGCAGAAACAACCAAAATCCGAACATTTTGTTACCTCCTTCCTTTACTCCTGTGAAATTACTCTCCAATAGTTGTATTTACTTTGGTTTCCTGAACATTTTTCCCTTTACCGCCAGACAGGCTTAGTATGGAAGGAAGCAGCATCCCGCGAACGAGAAACGTATCCGTCAAAATCCCCAGCGTCATGGTCATTCCGAACAAGAACAGCTCCTGAAGCGGCTGTGTAATCAGAACGCAGAAGGTGGCAGCCAGAATAATCCCCGCCGAAGAAATGACGCTTCCGGTTCTCGAGACTCCCCTGCGGACGGCCTCTCTCCATTCGTATTTTCTCGCTTCCTCCTTGATCCGGGACACGAGCATAATGTTGTAGTCAACGCCTAAAGCAATAAGGAACACAAAAGTATAGACCGGCAGACGGTAGCTGACCGCCTCGTACCCGAGAACGTTGTGAAAGATTATCCAGCCCAGCCCCATCGTCGCCGTATAGGATAACAGGATGGTTGCCATCATATAAACTGCCAGTAAAATCGATCTCGTCTGCAAGGCGAGCATGATCGCAATAAACAGGGTAATCAGCGAGAAGGCGACCAGAATATCGCGCTGATTCATCGTGCGTACGTCCGCTTGCTCCGCAGTCTGCCCCGCATAGTACAGGGAATAACGAGACGGGTCCAGTCCGCTGTCTTTCAATAATGCGGCGCTCTTCCCCCTAAGCCCTTCTATCAAATCCAAAGCGGCCGGGTCGTAAGGATTATCCTTCAAGGTTACTTGCAGTTTGACGGCCGTTCGGGATTCCGCCATAAAGTTTCTGGGCAGAGACGCATCCGGTTTGGCCAAATCAGATGTTATCTCCGGTTTGATCTCATAAATACCATCCTCGCTTTGAAGCGATTCTGTGAGAGCCGCCAGTTTGTTGACAAAGGACTCCGTCAGTTCTATCTCCTTGTCCGAATGCAGCACGACGGAAATCGGTGCGAGTTTCCCCGGAGGAAAACGGTCCTCCAATATTTCAAAGCCTTGCCGTGAAGAAATATCTTCGGGGAAGGATTTCATCAAATTAAACGAATAGCTCATATTGCCGATGTTGAAGGAAGATGCGCCGAGCAGCAGCAGCAATACGATTGCTGTCGCCGCCGGTTTTTTAGTGACAAATGCACCCATGCCGGTCCAGAAGCCTTTCGGCTTGACCGCCTCATCCTGCAGTTTGGGAACGAAAGGCCAGAACACTTTTCTCCCGATCAGAGCAAATAAGGCGGGGATCAGCGTTAAACCTCCAATCAGCATGACGAACACCGCGACCGAAAAAACCGGGGCAAAATGATGATAAGGCTTGAAGACCGCAGTAAACAATGTGAGCATGGCTATAAAAACCGTAGCTCCGCTGAACAGAATCGGCTCCGCCACCTGAGCCATAGCGACCTTCATGGCATCATACTTGGAACCGATTTTCTTGAGTTCCTCCCGGTATCGGGAAATCACGAATAAGCAATAATCGGTCAAGACGGCGAAGAGCAGAATCATCATGATGGACAATGCTTGTTTGTCAATGACAAACCATCCGTTCATGGCTGCGATTCCCAACACACGATCCACGACCTGATAGACCATGACCGCAATGAGTAACGGGAGCAACGCAAGAAGCGGGGAACGGTAAATCAAGATCAGGATAACGAGAATCAGCCCGATCGTGGCCAGCATCAATACGAAATCCGCATTTTTAAAGAGGGTAATCGTATCGGACGCAATTCCGGCCGGGCCTGTAATTTCAAATTGCAGACCTGTCCCCTTAATTTGCTCAACGTGGCTTCTGATTTCCTTCAAAGTATCGTAGATTTGACTGGATTCCAGATCTTTTTCCAAAGCCACATTCAGCAGCAGAGTTGACTGGTCTTCCGAGAACATCTTGTCTTGAACGGCTTCGGGAAACCGGTGAAACGGCAGGGCGCTCGCGACATGCCGCGGCTTGTCTTCCGAAGCCAGCCACTCGCTAATCTGCTTGATCTTGTCACGATCTTCGGTCGGCATCTTCTCTTGACTATGAAATACGAGCAGAGCCACCAATCCGTCATTGGACGGAAAATACTCGTCCATAATCGCTTGCGCAGCGGCTGATGGGGTATTGTCGCGCACGCTTCCTTCCCCGCTGCTGACCGCATAAGGCTTTGACCCCGGAGCGAGAGCGCTTAGAGCGAGAATAACGATCAGCCAACAAGCGATAACGATTTTGGCGCCTCTTGGGCTGCTGACCATCCGGGCCCAACGGTGAAAAAAACGATCCATTCCGACTTATAACCTCCTGTTCTGAGTCTGCCATGATTGTAGGACAGGAATATGAACGGACGATGAACGGAGCATTACAAATGCGGCAAAGCCGCCGCAAAACGACCGTCCCCAAGAAAAGGAACGGTCGTTCGCTATACAATATCGATATTTTTTATTTGATATACTCATTGCTTACTAATGCATCGGCAATCGCATCGGTCGGTATGACAAATTCCAACACGCCCATATACCCTGGGGCGACTTCGTATTTATCAAAGGAGATGACCAGTTTGCCTTGATCGTTAATGTAAAAACTTTGATCTTTTGCAATGGTTTCAAAACTCATTGGACCTTCTACCCAATAAACCTTTTCGGGGTCCGCCTTCATCTGCTCTCTCATCTGTTCCTTAATATTTTCGGTAATTAAGCTGATATAGCTATCGTCTTTAAATAAACTCGGCAAGGTGATCAAAAGTTGATTTTTCTTGTCTACCGTGTCGTATGAAAATATTGTCGAGGATGAACCAACCGTATTGACGACATATCTTCCTACGACGAGGATCTGATCATTGTCGGTTTTGATTACATAATCGCTTTCTACACCTACATGACCTCCGCCGTTATTCTTTAACTCCTCCATCTCAGCCGTGAAATCGTTATACAGTTTTTTGCTTTCTTCCAGATATTTGTTGTTTAAGGCGGCTTCTAACGTTTTATTTTCCATGTTCGTAACGGCAGGCACTTTAATATCGGCTTTGGCGGTCTCCTCATCTACTTGAAATTCTGTAAAAGTGAGCACCTTAACAAGCGAGCCGACCAACGGCACTTCCGATAAGGCATTTGCAAGAGCGGGACTGGCATTAATTCCTGCTATCAAGATCACAGCCGCCGCTCCGACCCCAACAAGAGGTTTCATCATGCTCACACGTCTTTTCTTTCTTTGCTGCAGGGCTTTCTTCACGACGAAATCCAATTCATCGGGAATAGGCGTATTCTTGTATTTTCTTTTCAATTGTTCCAGTTGTTCGCTCATCTTACTTTACCTCCTCCAACATTTCGCTGTTCATTTGAATGCGAAGTTTGCGAAGCGCTTGATACAATCGCGTTTTTACAGTACTGACGTTTTCATTCATCACTTCCGCAATTTCTTCAATTTTTAAATCTTCAAAATATCGAAGAACAATCACAGTCCGATAAGGATGGGGCAATTCATCCATAGCCTTCTCGAGATCAATGTCCGGGTAGGCATCTTCCCTTGCCGGACTATGCAATTCCAATGTCTTATCGTCTACAAGCTGAACCCTCTTCTGTTTTCTTAGGAAATCGAGCGATGTATTCACCACGATCTTGTAAAACCAGCTTTTCATCGAACCTTCCGATTTTAAGGTTGTTGACGATGCCAGAGCCTTATGGATAGATTCCTGAACAATATCCAAAGCATTTTCCGCATTTTTCACATAACTGAAGGCCAATCGATACACATTCTCCTTGTTTTCCGTTATAAAACAAACGAGTAATTTCTCTAACGTGGAATCCATTTAAAAAACTCCCTTTAATACGCGTATCAAATTTTGTCGGTTAACCGAAAAAAACTTACTTTATTTTAGCAGTGCGAAAGACTTTTTCATGTCCAAATCGCTATATAGTTGATCAAACCATTTACCGTCTTCCGACTGGGGATCAAACGGATTGGACTGCGGCGTTGTATATACATATACCAAGCCGTTCGCTTCCGCAATGACGCTCCCCGCAGGCGTCCCTTCTTCACTGGAAAGACGAGTCCAATCGTTTTTGGCAAAAACGGAGATCATCAGCAGCGTTTCAGTATCTTTACCGCCCTTTGTCATATAATCGAATTGCACGACATGCTTGGCCGACGGCATCATTTTATCCGCATCCGCGCCTCCAAATTGCTTCATCTTATAATGTCCGCTCCAGGACGCGGGCGGCGTAAAGCTGAAGTTTGCCCCAGGATTGGCGCTGAATTCCTGATGATCGTCAAAAACAGCTTTGAGTTTATTCTCTTCCCAAGCCACGACAAGATGATTCACGTATCCGCCGTTTCCTCCTTGAGGGGCTGTTACAATCATATCGTCCACCTTGTTACCCGTATAGTCGCCAATAATCAAATTGGGCTCTCTCCCGAATGCTCCATTCCATGTTCCATCTATCCCTTTGGTCTTCCAATCATATTGTACGTACTTCCGGGTTTTCCCATCCTGCACGATGATGGACAAATCGCTGGCATACGCATCCAGTTTTCCATCAATCATTTCTTTCGTGCCTGCCAATATTACGTTGTCTTTCACTGAATCGCCGTTAACATCGGATTTTTTGTAATCAAGCACATACGTATTTTCCTTCAATTCAAGCTCGGGTACGATCAATTTCTGACCAATTTTCACTTCCGGCAATGTTTTTGGAGTTTGTTTCGTTACCACTTTTGTAGATGAAGTTGTCTGTTTCGCTAAACTAACTTGAGGCATTACGACTCCTGCCGCACAGATGAAACCTGCCAATGCCAAAACAGAAACTTTCTTTACGTGTTGATTTTTCATTTTCTAATCCTCCATCTCCTATTTTGCTAGCCTTACATTATGCAAGACGTGCGAGACAACTAAAAAGTTTGTTTTCCGGTCTTTGTTCGGATGTATTCATTGAGATGCTCTCGATTGAGTCAGCAATCAGCGAAACGTAGGCCTCGGCTCCCTCCGTTTTCAGATGGACACCGTCCCTGGCAAACCAATCCGCTTTATCCGCACTGTAGGAATACCAGTCAATCAGCGTGACGTTGGCACGCTCTTCGGCCGCTTGTGCCAGCATTTCGTTCACAGTATCTTGCCACTTTCGCGGCACACGAGTGTTGACCAGCATGATCTGTCTTTCGTCCCCCAGGCTGTCCAGAAGAGCGTTCAATGTTTTGGACGAGAACGGTCCATTCGTTCCAAGTTCAATGATAACCACCTTTCCCAATTTCCGATCCGATTCGAGTTGCTTTGTATCTTCAAGCGCATCGGACATTTGCCGACCCACTTTACCGTCAATAACGATGCCGGGTAGAAACTCTTTCAGTTGGGGCTTCACACCGAGTATAACCGAATCGCCTATAGCCGTAATCCCTTCGTATGAATCCGCCGCCAAATTGTTATCGACAGACGACGACTCCGGGATTGGTTCGGTGGTTTTGTCTGATGCTTCCGGTTTGATCGAGGCATTCGTTTCGGTAACAACCTCTGGATGATCGTTAGCTCCTTGCACACATGATATGCAAATGAAAAAGATCCAACCGACCGAAAGTAACACAGAAAATCTTTTGTAAAGGAAAAATTGAGATTTCACACCATGCCGAAACTGCCTTTTCCTTAGTTTCCACTTTCCGCTTCGAATAGGCTCTTCCACGAATTTGTAGGACAATGCCGCCAGTACGATACTTGCCGCCAGTTGGACGAATGGAAGAACAAGACCGGGTTGTTCGTTCGGATTGACGGGAGATGTCAGGACGATAACCGGGTAATGCCACAGATAGATGCCGTAAGAACGAACGCCAAGCCACCGCAGCGGTTTACAGCCCAATGCTTTGCCCAGCCGGCTGACCGGATGGGCGAGCACCGCCACCGTCAAGGCTGTGGCGACAGCCAGCAACACAAATCCGCCTCGGTAAAGAAAGCTGTCGTACTGATCGGTCAGCCCGATCATGATCACAATCGCCGCCAGAGCGGCCCCCCCAATGCAATCCAGGACTAGGCGCGCTTGGGGCCCAGCCTTAACGGAAAGCTTGCGGCTCGGCCAAACCATGGCGAGCGCGGCGCCGATCAGCAGAGCGAACGCTCTCGTGTCCGTACCGTAGTATACCCGACTCGGATCCGTACCCGGCTCGTACATCAGCGCCATCGCTAGCGCCGAAACAAGCGCAAGTGCGAGAGTCAGCCCGAGAAGCTGCCATCGCCTCGGCGCGAGGCGAAATCCGATAACCAGAAACAGCGGCCAGAGCAGGTAGAACTGCTCTTCCACCGCGAGCGACCATAAATGGCCGAACGGGGAAGGCGGACCGAAGCTCGAAAAATACGAAACCTCGTGGTAGATGCGCCACCAGTTGTTGACGTACAGCAGCGCCGACAACACCTCCCCGCGCAAAACCAAAAGTTGAGAACGATCAAATAACGCGATCCATATCATGACGGCCGCCATCATGACGAGCAGCGCCGGCATTAGCCGCCGTATCCTTCTTATCCAGAAGTCTTTCCAATCAATCTGCCCGTTTGTTTTCCATTGATTAACGAGGATATCCGTGATAAGATACCCGGACAAAACGAAAAACACGCCGACACCTAGCAATCCCCCGGGTGCCCAGCCGACATTGAGGTGATAGGCGATCACGGCAAACACGGCGAGCGCCCTCAATCCGTCGAGTCCGGGCATATAGCGGCCATTGCCGTTCAACGGTTTAGGCATACCTTCCGCCCTCCTCATCTATATCATCCAGCGTTTGTTGTGCGAACGGCGGGTTTTGTTTTCTCAGGAAATCGAGGGATGTATTGACCACGATCCTGTAAAACCACCCTTTCATCGAACCTTCCGGGTTTAAGGTGATTAACGATGCCAAAGCCTTATGGATAGACTCTTGAACAATATTCAATGCATTTTTTTCATTTTTTACATAACTGAAAGCTAATCGATACACATTCTCCTTGTTTTGCATAATAAAACGAATGAGTAATCTCTCTAACTTGGCATCCATTCTAAATTCCTCCTTGCTTGCTAGCCTTACATTCTGCAAGACGTGCGAGGCATCTAAAAAGTTTGTTTTCGTTTCAACATGCATCGACCTTTGAAGAAGCAAGAAGATCATCTGCACTAGAGCAGACGATCTTCGAGGTGAATCATTCTCCCGATAAGTATGCCTTTAAAAACGACAAAAAGCCCCACATAGTGGGACGCACGACGGATGACTTATTTTTTTCTTTTTATGAGCTAATGCTACCAGGTCGATAGAGCCGTCCTTTTCCAACTGTTTTGCGCAACGCAAACATATACATATTGGTCGTCCCAAGCCATCTGCCCCTGACTGCAGGGTTCGGTCGACGAAGCGGGCGTATGTTTGTCGCGGATGCGCAGCTTGTCTCCGTTTACGTCAAGCTTGGTGTCAGGGTCATTCACACCTATCCCGACATTGCCCTCGCCACGCTGCAGGGTGATCACGGACTCGACCGGGTTGCCGTCATCGCCGTAACGGACGAACTGCAGGTCGGCCCCCGTATTGCTCCCCGCTTCCTTCGAGCTGTTCGCCCGGACGGCCCATCTCGGCTTCGTCTCATTATCCTTGCCGGCTACGCTGAACTGAAGGTCACGGTTCGTCCCTGTTTCCCCCGCTACCCGCAAAATGCCGCTCATCACATTGAAGTTTGACGAATGGGTGCGGATCTCGCTCACGTCGGTGTCATAGGGAATTTCAAACCGGGTGAAGAGCTGGTTCGCATATTGTCCGTTTGGCGACATTGTCGTCTCGAACGAGAGATGTTTATGGTCGTGCTGCTCCGGATTGTTGGCCTTGTCATGGGAAATAATCGCCGTTTTATCATGGTCGTTCTCGTCGGCCCAGACGATCGCCGGCTTGGCTCGATCCGCCGTCCATTGCAGCCTGATCAGGTCGGATTGATGCCCCTCCCGGTTGATCCACTTTTTGTCGGTGGACAGATGCAAATGCTCATTGTGTGGAATGCGGATTTCGCCACCGGTCTTTTCGGCTTGTCCCAACGTTCCGGCCGCGCCCTGTTTCTGATCCGTACAGCCGATGCCCAGCAAGCAGACGCTCCCCAACAGAACCGATACCATCATCGCCTTCGATAATTTCATTGCACTTCCCTCCGTTATCGTTGTGATTTGATCTTGTTCGTTTTTTAGATCTTTTCGTTCGTTTTAACGAACAATCGACTTGGTCTGATCGTATTATAACAACACACGGCGTACAAGCATTTCCCGGAAAAATGATTCTTTTTGCCTATAAATAACGTAATCCGAAAGTATCGGTCAAAAGCAGCTCCGGCATTTATGTCCGAAGCTGCTTATCTTTAATCACTCATATGAATTTGACATATTTCTCAATCTTATCAATCCGCTCTGTGCCTATACCTGCTATTCACGGACCAACTCATCGAGGCCGCCGATCACCCAATCCGCCGCCGATAAAATATCGGGGCTGCCGATGCCGATCGCGCCGCAGCCTGCCGCTTTACCGGCTTCAACTCCCGCCGCCGCGTCCTCGAACACGACGCAGTCGGCCGGAGCCAGTCCAAGCGCCGCGCTGGCCGCCAGGAACACCTCCGGGTCCGGCTTCGCCTTGGACACCTTCGTGCCGTCTATCACCGCGTCGAACAACGTCGCGATGCCCAGCCGCTCAAGAATGAAAGCCGCATTCTTGCTGGCGGAGCCGAGCGCAATCTTCACGCCCTGCCTGCGCAGCTGCTGCAAATACTCCTTCGCGCCCGGCAATATTTCCGAAGGCTCCAACCGGGAAATATACCCGACATATTCCTTATTCTTCATATCGGCCATTTGCTGACGCTCGGCCTCATCCGCTTCCACGCCGCCCACCTCAAGCAAAATTTGCAGCGACTCCATCCGGCTAACCCCTTTGAGCCGCTCGTTGTCCCTTTCGGTAAATTCAAAGCCAAGCCGGTTAGCCAGCGAGCGCCAGGCCAGATAATGGTATTTCGCCGTATCCACGATCACTCCGTCCAAATCAAAGATAGCGCCTTTCATCGTTTCCAACATGCCGTTCTCTCCTCTATCAAGAAATCATCAATGACTACGGTCCTTTGCGTCCACTTGTTAACGCATCATTTGTAGGAAAAAGACATATGCTGCCCGGGTGCCACCATGGCGCTCTCCCTATCCCCCGCATCGTTCCGGCGTTCAATGCGGAATTCCATCGCCGCCTGGTTATCTTCCGAAGCTTCCACCCTCACTTGACCCGTTTCGATCGTAACGATGAAACCGGCTCCCCTAAGCTGAAGCGGGAAGCTTACCGCCCTCCACGCCGCCGGCAATGACGGTGCAATCGTAACGGCCTGCCCGTCGAAGCGCAAACCGGCGAAACCTAGCACGGCAGCCATCCATGCGCCTCCGTTCGCCGCAGGATGCGTTCCTCCGATATACAAATCGCCGACGTACTGTTTGGAATCGCCGGTCAAATCGATCGTTGCCGTGCGTTTGAAGTAAGGGTAGGCCCAGTCCGATAAGCCGATATCCGCAGCGACAAGGGCGTAAATGCAATAGCTAAGGCTTGAGCCGTGTTCGGTACGGGGTTCGTAATACTCCCAGTTGCTCCGTTTCATCCCCCTGCTATACTCATCCTTGAACAGATGCAGCATGAGGACAACGTCCGCCTGCTTCAAAATTTGCGTCGTCGTAGCCAGTCCGTTCCCCCCGCCCAGATACTCGTGCCGGTTCAATATTCTGGACTTCAATTGCGCAAGCGTAACGTCCTCCAAGGCAAAATACCGGTCGAACTGCTCGATCACTCCGCTCCCTTCCGCAGGCTGCGGAATATATAAACGATCATGCATGTCGCGAAGCTGCTCCGTCGCGATCCTGCCGCCTGCCGTAAGAGACTTGGCAAGGCCCGGATATTTGTCCTGCAGATAAGCCAGGACCTCCAGCGCGATATTCAGGCAGCGTTTCGCCATCGCATTCGTAAACGCGTTATTGTTGACCCGCTCGTGATATTCGTCCGGCCCGGTAACATCCAAAATTTCGTATCGCGATCGATAAGGGTTATAGTAAGCGTATGAATAGAAGAAGCGGGCGCACTCCAGAACCGCTTCCGCCCCTCCGTCCAGCAGGATGCTGTCATCTCCGGTAAAGATGAAATACTGCCATATGCCATAAGCTACATCCGCGCTAATATGCACCTGTTTATCGCGGAAATAGGTACGCATCGGACGTCCGGTGAATACATCGTTCACATTGAACAACGTACAGGCATCATCGCCGGTCTCCTGGCTCTCCCAAGCATAGAAAGCTCCGGCATAGCCGTATTCCGCCGCCTTCCTGCGCGCTCCATCCAGCGTATGGACGCGGTACATCATCAGATTGCGGGCGATGCTCGGCTGGGTGTACAAGAAGAAAGGCAGCATGAACATTTCGGTATCCCAGAAAACAGCCCCTTTATATACTTGACCCGATAAGCCCCGCGCCGGAATAGACAGCTTCTCCGAATGGCCGGGAGCGATAATATGCAACTGATAGAGGCTATAACGCAAAGCGAGCTGCGCTTCGTCGTCCCCTTCGATTCGCACATCGGAGAGCTTCCATTTCCGCTCCCACCGGGCTGCATGCTCTGCAAGCAGACTTTCGTACCCTGCCGCAGCGGCCTCCCGGCTGGCCTCTGCCGCTGCGGCGGCGCAATCCGCTTCCCCATCCAACCCGGTAAATACGGAAACATAGGTAACGAAAGTATAAGTCTCTCCGGCTTGTGCCGCCAGACGAATCTCCCTGCCAAGAAAATGATCGAGGGCGAGGCTGCGACGCTCCCCGAACAAACAGGCAAGCGTATGGCCAACCGACACCGGCATGTTCAGCTCATGCGTCCATCCGGTCAAAGTCAGCGTATCTTCTTGCTCCGCACTTTCCATCCGCTCCAAATGAGGGCCGTTAATATCCCATACCTGACCGTCAATTCCGGTTGTGATGATGAGCTCGCTCGGCTTGCTGCAAGTGACCGACACGCGGTTTGCGAGCAGGTGAAGGCGTTCCATGCTGCAGAAGCGTTCGGATTCGACCGTAACGGTCCGGCCGTCCGCTGCCGGATAGACCGTCTTGCGGCGATGTACGCCATGGCGTATATCCAGCTCCTGCTCATGCGCAAGCGGCTCAAGCTCAAGTACGCTTAGCGGCTTGCCGTCGCATACGATTCTGGTCGACAGCCCGTTAGGAGCATTGATCGGCTCGCGCCATTGATCGCCTACTTTGTCATATAGACCGGCCGGAATCGTTGCCGTCAACTCCGAGCGAGCGAACTCATCCAGCGTCCCGCGGTACCCCATATAACCGTTGCCGATCATAAATTTATTGCCGTTCGCCGCTATCCGTTCCTTATCGAAGCCGTTCTCCCGAATAATCCAGTTCATCGCTTACCCCACCTTCTCCAGACTCAGCTCGATGCCTGCCGGACCCACAATATAATCCTGGCCATAAACGTTGATCTCGACGGGATCGCCGCTGCGCACGCTAATTTTCACCTGCTGCCGGTCCACTTCAACCGCAAGTTGCGTGCCCCCGTACGTGATCGGGAAGGAATATTGATTCCACCGCTCCGGAATGCTCGGGTTGAAGAGCAGCTTATCCCCGTCGGAGCGCATACCGCCGAATCCGTACACGATATTCATCCAGGCAGCCGCAATCGAAGTCGTATGCAGCCCCTCTCTCGTATTGCGGTTGTAATTGTCCAGATCAAGCCTTGTCGCAAACTCGAAGAACTTGTAGGCCTCCTCCTGCCTGCCGATCTCTGCGGCCAGAATAGAGTGAATCGACGGCGATAAGGACGATTCGTGGATACACCTCGCCTCGTAATAATCGTAATTGGCCCGCTTGGCTTCAAGAGAGAACTCCCCGCTGTACAGGAACATAAACATTAGCACGTCCGGCTGCTTGATCATGTCATAGCGATAGAGCCGATCATACGACCAATGCGAATAGAGCGGAAATTCCGTAACCGGAATCGAATGAATGTCGAGATGCGGCATATCGAAAAACCCGTCATGCTCCTCATAAATTCCCGTCTCCTCATCATACGGAATCTTCATGTTGTCGGCCTTGTTCTTCCAATCCAGCCGTTCCTGTACCGTCAATCCGAGACGGTCCGACAGACCGGCAAAGGCGGGCCGATCCGCTTCCTCCATCTCGGCAATGGTCTGAAGCGTAAACTCGAACATCTTCTTCGCCATCAGATTGATGTAGCAATTGTTGTTCACCATGAGCTGGAACTCATCCGGCCCCATGACTCCGAAATAGCCATACTTCCCGCTCTTCTGGCCCCACTGTCCCCGGGACGCATAGAAACGGCTAATCTGAATGAGCATTTCCAGCCCCTTCTCATATAGAAACGCCTTGTCACCCGTCATATTCACATAATGGCGGAGCCCGTATGCCACTGCCGTACCTACATGAAGCTGCAAATTGGAATGCTGCCACAGATCGCAGCTCTCCGTTCCGTCGATCGTCGCGATCGGATAGAACGCCCCCTCGCAGTCAAGCTCCTTCGCCCGTTCCAACGCATGCGGCAGCGTCTTGTAGCGGAATTCCAGCAAGCTGCGCGCCGCCTTCGGATTGTTGAAAATATAGAAAGGCAGGCAATACGATTCCGTATCCCAGAAGGCCAGACCGCGGTAGGCTTCCCCGGTCAGCCCCTTCGCTCCGATGTTGAAGCCCGGATTATCGCCATGATAGGTTTGATACAATTGGAAGATACAAAAGCGAATCCCTTGCTGATTGTCCGGATCCCCGTCGATGACGATGTCGGAATGCTCCCACACTTGCGCCCAATACCGCTCCTGCTCCTCTGCCGCAGACTCGTAATTCACCCCGGCATACCGCTCGGCCAGCTTCATCCCTTCGTCCCAGACGTCCTCGTGGCTCCGCTCCGGCTCTTTATTCGCAACATTGATCACCAGCTTATCGAGAACAGCCGGTTCGCCTTTCTTTAGCTCCAACAAAATATCATGGCCCGTGAAATTATATTCGCTTACCGGCACGCTCTCGGCTGTCTTCGGCAAATCCAGCCTATAGCTTGAGAACAGGCGGTTGCGGGTGTTGGCCGTTTGTCCGAGCATGGCGGAAATTCCCTGCTTACTGCCTTGCTTCACGCTCTCCCAGTACCTGAAATTCCGATCCTCATGGATGGTCGAGAAATCCAATCCGGCGATAATGCGAGCCGCACCGGAGAAGTTCAACGGCTTCAGCACGATCCGTTGGCAGCCCAAATTCGATACTCGCATACTGATCAGCCGTTCGAATGTAAGCTGTACGCTCTTCCCGTTCCGCAGATGCCAGACGAGTTGCCGCGAATAGATTCCCCGCTTGAAATCCAGCTCCCTGCGGAAATCGGAGAACGCGGCGGTTCCCATATCAAAGGTTTCATCGTCGATTGTAATGCGCGTATACAGCCAGTCTACTCCGTTAACCATGAAACGCAGCGACCGGATGATCCCCTTATAATGCGCTCCAACTTCGCTCTCCTCGAATAACCCGTTGAAATAGCTTCCTAATAATGTATCCCCGCTATAGCCTTCCTCGACATAGCCGCGAACCCCCATATATTCATTGCCTAACGAGAAAATAGATTCCGACACCCGGTTTCGTTCCGGATCGAATCCCTCCTCTATAATCTTCCATGGATCAACTGCTAAATATTTGTCCGCAATCTTCGGCATATCCGATCTCTCCCTCTTGTATTGGTGTTCTGTTCCAATCAAAGCAAAACGCCGTTATGTCTACCCATTCAGATTAGCCAAAAGAAAGCATTACACGAATGTCCAGGTCTAACGAGTTTATGTGCGATCTTACTGAATTGAGCTGATTATTCTCTGTTCGTATCGCGAATGGTTTCTGCGAAAAAGCTGCGTCGTCTTGCACTTCCGGCGGACCCTAGTTCCCTTATATTGGCTAAATGAGCGTTATTGCGGTGATTGACGGACACACCTTCCGCTAATTGCCCCGAAACGGGTCCAAATCGGGCGTTTTGTCACAGATAACAGATCCTGTGTCCGCAACATGCCGAAAAAGGGGTATTTGGGCAAAAATAAGGGATCCTGTGTCCGTCATCGCGAACGGTTAGGAAAAAAAGCCCGCGATCATCCGGAAATTTTCGTGCCGTCCCCCCACCGAAGCGAGAAAAAGATGTCTTTTCGCAGGTGGTTGAAAATGGCGTGTCTGCGAAAATCGTTGTGATGCGGATCGACTATCAAAGTGCCTTATAAGGGAGCGAAAATTCCTTATTGTCTGCGATTGGTGCGGTTTTACGGGGCAGAGGCACTTTCGTTCCCAATCATAGAACAAGCCGCGCTCGGGTTTCTCAAATCATTGGCCACAGGGGAGAGATCATAAAAAAAACCCCCTCCCCCGGCTTCCGCCGGGAAAGGGGAAATTCAACCTTTATTGCTGTTTCGTACGTTTTCGTCCCATGAAACCGCCCAGAACGATCAATGCCAGACCTGTCGCATAGAAAGGCCAATGACTGTCCTCTCCCGTTTTCGGGAGCAGAGGCCCTGGCTTGTCGCCCTTGGGAGTTTCGTCGACACCGCCGCGCGGTATGTTCTCATCGTCTACTTCGACCAACGGGTCTTCCGGCCGATCTGCCGGCGGCTCTTCCGGGTCTACTCCTCCGAGCGGCGTTTCTTCGTCGTCAATCTCTTCCGTCTCTGCCGGAGGATTCACCGGATCCGGATCGGCCGGCGTGCTCGTTCCCGGCGGCGTTGTAGATCCGCCAGGTTCTTGCGGGTTGCCTGGATTTCCCGGATTCGAAGGATTGCCAGGATCGACCGGCGTTCTCTTTTTGCTGTTCGTTACCGTAATTTTCTTGACGAATGCGTCTTGCGCAATGCTCGAATCAATGGTGATGTTGATCTTGGCATCGTCGATGACGTAACCGTCCGGAGCGGCCAACTCCTCCAAAATATACTCGCCGTACAACAACTTGGAGAACAGGATCTTTCCTTCTTCATTCGTCGTTCGAACGATAGGCGTCCGTTCGCCTTTTGCATCATATAAAGCGAATTTGGCTCCCGCCAACGTTTTGGACGAATCCGCTTTATCCGTCTTCGTTACTTCCAAGCTTCCCGTAACGCCGCCGCCTGAACCCGAGCCGGAAGATGTGCGGACGATAATTTCCTCCGTCGTTTCTCTTGTTTCGGTCGTGATTTGTTCCCCTTCGAAGGAAACCGTATTGCTGACCTTGGATTTGTCCGGAGCGTTAATAAAGGACTGGTACTCCAAAATGTAAGCCGAATCGATATCCTTCAAGAAGGCCAACTCAAATCTTTCTTCGTCGTTATCCTCTCTTGTAATCTTCAGCGTATAATCCGTGTCTCGGATTAACTCTTCGGCCTTGGCGATGTCGCCCTTCTCGTTTACCGTTGTGGCGTACAAACGGAAGGAATCCTCGATTAAAATTTGGTTATCGCTCGGCTTATCGACGATTTTGGCATTGGAAACATGCGATTGCCCTTCGTTGATGCGAATGGTCCAATCGATTTTGTTTCCGTTCTGCTTACCGTTCTTGGTCACATATTCGCCGCCGTGGGGAATCCGCACTTTCGCGTCCCACTCGGCGGCCGTTTCGTTTCCGCTCTGAAGGACAGCCTTATTGTTTACTGCAGCCGGAACCAATTCTCCCTGAAGCGATGTTTCAAACGTGATCCAATACGGAGAATCGATGCCATCCTTAAACTCTACGCTCAACGTATTATCGTTCCGACTGTCGGGCAACGTTGCGGTATAGCGGTCGGCGGGAACCTCTTTTCCTTTTTGTACGCCGTTCCACCAGCCCAGCAAAGTCATTTCATGCACTTTGAGGGATCCCTCAACGTAGGTTTGCCCTTTGGCCAACCGGTCAATAACTTTGGCCGGGTTGATTGTATTTTTGTTGTAGTTGACCTTGATGTTCCATGTAATCTTCTTCTCGACGGCATCGTAAGATCCGTCTTTGGCGCCGTTATGTTGCGTCAGAGTGTCAGGCCAAAATTCGGCGTCGCTCTCGATCGGCCCTTTGGATTCGCCGTTTTCCGTCCAAGTAAGAATCGCTCTGTTCAAAAATGGAGCCTTCGTTTTGTCCGGTTTCCATTCGTTATTAAACTTGGTTTCATACACGATCAGATAAGTATCCGTGATGATCCCGTTAAAATGAACTTCGAAACCTGCGCGCGGATCCTCGGAGACAACCGTGTAATCATTGTCGGAAACGTCTTTCCCGTCAGCCGTTACAATTCTCAACGTCTCCGGCAAAAATTCGAGCCCGCCGTTCGGAAATACGTCCTTCACGACGACATTGTCCATCGGGTATTTGTCCAAATTGACCCGAATCGTCCATGTTGTCGTTTTTGCGTTATAATCGGTTTTGTGTTCGTATTTTTCATTCGTATTGAATTTGTTCAGAATGACGCGCTCAAGAGGTTGGCCGGCCTCCTTGCTGCCGCCTTCCGTCGTTACCAGATTCTTGACTGTCTTATTCTCGTCTACCCGATCCGTAACTTTGGTTTCATACACGATGGTGTACGCCGAATCGATGTCGGAGTTGAACTGCAGATCGAAACCCAACTTCCCATCTTGATCCGGTTTTCCCAATACATTCAATTCGTACGCATCATTGTCCAGTTCTTCTTTCGTTTGTCCCTTATAGATCTTGAACGAACCGTCGATCCATTGCAGCCTGCCGTCGAACCGGTCTTGCAACCACGCGTCTTCTTTATCAATTTTTTTGTTGCCGAAGTTGTATCTTATTTCCCAGGCAATCGTTTGTGTCGCAGGATCGTATTTCGCCGCTTTCTTGGCCAATAATTCTCCGCGTTTCACGGTAACGGTAGCTGTCGCGGAGACGTCTTTCAAGTCCTCTCCCGACAGCGTAGCCGTGTTGGCAAACTTGGTCTCTTCTCCCACAACGCGCGTCGCATATTGCACACGATAAGCTTTATTAATCGTTTCGTCGCGGAAAGAAAGCTTGAAACCCGCGCCCGAAGAATCGATTTCGATCGCATACGCTTGCGGATCGAGCTCGGCTCCCGTCGCCGTCGAACCGTCGCCGTTCACTTGAAGGCGGTACACTTTAATGGAATCCGCGATCAATTCCAATCCATCCGGTGTCGGGTCCGTCACAACCGCATGTTTGATCGCTTCTAATTGTTTATTGATATCAATCGTCCACTGAATGTCGCCGCTCTCGACCAAATCGCCGCGTTTCTCCAACGCGGTTCCGGACTCGGGCTTGATTTGCACCGTAACGGTTTGCTCCCCGCCCTTCACCGGGAATACGATGGTAACTTCCGTATTGCCATTGACAACCTCTTTGGTGAATTCCGTGCGGATTTGCAACGTACCGCTCACGCGGGAATGATTCTCCACGTAATCGTTGAAAGTCATCACTACCTGTCCGCTGCGATCTACCGTAAAGTTGCCCACCGTTCCGCCGTCGGCCGTGGTCAGAGGCGCATCGATATCCGTGAAAATTTCAAATTGACGCGGCAATTGGAACGTGAATTTGTCTCCCGCTTTGTAGCCGTGTGGATCCGGCAATTCCCATTCGTAATATAAGTTGACCGCCGAGCCGATTTCCAAGCGGCTGTCCGGATTCAGAACCGTATCAACAACATTTCCCTGCTCGTCCGTAAGGGTCACTTTCGTTAAAATGCTGCCCGATTCCTCCGGCGATGGATTGTATACGGCGTCCGTTACCGTACCGGTTTCATTTTCCCCGGCCTCGACGAGCAACAAACTTTCGGGTGTTGCCGATTCATCCGCTTGCACAACACCTCCGACAAACATACTTTGTAAAATAAGCAACAAACCAATGATAACTACACTTGCCTTTTTTCCCATTTTGATAACATTTCTCCTAATCTTATTTTAAATATCCTTGAAGCGTCAGTCCGGCTGTTCCAAACCTTTCCACGACCAACTCCCTCCATGATTGATGGACCCATACCCATTGTAAACCCCGCCTCTTAACAAATTCTAAACATGGTTCATGCGATATGTCGTCGATTCGGTATTATAGATTTTAAAGGTATTAGTTATCTTTAATTGAATAAAAAAAGAAGTGTCATATAACTATATTGAGTTTCCGCACAAGATCCGACATTTTCTGATTCAAACACGGACTTAAAAACTCTATAATAACTATTATGTTTCATTACGTCAAGGATAAAGCATACCTTCGTTTTTCTTGGATAAGTACATTTCACAAAAGAAATGAATCAACGTAAAAAAGAAGCCCCGAGTGCACACTCAAGGCTTCCATGCCTATCTTAATAATGTTTCGTCGCAGTATATTTGGATGCGTCTTTGATCATGTCGAAAGCGGTGCTGCTGCCATTCCAACCCGCATCCACCGTTGTATCGATAGTCACCCATTGATGGTCCAAATACACTTTGTTCCAGGCATGGTACGTATCGACATACTCGCTCTTGCCCATAACCAATTGCGTCGGAATATCGACGCTTCTCAACATTGCGGCAAATAAGGAAGCGTATCCGTAACAAATCGCTTTGTTCGACGTCAAGATCGGATCGATCTGAGGCACATACTCCCCGGAAACTGCCAAACTATCATCGTATTTAATATGGTTGATAATATAATTGTAGATCGCCTTCACTTTATCCGTATCCGCGGTCAGATCTTCGGTTAACTCCTTCGCCTTGCGAACGGCTTGATTCGCCTCTTTCCAACTTACATTCTGAATGGAATTCAGATATACTTTCGCGTTATCGGCCAGTTCAAGCTTGATCGTATCCTTCTTCATCACTCGATATTTATTGTCGCTGACATGCTCCAATACGCTAACGGTGTACTCGCCGTTGCCCGATTGAAGAGGAAAGGCGTCTACCTTGCCGGGCTTCAAAGTATAGGTGTACTTCTCCTCGCCTTTGGCAATCTGGAGTTTGGTTTTCACACCCGTTTTCACATCATATGCAACGCTTACAATTCCATCCTTCACATTGGCTTTATTCAACCAGGCGCTTCCTTCTTCGGCGTGAACCGGCATTGCTTGCAACATGGAACAAAAAATAAAAACTGCTGATAGAAACAGTACGAACTTGCACACTCTATAAAACTCCCTTCGGCGGCCAGGCTGCCATCTTATAGTTAAGAAGGCCCTATAGCTTTGCGTCCCTGCCTTTCGACAGGTTTGCCATTATCGTGTAAAGCTTTATTTTGGGGAAGAAAAACAAAAAAAGCTTGTCCCTTCGGTAACTGGCTGCCATCTTATCATAAGAGAAGGCCCTGTAGCTTTGCGTCCCTGCCTTTCAACAGGTTTGCCATTATCGTGAATTCGCTTTGTTGCTCATATTCTATCATATCTATCATTTAAAATCTATCGCTTTAGTATAGAATTGGGAAAAATGGGTAACAAAAGGCCATATCAATGAAAAAGGAGCGATTGAAATGCAAAAAATCACTGTTTGACGCTTGTAATTAACAGATTACCTGCGAATATCGGACCAATATGCCCGGCGGGCCGCATAAGTTGGCGGAACTGGAATATTGGGAAGTAGCGAGCGGGAACAAGCGATACCGCAAATACAGCTTACGAAACCTAGCATCGTTATTCGAAGGAAATGGAGCTTCTATATTTTCTTACGAAACTAGAAATTGTTATTCATCAAAATAGTAGGTAATGCGGCGGTATTTCGCTCTAATAACGTCTTGGAGTTTCGTTGAATTTGAAATGGCATCGATTTTACGGCTATAGCGTTTCTCAAGTTCGTTAGCGCCATTCAGATGCTGTGTTCGTACGCCGAAGCTGAATCGAAGATGGAATCGTTGACTTTTTCCGCAAAACCATTTATATTGATAGTTATATTTTTTAAAATTCAAGGAGGATTATTAAAAAGTGACACATTCAATGAGACTGCGTTTCCCTACTTTGAACCGGTAATTGAATACGTTCAAAGGCTCTGCTTGCGTAGGCGGAGTAAACGGGATCAGTCTGTCCTTTTTTAATAATCTTCATGTTCGCATAGCAAATATGTAATGTGTAGAAAGGCGGATCGTTCTGCCTTTCTTTTTTTATGGATTGTTTACCTTCTTTTGCAAGACAAAAGGAAGGTTTATTAGGTGACGGCTACCTTGGCAAACCCCTTAATTAAAGATGGGTCTTCTTCCCTTTACTCTGAATCGCAGGCAGATCGCCTGTGATTTTTTTAATTGCGAAAGGCGGAGATAATATGACCAAAAAAATTCATAAGTACAGCGGGAAAAAGTTAAGCCGCGGGGAGCCTCCCAATTTTTCCGGCCAGCATTTGATGCATAACAAGAAGTTGATTCATGAAATTGTCGATCGAGCGAATATAAGCATCGAAGATACCGTTTTAGAGTTGGGAGCTGGAAAGGGCGCCTTGACAACTGTGTTGAATCAAAGAGCCGGAAAGGTATTAGCGGTGGAATACGATGCCAAATTTGTCGACATACTCAAACGGAAAACCGCGCAACATCCAAATACAATCATTATTCATCAAGACATGATGAAAATCCGTTTGCCCAAAGAAAAGTTTGTTGTTGTCTCCAATATTCCGTACGCCATCACAACGCCAATTATGAAGAAGCTTCTGAACCATCCTTCAAGCAGCTTTCAAAGAGGCGTCATCGTCATGGAAAAAGGAGCGGCCAGACGATTCACGCAAAACTTCATTAAAAATGCTTATGTTTTAGTTTGGAGAATGCGGTTCGACATTCGCTTGGTGAAAACCATTTCCCGAGATCATTTCTCCCCTCCTCCCAAGGTGGACTCGGCCATGGTGACGATCACACGCAAAAAAGAAGCGGTTATAGCGTCCAAAGATTGCATTGCTTTTGCAGGGCTTGCCGAATACGCGCTAAAAGAACCGCAAGCCCCTATCGATTTGGCTTTACGAGGGATCTTTACTCCGCCCCAAATGAAGCATTTGAGAAGGAATCTAAAAATGAACCATGAACAGCCTATCGGAACACTCAATGAAAAACAATGGGGGACGGTTTTTCAAACAATGGTTCAAATGGTACCGCGTCATTATTGGCCAAGAGCAAACAAGAGGACATGAGACCGTTTTTGAAGCCACGAAAAGTAGCACTTGCGAAAAAATCCAATTTCCTTAACGCTAGGAAGTTGGATTTTCTTATGTATGTACATCGCCCGTTCTTACACTTCATCCACGGTAGACATCAGCTTATTCATTTTTAATAGCAAATTTTGTCGTCCCCAATCCCGAGTCGACATGATGCCCATGGATGAAGAATTCAAAGAACTGAGGGTTTGAGCAGGCAATAAGCCTGTAAAATGAAGTGGAAACGCAGGTGAATCTTCCAGAGCATTCCGAGATGTTCTACGTTCTTGTTCCGCTTTTTCTTTTTGCTTCTCGGCCTCGATTTTTTTGCCCTTCTCTACTTCCTATGGAGAGGTTACGCTGGCCGACCAGATGGTGTAGGTACCGTCTTCATGTATAATCAAACTGCGACCAACTACGTTTACACCATACATTTGTTCCATTTGCATGAACGCTCTTCGATCCTCATTGGTGTAATAGTTCATATACCCATAGACTTTCTCTCTCAGGGCAATATCCGTCTTCATTCTTTGCAAGATACCAGGTGCGATGACCACATCCTGCAAACTTCCGCTTGTTCCGCGTCTGACGATCTCTTTTTCATGCTTGGGAACGTTCTCGATCCCAACCGAAAGGCCGTATTTTTCCGAAATGGCTTGTGTCTCTTTTTCAGTGGCGGAAGTCAAAGCCTTGTCGAAAGCATTCTCAGGAGCACCGACCGTTGTCTTGTTTTTTTGTTATTGCGAACGTGTTACTAAAGAAACATTATACATAGCAGGTAACGTAATATTCATCGAGCATACCTCCGATATTCATATGCTATAATAATCGGTAATACTGGTAAGTTTATGAATATTAGCTTCCCAAATTGTTTCCTGCTACCGTAGTTATGAATCTTTTTTCCGTCATCACACTCCACTGCAGCCAAGATAGCTACATGGCCTCAATAAGCGTAACGGATTATAATCTGTTCGAGCTCTTGTCGGCACGCCGTCATTCACCCTAACGAATCCGGCCGGTTCAACCATATAAAACCTTCGCCCTGTGTGAAGGAATGCAAGCTCCGCTGCCCGGATGGCGGATAATTTGAATACCGCTTTGCTCATCATCGCTTCGGGCACCGTCAATTCGAATCTGTAAATAGGCTCATAAACAGCCGTACCCGCCTCCCATTTGAACTCCACCGCCTGACCCGTTCCTTCCGGTTTCTCCATGCAGATGGTTCCCGTCTCCGTAAAGCGGACATCCACATCGTAATTTTCCTTTAATGCCGCTTCAATCCGTGTCTCCGTCTGGGGAACGGCAAAGCCGAAATGCTTGATCAGACTTGACTGCTCACCGATGATATCTCCGATCCGAACGTCTTCCAAACCCCATACTTTAGCCAAATCTCCAGAGGTAATCTTAGAAGCTGGGACGGATTTTCCGTTCATCAGCGCATATACTTAATTTATGAATTGAGACAAAGACGCTATATTCAATGCTCTTGGCAACTCGACTCGGCCGCTTTGCTGAAAGGATGGGGGGAGTAATTTGAAGTAAAAACTTCAGACGAATGTATGGGTTCTTCTGATTGGAGCCGGATTGTTAGCAGAGCACCAACGCCGCAAATATCAAAGGAGGAAAAAACAGTATGAAAATCTTTGTTACCAGTATATTAGTTCAAGATCAAGACAAGGCACTGGAGTTTTATTCGGAAAAGCTGGGGTTTGTAAAAAAGGAGGACGTTCCCGCCGGAGAATTTCGGTGGATAACGCTTGTTTCTCCCGACGATCAGGACGGTACCGAACTTTTTCTCGAACCCAATGACCATCCTGCCGCCAAAGAGTATCAAAAGAAGATATTTGCCGATGGCATCCCAGCAACCATGTTTGGCGTCGCAGATATTAATCAAGAGTATAAACGATTAGTGGAAAACGGCGTGAAGTTTACTATGGAGCCGACCAAAATGGGCGAAGTCACAATAGCTATCTTCGACGATACATGCGGCAACCTTATTCAGATTATGCAGAAGTAACTTCATGGCCAGTTCCAAACTTAGTTGGCGCATCAGAATACCCCTGCAACAAGCTGCAGGGGTATCTATTCATGCATGGATCAAAATCAGTATGTCCGCTTACAGGAGTCTCGATTCTTCGATCTGATGTTCCGAAGCGAAAGTCATGACTTCCTCTAAATCGGGGTATGAGCTTGACGTCCCTAATCTCGTTACCGAGAGCGCGGCAGCGGCAGAGGCATAAAAAACGACGTCATCCATAGATAAACCTTGAAGCAGGAAATAAGAGAACGCGCCATTGAAACAATCGCCGGCTCCGGACGTGTCAATTGCATTCACCTTAAAAGAAGGATACAGAACCGACTTTTCCTCGTTTTGGTATAAAACTCCTTTGCTGCCTAACGTGACAATCAGGTTCTTGACACTGTATTCCCTGATTACTTTCATTCCGGCTTCTTTTATTTCTTGGATGGAAGCTAGACTTGCACATTTCGAAAGTAATTTCAACTCATGCTCGTTAGGTGTTAAGTAATCGATTCCCCTCAAAGCGGATTTGTCCATATCTAATACAGGCGCCGGATTAACGATAACTGTTTTGTTATGCTTTTTCGCTAGTTGTATCGCTGTTTCTATCGTTTCTTTCGGTATTTCAAACTGTACCAAAATGGCGTCGACCTCAGAGATGACGGCTTCATTGCTCACAATATCGTTGGATGAAAATAAATTATTCGCTCCAGGCGAGACAACGATGATATTTTCCCCTTGGCTGTTTACAATAATCTGAGCTGTACCTGTTTTGCATCCCTGTTCTTGTTGAACCAAATTTGCGTTGATATGTTGTTTTTTGAGAAACTGAACAGCTTCCGCTCCAAAAGAGTCAGCGCCTACTTTGGCCAAAAAAGTCGTATCTTGCCCCATTTTGGCCGCCGCTACGGCTTGATTGGCCCCTTTTCCGCCCGGACATGTGAAGAAGGAGGAACCCAAAACGGTTTCACCCGGAGCCGGAAGGCGGTCCGTCATAGAAATGAGATCAACGTTATAGCTTCCTACTACAAGCAATTTTTTCATCGGCCTATTTGGTTTCACGATTCCTTGGCCGCCAGCCATTTCACGCTATTGGTCCATAAACGGTTATAATGCTGCCATTCGACAAACTCTTTCGGACCCCAGTGCGGTGCAAAATCACTTGCAAATGCTAGCGTTCTGCCTGTTCCAAACTCTCCTACCGCAAGAAATGCGTTTCCGTTATGTTCCGCTAGAACCGTTCCCGAATCCTTAGCTTGAATGCGATTATATCCCAAGAAATGCGGCCATGCTCCATGAATCCCTTCCAATATCGGATGTTCGGGGGAAACAATATGGATATGCAGTCCTTCCGGAGCTTCAAAGCGATCGTCAAACGGATGCATGGTAACCGGCAATATTTCTTCTATGGCTGTGTCTTTGTATTTGGCCTTTGCATCAATCCCTTGGAAGGACATGTAGCCCCCAACCATCGCAAATCCCCCTCCAAGGCTTACATACTCCTTGATTAAGTTAAGACGGTTCACAGCCAATTCAGACTTTGAGAATGTGCTGTTGGATAAAAGTAAAGTGTTCGAGCCAATGTCGCTTAATATGACAACATGATAGCGATTGAGCTCCTCTAAAGTTGTTGGGAACTTTTCCGGGGCGTCATGATTTGGAATAAAATCCATCTCAATCCCCGCTTCTTCCATAGCAGAGCGAAACCACTCAATTCCTTCCGCGTACTCCGAATTTGTAAATGTATCGAAACCTTTAATATGAATAATATGTTTCACCCAAGATTCGCCAGCCACTAATATTTTCATTGTGATTCCCTCCACATGTTCGTTATCTATTTATTCTTTTCGGAATTGATCAATCCAAACGGCGCCGACAATAATTAAACCAAGCGTAATCATTTGCCAATAGGAGGAGACGCCAAGTAAATTCAGTCCGTTGCTTATCACCCCGGTAATAAGGGCTCCGATCAGCGTGCCGATAATACTCCCTTTCCCTCCGGAGAAGCTTGTCCCGCCAATGACAACGGCAGCAATCGCATCAAGCTCCATCGATGTACCGGCGCTTGGTTGGCCGGAGTTTAATCTTGAGGCCAGAATAATTCCCGCGATGGCAGCGGCAAGCCCGCTAATAACAAATACGGAAACTTTCGTAGATTTGGTTTTGATGCCCGAAAGCCGCGCAGCCTCTTCATTTCCGCCAAGAGCATATACATTTCTTCCAAACCTAGTGTATTTCAAGACGATAAATCCTACAATAAAACAAACGGCCATCACGACAACCGGAAAGGGAATCGGGCCGATATAGCCTCTTCCAATGAAAGAAAAGCTTTCCGGCAAATTGCTGATCGGATATCCGTCGGTATACACCAAGGAAAGTCCTCTTGCAATCGTCATCATACCGAGAGTTACAATAAATGAAGGGATTCTTCCATAGGTCGTAACGAACCCGTTAATAAAACCAAGCGCTACTCCGAGCAGTAAGCCAATAATTATGGAAACCGTTACCGGCAAGCCTGAGATCATGAAGCCGGTGGTCAGACATCCGATCAGGGCAACAATTGAACCGACACTTAAGTCGATTTCTCCGGATAAAATAACGAACGTCATTCCTATGCCTAAAATCGCAACAATCGTAATTTGTCTAGCAACGTTCAATAAGTTGTAAGCTGTTAAAAAACTATCCGATAATAAACTCATCGTAATGAAAAGTAGGATAAAAACAATGACAATTCCCATGTTTTTTCGTAATTGGCTTAGAAAAACTCCTTCGGATCCTGCCTTGATCTTCGCGTCGACACCCACCATTATCGTCCTCCTGTAGCATGGTACATAATTCGCTCCTGGGTTACCTCATGTTTTGATAATGTACCCGTTATTTCCCCTTCGTACATCACCAACACATTATCGCTTAACCCAATAATCTCGGACAATTCGGATGAGATCAAAATAATTGATTTTCCTTGCCCTGCCATGCTAATAATTAACTTATAAATTTCCGCCTTCGCTCCGACGTCGATCCCGCGCGTCGGCTCGTCAAATATGAGGACATCGGTGTCGGCGTTCATCCATTTGCCTAGCACTACCTTCTGCTGATTGCCTCCACTAAGCCTCTTCACGATTTGATTCACATTCGATGTTTTGATCTGAAGCTCTTGAATGTACTTTTCCGTAATTTCAATTTCTTTCTTCGGATGAACCAATCCATTGACAATAGCGTTTCCCAAGTTTGCCATCATCGCGTTTTCGCGTACGCTAAGTTCGATAACTAATCCTTGATTCTTCCTATCCTCCGGAACAAGTCCAATCCCGTTCTTAATCGCTTGATGAGGCGATTTAAATGTAACCGCCTTAGACCTTAGGAAGATTTCACCGGCATCGGGACGATCCGCGCCAAAAATTAAGCGCGCCAGTTCCGTTCTGCCTGCCCCCACCAATCCGGCAACACCTAATATTTCGCCTTTATGAAGGGTAAAGCTTACATTCTTAACGTATTTTCCGCGACACAATCCCTTTACGGCAAGGACCTCTTCTTTAAATTCCTTAACCTCTTTCTCCGGAAAAGTCTGATCTAACGGTCGTCCCACCATCATTTCAATTAAAGAATCTTTGGTAAGATCGCAGGTATCTTTCGTGCCAACATAAGTACCGTCCCGTAATACCGCGATCCTGTCGCAAACGCTAAATAATTCCTCCAACCGATGACTGACGAAAATAATCGTGATTCCTTTTGCTTTCAGCTCACGCACCTGACGCAACAAAATCTCGGTTTCTTCTCCGGTTAATGTGGCCGTAGGTTCATCCATAATCAGCACATTGGCTTTGGTGGCCAGAGCTTTGGAGATTTCAACCATTTGCTGCTTGGCGACAGACAGATTGGATACCTTCTCCATCACGTTAATATCCAAGTTAAGCTGCTCCAGTACTTGTATGGCATCTTCCTTTAATTTTTTCCAATTTACCAAACCGTTCTTTAGCGGGAGCTTTCCTAAATAAATATTCTCTACCACGGATAGGCTAGGAATTAAATTAAATTCTTGATAAATCACGGATAGTCCCAAATTTTGAGCTTCTATTGGATGCCTGACTTCAAAAGGTTCTCCGTTTAGCAGTATTTCGCCGGAATCTTTTTGGTGCGCGCCGGCCAAAATTTTGATTAAGGTTGATTTGCCGGCGCCATTCTCGCCGATTAAACCCAGGATCTCCCCCTTGCGTACGTCAAAGGAGATATCTGAAAGCGCCTTTACTCCAGAAAAGGTTTTGCTTACGTTTTTAATTTCCAATATACTCGTAGAAGACATAGCAATTCCTACCTTTTCGAATGAAGTCAAAACATAACTCCCGCAACGAGAATGATGTTACTGTAAGGTGTAAATTCTCCTGTTCTAACGATAACCTTTGCATTCTTGGCCAGTTCTTGCAGTTCTTTATGAGGTATCGCTCTCAACGCAAATTGCCCTTGAATGACATGGTTCAATTGATCCTGTATATGCGGGCTAACTTGATTCATTTCAATATCGATTATAGCCTCTTGCACTTTTAATTCGGAAAGAATGATCCGCAACGTGTCGATGAAGCTTGGAATCCCTTCGGCCAATGCTAAATCGATACATTTGACCCCCTTAGGAATCGGCAAACCCGCATCGCCAATCACGATTAAATCTTCATGGCCGGCTTGAGCAATGACTTGAGCCAACTCATTATGAAGTACGCCTTGTTTTTTCACACCTATCCCTCCAAATGACGTATCAAGGGACTTTACATGGAATTTTATTGTGTTATCATAGGTATTGGTTTGTTTTCTCCCTTCAGATATCGTCACAACATTTCCATGTAAAGTTTGTCCCTTATTGAACATGAAACTCCCATTTTCAATGTTCAATTGTCGAAATCTTGTGCTTTTTTAATCCCGTCTTTTGTAAATAACCCTACTTCAACGGGGATATCTGAAGGGACCTGTTCCCCATTCACAATATCAACCGCAGACTGAACAGCGATATTTCCAAGTTTCTCAGGGAATTGAATCACACTTCCGATGTAGTTTACCCCATTGTAGACTAGCTCCTGTTCTTCAGCAGTGGCATCGAAACCAATCACAGCAACGCTATCGGATTTATTAGCCGCTTTAATCGCATCGTAAGAGCCAAGTCCGCCTTGTCCGCTATAAGCATATACAAGTTTGACATTCGGATGTGCGGTCAATATATCCTCCATGCCCCTCATGAAATCTTCCCTTGTGGCACCGCCGAATTCTTGAACAATGTTGATATCGGCCACAGTCGAAACCGCTTTCTTAAACCCGTCGACTCTTTCTTTAGACGAACTGGAGAGCGGGTTGCTCATAATAACGACTTCTTTCGTACCGCTAAATTGCGATAAATAGTCAATAGCAGCCTTGCCGGCTAATTCGCCGCCCAATGAGTTATCCGAACCGATATATGTTGCAAATGTGCCTGAGGAAGGCTTCATATCGATCGTAATTACCGGTATGTTTCGTTCCTCGGCAGCCTGTAAACCTTGGCTGATCCCCTTAGGGTCTACTGCATTCAGGATAATGGCATCGACACCCTGTGCGACGAAATTTTCGAGCGCGGATACTTGGGTTTGAAGATTTAATCCAGCGTCGTTAACGTTAACGATTTCAACATCCGACGCAAGAGCCTGCATCTCGATCCCTTTACGAATATCCTGGAAGAACGGATATTGCAACGTCATCAGGGAAACCCCTATTTTAAGCGTCTTCTTTTTTTCACCCTGATTGGCGGCATTCGGACTTCCCGAACCCGCTTCGTTTTGATTCGCACATGCAATAACAGATAAAGATAACAGTCCAACCAATAGCAAATGAACAATTTTTCTCATGATGCTTCCCTTTCCTTTTTAAAGGTATAGTTGAATCTTTCACCTTGCCTCTCCTTGCTCCTTCCTGCCCCTCCTTTCTCCCGATTTAACTTTCGCTAATAACACCCATGTGTTTTAACAATTCCACAAGTATATGAATGAATTCCCTCATATTTGTAAATGTGTTTTCATGAAGGATGTCATTAGAAGAATGTATAATTTCCTGATCGTTTATTGTGAACATACACACAGGAATTCCTAAGTTATAGAAAGGTGTATGATCCGATCCCGGCGGCGGCGGTGTCTTAACGTAAATATCCCGCTTATATACCTGATTAAAGAAATGTAACAGTTCACGCTCAACTTTTTCCGGTCCAACCCAGGCTTCTAATACATTTCCGCGGCCTAGCCCGTCAATATTAATAACAAAGTCGATTTTTTCCTTCCCGGTAGCTACTAAATGCTGTGCATACGCATCGCTTCCGGCTAAATTCCATTCCTCTGCTCCCATGAATACCAATTCGACGTTCTTCCGAATATTATATTTTTTCAACAAAGCAGCGAGATTCAATAAAACCGCAACACCGCTAGCATTATCGTAAGCGCCTGGGGTATTGAACATCGTATCGTAATGTGCGCAAATGAGAATTTTTCCCGCAGCAGTATTTTTTGTATTGTAAAGAACTCTAATGTTGTTTCCTTCCTTTTCCCCTGTTTTTGTTGTATCCAGGGCTCCTCGAACGGTAACATTCTTTTTCTCTTTTATATAGTTGAGAAGAAGTTGAGACTCTTTCATCCCAATTGCAAAATGAGGAAGATCGCTGTTGCCTTCTGCTAACGTTTGAGAAATCGCTTGCCCGTCCGGCCTTCCCGATATATACCCGACTAATTCCCCGTTTCCGTCTACGATGCCAAAGCGCAGCCATTCGTACATGTTCCAAATAATCGTTTCACCAATAAATAGCAAAGTCCCTTGCACAGCAGCATTTTGTGTCGTGCCGCTGCCCAGAAGAACCGAGGTTTCGATTTTCAATTGCTCCGGCGTTTCAACAAACAATTCGGCAGGTCCGTTCATTTGCCAACCTTCGTAAGAAAAGGTTTGCAAGACCGGGGTAAGATCCGCCTTCTTTATTTGATCTACAATGTAATGAATCGAGTCCCTTTCCCCGGCTGTTCCCATAAACCTAGGGGCCACAGATACCAAGTACTCCCAATCCTTTTTCATACACTGCATGTCTTCGTCTAATAATACGGCCATACTTTATTGCACCACCTTCATCGAAGTAGAATTCCTTATGACTAACTCAGGTTTAAGTAAAACGTGCTGCTTCCCGGGTTCAACTGTCCCTTGGATACGTTTAAGCAAAAGCTCTGCCGCATTTTTCCCCATTTCATATACAGGCTGCCTGACCGTCGTTAGAGCCGGGGTGATTAAAGAAGCAACGATAACATCATCGTAACCGATGACTGAAATATCCTGCGGGATCCTCACCTCCTTTTCAACGAGGGCGCGAATTCCGCCAAATGCCATAAAATCATTCGCATAAAATATCGCATCCGGGATATTTTTTCTTTGTTCGATAAGTTCCATCGTTAATCGGTAACCGTCTTCCAAGCGAAAACTCCCATTCAAAATGGAAGGGTCGCTCGTGATCTCATGGTCAGCCAGACATTGAATAAACGCTTGTTTCCGTAAATTCGCGACTTTCGAATTCTCACGACCCGCGATATGTACAATCTCCTTAGCGCCAAGGTCGATCAAATACTTCGTCGCGTCATATGCGCCCTGGTAATTATCCGAATAGATCACGTCAAATTCCGCCGTATTCTCATGTCTTTCTAAACATACGAACGGTGTATCAGCGATATATTCCAATACAACATCCGATGGCAGATCTACGCCCACAAGTATGATTCCATCCACTTTTCGGGCCTGCAAAAGCTTCAAGTAAGCCAGTTCTTCCTGCGAATTTTGATCCGTATTGCACAAAAATACGGAGTAACCGTTTTCTCTCAAAAAATCTTCAACGCCTCTGACCATCAGCGGGAAGAAAGGGTTTACAATGTCAGGAACAACCAGCCCGATCGTTTTTGTTTCCTTACTCTTTAAACTTCTGGCGATGCTATTGGGCTCGTAATTCAGCTCTCTGATTGCTTCGTCAATTTTCCTTTTCGTTTCTTCATTCATGTTCCCATCCGCTTTCCCATTCACGTAACGGGAGACCGTCGCGATCGAAACACCGGCTTTTTTGGCAACATCCGTTATCGTACTCATTCCGATTAACTCCTATAACATATTATTTGATAATAATCCAAAGCATTTGGAGCGAACGAAAACGTTTAACGAAAACGTTTAACCTGATAATAGCACAAAATTTTTTGAGTGTAAAGAACTCCTTTTATCCTAACCCCTATTTTACCCGTTGATGACGACGCCTCCGTTAATATGCAAGAATTGCCCCGACATATAGGAAGAATCATCCGAAGCCAAAAAAACATAAGCCGGCGCGATTTCCTGGGGCTGCCCCGCCCGTTTCATCGGCGTCTTTGCCCCCCAGTTGGCCACTTGTTCGGCAGGAAACGAGGCCGAAATCAACGGCGTCCAAATCGTACCGGGGCAAACGCCGTTCACTCGGATTCCCCGGCTGTGCAATGACTTGGATAGCGATCGCGTAAAAGCGACAATGGCTCCCTTCGTGGCGGAATAATCGATCAACTGTTCATTCCCTTCATAAGCGGTTAGAGAGGCAGCGTTAATAATAGCGCCCCCTGGCCTCAAATGCTTCAATGCGGCCTTGGTTAGATAGAAGACAGAAAAGAAATTGGTGCGAAACGTTTTCTCCATCTGCGCGGACGTAATATCTTCCAGCGAGTTTTGGACTGACTGTTCCGCCGCATTATTGACCAGGATGTTCAGCTTGCCGAATTCGTTCACGGTTTGCTCCACGACATTCCCGCAAAATAATTCATCTCCGATGTCTCCGGCGATGGAAAGGCAGCGGCGCCCCTTTTGTTCCACGATTCGCTTCGTTTCTTCCGCGTCGCTATGCTCGTTTAGATAGACGATGGCGACATCCGCCCCTTCTTTTGCGAAGGCGACGGCGATTGCCCGCCCCTGTCCGCTATCCCCTCCCGTAATAATCGCAACTTTATCTTTCAGTTTTCCGCTGCCGATATAATTCGGGTTATCGAATGCGGGCCTTGGATGCATCTGCGACTCTATACCGGGTTGCCGGCTCTGATGCTGGGGGGGAAAGGGCGTCGGATAGCCGGTTTGCGTTATGGTTGTCATCAATTGTCTTCTCCTTTATTATGATTTCGGATAGTTCGGATAAGGAACCCGATCTGTAGGAACTTCCAGCAAAACCGGTATCGACCCGGTTCGCGGAGTTTGTAACAAATGGCAAGACGAGATGAATAGTCCCAATCCGGTTGTACATCATGTTGATCATATCAAGGAACATCGATTCGAGAATTTGAGCCGGCGAAAATATAAAGAAGATGCTGACGTATGCATTGTAGGGGCCGGTGCGGCCGGAGGCGTATTAGCCTATGAACTTAGTAAAGCCGGGCTAAAGGTCGTTGTCATTGAAGCGGGGCCATTCTGGAACCCGCAAACCGATTTTGCCAGCGATGAATTATCCACGACCCGTCTTGCATGGCAAGACACTCGTTTTACCATCGGCGCAAATCCGTTGCAACTTGGCCATAACAACTCGGGCAGAGGGGTGAGCGGAGGGACAACCCATTTCACCGGGGTATTTTTGCGTTTTCACGAAAGCGACTTTCGGACGAAAACGGAAGATGGCGTCGGGGAAGAATGGCCGATAACCTACCAAGACCTGGCGCCTTATTACGATAAAATCGAAAGAGATATTGCCGTCTCGGGACCGAAGAACTTTCCCTGGGGTTCTTTTCATGGCCCGTATCCGTATCCGGAACGCGAACCTCTAAGCGGGAATGCCGAGATCTTTCGCAAAGGCTGCGAAAAACTTGGCATTCGAAGCGTTGTACCCCCGCTTGCTCTTTCACTCGACGAGCGCACAGTTCCCGAACGGACTTGCCAATTCCAGCGGTTGGGTAGGCAAGGCGATTATGGTTCATAGCAGCAACGACGTTTATGGAAAATTTCCGGAAGAAATTCGCCTGTATAAAGGTACGCCCGTTCTAGCCACAACGCAAGATTTCTATGAAACCGATCCAAGCCGCGGTTTTGCGCGGGGATACACGTTGCATGCGCATGGGGCTCGGCCTGTGGCTATGGCAAAAGGAATTTCAAAGACGGCCAAGCTATGGGGACAGCAGCTTCGCGAAACGATGCTGGACTACAATTATTACGGAAGAGTTACGCTCGTTGGCGAAGTTCTGCCTGAGCCGAATAACTGCGTCACCCTTTCCGACGAGACGGATGAGTACGGCATGCCTGTTCCAAACGTTGCTTTTTCGTATGGTGACAACGACAATAAATTAATTGCCCACGCCGTATGAAGGATATTATCCGTGCCGCCGGGGGATCTCCGGAATTTGTCACGGACGATACAGCCCATTTAATGGGTGGATGCCGCATGGGGAATAACCCCGAAATGTCGGTTGCGAATCGTTACGGGCAAACGCATGATGTGCGGAATTTGTTTATTTGCAGCGCCAGCCTCTTTGTGACTTCCGGAGGAGGGAATCCAACGAATACGGTCATGGCGCTTGCCGCTCGAACCGCCGATTATATTATCGAACAGGTAAGGCAGCGGGACATCTAGTCTGTTTTGCAGAGACGTCTCCCGCTTTCAACGACTGAAATCGCAAAAGTCCGCCCGGGTCAGGAAATTGCCGAGCGGACTTTTGTGATTCATTCGGTAAATTGCATGCAAATAAATTACATATAGCGATTAAAATTGGAGTAGCCCAGTAATCTGTTCATTTCGAGCGGCATCGCATAATTGGACAACTTCGGGCCGCGCATGAAGCTTGACAGAAGTAGCGGACCGTTCAACAGACTGCTTCCCCCAGCCGCAGAAAACGCCAATGGAGATGCGAGAGCGCCGAAGGACTGACCTATGTACGGCGATGGATACAAAGCGGCATCTATAGCAGAATGGGGTATTGCATTGGACATGACGCCCGTCGTCGTGTCGCTCACGGCTTGTCTCATGACGGATACCGCCAGCCAATCGGCAAAGGAGCGGAAAGAGGAAAGAGCTTGGTACTCTTTCTGTTTCCCACCTGTCTCCGCTTGTCTGATCGAGCATCGGCAGACCGGATCCAAAACGCTATAATCGATCATATCTTTCACCTCCTTTCCCTTCGCTTTTCTCGCATTCCGTTCAGTGTAACGAGTTAGCCTTCCCAAACAGACTATAACTATAGTCTTTTATGCCGTTAACAAGCAAACCGAGTATGCGGTAACGTTGCCTCGTTATTCCCGGCACTTCCTCGCTTAATATAGATTGATTCGCTGTACGAGCTCCAAAGTGGATAAATCGGTGATACTCCGTTTCCCCCCGCTAATCCCCATCCATTTGCCATTGTAGTATGGGTAATAGAGAAACACCAAAATTTTGCCTTGCCGCATCTCTCGTCTCCCGATCCCTTGCAAAATCGGCCTGGTTTCAATCGAGACGGGATGACGTTCGTCGACAAGCAGCATTCGTATCGAGGCAAGCCATTGTGCAAGCCGGTCCTTCTGTTGCGGTTGCCGAAGAAGCAAGACAATATCGCTAGCTGTACCGGCCTGTCCGGCCATTAATACGCTCATCTCCCTAACGGTCCGCATGCTCCTCGGATTGACCGATTCATCCAGCCAAAAGGCATACAAGGTCGGTTGCGGGTTCGCCGCTGCGGTTCGCTGAGCGAAATCGCTTCCTCCGGGCAGCATGCACAACCCGACGATGAACGCCAGGATGCCGATCGCCGCTCTTTGGCGCCGTGTCGCCTTAACCTCGCAAATCGAAAGAGCAACGGCACGAACGCGCTCTGCCAGAACAGATTGACGTTCCAACCAATGAACGGCGGAACCGATCCGTCGACGCGGAGCCAGACGACAATTTAACTCGCCCTGTTTAAGCAGAAGCTGCCCATATGCGGCCTTCTCCGGACCGGACAGCGTGCGCGTCACTCGCCTGTCGCAGCGCAGTTCCACATCGTCGCCAAGCCGATTGAACGCCATATGGACAAGCGGATTAAACCAGTGCAAGAGTCGAACCAGATTGGCCGCAAGTTGAAGGCAGCCGTCCTTCATCTTCCAATGCTGCAGTTCATGCAGTAAAATAAAGCGCAGTTCCGTCTCCGTGTAATGTTCCTTAAAGTCGTATGGAAGGATGATCCGCGGCTTAAACAGACCGTAAAGAAACGGAAAAACCGTCCCCCCCAACAGCAGTTCGACGGGAGAAGAAATGCCGACTTCTGTTTTGCACTCCCGGAGCAGACGTATGGCGACCGCGTCCCGGCAAGGCAATGCACGACGAATGCGGAGCTTCATTCCCCTCGCATTCCGCCATCCTACACCTGCGCGGACCAAACAACCGATCAGCCAAACCGCAGAGATTGCCGTCAACAGCTGCGTATGCGCTTCTCCCGTACGCCGGTTCGAGTTCGCTTCCTCATCGAAATGAAAACCTCCGATTCGCTTTTCGTTCCCGTTCTCATAGCCTGGCAATGCGGAAGCTTCGGACTGCCGCGAATGTCCCTGAAAGCGGACTTCGTTCCAATAATCGGCGGCGGCATTCATCACCCAACCCACACCGTAGCGTTGTTGATAAATGTAACGGTCTGTCCAGTCCTCGATGCCTGCCAGGCCGGGAACGGACAACGGAAAGAGCAGCTTGACGAGCAAGATCATCCAAAGCCATATCAGCCATGAAGGGTGAATCCTTCTCCGGACGACACGTCTGAATAAGAGAACAATCGCCGCAACCGCCGCGGCCGACATTGACAGCTCGAACACTTTGACAAAAGCGATCTGCAAAGCGATCATTTGGAGCGAATCCGTTCGGCGGCTTGCAGTAGCAGTTTCTGCATATCTTCCAGATCTTCCGGCGAGTTTTGCCGATCCTTCAGGAAGCCGTTTAGCATGGCTCCGATGTTGCCGTCATAATATAATTCCAGGAAATGTTCCCGTTCCTGCGCCAAATACGCTTCCTCGCTTATCAGTGGAAAGTAATGATAAATCCGACTGTCTCGACGGTCTGCCTCAAAACCGACGAGCCCTCTTTTCACCAAATTTCGAAGCAAAGATTTTATCGTGCGGAAGTGCCATCGCTTATGCCGTTCAATTTGCTCCACAATGACCGAAGCGGTACAACGTTGCTCCTTCCAAAGCACCTTCATAACGGAAAGCTCCGAGGTTGTTATATGAAGTTTCCTGTCCGGCATTGCCATTCTCCTTTCCGTTCATATGAAATTTTGCGCCGGCAGCGGCGAAGCGAAACCGTGTGCGACCCCCTCTTTCAATATATATCGGCTGCTAAAAAGACTAATGTTATAGTCTTTTTCTTAACGCGGTTATTCGCTCCTTATCAAAGGGTCCCATCATTTCATTTTAAGCAAAAGTTAATGCTTTGTTAAGCGATTCCGAGATGAATCGATAAGATGTCTCCCCTATTCTTCCTATATCAAACGATATCACAGAGGAGGACACCATGACTCGCAGCTTGTCCCTGTTGTGGATTACCATCCTGTTTCTGATTATCCTTTTCTTTCTGTTAGCGGGCGACTCGTCTTTTCCGAAACGCGAAGCTTCGGTCGCACAGTCAGAGCCCGTTTATTATTCCGACCAAGTCGCGGTTCTGATGTATCATCACCTAGAGACGGAAACTACCCCCGGTTTGTCCTCCCTTGCGGTTCGGGACTTTCAGAAGCAAATGCATCTGCTGAAGGAGAACGGATTCCACGTCATCAGTATGGAGCAATACGCCCGTTACATGATGGAAAGCGCACCGGTTCCCGATAATGCAGTGCTTCTGACGTTCGACGACGGTTACGAAAGCTTCTATTCGCATGCTTATCCGATTTTGCGCAAGTACCATTATCCCGCCACGAATTTCGTTATCGTATCGTCGATTGATGACCGGAACCGCCAAGGTATTCCGAAGTTGACCTGGGAGCAGATGAGGGAAATGCAAAAGTCCGGTATGAGCTTCTATAACCACACCTTCGATTCTCACCGTTACGGCCGCGTCGATTCAAGCGGGCATAAAGGCGCCGTTTTGTCGCATCCGCTCTATCTGGAAGACCACGGTCGAATGGAAACGACAACGGAGTATATCCGCCGCGTCTCGAACGATTTGGAGGCGGCGGAACGGAGGTTGCGAGAAGAGTTGTCTAATGAAATGGGAATTATTGCCTTCCCTTATGGGCAGTACGATCAAGAACACACATTGAAGATTATGCAGAAGTTGGACATCGAACTCGCATTTACGATCCAGCCGGGTATCAATACCAGATCGGACCGCTTTGGCCGCCGGATCAACGCCGGCGGCGCCGACCAATCGCCGGAACAGCTGATCGCCCAATTAAAGGCGCTGAATGACCCAAGTTTCTCAACAGAATGAGACATGTTCGCAGGCTTGCTGCAGCAGCCAATCATAACGGCCAAAGGCCTGCGCAGTTGCAGGCTTTACGAATCTATTTTTCTTTTGATATCAAAAAGTACAATTTTCCCACACAAAAGAATACTTGTTCGCATCAGGTTCGATCTTCGTGCCGTCTAAAAAGTAGTTCTCCATCGTGATGTAATTGTCTGCTTTTCAATACCGCGACAAGAGTAGACCTTTTGCGAATAACCGTACAGGATGACTTTGAGCATCATTTTGGGATGGTAAGGGCTTCGGCCCCCGCCCACATAATGAGCGAACAACAACTCGTCGGGGATGGCTTCAATCATCTCATCAATGACGCGGGCCACATGATGGTCGGGGATAAGTGCCCCCAGATCCAAAATCATGTGCATCTGTTTGTTATCGTAGGCTTTAAAGGTGGGAGCAAGATTTCGTTTGGAAACCGTTTTTTCTTCCACATCCCCTAGAGGAAGTGTCAATTGCATGGTATACTGTTCAGTAGTAGTCGTCAGATTACGCATAAAAACCGTCCTTTTTTGAATGATTGAGTGGTAACTTTCATTTTACAGGAAAAGACGGTTTTTTTGTGTACATTTTTCATATTCAACAAAAACGGGGCGTCCAGCAGTCAGTTTTCACTGACTTTTTTGGACAGCCCCTCATGAATGTGCAATTTTACTTTCGAACCGCTTCAAATGTGAATACCTGATTCCCGTTTGTCGGTTGTTTACCGTATAGATAGTCGGCAGAGCATACAATATCTGAGAATCCGATGTTTTCCAATACAAGCTTGAATTCCTCAATACCGTACCAGCGCAGCGCAAAACGCTGCAACTCGGATTGAATGAGTTTTCCGTTGCGCCATTTCTCATATTTTAGGTAGGAAACCGTAGATTGATGGAGCATATTAAATTCTACCGGCTTGTTTTCTAATGTAATGACATCCCCTGAAGGGAACGTATAGGTTGACGTAGAGATCTTTCCTGCTTCCCAGTTTTCGGGAAAAATAAGATCAATAATAACCCGTCCTCCAGGAACCAGATGCTTATAAAAACATTGCAGGGCGCTAATCGAGTCTTTACGATTCTCAATCAAGCAGAAAGACCCGGTCGGGATAATGATAGCCTCGTATTGATGAGACAACGAAAAATTTTGTAATTCTCCTTCATACAATACCGGCTTTAAGTTTCGCTCTTCGCAGCGCTTACGGCAAGAAGCCAACATTTCAGGGGAATAATCAATCCCGTCTACAAGCAGTCCTGACTCGAGAAGCGGAATGAGCATACGACCGGAGCCTACGGCCGCTTCCAGAATTCGACCTCGGCAAGATTTAAGTCTATCTAGATAATACTCGATATCGCCTCCGAGCGAGTGCCCGACAGGTTTGGTAAGATTATATACTTCCGTACACAGATTACTGTAATAACTGAACATTCGTTTTCTCCTCCGTTTTATAAGACACGGAAGATTAATAATCGATATTATACCTTCCGTACCTCTAATATAGCGTTTGATTGGAAAGAGCTGACTGTCATGAAAATCGCCTACTTTCATTAGAATTAATCCAAATACTACCACAGGCAAAAACAGTACGCAACAAATGAAAAATAAAACGGAACATATTGAAGATAAAAACGTATATACCTTGAACATCCTTCGTTTGTAAAGAGTGAAAGGAAAATGATCGCGTATGAATAACCCTTGGAATAAAGTGATTTATCGGGTATGGGCCCCCTTCTACGATTATTTCTTTAATTCCGGTCCTTTTCTAAAGGCTCGGAAAAAGATTTTTGAGGACCTCGACATTAAAGCTAACAGCCAAATTCTTTTTGTGGGCGTAGGGACAGGTGCAGACTTGCAGTTCATTATGGGGAACGATGTCTCTGTAACGGCAATCGACTTGTCACCCGAAATGCTGGACAAAGCCAAGAAAAAGTATGATGTACCTAACTTTAAGTTTATGGAGATGGACGCGCAAGATTTGACCTTTTCACCGGAATCGTTCGATATGGTTATTGCGAACCTGATCTTATCTGTCGTCCCCAATCCGGATCAATGCTTTCAGGGAATGTTACGGGTTACTCGAAGTGGGGGACATATCCTTATTTTCGATAAATTCGCTCCTCCCTCTCGGGAATTGCCTGCCATGAAGAAAATCCTTCGTCCCATCGCAGCAATGATGGGAACAGACATTGGCCGTCATTTTGAGCAGATCGTAAAACCCTACGAGAACCATGTTCAAGTGGAGGAAGATGTGCCAGCCTTACTTAACGGTATGTATCGAAAAATCTTACTTACTAAAATGTAACCGCCTCCTATTCGGACGATCTTGAAAAACAGTTTCTTCGCAACGAGAGTTCGGCAATATAATAAGACATCGGGAGGCGGGGAAGCCATAAGGAAATTCCCCTTCGCCTCCCGCCATTTGCGGATCGTTTCCTAATGTCTGGCCCGCCGCGCCGGACTCAAATCTCCCTCGTGTACATGTTCTGATCCTGCAATCGAATCAGCACCTTGCCAAAGCGTCCGCCCTGCCGGATGGCCACTTTGCCGGACGGATACGTTTGCTCCAAATAGTCCGCTACCGTTTTACGATTCCGCTCATCCGCAGGCAGACCGTGATGGCGAAGCCAGATCATCGCTTCCTGCAACGCCTCTTCTCGAGAAACTTCCGTCGTTTTCGTTTCCCGCGTAATAAGCGACTCGTATGCATAGCCTTTAAGATACAGCAGATGCAGCAAATATCCGATTTCCATCTGTTTCGTATGGAAGGGCCGACCGGTGACGAGCGGCCAGATTTCATTCACCAGACTGTGCTCTGCAGGACTCGCCGGCATACTGATATAACAAAACTTCCGGGCGCAATGGAGTACCTTTTCCACGCTTTCCCAATTGTGAATGACCGGGCACATCGAGACAAAGACGAGATCGAACGCCTGGCTCCAGCCTTTGGCCTGCACGTCAATCTCTTCGAACGGTTCGGGCACAATCTTCACCTGGCCTTCGGCGAAGTTTGCGATGTTTGCTTCCAACAATTCGACCAACGGGGGAGAGGTCTCTACGGCGGTTACACGGGCCCCTCGCTCCGCGAATGGCACTGAGAACACTCCCGAAGCGGCGCCAATATCCAGAACAGAAGCGTTTTCGAATCGAACTCCTTGTCCTTCAATCCAGTTCATGATTCGTTTGGTTCGTTTTCTTCCCTCTTCGTTAAACGATTGTTCGTTGAAAGTCTTGGCCTTATGGTCAAAGGCTCTGGCCGGATCGATTCCGGCCTTTTTCATCTTTTTTACGCCGGTATCGGCATCTTCTTTCCACGCTTTTTCCCAAATGTCCGCGTTGAAAAAATCGTTCATTATCAATCGCACCTCCATAGATCTACAATATCCGTAATTAAAGCGCAAGAAGCGGTTCACTTCTTGTTGGCCTCATGATTGCAACGCTTGAAAGCCTCATCCAGTACCGACTGGATTGTGTGTCCCCGCAAATATTGGTACAGATGCTGTTCCGCACCGTTCATCACCTTCTCAACCAAGCATTCGCTCTTTCCTGAACATTCGTGATCCCGCTGTGCAGCCCCCTCTTCCGCTAACAACCGATGCTGCTGCGAATTCGTATTCGAGCATTCGAACAACTGCTGCCTTCCTTCAATCACTTGAATCACATCAAGAAACGCAATCTGATCGGCCGGCCGTGCAAGCTCGTAACCGCCGTTCACCCCCGGCACGGCGCGTACGATGCCATCCTGCCTCAGCTTGGACATGATTTTGGATAAATAGCTTTCCGAAACGCCAAGCGTCGCGGATAATTCCTTGATTCCGATGTTGTTGCCACGCTCCGAGTGACCCAAATGAATCAAGGCGTGCAGCGCGTAATCCGTACTTTTGGAGAACTGCATGTTTCCCCCTCCCTTCCCAACACGATTTAATTATGGACCTACCATATCCATAATAATCGATTCGACTCCAATTTGCAATGACATTTCATCCAATCGCGATTTGGGTATGAAATTTCGAATAGAATCGTCGGATTCAACGCCTGCGAAGCCCCTTGTGTGTGATTTTTCGTACACATTTATGGAATCAGGACTCAAATCGGCGATTTATGTACGAAATTTCGAATAGAATCGTCGGATCGATACCGTGGGCCGCTCATTGTGTGTGATTTTTTGTCTTATCATTACAGGATCAGGGCTCCAATCGCGATTTCTGTTTTCGAAATGCGATCGGTAAAGCAAATAGAGACCCATATTATTCCTCTTTTTACTATTTCATAGAAATGCATACAATCATCGTAGGATTGCCACTTCAGAAAGCAAGACATCTGCACTATGATAAAAAGGAAAAAGTATCCATTTTTTTTATAAGGAGGTGTTTGTAGGGGCTTTATTCGCAAACAGAGGACGACCGTCTTTTGAAATTTGATCTGATTAGGAGGTGTTTATTTTGACAAAAAAGTTAAAGCAAACCCCACTATTCATCAGGCTCATTGTACTTGTTGTATTGTTGTCGCAAATTACGCTGTACCCTTCCCCATCATCCGCTGCAGACAGGGCTAATCTGGCTCTAGGCAAGACGGCAACGGCTGCCGGATACGCCGATGTGTATGTTGCCGGCAATGTGACCGACGGCAATCAAAGTACGTATTGGGAGAGTGTAAACAACGCTTTCCCGCAATGGCTTCAAGTGGATCTTGGCGCAAGCGCTACCATTGATCGGATCGTGCTTAAGCTGCCTGCCGGCTGGGAGGAGCGCACACAAACTTTGACTGTACAGGGCAGCACGAACGGCTCAAGCTTTGCCAATATTGTGGACTCGGCAAGCTATACCTTTCATCCCTCGATCAACAACAATACCGTGACGATCAACTTTGATGCAACGAGCACCCGTTATGTGCGGCTTCATTTTACCGCTAACACCGGGTGGCCTGCAGGACAGGTTTCCGAATTGGAAATTTACGGCGAAAGCGAAACGCCAGAGCCTCCTGACGGCACGAATATCGCCTTGAACAAACCGATTACCGCTTCCTCCTCCGTCCATACGTTTGTAGCAGCCAATGCCAATGACGGCAATATCGCTACTTATTGGGAAGGAAACGGCAATCCGAGCCAACTGACTGTCGATCTTGGCGCCGACCATCATATAAGTTCCATCGTCGTCAAGCTTAACCCGGCCAACGAATGGAGTACGCGCACGCAAACGATTCAAGTGCTTGGCAATCATCAGAACTCGGCCGCCTTCAACAATCTTGTTTCGGCCCAATCATATACGTTTGATCCGGCTACAGGCAACTCGGTAACGATTCCCGTTACAGCAACAGCGAAGGAAGTGCGTCTGAATATTACGACGAACTCCGGAGCGCCTGCCGGCCAAGTTGCCGAGTTTGAAGTATACGGCACACCCGCTCCAAACCCGGACTTGACCGTTACCGATCTATCGTGGACCCCAACCGCTCCGGTCGAGACGAGCGCCATTACCCTTAACGCCACCGTGCAAAATATCGGCGATGCCGACTCACCCGCAACATCGGTCAATTTCTATTTAGGAACCGAGTTTGTCGGCTCCGCTCCGGTAAACGAACTGACTGCCGGCGCATCAACAACCGTATCTGCGAATATCGGTGAGAGAAATGCCGGATCCTATACCGTCAGCTCCAAGGTAGACGAGAGCAACGCCATTATCGAACGGAACGAGAGCAACAACAGCTATACGAGTCCGTCGCCTTTAACAATCGCACCCGTAACCAGTTCGGACTTGATTGTAACTCCCTCATGGAATCCAAGCAATCCAAGCGCCGGCCATACGGTAACCTTCACCGTCAGCCTTAAGAATCAGGGCAATATTGCTTCCGGCGGCGGAGACCATCCGATTACGCTTGTGCTCAAAAGTGCCGCAGGCGCTACCATTCAAACCTGGAACGGCAACTATAACGGCGAGCTAGCAGCCGGCGCGTCAGCCAATATTACGATGGGTACCTGGACTGCGGTCAACGGCAGCTATACGGTAACGGCAACCGTCGCCGCCGATAGCAATGAAGAAGCCATCAAGCAAGCCAACAATTCAAGCTCGGCAAGCCTGTATTCAGGACGCGGCGCGAATATGCCGTTTACGATTATAGAAGCGGAGGATCCTTCCAACACAACGAACGGCACAAGACTGACGCCAAACTTCAAGCTTGGCGACTTTGCCGGCGAAGCCTCCGGACGTTCCGCCGTCTATTTGAATAATGCCGGCCAATACGTAGAATTTACGCTTCCCGCGCCTGCAAACGCCTTTGTGCTCCGCAATGCAGTCGCGGAAAATACAACCGGCACCATTAGCATTTATGCGGATGGAGTGAACAAGGGAAAATTCAATGTATCGTCCAAATTCTCCTACGTATACGCAACGCCAAGCACGCTGGGAGAGTTGGGTTATAATAATCAGCCTGGCGCAGGCCGAACCGCTTACTGGCTCTATGAGGATTCCCAGCTTATGCTTGACCAGGTCTATCAGGCGGGAACGAAAATCAGAATTCAAAAAGATGCCGGAGACGTGCCTTGGATTTATATAGATATGATTGAGACAGAACTTGTCGCTCCGCCCGCTTCCAATCCCGATCCCGGTAAATACGTCGAGGTTTCATCCTCCAAATCGATTGAGCAAGCGCTAAACGAGTTTAGGCAAGATCCCGACAAAAAAGGAATCTTTATTCCCGCGGGAGAGTGGACGATCAATGGCAAAATCTATTTGTACGGGCGCGCCACTGAAATTATCGGCGCCGGGCCTTGGCATACCAAGCTGGTAGCGCCGCAAAATCAAACCAATACCGATGTCGGATTCAATATTGGCTCTACAGCTAACGGCTCCACGATTAAAGACCTTTCCGCATGGGGCAATTACGTATACCGCGTCGACGGACCGGGCAAATTCATCGATGGCAACGCCATGCAGAACGTAACGATCCAAAATCTATGGGTCGAGCATTTTGTCTGCTTGTATTGGGGCGTCAATTCCTCCTACAATACGTTTAAGGATAACCGCATTAAAAACACCTTTGCAGACGGAATCAATATGACCAACGGCTCATCCTATAACGTCATTGACAACAATTACTCCAGAGGGGCGGGAGACGACGCTTTTGCATTGTTCAGCGCCATTGATTCCGGCGGCTCCTATAATGTCGGCAATCAATATACCAATCTTACCGCAACCAATGTAAGGCGGGCCGCTGCCTTTGCCATTTACGGCGGTTCGGATAATTTGTATCAAAATCTGTACGGAGCGGATACGCTCACTTATCCCGGACTTACGATAAGCAGCTTAAGCTTCGGCTACAATACGTTGGGCTTTGGCGATCAGGATACCGTCATCGACGGTGTCACCTTGGATCGCACCGGCGGGGATTTCTGGACCAGCGTAGGGGCAGACGATAAGATTAACGATTATCAAAATTTCGGAGCGGTATGGTTCTTTGGAGGAGATCGAGCCTTCAAGAATATCGCGTTAAAAAATGTCGACATTAATCATCCTGTATACTTCGGCTTAATGTTCCAAACGAAATCGCCTGAAAACCTCGCTATGCGGAACATTCGAATCGAAAATGTCAACATTAACAATCCTGCACGCTATGGCATTAAGCTTGTCGCAAGCGCGGAGCAGGGGCAAGGGCCGGTTGTCGGCGAAGCAAGCTTTACGAACGTGTTGGTGAATAACCCGGGCGTTGCGGCCATATACGGCGAGAGCAAGAGTCCTAACTTCCATATTACAAGAGTTTCGGGAAACAACTGGTAAGCAAAAGCAAAGCACGCGCCGCAGAGAGATCCGCGAGAACCTCTGCTTCTTGTTAACGCTAAACATTCCTGTGTAGGCTAAGAAATGGCCTTTGAAAAAAACAGGAGCGCCTCGTATGATAGGGGTGTGACGGGTCTAGAGCCCTAAAAACCTATCAGGAGGCGCTTACTATGAAGTT
>NZ_JAHLPR010000044.1 GCF_018918005.1 Paenibacillus sp. MSJ-34 | reverse complement strand
CTTACAACCAGAAGTCAAGCTTTTTTTTCGTATATACGCAAAAAAAAGAGCGGGCTATCTTTTCGATAACCTGCTCTTGCTCTTGATTATTGGCTCTGGACCTTAACTAAATGACATTGGGATGTCCCCGGGCTTTTTCCATTTCTACTTTTACTTCAACTCAAACGTCAGATTACTTTCCGTATTGTTGAGGAGGGCGGTATGTTTAAAGGTTAGCGTCGCGCCTTCCTTTTTGACGAACGTCAGCTTGTCGCCGGGATAGTCCGCTTCCGAAGGCGGCCAATCCTCGAGTATGCCGATTTCCTCTTCGCTCAGAAGTTCCTTATACAAGACGGTGGACTGCTTGGTTTTCAAGTTAACGAGCGTCAGCGTCTGTTTCTTGTAAGGGCGAATTAACAGGAAATCCGGGTCGATCGCTTCCACCGTATATACATCGTCTTCTCCGCCCAATGCGGCCAGATCGTATGATTGGACGACTTCGCCGTTCGGACGGACCAGATGAAGCGTCTTGTCGTCGAGCATCGCGATCTTGTCGCCATAACCGCCGACGCTTTGGGTGCTATGAAATCCCCAGTATTGAACTTTCGATTCCCGCACGATTTTGTTTTGATCGACGATCGCTTTATAATGAACCTCGTTCAGATGCGGTTCTCCGAAAATATCGGATACGGAAACGACGAATCGCGAGTTGCCGAGATACTCGATATCCATCCCGCCTAATTCTGTGATCTCCATCTTCGTCTTGCCGATCAGCTCGGGCAGAACCTTGCCGCTTTTGTACAACGAACCGTCCTTGCGGTTCAGCCAAAATACGTTGTTCTCGGCATCGGCAGCCGGATTGGCGCTCGCTACTAAATATTGCGAGTCGTAGCGGATGTTGGCGGTGTTCGTGCGATTGTCCCAATCGAGCGGAATGCCGAACGCGTCGGAGAAGGCCCGAAGCTGGACATAGGTAACGCCTTGTTTGATTTGTACGTCCGCTTGCAATGTTCTGGCCGTTTTGCCGTCGTTGACGGTCGCATGTTTTGTTTTGGCATCGATTTGCAAGCGCCCGTTGATCCCGGTGGAGTAGACCGTACCGTTCGACCATTTGGTATACAAATCCAGCATGCCGGACAATTCCCGCAATGGCAAATAAACCCGGCCTTTGTCGGCGAAAGGCGCGTTCTCCAGCGCGATTTCGTTCCCGTTTTTCTGTACGTGAACTGCCGTTTTGCCAGGAGCCGCATAGGCGGCGGTCGAACTAAGTATAAACAAGGTTAGTAGTGCGGCGAATCCTTTGAATCGGATGCTTCGTTTTTGCATATGTGATCCTTCCTTTCTACATGTTATACGCATGACGGCGCCGATTTGTTTCGCATCGGCGGATCGAGCGCGGGATCGGACGGCACCAGATGGCCGTTAATGTAACGGTCGACCCCCGTCCATTGACGTTCGGGCAATTCCTTGGTATGAGCGTTGTTCATGTCATTCATCCGACAGACCTGCAGTAACGGGAGACCAGCTTGCCGGGCAATGGGAACGAGTGTTGTCAGAGCGAATACCGCCATCCGATAAGGCGCATGTACGGGCGGATGAAGCGGACGAACAGGCGATTCTCATTCATCTTGCCACAGAAGGCCGCAGTTCGTATTCGTTTGATTTCAAATGTACGTATAAGGATTATGATTGAGCTCAAATCGACAGTCCGACGACTTCGCATTAAGCTCAATTTTTTTTGCGATAAAAAGACGGTGCCACACCGTCCGTCTTTTTGAAGACTCTGCTGAACGAGTGTATATTTGGAAAACCTAATTGTTCGGCGATCTGAGTGAGCGACTCCGTCGTGTATTGGACCAATTCCTTCGCCTTACCGATTCGGATTAACTGATGGTACTGAATCGGCGTCATACCGAAGGCAAGTTTGAACAGTCTTATCAGATGGTATCTGCTCAAATGCGTCATTTCCGCTAATTCCCCCAATGAAATATCCCGGTCCGCTTGCTGATGCAAATATTGCTTGATTCTCACAAGTCGTTCCCAATGGGAAATGACGGGCTCATGTCGGCTCAGATGCTGCTCCCTCAGGAGCGCCGTCCATAATTGAACGAATATTCCTTTCGCCTCCGTTTCATAAAAAGGCATTTTCATTGTGAAAACATGAATGATGTCGAACATCATTTTTTCCAGATAAGCCGGATTGGAGAAGCGCATATGATTCGGCAACTCCATGGGCGGATAGGAAGCGGTGTCTTCCCGGAACCAGGCTTTTTCCTGAACGGTCATCTGTTCGATCATATTAAAAGAAACTTTCACGTCCTCGCTGTCCGGTTGATAATACAAGTCAAAATGCAGATGCGGCTGCCTAAACGGAACACTGCCTATAAGCCGTATGGAATGCCGTTGCCGCGGCTTGAACAGAAAGAAGTCGCCAGGACAGCCCCGATACGCCGCGTCCTCAATAGTTACCTCAATCTCTCCTTCTTTAACATAAAGCAACTCATAATCGAAGATCATTCTTTCACGCAGCTCCCAGGGAGGTGAAATTATATTATCAAGAGCAACGCGGATATATGGCGATAAGCTATGCAAAGGGTGAGCGTGCATCAGAAAGTCATCTCCTGCCTAACAATACTAGATTAAAGCAATATTTGATAAATAGTTGTGGATTTCTGCTAAATATTTTTCGGATAAAGTTGATAATATTAGGTCCTAAGGGCGATGTTTCAAGGACATCTTGTTCTATTATAAAACCCAAAAAGGATAAACGAAAGGATGTAAAACGATGGCGGAGTTTAATGGTTTAGGAATGGGATTGGGCAACTTATCGCGGTTGTCCAAAGCGAAGACTCGTTCGATCTGTGCGGAAAATTTTACAGGAGAGAAAGGCAAGGCAGGGATGGCTGTAGACGGAACAGGCTCCCGATTCGCCAGAGATTTGGGGCAAGGATGGAAAGTTTCCCCTTCCGTATCGGTAAAAGCAAAGACGACGTTTACAATGGCGGATGTTGTCGGGCCGGGAGCGATTCAACATATATGGCTTACTTGTTTACCGAATGTGTGGCGTACCTTGATTTTGCGGATTTATTGGGACGGGGAGGAACAACCGTCTGTAGAAGTTCCTGTGGGCGACTTCTTCTGCAACGGCTGGTGCGAGCGCAGCAACGTCAATTCGCTTCCGGTTGCTGTCAACCCGGCCGGGGGAATGAACAGCTATTGGGAAATGCCGTTTCGCAAGGCAGCCAAAATTACAATGGAGAACATCGCCGAAGAGGATGCCACGCTATTCTATCAAATCGATTATACCCTGACAGATATCCCTGACGACGCTGCCTATTTTCATGCTCAGTGGAGACGCAGCAATCCTGTGAAATATAAGGACGTTCATACGATCGTTGACGGAATTTGCGGCCGCGGACATTATGTCGGTACTTATCTGGCGTGGCAGTCAAATCATACCGGATGGTGGGGCGAAGGAGAATTGAAGTTTTATCTGGACGGAGACGGCACGTTTCCGACAATTTGCAGTACAGGAACGGAGGACTACTTCGGCGGCGCATGGAATTTCGAATATCCCCAGGGTCAATACGGTTCCTTCTCAACCGCATTCCTCGGTCTGCACCAGGTCATCGCACCGGACGGTTTGTACCGCTCTCAGCAGCGCTTTGGCATGTACCGTTGGCATGTGATGGATCCGATCCGTTTCGAGGAGGATCTGCGTGTTATCGTTCAGGCGCTCGGCTGGCGTTCCGGCGAACGCTACCTTCCGCTGCAGGACGACATCGCATCGGTCGCTTTTTGGTACCAAGCCGAACCTCATGCGGTATTTCCTGCGTTAATGGATAAAGATGGGCTTGAAGTGATTTGATCGGCAAAATAAGAACTCGCCAACGACAGTATCAGAACTAAATAGTAAAAATGAGAACTATGAAAAGGGTGCCCGCTCACGCTACGATAAGACAACGATAAAGGGTGTGAGCGGCCCATAGGGGGTGACAATGGATGGGAATGCTCAGGGAACTTGCGAAAAACCGTTATTTATATGTGCTGGCTTTGCCGGGAATATTGTTTTTGCTCATCTTTGCCTATCTTCCCATGTTTGGGCATTTCATTGCTTTTAAAAAATTTACACTAAGCAAAGGAATTTGGGGCAGTGATTGGGTGGGGTTCGAAAATTTCAAATTTTTCTTTCAGGGCGGAGATTGGCTCAGGGTTACTTATAACACAATATTCCTAAATTCTTTATTTATTGTGTTTGGATTGGGAACTTCGGTTTTGTTAGCCATTTTTTTGAATGAACTGCGCCATGCGCTTTTTAAAAGGCTCTCCCAATCGCTTATATTTATGCCTTACTTTATTTCATGGCTGGTCGTCAGCTTCATGACCTATGCGATGTTTAATACGACGGAAGGGCTGATTAACAAAATACTTGCTTCCATGGGTCTTGAGCCGATTTCGTGGTACAGCAACGCGGAAATTTGGCCTTACATTTTAACGTTTTTGTTTGTTTGGAAAACGTCGGGCTATTTTGCCATCATCTTTTTTTCGGCGATTGCCGCTATTTCTTCGGAGTTTTACGAAAGCGCCAAAATTGACGGCGCAACGCGCTTGCAGCAAATTATGCATATTACGCTGCCGCTGCTTAAGCCGACGATCTTCGTGTTGCTTCTGCTGCAGATCGGCCGAATTTTTTATGGAGATTTCGGAATGATTTATGGAATTGTCGGTGACAATCCAATTCTAATACCGACAACCGATGTCATCGATACTTATTCCTTTCGAGCGCTGCGGCAAATCGGAAATTTCAGCATGGCAGGAGCCGTGGTTCTGTACCAATCTATAATGGGATTAATCACCATTGTATTATTCAATGGAATAGCCAGGCGAATCGATAAGGATTCTTCACTGTTTTGATTGGCCCTGGGCTGCTTTCCTGGAAAATAGTTGGAGGGAAACGACATTGAACTTTTTGGATAAATGCTTTACATGGTTCATTTACGGGTTTATCGTCTTGTTTACGCTGATTTGCTTCATTCCCTTTTGGATGATCATCATCGGGTCGTTTGCCTCGGAATCCAGCATTCAGACGAACGGATATCAGCTCTTCCCTTCGGAGTTTAGCTTATATTCCTATGAATATTTGCTTGCGGGAAAACAGGTGTTCACCAGTTACGGGGTGACGCTGATCGTGACGATCGCAGGAACGGCCCTTGCCGTTCTCATCACGGCGATGTACGCGTATGTCTTGGCTCATCCGAAGGTGAAATACCGTAAAATCATGGCCTTTTTAACTTACTTTACGATGATATTCGGCGCAGGCCTGGTCGGTTTTTATATTTTAATTTCAAGTTGGCTGGGCCTGAAGGATTCGATATGGTCTTTAATACTGCCGTATTTATTAAATCCGTTCTTCGCTTTTATTCTTGTATCCTTTTACCGGACCATTCCTTATGAATTAAATGAGGCGGCAACGGTCGACGGCGCCAACGATATTTACATCTTTTTCAAAATCATTTGGCCGGTGGCTGTGCCGGCGATCGCTACGACGAGCCTGTTTTACGCGCTGCAATATTGGAACGATTGGTATTTGGCGTTATTGTTTATCGACGACCATACGCTGCATCCTTTGCAAATCATGATTCGCCAACTGATTTCGAATATTAACGCTCAAGCGTACGTTGCCGGGAGCAATACCGTCTACAGTACGCCGATCCCATCGCGCGGTGTGCAATTGGCAACGGTCTGCCTCACGATCGGTCCGATTATATTGTTCTATCCTTTTATCCAAAAATATTTTGTCAAAGGGCTAACGGTTGGGGCTGTGAAAGGCTAGCAGGGCTATTGACGATTAGATTGATTTCGTCTTATCTCATGAACCATCAAAGAGGAGGAACTCGAAATGAATTTTAGAAGATTACTGTCATGCGGGCTTGCGGTAATGTTAGTGCTGCTTACGATGGCTGGCTGCGGTTCCGACAATGGGGCGAAGCAGGGGAATGAAGAGCGGACCGTGGGAGGCCAGGAAGACGGATCGGGCAAGCTTGATCCGGTAACCCTTAAAATCATGATACCGGGAGACCGCCCGGCGGATATGGACAAGGTGCTGAGAGAAGCTGAAAACAGAATGGCCGATACGTTAAATGTGAAGCTCAATGTCGTATTTGTACCGTTTTCCGATCTCGGGCAAAAAACGCAGATGACGCTCGCGTCCGGGGAGGAAATCGATTTGATTTTCGATGCGCCATGGCTGCATGTCAACCAAATGATCTCCGCCGGATTTTACGAGCCGGTGGAAGACCTGCTGAAACAATACGGTCCCAATATTATCAATTCGCGGCCCGAGGAAATGTGGGAATCCAATAAGTTTGACGGCAAAATTTATGGTATACCGCTTGGTTCTTCTCATGCGATGGGTACGACCTATCTTGTGCGCAAGGATATCCGGGAAAAACTCGGGGTTCCGCCCATTCAAACTTATGACGATTTGATCAAGTTTGCCTATACGGTACAAGAAAAGGAACCGAATCTTGTTCCCTTTCTCCCGATCGGACAGGATTCGCAAAAATATATGTCGGAAGCTTCCTTCCGCATGCACTTCGATTACGATACGAGAATCCAAAAAACACATGCACTAGGATCGACCATTGTATTGTACTATAAAAATAATGACGGAAAAGTGTACAACCTGTTCGAGGAAATGGAACCCAAAGTATGGGATTGGATTTTGAACGCTAGAAAGCTGTATAACGATAAAATCATTCACCCTGACGTTCTGGCGATTAAGGATACGGATGAAGAGTTCCGCAGCGGCAAGATTGCCATCCATAATACGAACGATTTCGGTGTCAAGGATAAAGATAAGCAAGCCATCGCCCAAAATGTGCCTGGCGGAGAAGTGGAAGCGGTTACTTTTTTCGATATGACGCCTAAGAAAAACATTTCGAACTTTAAACAATGGAATTTCCTGTTCGTTCCCGCCGTCAGCAAACATAAGGAACGGGCGATTCAATTTTTGAATTGGACGCAGGAGAAGGAAAATTACGATCTGTTGGCCTACGGTATTCAGGGAGAGAATTGGGAGCCGGTCGGAGAGGATCAATATAAAATGTTAAACGATAAATATACCTGGTTCCCTTACGCCTGGATTTGGAATCCCATTCACGACCGTTTGAACGCATCCGACCCGGAAGAAGTGATTGAACTTAACAAGTTTTTACGGAAAGCCGATCATTTTGAGAAGGATATCTTAACGGGATTTGAGTTTGTCTCGGAACCGGCGGCTAACGAAATTGCCAAATACAATACGATTGAGGCGAAATATTTCACGGCTATCTTTAACGGGGTAGTCGATCCGGATGAGTATTGGACCAAGTTTAAAGAAGAAGCTGCCCCTACATTGAAGATCATCCAAGACGAACTTCAAAAACAGATCGATGCATTTCTGGCCAAGAGGTAAGGTAACATGAAATTGATAAATTGGAGAGAAATCTGGAAATATGAGTTGATTCAACTTCAAGAACAGGGGAAGGATACGGCGGGGCTTCTGCCGGAATCCGTAATATCCGCAATGACTGAGGACGAGCTCGAAAGGGCGTGCAGGGAACTGTACGCCCGGATCGACGAGCTGGAAACGGTAAGCGGATGCCGTTTCGTCGAACCGTCGCATTGGCCGGAAATTATGCGCGAATCCGGAACGAACCATATTCCTTCTACAGAGGGAGATACGCTCCCGTTCGGCGAATTGTTTGACCGAATCTATGGAGCTTGGTTGGGCAGAGCTGCAGGATGTCTATTGGGCAAACCGGTTGAAGGCTGGCCACGGGAATTAATCAGAGATTTGCTAGAAAGACATCACTCGTATCCATTGAATCATTACTTTACGATCCGACATACTCCGCAGGTAGAGGAACAGTGGATGCTGGAAGAATATGAGCGGAACGCCATCGAATATTGCAAGGCGATGCCGCGTGACGACGACATGGATTATACGATTCTGGCGCTAAAGACCGTAGAAACACACGGTACGGATTTTGATACGTCCAATGTTGCCGAAATGTGGCTTATGTACTTGCCGCCATATATGACTTATACCGCTGAGCGTGCCGCCTACCTGAACCTATGCGCAGGCGTTTCGATTCCTCGTACAGCGGTCCATTTAAACCCTTACCGGGAATGGATCGGAGCACAAATTCGCACGGACCTGTACGGCTATATTAATCCTGGGAATCCTGCACGAGCGGCAGAGATGGCTTATCGCGACGCTGCTTTGTCCCATACAGGAAACGGCATTTACGGAGCGATGTTCGCAGCCGCGATGATTGCGGCGAGTTTTACGGAGAGCGACATCGAAGCTGTCATACGTGCCGGACTGGCGCAAATTCCGGTACGTTCGCGGCTATTTGAAGCCATTTCATGGGTGATCGACGAGAGCAGACGGGAATCCGACTGGGAATCTGCCGGAGATCGACTGCTGGAACGATACGGGCATTATCACCGAACTCATGTGATTAATAATGCCGCCATCGTGATCTTGGCTCTGTTGTACGGGGAGGGCGATCTGGAGAAGACGATAAGCATTGCGGTTATGATGGGATTAGATACGGATTGCAATGCCGCGACGGCCGGATCTGTCATTGGGGTGCTGAACGGCGCGGTCAGGCTGCCTGACAAATGGATCGCCCCCCTTCACGATCAAATCGAGAGCTATTTGGCGGGGGAAGAGAGTCCGCGAATTAGCCAACTGGCGCTTCGAACAGTACGGCTCATTACGCAATAATGGAAGAAATATGCCAAGGAATTATTGACATAACGGGGGAGAAACGAGATGAATCGGTTTACGCCAAAGCAAATGTACATTCGCATATTTTTGCTGCTGTCTATTGTTTTTTCCCTGATTATAATTCCATTTACCCTATTTCTGTCGCATCAGTTTTCCAAGTACGCAGCAGCCGAAATTAATAAATTGACGAATGATAAGCTAAACCAGACGCTGGAGAGTACCGAATTTATGTTGAAAAAATTGAAGGCGTACGGACTAAGCATGTACGAAGATCAGAATATTCAAAATTGGCTGGTGTCCGAAACGAAGGATCCGATGCTCGCGACGGCTGCCATGCAAGCGATGACCAATTGGCTATCAAATGAGTCGTTTATCTTCGACGCCTACATGATCAACATCCGGACGGGCGAGGCGATCGATTCCCGTAAAGGAATCCATTCGCTCGATTCTTTCTATGACCAAGGCATAGTAGATAAAATCCGAAATGACAGGCCGAAATTTTTGCAGTATTTCAATCACGAAGTCGTCGGTGAGTCGCATATGGCGCTGATCGTTCCTTCCAATCCGTCCAGGCATGACTATAACGGCTATTTGGCGATTTTGCTAGACAACCGATTGCTGCAAAAATATTTGCTTCAATTCAACCAGGAGATTGGCATTGAGGTTGTCGTCCTGGATCGCCAAGGCAATATGATCATGGGACCGCTTAACTCGGAACTGTCTATGCCTGTTTTATCATCGTCTAAGAATGACCGATCCGGTATGTTTCACCTTGATATCGACGGAGAACAATGGGCTGTAAATTACGCCGAGATGAAATCCCAGCCGTGGACGATGTACTATCTTACCGGATTGGGTCACTTAAAAAGTGAGGTCACGTCTTTTCAACGCAAAATTGTTATTTCTTCGCTCGTACTGTTGTTCGTACTGCTGGCATTTATTTTTTGGAATTCCCGCCGGACATACCGGCCTTTCAGCCAGCTAGCCATGATGATTAAAGGGAAAATCGGCGAGGAACTCGGAACGTCCGACTCCTCCCGCAACGGGGAGTACGCAGTCATCAGGCAAGGGATAGAAACGATGGCGGAAACCATGGATAAAATAAATCGCTCTATCCGTAACCATCGGCATTTAATTGACGGCGAATATTTGCGCCAATGGATTCTTCATGGCCACATGAACGAGCCGATAAGAGAGTACATTCTTAAGGAATTCGATCTATTAACCTATAAATATATCCAATTGGCGGCCGTTCGTATCGATTCATACTCATCGTTTACGGAGAAATATACATTTGCTTCCCGAAAACTAATGAAATACGCGATGGGAAACATCGCCGTGGAAATTGTTCGCAGCCGGAATTGGAGCGGGGAAAGCGTCGATTTCGGCGGAGATCACCTGATCGTTCTGCTTGGCAGGAATGAGAGAACACTGGAAGAAACGTTAGAGGTATTTGGCGAAATTGCGGAGCAGATTGAAAAATGGTTGGACATCCGGGTTATTGTCGGAATCAGCGATCCAAGAGACATCAACGATGAGATCCGATCCGTTTACGATTATATTTACGAATTAACTCTATTGAAATTTATTACCGGAAGCGGAAAAGTGTACGGCGAACGCGATTTTGAGCAATATTCGGATCTCGTGCAGCCGCTGCAGGATGATTCGATGTTGGAAGAGTTGATCCAAAACGTCCGTCTGGGTCGTGTAGAAAAAATGAAGGTATTGCTGGATCGGATCATCGAACAGATGCAAACCTTGACTTATGCGGAATGCAAATTTCGATTGACCCTGATTCTGTACACACTGATGAAAGCATTTAAACAATGGCGTTTTTTGAAAACGGTGGACGGTATCCAAAATCACTTGGACCGATTCGGCACGTTAAACGAGGTCAGAGATTGGTTGTATGTGGAGCTTCAGGAAATTGTTACGAATATGGGGCGGCGCAAATCCTCCGGCCGGAAGGAGGAACTCGTTACGGAAATCGTCGAGTACGTTCAAAATCGCATTCATGATCCTATGCTTAGCGCGGAGGATATTTCCGCACATTTATCGTTGTCGGTCAGTTATACGAGACAAGTTTTCAAAGAAGTATACCATAGCACGCTTTCCGACTTTATTTGGGATCAACGTATGAAAAATGTAATAAAGCTGCTGGAAACTACGACATGGTCAATTGCGGATATTGCCGAAAGGTCGGGATATCAAACCAAGAGCCATTTTTATACGGCGTTCAAAAAAACGACGGGGATGACCCCAAGCGAATATCGGCAGCAATCGGTGGAATATCCGGCAGCGAGATGAGGTGACCATATGGCAGTTTATTTTACAAGAAAAGGATTGATTGTGTCCTGCCAGGCGTTGGCCGACGAGCCGCTGCACGGAGGAGATACGATGGCCAAGATGGCTGTTGCGGCGGAGCAATCGGGCGCGGTAGGCATTCGCGCGAACGGGGTAGAGGATATAAGAAGAATTAAAGCAGCGGTTGGTCTCCCAGTCATCGGGCTGATTAAACGCGACGTGCCAGGATCGGACGTTTTTATCACGCCGACGGCGGATGAAGTAGAAGCTGTGCTGAATGCGGGTGCGGATATCGTTGCGATGGACGTAACGGATCGCGAAGACCGGCTGGAGCGGGCCAAGGAATTGATCCGTCTGGCGCATCGATACGGCGCTGGAGTGATGGCAGACGTCTCCACTCTGGAAGAAGGATTGGCTGCGGAAAAGCTTGGGGCGGATATGATCGGCACCACCTTATCGGGGTATACGCCCTACAGCCCGTCCGGTGAGGAGCCGGATTTTCGCTTGATTAATGAGCTTAGTTTGCGCGTGCGCGTTCCGGTCATCGCCGAAGGACGTATTTGGTCGCCGGAACAAGCGGCACAGGCGATGGCGGCAGGTGCGGATTATGTCGTAGTCGGCAGCGCGATTACCCGCCCCCAATTAATTATCGCGCGTTATGTACGCGAATTGACCGGGATACTAGAGCAGGAATCAAATTAAGGCAAACAGGGAGATATCCCTTTAGGGGGGATCTGGAGAAATCAATCGTTTTTTACAGAAGTGTTATCTCTCGCAACTTCCCCGATTGTGCTTGTTGCCTTCTCAAGATAATATTATGAGAAAAGGAAGAAAAGATTTGTGGCCACGAAACGAAAGGGGAAGAAATGACATGAATGCGATAGAAAAACGGATTGCAGAATTGGAGAGGTACATGCCCGACTTAACCGGCGGCGACGATCTGGAGCCGTTCTGGGAGCGGACGCTGCAAGCGGCGGAACGAAAGGCTTTGCGCGCAGAGCGCAAGCGGGAGGAGACCCCGTTTCCTTACGCGGATGCATACCGGGTGACCTATGAAGGGTACGACGGTACGCCCATTCACGGTTGGTATCTTGTGCCGAAGTTTGTCCGCAGCGAATCGTTGCCTTGCGTTGTGTCGTTTCACGGTTATTCCGGCGGAAAAGGATATCCGGAAGAGTACGCCGCATGGCTGCTGCTCGGCATGGCGGTATTCGCCGTCGATATCCGCGGCCAAGGCGGAGAGACCGGCAATCGGCTGGATCAAGGCTACGGCATGGAGAAGGGGTGGATCACCCAAGGAATATTGGATCATGAAACTTGCTACTATAAAGCGATCGCGATCGATGCGGTCAAAGCGGTAGACTGGGTATGGGAGCAGCCGGAAGTGGACCGGAACAACATCGTCGTACACGGCGCGAGCCAAGGCGGAGGATTGGCGCTCATCGTATCGGCGTTGAGTTCCAAACCGGGCCTGGCCGTAGCGAACATTCCGAATATGTGCCATATGGATTTCGGCATGCTGAACTCCACCGGTTCGTTGACGGAAGCGGCGGCGTTCGCGGAAAGATTTCCGGAGCATTTGGACCGTGTGCTGAAAACGTTAAGCTATTTCGACATGATGAACCTGGCGCATCGCATCCGGATTCCCGTTATGGTTTCCGTCGGGTTGAAGGATACCGTTTGCTTGCCGGAAACGGTGTATGCCGCCTACAATCGGATTGCGTCGCCTAAATCGATCCACGTCTATCCCTTCACAGGCCATACGGTCGTAAGGTATCACAACCGTAAAATGTACGAATTTGTTAAGCGATTTATAACCGGCAATGAAGAGAGAGGTTGAACGAAATGCGAAACGGTAACGGACGTTCGGGCGGGGCAACCCGCCCGATTCCGGAATCGGGATGAGGGGCTTCGCCGTAAGCGACAGTCCCGAAGCCCCGTCTTATCCGTTCCACCACCGCTTCAAATCTTTCCACCACGAACGATGCACCTCCGTCTCCGTAGGCTTGATTTCCTCGGGTTCCGTCCCTTGATGGGCCGCGCAATATTCCGTCGGTTCCGTGCCTTCCACGAACGACTCCATTCGTTTGCCGGGACAGGCTGCGGTTGCCAGCTTCCCCGTCTCGGGATCGATATATACGGTGACGACGCCTTCGGGAATCGGGAATATTTTCGGCGGCACGTTTTCCAGCGCACGCTCTGTAAATTCGGCAAATATCGGGGCCGCCTGATGCGCTTCCGCGGCGGCGATCGTTTTGTCCTTGTCGTATCCGAGCCAGACGGCGGTCGACAACTCCGGCGTAAATCCGACCAGCCAGGCGTCGGTATCGGTCGTACCGGTCTTGCCGGCGACCGGACGCTTCATGAGCGACGATACGCGATTGCCCGTTCCGCCGGCTTCAAAGACGCTTTCCATCAAATTGGTAAGCACATACGTATACGCCGGATCGATCACCCGTTCCTGCCGCGGTTGCGGCGCTTCGTACAACACTTTGCCGTCCGCGTCGACGATTTTCAAGATCGCGGTCGCCGCCACCCGGACGCCCTGGTTGCTGATCACCCCGAAGGCGGACGCCATTTCGAGCGGGCTGACGGGGAAGGTGCCTAGCGCAAGCGAAGGCAGCGGTTGGAGCGGGCTTTCAATCCCCATGCTGCGCGCCATATCAATTACTTTGTCAGGGCCGATCTTCATCATCGTGTTGACCGCGTATATATTGTCGGATGCGGCGATCGCCTGGCGCATGTCGATCTCGCCGTAGTATTTGCCGCCATGATTGCTCGGTTGGTACGTTTTGCGGTTATTGTCGTAATGGAAGATGGTCGGCTCGCTCTTGAAATGCGTTACGCTCGTCATTTCGCCCGATTGCAGCGCAGCCAAATACATAATCGGCTTGAAGGAAGAGCCGGGCTGGCGCGTTGTGGCCAAAGCGCGGTTAAACTGATTTTGCTTATAATCTTTGCCTCCGACCATCGCCTTAATATAGCCGCTGCGCGGATCGACGGAAACGAGCGCCGCCTGCAGCTCCGAATTTTGCGGCAAATATTTGGCGACCGCTTCCTCGGCTGCTTGTTGGGCGTGCAGATCGAGCGTCGTATAAATCGTCAATCCGCCCTGTTCCAGCAATCTTTCCTCAATTCCGAGCGTATCGACGGCGACATTTTTCACGTAATCGCGGAAATACGGCGCCGTGACCGTATTCGACTTTTGCTGCAGCGGTTGGAACGACAAAATTTGCCCATACGCTTCGTCCGCCTGCTCTCTGGTAATATACCCGCAATCGACCATCGCCTGCAAAATCGTCTTTTGCCGATCCTTGGCGTTCTTCATATCGTTATGAGGGGAGTAATACTTGGGACCCTTCGGGATGCCGGCCAACATCGCGCTTTCCGCGAGCGTCAATTCTTTGGCATGTTTGCCGAAAAAGAAGCGGGACGCGGCTTCGATGCCGTAAGCTCCGTGCCCGTAATAGATTTGGTTCAAGTACATTTCCAATATTTCATCTTTCGTATAATTCATTTCAAGCTGGACCGTATAAGCGGCCTCTTTCATCTTGCGCGACCAAGTCCGTTCATGCGACAGGAACAAGTTGCGCGCCAACTGCTGCGTCAGCGTGCTCGCCCCCTGAACTTTATCCATGCGCTGCAGATTGACGAGCGTAGCCCGCGCCATTCCTCTAAAATCGAAACCGATATGTTTGTAGAAACTTCGGTCTTCGATGGACAAGGTGGCGTGGATCAAGTCGGGCGAAACGTCGCCAAGCTTGACAGGCTGGCGCTTGCCGCCCGTGGACGTCTGCAATGTATCGATGACGTTGCCGCCGATATCGACAATTTGCGAGACTCGTCCCGATGAGAATGCCGGCAGCGCTTGGGAGCGCAAATACAAAAGCAGCGAAACGAGCCCGCATATGACGATCAAGCAGCATACCATCGTCAATATCGCAAGCCGTTTCCAGATACGGAAGCGGCGGACTTTGTTTCCGGACGAATATGTAGTTGAGTTTTTCGCCGATTGCCAAGCCATTCGCAAGCTCCTTTCGCTGCGGAATCCCTATAGCTTCTAGTATGGAAAACGATGGAAGCCGATATTCACCCGGGCAAAATAAATTTATTTTTCCAATCGACGGATACTTCGCAAATTCGTATTGCAATTTCGGCGAGTTTTCATCATAATACATTTGTTTGGTACAATAATGAGAGTGATCAAATGCATTGTCATACATGGAAAGAAGGCGATAACGATGGAATTGTGGTTTACGGAAAAACAAACGGAAAATTTCGGCATTACGATGAAAATTAAACAAACTTTTGTCAATGAAAAAACCGATTTTCAAGATTTGGCCATGGTGGAGACCGAGGAGTTCGGCCGCATGCTGCTGCTCGACGGAATGGTCATGACGACGATTAAAGACGAGTTCGTATATCATGAAATGGTGGCGCATCCTGCGCTCTTCACGCATCCGAATCCGAAGCATGTGCTTGTGGTCGGCGGCGGAGACGGCGGCGTTATCCGCGAAATTATGAAGCATCCGAAAGTAGAAAAAGCGGTGCTGGTCGATATCGACGGCAAAGTGATCGAATATTCCAAGAAATATTTGCCGGAAATTGCCGGCGAATTGGATAACCCGCGCGTTGAGGTTATTGTCGGCGACGGATTTATGCATATCCACGAATCCAAGAACAAGTACGACGTGGTCATGGTCGATTCGACCGAACCGGTCGGCCCGGCGGCGCCGCTGTTCGAGCGCGGCTTCTATCAAGGCATCTTCGAAGCGTTGAAAGACGACGGCATCTTCGTGGCGCAAACCGACAACCCGTGGTTCAAAGCGGATTTGATCCAAAAAGTGAACCGCGACGTGAAGGAGATTTTCCCGATCGTACGCGTGTACGGCGCGAATGTGCCGACATACCCGAGCGGTCTGTGGACATTCACGATGGGCAGCAAAACATACGATCCGCTCCAAGTCGACGAAACGCAAATTCCGGAACTGGACACGAAATACTATTCTCCGCGCTTGCACAAAGCGGCATTCGTGCTGCCGAAGTTCGTGGAAGACTTGTGCAAATAGGATCGACATAAGGAGGATACAAATTCGTGCGATTAGATCAAGCTTATTCCGGCAATGTGTTCATTTGCAGTTCCGACGACTATGCCGCTTCGAAAGCGGTCATTTACGGCATGCCGATGGATTTCACCGTCAGCTTCCGTCCGGGTTCCCGTTTCGGTCCGGCGCGGATTCGCGAAGTATCGATCGGTTTGGAAGAATACAGCCCCTATTTGGATAAAAGCATTCTCGACATGACATATTTCGATGCCGGCGATTTGCTGCTGCCGTTCGGCAATGCGGCGCGCAGCCTCGACATCATCGGCGAGTACGTGCGCGGCTTGCTCGCGGACGATAAGTTCCCGATCGGGCTCGGCGGAGAGCATCTCGTATCGTGGCCGATCTTCCGCGAGATGTATGCCAAATATCCCGACTTGGCGATCGTCCATCTCGACGCGCATGCGGATTTGCGGGAGCAATACGAGGGCGAGCCGCTCTCGCATTCGACGCCGCTGCGCAAAGCGGCGGAATTGATCGGCGGCAAGAACGTGTACCAATTCGGCATCCGCTCCGGTTCGCGGGAAGAATGGGCGTATGCGCGCGAGAACATCAACTTCTATCCGTTCGAAGTGGTCGAACCGCTGCGCAAAGTATTGCCGGAGCTCGCAGGCCGTCCGGTATACGTGACGATCGACATCGACGTGCTCGATCCGTCCTGCGCTCCGGGCACAGGTACGGCGGAAGCGGGCGGCATTACGTCGAAGGAATTGCTCCAAGCGGTTCACGCCATCGCGCGTTCGAACGCGAACGTCGTCGGCTGCGATCTCGTTGAAGTCGCGCCCGCGTACGATCCGACGGAACAAACGCAAATCGTCGCGGCGAAGATCATTCGCGAGATGCTGCTCGGTTTTGTGAAGTAAAGACGGAAAGACCCTGTACTCTTGGCGTAGGCCAATGGGACAGGGTCTTTTGGCATAAGGCGGGGAATATGCCTGTGCAAGTTGTATAAAGTGCAATTTAGCTTTGGATAAGGCAGCTGCTTAAGCGGCTATGTTGCAAAATATGCAGCATTTTGGCAGGACAACCCGCCAAACCCGCCTATTTGGTGCGAGAATGTTGTATTTTCTACAGCATAGGCGACGAAAACGGGCAAACTATACCTGTAATGTTGTATTTTGTGCAGGATAGACACGGCCGAGCCTGTCCGCAGCCCGACAAGTGGGCTCATTGGCCCGTTCGTACCCGCAAAAAAGGCCCTACCCGCGAAATCCATTCGCGGATAGGGCAGCGCCGGCAAGAAGTGTGCCGGTGCAATTCGTCCTATCTATTTGCCCAGCAAAATTTTCGCATACGGAGAATCGATCGGCAGCATAATGACCGGTTCCCCTTGGAAGGAGGTCACATAGCTGTCCAGCGTGCGGTACAGCTTGTAAAATTGCGGATCTTTGCCGTACGCCTGGTTATAGGTGGCCGCCGCTTCTTGTTCCCCTTCGGCGATGATTTTTTTGGCGTCGGCTTCCGCTTGCGCTTTCAGCTCTTGCGCCTGGCGGTCCGCTTTGGACATAATTTTACGGGATTCTTCGTCCCCTTCCGACAAATAGCTGGCGGCGATGGACTGCCGGTCCGTAATCATCCGGTTATATACGCTTTGCTTGTTTTCTTCGGGCAGATCGGTTCGCTTAATGCGGACATCGACGATTTCGATGCCGTAGTTGTTTCGCTCTATCGTGTCGATGATTTCGTTCGTAATATCGTCGTTCAGATTGCCGCGGCTCGTATTTTCGCTAATAATGCTGCCGTATTCGATTTCCGACAATTTTCTCCTCACGACGTTATAGACGGTTTCCTCGATCCGGCCCTCCCCGTAAGGAACCGTTCGCAGCGTCCGCAGGAAATTTTCCGGATTGTTAATCCGCCATATCGTGTAATTGTCCACGATGATCGGTTTTTTGTCTTTGGTTAAAATCGACGTAGGGCTGCTGTTGTAAACCTTCTGATATTTCGGCAATGAGGTCACCGATTCGATGAACGGAATCTTCACGTTCAGCCCGGGATTTTTGTGGACCCGGACGAATTCTCCGAATTTGATGACGACTTTATATTCGCCTTCCCTGACTATAAATAAGCTGGAAGAAGCTAATATAATAACTACAATGAGGCCAAATACGGTTAGAACCCATCTTTTCATTGATTCGAATCCCCCTTCGAACCGGACGCTCCTGAACTGTTCTTCATCAGTTCATTGAGCGGCAAGTATTTCACCGTATCGCCCGATCCGTCCGTAATGAAAATTTTCGCTTTCGGCAATATTTTTTCAAGAGTTTCCAAAATGAGTCGCGTTTCCGTTACGTTCGGGTTTTTGGCGAATTCGTTGTAAATCGCGTTAAACTTCGCGACATCCCCTTGCGCGTTCAATATTCTCGTTTTCTTCACGGCTTCGGCGTTTTCGAGAATCGCTTGCGCTTCGCCGCGGGCTTTCGGGATAATGTCGTTTTCATATTTTCTCGCGTTGTTGATCTTGGTGTTCTTCTCCTCGCGCGCGTTCGTCACTTCTTTGAAAGCTTGCTGCACTTCGCCTTCCGGCGGTTCGATGTCCTGGAAAATAAAATCCTGAATAAAAATGCCGGTTTGATACAGTTCGTTCAATTCCACAAGCTTCTCTTTTACCTGGGCCTGAATGACCGTTTTCCCGTCCGTAATGGCATAATCGAGTTTGTTCGAACCGATAACGGAGCGGATCGCCGCGCTGGTGGCATTGCGCAGGAATTGTTCCGGATCTTCGATATTATAGAGATATTTCTCCACACTGCCGATCTTCCATTGGACGACGGCGTCGGCGGAGACGATGTTCTCATCGCCGGTAATCATGAGCGCTTCCTCTAAATTGGGGGTCGCGCCGCCGCCGGCGTTTTCCGTATAGCCGATATGGATTCGTTGCGTGACCTCTGCGGGCACTTTAATGACCTCTTGAATCGGATAGGGGAATTTGACATGCAGGCCGGATCTTTCCTCGCTGGTAAACTTCCCGAATGTGAGCACGGCGGCTCTCTCTTGCTCTTGAACCGTGTAGAACATCGTGGAACCCAACGCCAGAACGGCCACGATGGCTATGGCAATTGCAATTTTCTTTGCGACACCCTTTGGGATAGGCGGGAGCTTGGAGGCGGAGGGCTTCCCTCCTCCGTTAATTACTTCCATCGTTTCATCTCCTCGTCTGTAATGTTACATGATAATACGGGAAAAAGGGCGTGAGGGTTCCAGCAAAAAAGAAGATCCCGTCCCACGGGCAAGCCGTGGCACGGGATGACAGCCGTCTTCTAATTTGACAGCGCGGGGGAAGAACCGGATTTGTCGGCTCTTGCCATGCTGCGGTGGCGAAGCGTAAAGTACGCGCAGCTGGCCGCAAGCGACAGGATCAGATAGACGGATAAGATGCCGATATTCGACCAGACATAGTTCATGTCTCCGAGCGAGATGACGCCGCGGAAGGCGCGGATCGTATAGGTCATCGGCAGCCAAGGGTGAAGCGCTTGGAAAAATTCCGGCGCCAGCTCGATCGGAAACGTGCCTGCCGACGAGGACAACTGGAATACGAGCAGCAAAATGATAATAAATCGTCCCACGTTGCCGAACGCCGTAATGAAAAATTGAACCAGCGCAAAGAACGTTAAGCTTGTAACCAAACAAGTGACGAAAAACATCGGTACGTTCTTCACGGGCAATCCGATCAAATTCAAAATCACGAGCCCCGCGAGACAGACTTGCAATAAGCCTTCGATCGCCATCACGCCGAATTTGCTGAGAAACCATGCGAAGCCCGAAGGCGCCCGTCCGTTCGTCTCCCGCAGCGGGAACACCATAGAGAACATAAGCGCGCCGACGAAAAATCCGAGCGACAGGAAGTAGGGCGCCATGCCGACGCCATATGTTGTCACGTCGTTGTTCTCGATCTTATCGCTGTCCACCGGGGAAGAGATCATTTGATACGTTTTATCGGTCGGATGCTGGGTCGCTTTCTCCGCTCCTTCTTCCAGCTTCTCGCGCAGCTTGCCCCCTCCGTCCAGCAATTTCTCTTGGCCGTCCAGCAGTTGGCCGAACCCGTCGTTGATGCTGTTCTTCGCCTGATCGATCTGGTCGATCATGCTGCGCATTTTGTCATGCATGAGCTGTTGGATCAGGCTGCCGGCTTCGTTCAGCTTGGTATCGGCCGCGTTGTGAAGCAGCATCCGGGCTTTCGGCTCCAAATCGTTCACCTTCCGGTCGGCGGCTTCATGAAGCTTCGCTACCACTTCCGGGGCGAGACGGTCGAGTTCTTCGTCCGCCTTCCGATGAACGCCGTTTGCCACTTTCGGCTCGTATTCGTTCCATTTGTCGTCCACCAGTTGGTGCAGCTTGCGCGTTAACTCCTTCGATTTCCGATCGTAAATCTCATCGGCGAACGAATGCGCCTTGGCTAGCAACGACGGCGCCAGTTCGTTCGCTTTGGACTGGGCGAGCCGGTGTGCGAGCGAGCGAACGTTCGGATACAATTCGTCGAATTTGGCATCCGCCGTTTCGTGAAGCTTGGCGACGAGCGCGGAACCGACTTTATCCAATTCTTTGTCCGCCAGCCGCTTCAAATCCTGCTTCAATTTGCCCTTTAATTGCTCCAATTGGTCGGGTTGCAGGCTTTGTTCTACTTTGGTTCGGACTTCCTCCAATTTCCGCTTCATATCCTCCCATTGTTTCTGCAAATCGGGAGGCATATTGTCTTGAAGGGGCTTCATCTTCTCCTCCAGTTGATCGAAATCGGTTTGGATTTGCTGCAGCCGTTCCTTCCCTTTTTGCACTGCATCGGCAAACAATTGGTCGACTTTCTCGTCAATATTCCGATGGATTTCGTCGCGAATCGAGCGGTCGATTTTGGCGTACTCGCGGTCGATTGTGTCATGCATCTTCGCGCGGGCGACCGGCTCCATGCTGTCGAGCGTTTTGTCGATTTGCCCGTCGATCGCTTTCATGATCTTATCGACATTGTCCGCGTAAGCTTGATCGATCTCTTGATGCATGTTGGCGCGAATTTGTTCGCCGTAAACGGCCGATTGCTTGTCGATTTGCTCATGCAGCTTTTCCTTGGCCGGACCGGAATATTCCTCGAACATTTCGTCGATACGCCGATGCACCGTGTTATGCGCGATATTCATGTATTGTTCCGATTGCTTGTCGATTTCCCCGTGGATTTCATCCAGCAGCGCCGGTTTGTTTTTGTCGATCGCATCGTTAATTTCTTTATGGACTTTCTCGTCCACTTTGGCGCGGTTTTCTTCTAATAGCTTTTCGACCAGCGAGCCGGCCTCAGATGTTTTATCGTCGACTTGCTTGTTCAGTTCGTCGCGGAACATCTCGATGCCGTTTCCGAGTTCAGCGAGGCCGCTCTCGATTTGGCCCGCTCCGTCGCTTGCCAGTCCCAAACCTTCGGCAACGGCCTGAATGGCGTTGAACATTTGCTCGACATACGTTTCCGTCACTTTTTGCGACATTTCCGCTTTAATGTTTGCGACCACCTTATCCGAAATTTGTCCGGACAAAAAATTAAAACTGCTGTTTTCTTTGTATATCAAATTCAGCGGTTCGGGGTTCGGGTCTAAAATTGTCGTCGCATGCCGAGACATCTGTTCGGGAATCAGAATCATCAAATAATAGCGATGCTCGCTCAACCCGCGCTCCGCCTCTTCCCGGGTGACGAAGTGGAAATCGACCGCGTCGTTGTTCTCCAGCTTCTGAATGAGCTCGCGTCCTATCGCAATTTCCCGGCCTTCATATAGAACCGGATTGTCTTCGTTGACGACGGCTACAGGCATATGTTTCACATTGCTGTACGGGTCCCAGTTCGCAATCAAATAAATGCCGCTGTACAGCAGCGGAATGACCAGGAGGCCGAGAACGGGAATGATGACATCCTTGGACCGGAGCATCGTCCTAAATTCCGATCCGAAAAAACGTAGACTTTTCACGTTATCCCTCCTCTTATGACTAATTGACCAAATTGTTATTTTAGTTCTGGAACGCGAATAGAGTTATTTTACTACGCCGATTTTAATTTTTCAATCGTTATTTTTAAGTTCGCGAAACGACTTTCTTCACAATTGGTATATAACATGATATATTGTTATATTAGAATGTTCGATGCATAACCATGTTGCTTAGGAGGATATGAATGGCTAACGATTATGCGTCCAAACCGATGTACGAGAAAATATTCGCAGAACTCCGCGACAAAATCACATCCAATCAATACGAAGCGGGGCAGCGGGTGCCTTCCGAGAAGGAATTGGGCGAACAATACAATGTGAGCAGGATTACGAGCAAGAAAGCGTTGGAGCTGTTGGCAAGCGAAGGCTATATCGTGCGCAAACCCGGGAGGGGATCGTTTGTGGCGGAAGCGCCGTATTCCAGAATCCATTCGGCCGGCGCAAGCCCGAGCGGGAACCGGAAACCGCGAAGCGCTTCGGACAAGTCGTTAATCGGACTTATTATTACCGATTTCGCGGAGAGCTACGGAACCGACTTGATCTACGGCATGGAGGAAATGTCCCGCGCGAGCGACAGTTATTTGGTCATTCGGCGTACGTTAGGCATTCCTTCGTTAGAGGAAGAGGCGGTGAAAGGGATGCTTGAGTTAGGCGTCAACGGATTAATCATTTTCCCGGCTCAAGGGGAATATTTCAATGCCGAAATATTGAAGCTGGTGATCGACAAGTTCCCTTTTGTGCTAATCGACCGCCACTTGAAAGGAATATCCGCCGGTTCCATCTCGACGAATAATGTGGCCGGAGCCAGCATCGGCACCAAATATTTATTCGAACTCGGGCATGAACGCATCGGGTTTCTGACGCCGCCGCCCGCCGATACGACCGCGATTGAAGAACGGATCGAAGGATTTATACAAGCCCATGCCGAACAAGGAATAGCCGTCGACCGCCAGTTATGGATGGAGGATATCACCTCGACGCTCCCCTCGGCGCATACGGCGGAGAACAGAGCGAAAGACATCGAGAAAATCAAGGAACACTTGCGCAAACATCCGGATATTACGGCGTTTTTCGCGACGGAATACAATATCGCGAGATTGGCTGTGGAAGCGGTCAAACAACTAGGGCTCAGCATTCCGGAAGACATCTCGATCATTTGTTTCGATTGTCCCGAAACGAACGGGAAGTACGAATTGACGCATTTGAAGCAAAATCAATTGGAGATGGGGAGACTCGCCTTTCAGCATGTCCTTTCGTTACGAGACGGCACGGCCATACCGGAAAAGGTGCTGCTCGATGCGACTCTTGTCGTCGGGGGATCGACAGGTCCGGTGAAACGCGCTGCAACATGACGGAGGTGTGACGTTTATTTGTCGTACGACGAGAAACCAGGCATTCAAGCGATCGGTAATACGGCCGATGATCTGCCCCCCGTTCCCGGGGAACATCCTGCCGCCATAACAATGCGGTTTTTCGTAAATCGGTAAATTTGCAAACCATGTAAAAAAAGCTTCCCTGGTCCCAGGCTGGACTCAGCGCTTTTTCGTCGTTTCGGATTACGAACTATCGTCAGGCCAAGCAGGCCAACTTACTTCCTCAAATGACGCATTCCCGTCCGTTCGCCCCTATTCTTACTGGGCAGTTAGAATCAGCGGTCCGTCCGCCGTGATTGCGATCGTATGCTCATATTGCGCCGACAACTTGCCGTCGGCCGTTCTCGCCGTCCACTGATCGTCATCGATCGTGATACGGAACGTACCTTCGTTGATCATCGGTTCAATCGTAAACACCATGCCTTCCTTTAACCGAATGCCTTTGCCGGCTACGCCGACATGCTCGTAGTTCGGCTCCTCGTGCAGGCTCCGCCCAATCCCGTGCGCCAGCAGATCGCGTACGACCGAGAACCCGTTCGCTTCCGCATGCTGTTGAATCGCCGACGTGATGTCGCCGAGCCGGCCCCCGGGGAGCGCCCGGGCGATCCCCAGATCCAAGCATTCCTTGGCCACCTTCATTATTTTTTGCGCCTCCGGCCGGATATTGCCCACCGCATAGCACCAGCACGAATCGCCGAACCATCCGTCATATTCCACGACGATGTCGAGCTTCAGCAAGTCGCCGTCCATAAGCGCCCGGTTCGAAGGAATGCCGTGGGCCACCACATCGTTGACCGAAGTGCAGGTTTCGGCGGGGAAACCGTTGTACCCTTTCGTAAACTGCTTGCCGCCCAGCTTGGTGATGTGTCTGGCAACAAAGTCATTGATTTCCCGGGTGGTGATCCCAGGCTCGATCAGTCTGGCCACCTCGCGGTAGCAGTCCGCAACGATTTGGCTCGCCGGCTTCATCTCTTCAATTTCCCTGGGTGATTTTAAAATGATCATCTATGTTTATTCGCTCCTTATCAGCTCTATAATTTTAAAAACCGTACAATATCCATGGCCTCCTCGCGGAGCTTTCCGCGGCGAAGCGAAAGCGAGGCACAGCCGACCAAGGCGGCAAGCAGCATTTCCGCGCGCTGTAGCCGGTCCGGCGGCTCCGCCGCGTTTCCGCTGGAAGCGGCAGCATCGTCCGCCGCACGCCCGGTTTCCAGCAGCGCGGCAAGCGGCGCGAGCACCTCGCGGCGAAAGGCGGCCGAGAGCGGGGCCGAACGCGCTTCAGGCAGCGCGGCAAAGTCCTCACCGGCCAGCTTATGCAGCAGGTACAGGGCGTGGTCCTCCGCCCAAAGCTGCAGCAGCCGGACGCCGGCGACGGCGATGGGGCCAAGCTCTGCGGCAGCGGCCGTTTCGCGGCTTTCGCCTCGGGAATCCGCGGCAGCCGAGTTCCCGGTGTCCGCCGCAGCAGCCAAGCCGAAATGCCCGCCCGCCGGCGCCTCCCCCGAAGCCGAAGCGCGCGGGACCTCCAGCGGGGCCTCCAGCCATCCCCCGGCCCGCTCCAACGCGTCCCATAGCAGATCGTAGAGCAAATCGCCCTTATTGCTGTAATAATGGTATACCGTGCCATAACCGAGTCCCGCCTGCGCGGCCACATCGCGGATTTCCAGTAAAGGCCCTTTATTCAAAAACACATCGGCAGCGGCTTTCCGGATTTGCGCCAGACGCCGCAGCCGGATCTCTTCGTTTTGTTCCTTCGTGCGTGGAGTCATCTCGTCCGTTCACCTCTTTTATTTTTGACCTGCTATTATGTCAATATAAAACATCGACTTGCAAATAGCAAGAGATTAGCAGAAGAACTCCCGGCTTAACCTGGAAACCGGTGCTTGACCAACGGGTTAGCCTCGAACGAGCGACCTGTTTGGAAGATTGCTACGCTAACGGTTGTCAGTGCGCTTCACCCCCCATTTTTACCCAAATAGCGTCGCTCACAACCATTAGATTTTTAGCAATCTATAGAGCCGATGAACAATCACTCTGAAAAGGACTTTGCAGCGTTAATGTCGCAACGCGGACACAGGATCCCTTATTTGGCAAAAATGCGCGCTTTTCGGCATGTTCGAGGACCGAGGTTCCGTTATCTGTGACAATTCATGTTGTTTGTGCCTATTCCGAGTCAATTAGCGGAACGTATGTCCGACAATCACCGAAAAAACGCTCATTTAGCGAATTTACCGGAAGCTGAGTCCGCCTGGTCACACGACGACGCAGCCTTTCGCGAACCGCTGCAATAGGCAATAAAACGGGAAAGAGGCCCTTGTCAGGAAAGGGCCTCTTGTAACTATGGTTGGGACAGCGGAATGACCATATTCCATGTATGCGTGAAATGCCATGCCCGTTCCCCGATGCCGGTCGCGGCGAATAGATGCGTCGGCACGCCGTCCTGAAACAAGAGAAACGGGCGTTCGAGATTGCACATTTCTTTGACGGTGCCGTCGTCCCAAACGACGGTTCGCGAATAGGCTTTCGGATCGGGATGGATCGTCCACTCCAGGCAGTCGGCGCTCGTCGCATATACGCCGGCTCCCCATTCTCCCGTCAAGCCGTTCGAATCGTTCTTGTAATCGTCTTTGATCAGCAGGTGAAACAAGTTGCCGTCATGCCACAGAAAAGGATCCTCTACATGCAAATCGGCATCGGCGAAACGGAAAATCGGTTCGTCCGATAACCGGCGGAACGGCCCCGAAGGGCGATCGGCGACGGCAACGCCCAATTGCAGCGTCGCGCCGGCGTACTCCCGCGACTTATAGATCATATAGGTCGTTCCGTCCTGCAGAATGGCCACAGCGGGATTGGTCGTCACCGTACAGTCCCACTTCCCTGGGCGGGGTTCTAGCAACGGACGGTCCATTCGCGTCCATGGGCCGAATACGGATTGGGATGTCGCCAGTCCGATTCGTTTGTTGTTCCATACTTCCGTTCCGCGCTCCGAGGAGATCGGATCCCCCGGTCCCGGGATCGGGCCGCCGTACGTCGTACCCATATAATAGAGATAATAAGTGCCGTTCCAGTACTGGATCTGAGGATTATGCTGATTCATTCCGTCGAACATGCTTCGTTCTCTTCGTCCCAGCACGACTTCCTCAAATTGATAAGGCCCTTCCGGCGTGGAACTGGCCGCTCTAACGATTTCGCAATTGAACAGCCAGTTCACCCCGAATCCGAGCTCTTTCCTCCAGCGCGAAGCGAACAGATGATATCTGCCGTCCTCGCCGCGAATGCAAGAACCGCACCAAATATAATAATCTTCCTCGCGATACCCGCCCCCTACCGGGGCGGGCAGCAAGCGGCCGAATATAGGATTCGCCATCGTTTCGTTGCCCTCCGTTGCGGTATTATTCGATAGTAATATCGTACAAGTCGTCGGTTAAGATCGCGGTATCGGCATGGGTCTTATACCATTCGGCCATCCAGTCGTCGACTTTCTTGCCGCCCGCCTTTTCCCAGAACGCCCGCGCATCCTGAGCCGCTTGCTCCACCGTATATTTGCCTCCGCCGACCAGCGCCTGCTGGTAATAACTAACCATTTGCTCGCCGGTGTTCGTTACGATCAGCTCCAAATCTTTCGGCAACGACGGCTTATATTCGCCATGCGTATAATCCGCGATCGGACGCTCCGGAGTCAAGTACGCTTCTTCCGCTTGCTGAATGATCTCCAGAAACTCCTGATCGATCGGGTTGGACGGATCCAACTGATTCTGATATTTGCCGCATTCGCCGAAGAAAGCAGGGGAGGCCAGCATCCGGAAATCGATATTCCAGTCGAGCTCTTTTTTGTTCTTCTCCTGATCGATCGGTTTCGGGCAGCCGCTGTCGTCTACCGCATAATGCTCGCCTTCCACGCCGAACATCATCGTTTTCATCGTGGATTCCCGTACAAGGAAATCGACATATTTCATGACGGCAACCGGATCTTTCGCATTGGAGTTGATCGCCGCCGTCGCCTGCACCGGATTTTGGATGCTGGGGCTGAACTGGCCGAATTCGCTCGCGGGAAGAGGGATCGCCATGACTTTCGCATCGGGCACATTTTTCTTCAAGGCACTGAAGATCATATATCCTTCCGACATCGCCCCGCCGTTGGCGCCGTAGAAGCCCATCTTGCCGTTGATGAAATCTTGTTTTGCTTTTTCCCCGTTTTTGTCCGTCAGGAAGTCTTTATCGATTAAGCCGTTATCGTACAATTTTTTTATAAAGTTGCTCTTTGCGATGCTGTTGTCCCAAGTGCGCACCATCGTGCCGTCCTGCACTTTATAGCCGACATCCTGGAACATGCTGTCGATGACTTGCGCGCCGACGCCGGTTACTCCGATCGCGAACGTATCTTTTTGCCCGTTTCCGTCCGGATCCTGCTTCACAAACGCTTCCGCTACGTTGTAGAACTCTTCCACCGTCTTGGGCACCGGAAGGTTAAGCTTATCCAACCAGTCTTTGCGGACGTAAAGCACTTGGTTCGTAGCCAACCCGTTAATGCGGCCGAATTCGTAAATGTTGCCGTCGTCGCGGGCGGCGACCTTTTGCAGGAGCGGGTATTTTTCGAGCAATGCCTTATATTCCGTACTATGCTGTTCGATCAAGTCGCCCAGCGGCATCAATTGTTTCTGATTGATCAGTTCGTTGCGGTATCCGGTCGCGTATTCAAAGATTAAGTCCGGCGCGGAACCCGAAGCGAACAATACGTTGAACTTTTCCTTGAACTCCCAACGGGGGATCGCGGTAAATTTTAAATCGGCCGGCCCGTTGTCGTTCAGCCAACGCGTCCAGCGGTTACTTTCGATCGTTCCTTCTTCCGCCGGAACCATGCTCCGGTCATAAACGGATAAGGAAATGCTGCCGCGCGCTTCGGCTTGTCCTTGTTCCCCTTGGCTTTCCGTCTTCGTTGTATTCGTCGCGCCGTTGCCGGAACAGCCGGCGACCAGAAGCATCGCCGCGAGCAACGACAGGAAGCTTGTTTTCAGTAACATTCTTTTTCTCATTGGACAACCCCTCTTCGCATAGTCGAATTTATCCTTTAATCGCGCCAATCATAACGCCTTTCACAAAATATTTCTGCAGGAACGGATACACGACGAGCATCGGAACGAGCATGACGATCACGCCCGCGGATTTAATCGTTTCCGGCGTCAGCTTGGCCGCGTCCTCAGGCTGCATGTTGTTCATATCCTGCAAAATCGATTGGCTTTGAATCATTTGCTGTACCATCACCGTTAAATTGTATCTGGTCGTATCGTCCATATAAATGAGCACGTTCATGAACTGGTTCCAGAAGCCGACCGCATAGAACAAAGTCAAGGCGGCGATGACCGGCTTCGACAACGGAAGCACGATTTGCAGAATCAGTCTCCATTCGCTGCAACCGTCGATACGGGCCGCCTCTTCCATTTCCGAAGGCAAGCCTTCGAAATACGTTTTCAAAACAAGCATATTGAAGACGCTCACCAAGCCCGGCAGCCAGATGGCCCCGTACGAGTTCAATAGCCCTAACGATTTAATGACCAAGTAATTAGGGATGATTCCGCCGGAGAACAGCATCGTGAACACGATCGCCAACGTAAACGCCCTGCGCCCGTACATATCCCGCCGCGAGAGGGGATAGGCGGCCAGAATCGTGCAAGCCATACTGGATACCGTACCCACGACGGTGAGGACTACGTTGTTTTTAAAGGCGTTGACGATATTCGTTCCTTTGAGCAAGGAAGCATAGGATTCAAATGTCCACGATACGGGCCAGAACACGACTTTGCCCGATGCGACGGAATGAGCGTCGCTGAAGGACAGCGCCAATATGTGTACGATCGGCAACAGGCAGCTAAGACCGATAAGGGTCAAGAGCAAGTAGTTGCATGCATAAAATATCTTTTCGCCGGTTGTAGATTTCATAATGCCTCGGCCTCCTCTACCATAAGCCTTGCCCGAACCTGCGGGCGACCCCGTTCGTCAACAGCACCAGGATCAGTCCGATGAGCGATTCGAATAACCCCATGGCGGCGGTCAGGCTGAACTGCAAGTTTTTTAAGCCGATCTTGTAGGTGTAAGTACTGATGACTTCGGATACGTTGAAGACGGCTGAATTTTGCAAGGTAAATACTTGATCGAAGCCGACTTCCATGACGCTGCCCACGGATAAAATAAACATAATGACGATCGTTGGCGCGATGCCGGGAAGCGTAATATGAATAATTTGCCGCCATTTGCCGGCTCCGTCCATGCCGGCCGACTCGTACAGGCTCGGATCGATCGATGTGAGCGCTGCCAAATAAATGATCGCACCCCAACCTGCGCCCTTCCATATTCCCGATCCGACGAAAATAGCCAGCCACGAGCCTTCCCGATACAAGAACGAGAACGGTTCGCCGAGCCAGTGGCCCAGAATGCCGTTGATGACGCCTTCCGTTGCGAAAATCGTAACGACCATGCCGGATACGATAACCCAGGACAGGAAATGGGGCAAGTAGACGAGCGTTTGAACCGAACGCTTAAACCAGGACTTGCGAACTTCGTTCAACAGAATAGCCAGAATAATCGGAAACGGAAATCCGATCAGCAGATTCATAACGCTTAGAACGAATGTGTTGCGAATGATCCTGAGCGTCTGAGGATTGCTGAACAGCGTTTCGAATTGCCCGAAGCCGACCCACGGACTGCCGAATACGCCGTCTACGAAGTTGTAGTCTTTAAAAGCGATGATGAGTCCGCCCATCGGCAAATATTTAAAAAGCAGGAAAAAAACGATGACCGGACTAAACAAAATGAAATATGGAATATTTCGGCCGAGCCGGTTACGGTCTATCTTCCAATTACGAAGCTTAGCCGTACGGCCTGCTGCGGATCCCTCTGCCGCGTCCAAGCGGATCACCCCTTTCTGTTTGAAGATTGCGATCGCATCTGCAACATATTCTAGTCTCCGCCGTCTTCCAGGGTCAATCCGCATCATTCGGAGCGGTACACAATATTCGGAAGGGGGAAAATAACCAAGCCCGGCGCGGCTTCCAGCGCCGGGATGCACGATTTTCGCCCGTTCCACGATATTCCTCAAGCGAGTTGTTTCCGATAGTCTCCCGGGGTGATTCCGAACGTTTTCTTAAAGACGCGAATAAAGGAAAACGAATGCGTATATCCGACCTGAACGGCGATCTCCTGAACGGATAAGCTCGTCGAGGCGAGCAATTCCTTGGCTTTCTCCATTCTCACGTTCATTAAATAGTCGACGAATTTCTCGCCGAATTCTTCCTTGAACAGATGGCTGACATACTTCGGTTTCAAATCGAACGCGGCGCTCAAATGATTTAACGACAGATCGGGATTGCTGTAATTGTCGTAAATATATTGCCTCACGTTTTTCATCGTCGAGGAATAGGTCCGCTCCTCCCGCAGTCCCGCTAGCCGCCGGTGGGCGTCAAGAAGAACGGTGCGCAATCCTTCGCTCATTTCGTCGAACGTATCGAACTGCTTCATGAGCCGGTTGATGCGCGGAACGGTATGTTCATGCCATAGTTCCTGATAATCGGCGTTCCGTTCCAGGAACTCTCTGGACAACTGATAAATTAAAAAATGAATTTGATGAACCAGTTCGTCCCTCGGCCATACTTCCGTTTGCAGCTCTCGAATAAACCGGTCGTAATGCTCCTCCCAATCCGCTTCCCCTAACTTGTACGATTGGACCAATCCCATCATATCGGCCCCCATTTTCAGAGGTCCCTGCTTTTTCGCCTCGGACACTTCCCAATAGCCGATTACCCGGTTATTGCCCAGCGTCATTTTATATTGCAGCACATGCAGCGCTTGCTCATAGGAGGCGCTGATGTTACCGGCGCCGAGGACGAGGTCTCCCAGCCCGATCGTTACATTGAAATCGAGATTGTCCCGAATCCACGCGACGATTTGCAGCGCAAATACAACGACATCCTCCGTCGCATGATCGTCTTTCAGTTGTACGAAGGCGCACCATTTCTGGGGAAACAGCCATTCTCCGAAAATGCCGATCTCATGCTGCTGGGCCATTTCCGCGACGACGTTGCCAATCAGAAACTTCAACAACGATTGGTCTCTCTTCGTATAGTTCTCGCAAAAGTCGGGAAACCGATCGATTTCGATGACGATGGCGGACGCCTTGTCATACGCCGGGTTCCAGCCGAACGGTTCCGAATTTCCCGGCGTACATTTGCCGGCGGCGTCGAAATCGCCTTCCAGCGTGTCTTGAATCCATTGCCGCTTGCGGGCTTGCAGATGCTCCTCTTGCTGGCTCATTAGATCGCCCGCCTGCTCAATGATCTTATCCAACGCGTTTTCGATATACGCAAACTCGTCTTTGCCTCCGCTCTTCAACAGCTGTTCCGCTTTCAAGCGCGCATACCCGTCCAATCGCGTCATCAAGGAGCGGATCGGCCGATAGTTCCGCTTTGATATATAGGTGATATAGAAAACGGCGGCGACGATCGCGATGAACCCGCTAAAGAGCAGGACGGCGATCGCGCGCGTGGCGAATTGGTAAAATGCCCCGCCCGCGAGCTTGCTTTTGATGATCAAGCCGGAATATTCCGATTGCACTTCCGTAACCGTGTCTTCAAAGACCGGCTTGTCGGATGCGGATGCGATCAGCCCGTTTCCGTTCCGGTCCTCCACCGCGGCGCTAATAAAATCCGTATCGTACATTTTGTCCACAAGCTCTGTCACCCATTTCGCGCTTACATTGACGACCATAATCCCTTCGTCTCCGGCGGGCACCGGATAAGGCTTGACCAATGTGATCACGTCCGAACGATATTGGTTTGCGAACTCGCGATACGAGCGCAGCCCTGTCCATTTGAAGCCTTGCCGCGACTTCAAGTACGACTCGACGAACGGGCGGTCTTCGAATTGTTCCCAGGACAAGGTCGCGCTGTCAGTCAGAATGGCGCGGTCCTCCCATCTCACCAAATAGACGGATTGAATCATCGGATACTGGGTTACGATATTCCATAATTCTTTCGAGGGCAGGGCCATGCTTTTATACGGATCGTCCCATAACGTCTTGTTGTAAAATCGTTGAATGCCGTCCTGTGTCCCCAATTCTTTAATCATCATATGTTCGATCGACTGCAAGGAATGATCGATCAGTTCCAGCATATGGTTCGAAGAGCCACGGTTGACCGTTTCCGCGGCCATTCGGGTTACTTCTCCCATCGAGAAAAAGAATACGGCGATTAAAAATGAAATGACGATAAAGAAAACCGGCAAATACGAAAAAAGCAGCTTGTAAAACCACGATCGATTCATGGACAACCCCTCCAGTAATAAGTGACACAATTGTAAGCGCAATCTTTATTGGGCGCAACTTGTTTTCATGCGCAAATCTTCATGCCGTGTCTTACTTCCTATCGATTATTATATCAACTAGTTATCAAGTTTTAAATAATATATTGACATTATAATGATATAATTATTATAATCGGGGCTGTAAGCGGTTAAAACGTGTCATTCAACATGATGATTAGGAGAGAAGACAATGAATTCCCAACACATTCCAGATTCAGTACAAAAGCTTTTGGATCGCATGGCGAGCAAACTGGACGATAACCCTCAACTGCTGGCCATCGCCCGCAACGGATTTGCAAATACGCTTCAGAACACGATCTTTCGCATGGACGACGGAACGACATTTGTCATTACGGGCGATATTCCGGCCATGTGGTTAAGGGATTCGGTTGCGCAAGTTCGGCCGTTTCTCGTGCCCGCGCAAGACGACGAAGAGCTCGCGGATATGATTGAAGGATTGGTGCGAAGACAAATGAAGTACATCGTTCTGGATCCTTACGCGAATGCCTTTAACGCGGAACCGTCCGGCCAAGGGCATCAGAACGACCGGACCGAGATGAATCCATGGTTATGGGAGCGCAAGTATGAAATCGACTCCCTGTGCTATCCGATCCAGCTTAGCTACTTGTTGTGGAAGAATACCGGACGCGCGGCGCATTTCGATGAAACGTTCAAAGAGGCGATGAAGACGATTCTGCGCGTATGGCGAACGGAACAGCGGCATGAAACCGAATCGGGCTATACGTTCGAGCGCTCGGATTGCCCTGTTACAGATACGTTGCAGAGAGAAGGCAGAGGCGCGGAAACGGCCTATACGGGCATGACCTGGTCGGGATTCCGCCCGAGCGACGACGCTTGCAAGTACGGATATCTCATTCCAGCCAACATGTTTGCCGTCGTCACGCTCGGTTATCTCGAACAAATTGCCCAAGAGGTGCTGGACGATTCCGCCCTGGCGGTGGAAGCCGCGCATTTGCGCCGGGAAATAAACGAGGGGATTCGGCGTTTCGCCGTCTGCAGCCATTCCGAATACGGCGAGATATACGCTTACGAGACGGACGGGCTTGGAAACCATCATTTCATGGACGACGCGAACGTTCCTAGCTTGCTCTCGATTCCGTACTTGGGATATTGCGACCAGAGCAATCCGATCTATCAAAACACGCGCAAGTTCGTCCTTAGCGGCAACAATCCTTATTTCTTCCAAGGCGCCGCCGGCGAAGGGATCGGAAGCCCGCATACGCCCGATCGCTATATTTGGCATATCGCGCTGGCGATTCAAGGTTTAACGGCCGGCACGAAAGAAGAGAAGCTTCGGATGCTGCGTTTGATGGCCGATACGGATGCCGGCACCGGAATGATGCATGAAGGGTTCGACGCGGACGATCCGCATCGATATACCCGTCCCTGGTTCTCATGGGCGAATATGATGTTTAGCGAGCTGCTGATGGATTATTGCGATATACATGTCAAGCGATAATGGAAACATTAGCAAAAATATGAAAAAGAGGGAGGCAGATTTCATGAAAAACAAAATGGCGATGTTGTTGATTACGGTGCTGCTGAGTCTCGCGGCTGCAGGCTGCAGCGGTGCGGGCAACCAACCCGGGGGCAAGTCGGGCGAATCCGGCAAACCGGTCGAGCTTACATTTTGGGGGGACTGGGGGGGCGAAGGCCAAAAGCAGTTTGAAACGATGGTCGACGCTTTCAACGAATCGCAAGACAAAATACGCGTGAAATATGTGCTGCAGCAAGACATGATTACCAAGTTTTTGACGGCGACCACTTCCGGCGGATCTCCGGATGTTTTATTTTGGGACAGATGGCGCACCTCGCTTTACGCTCCGAAGAATGTGCTGCATCCGATCAACGAATATATGGAGCGGGACGGGCTCAGTCAAGACGATTTCTATAGCGAAGCTCTGAAAGAATTAACCTATGAAGACAACATTTACGGATTGCCGCTGACGGTGGATGCCCGGGCGCTGTTTTATAACAAAAAAATATTAAGCGAAGCCGGCGTAGAGCCGCCTACGACGTGGGACGAGTTGGAACAAGCGGCAATCAAGACGACGAAGTGGAACGGAAATAAATTGGAAGTTGCCGGATTCTCTCTTGCCGATAACGGTTTGTTCAATATGTATTTGCAGCAAGCCGGCGGACAGATGTTGAACGAAGACGGCACGAAAACGAATTTTAACAACGAACAGGGAAAAGCCGTGCTTGAGTTTTGGGATCGTTTGCTGAATACGGATAAAGTTTACAAAATCGGTTATGAAACCGGTCTTGGCGAAGGAACGGATGCGTTTGCGACCGGAAAGCTCGCGATGCTGTACAGCGGCCCGTGGATGATCTCCACTTATAAAAAATACGGCAAGGATCTTGATTTCGGAATCATGCCTCCGGTTACCGGACCAAACGGGGACAAAGGCAGCGTGATGGGCGGTTTCGGACTGGTTATTCCCGAAGGCGCAAAGCATAAAGAGGAGGCCTGGGAATTCGTGAAGTGGTGGACGGCCAATAAAGACAACACATTGCTCTGGGCGAAGACAAGCATGAACATTCCCGGCTACAAGCCGGCGCTGGAGGATCCCTTCTTTCAGGACGATCCGTTCTGGAAACCGATCCTTGACACGCTCGAATTTGCCAAGGTGCGTCCGCAGCATCCCGGCTACTCCGTCATGGAAGACGACGGGCTTATACCGAATTTGCAGTTGTTCCAGCAAGGCAAGCAAAGCCTTGCGGAGACGTTGAATAAATCGCAGCAACGCGGAGATCAACTGTTGAACGATAATAAGAACGTGAAATAAGCGAAGGGAGGAGCGCCTCCCTTTGCATTTCCAAAGGAGGAGTTATATGGCTTCCATGGGCAAATTGCATCGTCATCAAGCGAGAACGGCTTATTTGTTTATTACGCCGACCATGCTGCTGTTTCTGGCATTCACTGTCGTACCTGTGATCATGGCGCTTTATCTAAGTTTTACGAATTACGATGTGCTCAGCCATAAAGAATGGGTCGGAACGGACAACTATCGCCGATTGCTGGAGGACTCTTTATATTGGCAAACGTTCTTGAATGTAACGCTGTACGCCGTCATTTTCATACCTTTGAATATCATTTGCTCGCTGTTGATCGCCATGTTGATGAATTTCAAACGGCCGGGCATCCGCTTGTTTCGTACCATGAATTACTTGCCGACATTGACATCGGCTGTGGCTGCCTCGACCGTGTGGATCTGGCTGCTGCATCCCGAATTCGGTTTGGTCAACGGCCTGCTCTCTTATGTTGGGATTGCCGGTCCGGCCTGGCTGGCGCAGACGGAAACGGCGATGCTTTCGATTATTATGGTAACGTTATGGCAATCCATAGGCTCCAATATGATCATCTATATCGCCGGGCTGCAAGGCATACCGGATTATTTGTACGAATCGGCCAAACTGGACGGAGCGTCCGCGTTCGACCGTTTTCGCTACATCACATGGCCGCAATTGCGTCCTACGACTTTCCTCGTTTCAACGATGGCGATCATTGGAGCGCTGCAGTTGTTCGATCAGGCGTTTGTGCTGACGCAAGGCGGTCCGGGCAATGTGACCAAAACGCCCGTATATTTAATTTACCAACAGGGCTTCAATCAACTTCAAATGGGATACGCGTCGGCACAGGCCTTTGTTCTAGCCGTCGTGATTCTGATCTTTTCGCTGATCAATACCCGCATCAATAAAGCGAACGAATCGATTTTGTAGGGGAGGGGCGACAATGGGTAAGATACAAATGAATAAAATCGCGATAACGGTCCTTTTCTATGCCGTAAGTATTGCCGTTGGAGCGGCGATGTTTCTTCCTTTCTTATGGAGCTTGCTGACTTCCGTCAAACCTAGCGAAGAGATATTTTCTCTTCCCATTAAATGGATTCCTTCTACCTTGACATGGGAGCACTATATTGCCGCGTTTACCACGGTTCCTTTCGGGTTGTTTTTTTGGAATTCTCTCGTGCTTGCCGTGGCGGGCGTCGTCGCGAATCTTTTTTTCGGTTCCTTAAGCGGCTATGCGTTTGCCAAGCTGCGTTTCAAGTTGAATAAGCCATTGTTTATGATTTTGCTTGCAGCGATGATGATTCCGGGCGTCGTCACGATGATTCCAAGTTTTTATGTATTGAAAAATTTCCCTCTCGTGGGAGGCAACGATATTTTCGGCAGCGGCGGCAACGGATTTATCAATTCTTTCTGGGGCGTTATTATTCCGGGTGCTTCAGGTTCATTTGCCGTCTTTTTCATGCGCCAATTCTTTTTGACGTTGCCGTCGGATATGCTGGAAATGGCTCGCATCGAGGGCTGCCGGGAGTTTCGCATCTTTTGGCGGATCTATTTGCCGCTTACTCAACCCGCGCTTGCGACGCTCGGCATTTTCACGTTCCAGGCGGGTTGGAATAGCTTCCTATGGCCGATGATCGTTTTGAACGATCCGGCGAAAGCGACGATCCAGATGGGATTGCGCGCGTTTTCGTATAACTATCAAACCGATTTCGGACCTATGATGGCAGGCGCGTTAGTAGCCATTGCGCCGATCCTGGTGCTTTTCCTGTTCCTGCAGAAGTATTTCGTGCAAGGAATCGCCTTCAGCGGCGTTAAGGGATAACCATCGGATAGCCGGTTGAAAACAAACGATTGAAAATGTAGAAAAATTAAAATGGATCAGGAGTGCGTGAATGATGTTATGGGCAGATCGTGCGGAGAAGGCACAACTGGCATTAGAGCAGCTATTCTGGAATCCCCGGATCGATATGTATAATATTGAAGTCCCTTGCCCGAACGGGGAATGCAACGACATATTCCACTATTGGTGGATGGCCCATGCGGCCGACGTTCTGACGGACGGTCTGGAGCGCACCGGCGACAGCCGGTATGCGGAGCGGCTGTCCGCATTGTACGAAGGGGTGTTGCGCCGAAACGGCGGGGTATGGCCGAATGCGCTGTACGACGATATGGAATGGATGGCGCTTGCTTGGTTGAGAGCGTATCAATGTACGGGCGACGAGAAATACAAGCAAGCGGCGCTCATTCTATGGACAGACATCCGAACCGGCTGGAACGGCCATATGGAAGGCGGAATCGCCTGGCAGAAGACGCAATTGGATTACAAGAATACGCCGGCCAACGCGCCTGCCGTCATTCTGGCGGCAAGATTGCATCGATGCTTCGGCAACGACGAAGACCTGGATTGGGCTCATCGCATTTACGATTGGCAGAAAACGCATTTGGTCGATCCTGCCACCGGTTTCGTCTGGGACGGCATGAATCGGACGGGCGACGGGTCTGTCGATACAGATTGGAAATATACATACTGTCAGGGCGTATATATCGGAGCGGCTCTGGAATTGTATAAAACGACGCGAAACGGCCGATATTTGCAAGATGCGAAGCGGACGCTGCACGCTTTGACCGATCAATTGACCGCCCCGAAGACGAAGCTGTTTCCGAACGAGGGGGTAGGGGACGGAGGCTTGTTCAAAGGAATTCTGGCCCGTTACGCAACGGAGCTCGCACTGGAAGCGCCGGAATTCGCCGCGCCGGCCGAGCTTATTGCAAGCAACGTCTCCGTCTTGTGGACGCATGGACGCGATCCGGAACGTACCGCGTTCGGCCCGGATTGGGACCGGCAGCCGCCGGAACGAGTGAGCTTAAGCGCCCAATTAAGCGGGATGAAATTGTTGGAAGCCGCGGCGAGGCTTGAGCGAAGAAGACTGCTCCCGAACGAATAGGCATGAACGGATACTGCCGGGACGCCGATCGCGGCAGTATCTTCTCCTTAATCCAACTCCGGTCGAATCGGGTGCCGATGCTCGTGCTCGACGACTTCTTGAAACAAATTGCCGCTTTGCTTCGGTTTCGGCGGCGGCGCCGTCCAATTCAATTGCGATAAAATCGTTTCCAGTTCCCCGATCGTAACCGGTTTGGCATGCCGCATCAACTCGTAGCCGAGATGTCCGCTTATTTCGATCGTGCCTGTCTTGACGTCGCTAAACGATTCGATGCCTTTTTCGCGCATTTTCGCTTCCAATTGATCGACGCTCATCCGCAATTTTTTCAAGTTTTCCGGAATGATCTTTCCCTCTTTAATGACAGGCGTAGCTTTACCCATGAACAGCTTCTCGATTATATTGAACTTTACGGCCAGGAATTGGACGGTAATTAACAAAGCTACGAAGATGCAGAGCACGATAATCGTCCGAAGCGGACCGTCTTCGGCTACGGCATGACCGGATACGGAAGCCATCGACAGGAGCGTAATAATTTCCAGTCCCGTCATTTCGGCTACCGTCTTCTTGCCGGCGATCCGGAGCAAGACGAATCCGACCGATAACACGAGTATGGCCTCCCAAATAAAATCCACCTGTTATCACCTCTTTTTAACATTCATCCGCTTTGACGACGAGAGAACGATCCAACTCTTTCACCGAGCATTTGCCGGAGATGGCGAGTTGAAGCTCCGTTTCCGCGATAAGATGTTCGATCACCCGCTTGACGCCTGCTTGGCCGGCGACCGCCAGCCCGTAAGCATACGGCCGGCCGATCAATACGGCCGAAGCGCCGAGCGCCATCGCTTTAATGATGTCCGCTCCTCTGCGGATGCCGCTGTCCATCAGAATGGGCACTTTGCCGCATGCCGCATCGACGACGGAGGGCAATGCTTCCAAGGTGCCGATCGCTCCGTCGAGCTGGCGGCCGCCGTGATTGGAGACGATGATGCCGTCCACTCCATGGTCTATCGCCAGCACGGCGTCATCGGGATGCGTCACCCCTTTCAGCCAAATCGGCAACTTGGTCTTAGCGCGGATAAAGTCGAGTTCTTTCCATGTAAACCGTATATTGTTGCCCTCGTCCAGCGCCTTCAACACGGCGGCATGCACGTTTTGTTCGGGCGGTTCCTGCAGGCCGGAGCGGAAGACGGGGTCGGTAAAATAATTGCCCATGCCCTCCCCTTTCAGAAAGGGGAGATAAGCGTGCTGCAGGTCCGTTTCCCGCCATCCGAGCAGCGTCGAATCGATGGTAACGACGATGGCGGAATAACCTGCCCGTTCCGCCCGTTGCAAGAAGCTTTCCGTTAATTCCCGGTTTTTCGGCGGATATAATTGAAACCAGCGCACCGCATGCCCCATCGCCTCGGCAATTTGCTCCATCGGCACGGTCGATACGTTGCTTAAGATGTAAGGAACTCGAAGGGCCGCTGCGGCTTTGGCCGGCGCCGATTCCGCTTCGGGGTGCAAAATCGAATTGACGCCGATCGGCGCGAACAGGATCGGAGCGGGAAGTTTATGCCCCAGCAATTCGGTCGACAGATCGCGGCCGGATATATCGCAGCATACCCGCGGGCGCAGACGGTACTTATAGAATGCTTCCCGATTGGCCCGTATCGTATCTCCGGCGCCGGCGCCTCCGTGGACATACCCGAACGGGGCCGCGGCAAGCATTTGTTTCGCGCGCTTCTCCCATTCCTCAATCGACACAGGCAGCAGCTTCTCGCCTTCATTCTCGCATTGATAGATCCCCATTTGTATATCTTCGCTTTGAAGTGTCACGTTACATTACCTCATTAATCGATACATATTTTATAACCTTAGTTATTGTGTTCCCCGTTTGCCGGAATCATACGGCGGCGCGCCGGAAGCAAGCAGCATTTCGACCGATTGCGGGCCGCATTTCGGAAACGGGGCGCGTTTATGTTACACTGGATATAACAGAAGTAATCATTTGGAGGTGCTCGCGTTGTCCAACATTGCAAAAAATTTGACCGATCTCATCGGCAATACGCCGTTATTGGAACTCTCCCATTTCAGCGCCATTCATCGGGTCGAGGAGAACTTGATCGCCAAATTGGAATATTTTAATCCCGCCGGCAGCGTTAAGGATCGGATCGGCTACGCTATGATCAAGGATGCCGAGGAGAGAGGAATCATAACCAAAAATTCCACGATCATCGAACCGACCAGCGGCAATACCGGAATCGCCCTCGCCTTTGCCGCCGCGGCGCTCGGGTATAAGCTGATCATTACGCTGCCTGAAACGTTCAGCGTCGAACGAAGAAAGCTGATGAAGGCGTTGGGGGCGCAATTGGTGCTCACGCCCGGGTCGGAAGGGATGCAGGGCGCGATCAAAAAAGCGGAGGAGCTTGCCGCCGAAACGCCGAATTCGTTCATTCCGCAGCAATTCAACAATCCGGCCAATCCGGAAATTCATCGGCAAACGACCGCCGAAGAAATTTGGCGGGATACGGACGGCGCCGTGGATATATTCGTCGCGGGCGTCGGCACCGGCGGAACCGTGACAGGGGTCGGCGAAGTGTTGAAGCGCAAGAAGCCTTCCGTACATGTGGCGGCCGTCGAGCCTTTCGATTCTCCGGTACTGTCCGGAGGCAAACGCGGGCCGCATTCCATTCAAGGCATCGGAGCCGGATTTGTGCCGGACAACTTCAATCGGTCTGTCGTCGATGAAATCGTGAAAGTGCAGAACGAGGCGGCGTTCGAAACGGCGCGCCAATTGGCGGCGAGCGAAGGGCTGCTCGTGGGGATTTCTTCCGGCGCGGCCGTCGCTGCGGCGGTACAAATTGCCAAGCGCCCTGAGAACAAAGGGAAGAACATTGTCGTCATACTGCCCGATACCGGGGAGCGATACTTGTCTACTCCGCTGTTTGCGGAAGAATAATGGCATGAATTGGATGCGAGAAACCGTTGAAGGGCGATGCCGTTTGACGGTTTTTTGCATCTTTTATTGAATTGGCCGTATGAACTGGGTATAGTAGTAAAAAAGAAGGCAGTTGTGACAGGAGCGTTTATACAATGTCGGTGAAGCGTCAAGTGCGCGTTCGTGTCGAGAGCAACCACGAACGGGAGACAACGGTGCAGGAGTTTACGGGCGTACGGCTCGTCAAAGGGCGGTACGTGTATGTCCGATATGAAGAACGAACGGAACCGGTATCGGGAGGGGAAAGCGCGCGTACGATGACGACCGTGAAAATTGGCGATGACGAACTGAAGATCATCCGTCACGGTCATGTGCAGTCCGAACAGTCTTTCCGGGCCGGACGCAAGCTCCCCGGATTTTACCGTTCTCCCTACGCACAATTTCAGCTTTCTACATATACGCGGGAATTGCAAATGGATGTGCAAGAAGCTGCCATGCGGATGGCATGGGTGTACGATTTGTTCGTGCATGGGGAATGTACGGGACGGTTTGCGGTACAAATATCGATACAGGAGGAATCGGGTCATGAATCATAATCCATTAGAGAAAATCAATATTGCGGTACGGGAGGCGATATCCGACGCGGTTGTCGCCGCAGGACTGGCTGCCCGCGAAGAATTGCCGGCGTTTGTGCTGGAAGTTCCGAAAGAGAAGGCGCACGGGGATTTGGCGACCAATGCGGCAATGCAGCTTACGCGGATCGCGAAGAAAAATCCGCGCCAAATCGCGGAAGCGATTATCGCCCATCTCGATCTGGGCAAAGCGTCGATCGAGAGCGCCGAAATTGCCGGGCCGGGGTTCATCAACTTCCGTATGAACAAAAGTTATTTGTATCCGGTCATCGCCGAAGTGGCTGCCAAAGGCGCGGATTACGGCCGCGTCGGGCTAGGCGAGGGACGCAAAGTGCAAGTGGAGTTCGTCAGCGCGAATCCGACCGGCAGCTTGCACCTTGGGCATGCCCGCGGCGCCGCGGTTGGCGATGCGTTGTGCAATTTGCTCGATTTTGCCGGGTACGACGTGACGCGCGAGTACTATATTAACGATGCGGGAAACCAAGTCGCCAACTTGTGCAAATCGATCGAGGTCCGGTACAAGCAAGAGCTGGGATTGGAAGCGGACATGCCGGAAGACGGTTACTACGGGGAAGACATTAAGGGTTTCGCCAAAGAATTGATCGCCGAAAAAGGGGATGCCTTATTATCTTTATCCGACGAGGAACGCGGCGTATTCTTCCGCCAATACGGCTTGCAGAAGGAATTGGATAAAATCAAGCGCGATCTGGGACGGTTCGGCGTATCTTTCGACGTATGGTTCAGCGAAACTTCATTATATGAGACCGGCCAAGTGGAAGCGGCATTGGAGGAATTGAAGGCCAAAGGGCAAGTGTACGAGGAAGACGGGGCCGTTTGGCTGCGTACAACCGATTACGGCGACGACAAAGACCGCGTCTTGGTGAAAAATGACGGAACATACACCTATTTGACGCCGGACATCGCTTATCATCGCGATAAATATTCGCGCGGTTTCGACCAAATGATCAACATATGGGGCGCCGATCACCACGGATATATTCCGCGGGTGAAGGCGGCGATGGAAGCGCTCGGGAACGATCCCGACAAACTTACGGTGCTGATCGCCCAAATGGTCAGCCTGTACCAAAACGGAGAAAAGGTGAAAATGTCCAAACGGACCGGCAAAGCGGTCACGATGGAGGATTTAATGGACGAAGTGGGCGTCGACGCGATCCGTTACTTCTTCACGATGCGCTCGATGGATTCTCATCTCGACTTTGACATGGATTTGGCGGTATCCACATCCAACGAGAATCCGGTCTTCTACGTGCAGTACGCGCATGCGCGCATTTGCAGCATCTTTCGCCAGGCGGAGGAGCAAGGCGTGACGCCGCTGCCGGCGGAGCAGGCCGATCTTGCCGGATTGACGACGGAACACGAATACGACCTGCTGCGCAAGATGGGCGAGCTTCCGGAGGAAGTCGCCGTCGCCGCGCAGGCGTATGCGCCGCATCGCTTGATCCGGTATGTGTATGAGCTGGCTGCGCTGTTCCACAGCTATTACAAAGCCGAGCGCGTCATTACCGATGACGAGCGGCAGACGCAAGCGCGCCTCGCGCTGCTTGGCGCGCTGCGCACGGTGATCGCGAACGTGCTGCGCCTCGTCGGCGTCTCCGCGCCGGAGCGGATGTAGCGCGATCCGTGACAAAGCTGCCCTATTTGCGGATTTCATCTCGCGAATAGGGCAGCTTTATTTTCGCTCGAAGCATCGAGGCGCTACGCGGTATGGGTGCTATGCGCCGTGGGCGCGGGGCGCTGCGAGCTGCTGGTCACGTGTGCCGCCTATGCGCCCTGCTGCGAGCCCCGAATCGCCGCCGGTCGAGCAATGTAAACGGAAGTGAGCGCCCTTATTTTCGATTTTTTAGCATAATTGAAAATGTAACGGATCCGGAAGACGCTATTTGCTCGTAAATGAGTCAAAAAGGCGTTTTATAAGTACAATAACGTCCCTTATATCCGTTACATTTTTCAAACCCGCCTATTGAGCGGCAATAACGGCTGTGAGATCCGATAGAATTTACAACGACATCGAACAGACGCGTCGAAAATCGAAACGGGCCTCATGCGCCAGAATTCTCCGGTATATTGATTGGCGCAAGCGTCAATTTCCATCATACCGCAGCGGCTGACGACCCGTCAGGCGGGCTAACGAAACTTGAACACGCTAATAGCCTGCTAAATCACCTTATTGCTGGGTTAACGAAACTACAACTCGCTAATGAGGGGAAAAAGGGGGGAGAACAGCCGGTTTCCAATGAATAACGATACGTATTTTCGTTATGATGGGAACGTCTTCATTTTGAGCCCAATAAGGATTACCCGTTTCGCTAGCGCCAAACAAAGCGCTTCGCGAATCGCCTTCGAAATGTAGGGAGGCGTCTCTTTTATATGCACAATAAAGCCAGTTTCATCAACGGTAGCGAATTATGAAATTGACTCTTTTCGCAGGCTTTGTTGCACAAACCGATCAAAGCGGGTTAAAAGATGCACAATTTCAGGTTTCCTGAGCGAAAGGTTCTTCATCGTCTGCCGATTCTTTTGCGCTAGGTGTGTGACAGGCCAAAGTGTATGCGAAAAATCATACACAATGACCGGCGCACGGATCGAATTAGTCGATTTTATTCGAAATTTCATACACAAATCGCGTTTTTGAGCCATGAACTTGTAAATGAATGCGAAAAATCATATTCTCTGCTGCGTACGTCAAAACTGTCCGCAACTAATCGACGCTCTACGACAAATCCGTTCTATTTTTTTCGGGCCATCTTTTCTATTAAAAGATGTATGCAACGACAATGGAAGTAAGCGGATTTCCTCTGGTACATTAACGGGGTACTTGCTATTCTCGCGGTTATCCGCCATTCATATTTCTATAGAATACTTACTGGCCGTAGGACACTTAAGTACGTCCTCGACAAAAAGTCCGCGAAAGCCCCTTCGACTTGGCCGCGAGGGGGGAATTGGCTTGCGGCAGGGCGGAACTTACCGGGTCGCTTCGCGCAATAAGCGCAGCGCATTGACTTCGCCCGGCGCTTTGCTCCGGGGTTTGCGGCCGCGAATCGTCGAAGCGGTGCGCCGCAGCGCAGCTTTGATCTCGCTCGGCGGGAGTCCCGGCTTCAGCGCGAGAAGCAGCGCAATCGCCCCGCTCACATGGGATGTCGCCATGGAAGTTCCGCTCATTTCGTTATATTTGCCATTCAGCCACGAAGACACGATTCGGTCTCCGGGCGCGTAAATGTCGATATAGCTGCCCCGGTTGCTGAACTGCGCCACTCTTCGCTGGCGGTTCGTCGCGCCGACTGCGATCGTATGCGGATAACGCGCGGGATAATCGATCGACTTGCGCCGGGCGTCGTTGCCCGACGAAGCGACGATGACGACTCCGGCTTCGAACGCGTTAACCACAGCGTTAAGGAGGGCCTTGCTGCTCGTCTTCATGCCGAAGCTCATATTGATAATATGCATCCGGTTGCGGACGCACCAGTCGATGCCGAGAATGATGTCCGATACATACGCCGAGCCGTTATAGTCGAAAGCTTTGACGGGATGTATCATAGCTCGCGGCGCGACCCCGATAATGCCGTTCAATTCGTTCGCCGCCGCGATCGTGCCGGCGATATGCGTGCCATGGCCGTTGTCGTCGTACGGCATCATCGTGCGGTTGAGCAAATTGATGCCCCGCATGACCGAATCGCGAAGATCCGGATGTCTGTAATCGACCCCGGTATCGATAACGCCGATTCGAACGCGATGCCCGGTGGAAGTCGCCCATGATTGCGGCGCCTTGATTTGCCGGACTCCCCATGGAATCCCCCGATCCCATTGGACATTGCTTTGCACGATCTTGTGCACTTTCATCTTCGAGTCTTCTTCAAACACGACTTGATGTTTAAATTTTTTGAGCTTTCGGCCTGAGAAGTAAGGGCATATAATTGCGTGTATAATTTTGGACTCTTGAACGTTATTTAGCTTTTCCAGAGACGGTCTCATTTTCTTCAGTTGAGCGACACATTGGTAGTAGTCCTGCGTCCGGATGAAGCGAATAATTTGCTTTTTGTCCGTAGCGCTTCCAGTGGCGATTTCTTCGTGCAGCAGTTGCAGAAAGCTCGAATAGTCCAAAGCGGAGTCCCCTCCCGACTAACATGTTGCAGTATTGTATGTCTTTCGCTGAGACGGGGATTGATGAACTTGCCTTTTTTCGCAGAAATAGGCCGTCTCTCGTGTCAAACCGGCGGTCGGGACATAGTATGAAGAGAGAGCCGGGAAACGGTTCTTTGCAAGCAAGTAAGGGCCTCGAAGACGGATGTCTTTCGGGCGGATACAGTCAGGGCGGAGGGTACAACCTCCGCTTTTCCATTTTAGAGGTCGTTCAAAAGCCGACTTTTGATCACGATGTACTTATGAGAGTTAACTCGACATCGAATTTTGCGTTCACCCTCGAAGGGCTTTTCGATGATGGACCGCCTTTCGAAAGTCAAACTTGCATTTTTAGATTAAATAGGTTTTACTTAAGTTTGATATGGATATGTTATAAATGACCGACTGAAATTAGGGGGCTGTCCGATGAAGTTGCTCGCATGACGGGAACGCATTTAAGGACTTCTTCGGACAGATTCCTAGTGAACATTGTGTGAGAGGAAGTGTCCTTCAATGAACACCCCGTTTCAATTGAAAATTGACCCAGAAAAAGTGCATGAGATTCCGATGGTGGACCTGGCATTTGAAATTTTGCGCGCGTCGGGCGAGCCGTTTTATTACCGGGACCTGATGAACGAAGTCGCAAAGCTTCGCGGTCTGTCCGAAGAAGAGATCAACCAAGTGATCGCTCAACTGTATACGGAAATCAATATTGACGGAAGATTCGCTTGCGTCGGCAGCAATTTGTGGGGACTGAAGCGCTGGTATCCGGTGGAACGCTCTGAAGACGCCCTCGGCAATGCCAAGCATCCGCGTATTATTAACGACGACGACGATCTGGACGACGAGGAATACGTGGAGGAAGAAGAAGAATACGTACCGGACGAAGACGACTTCGATTCGCTTGACGAAGATCGGGAAGACTTGTACGAGGACGAAGACGATGACGCCGATGTCGACGACGAAGTATTGATCGACGAGGAAGATATGGACGAAGCCGACGCGGAGGAAGAAGAGATCGAGGACGATTTCGAAGAGACGGACGACGACGATAAGTAATCGCGTTGCCGCCGTAACGCATCCCGGCCGCGCAAGTCTTCCATTCGGAAGAAGCTTGCGATACGGAGAACGGTTTTGCCGGAACCTTCACTTGACAGGGAACTTGCTACAGAGTAAACTATTGCATGGGCTTAAGATTCTTACAATAAATGATCTTTTTCAAACCGAGGAATTGGGCTTGAGAATATCGTATTTTATAAGGAATATGAAAAAGTGCCCCGTGAATACGGGAGTCACTTTTTTGTTTTTTTGACCATAATAGAATTTATAAGTTTCTGCTTCAGAACCTCTTTAAGTTCCATTTTTACGCTTTAAGCAAGTCGGTTTTGTTTTATGCGGAGGACTGGCGTGTTCGTATTATTACGGCTAACTGCACGCTCTAAAATATTAGGAGGGTATTTATAGTGACAAAATATATTTTCGTGACGGGCGGCGTCGTTTCTTCATTAGGAAAGGGGATTACAGCGGCTTCCCTGGGCAGATTGTTGAAAAACAGAGGGTTGAAAGTAACGATTCAAAAATTCGACCCGTACATTAACGTTGACCCTGGAACGATGAGCCCTTATCAGCATGGCGAAGTATTCGTTACGGACGACGGCGCGGAGACGGATTTGGATTTAGGACATTATGAACGCTTTATCGATATTAACCTGTCCAAGAACAGCAACGTAACCACTGGGAAAGTATACTCGTCCGTCATTACGAAAGAACGCCGCGGCGAATATTTGGGCGGCACGGTGCAAGTCATTCCGCACATTACGAACGAAATTAAGGAGCGCGTGTTCCGCGCGGGCAAGGAAGCGGGTTCCGACGTCGTCATTACGGAAATCGGCGGAACGGTCGGAGATATCGAGAGCTTGCCGTTTCTGGAAGCGATCCGGCAAATTAAAAGCGATATCGGACGCGACAATGTGATGTATATCCATGTCACGCTGATCCCGTATATTAAAGCGGCGGGCGAAGTGAAAACGAAGCCGACGCAGCATAGCGTCAAGGAATTGCGGAGCATCGGCATTCAGCCGAATGTGATCGTATGCCGCACGGAGCATGCGCTATCGGACGACATGAAGCGCAAAATCGCTTTGTTCTGCGATATCGACGCGAATGCGGTCGTGGAATGCCGCGATGCTTCGACACTATATGAAGTTCCTCTTAACTTGCGCGATGAAGGACTCGACGAAATCGTCGTGAACCATTTGAAATTAACGACTCCGCAGCCGGATATGACGGAATGGGAACAACTGGTCGACCGTGTCAAGAAGTTGCAGCATAACGTTGAAATTGCCATTGTGGGCAAATATGTCGCACTGCACGACGCTTATTTGAGTATTGTCGAATCGTTGTCCCATGCGGGCTTCGACGCGAATGCCGATGTGAAAATCCGTTGGGTGAACGCCGAGGAAATCAACGATCGCAATGTCGCCGATATGCTGCAAGGCGTGCATGGCATTTTAGTTCCGGGCGGATTCGGCGATCGCGGGATCGAAGGCAAGATTACGGCAATCCGTTACGCCCGCGAACAGGAAGTGCCGTTCTTCGGCATTTGTCTCGGCATGCAGGTGGCCGTCATCGAATTTGCCCGCGCCATTGCCGGGTTGGAAGGGGCGAACAGCTCGGAGATTAACCCGACGACCGAATACCCGGTGATCGACTTGCTGCCGGAGCAGAAAGATATCGAAGACTTGGGCGGGACGATGCGTCTTGGCCTCTATCCGTGCAAACTGGCTGCCGGCTCGCTGGCCGAGAAGTCGTACGGGGACGAGCTGGTGTACGAACGCCATCGCCATCGTTATGAATTTAACAACGAATACCGCGAAACGTTGGAAGCGGCCGGGTTGCTCGTTTCCGGCACGTCGCCGGACGGGCGTCTGGTTGAAATTATTGAGCTTCCCGCACATCCGTGGTTCCTGGCGGTTCAATTCCATCCGGAATTTACGTCCCGGCCGAACCGGCCGCAGCCGTTGTTCCGCGAATTCGTCAAAGCGGCGCTCAAACATCAACAATAGCGGCAAGAAACCGAATCAAGCTTTTTTCCCAAGAAAAGGAGGAATTTTCCTGCCAACAGCGAATATTATCTGGATAAGCAAATTAAATGTCCAGATCAGTTCTACATCCATGAACCGTTTGCCTGGGAACTCTTGGGAGGGTTTGAATTGGAAAAGAAAAAAGTACTCATTGTTGACGATCAGAACGGAATTCGCGTGCTGTTGATGGAAGTGTTCGGAAGCGAAGGCTACAAAACGTTCCAAGCCGCGAATGGGAAGTTGGCGCTTGAAATCGTGCGGAAGGAATCGCCTGACATGGTCCTGTTGGACATGAAAATTCCGGGCATGGACGGCCTGGAAATATTAAAGCATATGAAGCAAATCGATCCCCATATTAAAGTTATTATGATGACCGCGTACGGGGAACTGGACATGATCAAAGAAGCGACCGACCTCGGGGCGCTGATGCATTTTACCAAGCCGTTTGATATCGACGAAATGCGAATTGCGGTCAATATGCAGCTTCGCAACGGATTTTCGAATACTTGTGCGATAGGGTCCTAGATCGTTAGGATCCTTTTTTTCATATGGGGACGTGCGGCTTGTACTTTTTCCGATAATCTTGTGGTATAATAACACCGTATGTAATGCCGGCATTAGATTATAGACAACTATTCTATCAGGAGGAGTGAAACCATGCCATTAGTATCAATGAATGAGTTTCTACCAAAGGCAAAGGCAAACAAGTTCGCTGTAGGCCAATTCAACATGAACAATCTTGAGTTCGCCCAAGCGATTACCGAGGCGGCTATCGCGGAGAAATCGCCGTTTATTTTCGGCGTCAGCGAAGGCGCGATTAAATATATGGGCCTCGAGTACACCGTAGCGATCGCGAAAGCGGCGGCGGACAAATCCGGTCTTCCGATCGCGCTCCATCTGGACCACGGCAGCACGTTTGAAGTTGCTATGCAATGTATCCGCGCAGGATTTTCTTCCGTTATGTTCGACGGTTCCCACCATTCTTTCGAAGACAATATCCGTTTAACCAAAGAAGTCGTTCGCGCGGCTCATGCGATGGGCGTGTCCGTTGAAGGCGAACTTGGCACGATCGGCGGGGTTGAAGACGACATCAGCGTTGACGCTGAGCATGCGAACCTTGCGAAGCCGGAAGAAGCGATCCGTTTCTATGAAGAAACAGGCGTTGACGCGCTGGCGATCGCGGTAGGAACTGCGCATGGCATGTATTCCGGCGAGCCGAACATCCATTTCGACATTATTGAGGAAGTGGCGAGCAAAATCCCTGTACCGGTCGTATTGCACGGCGGTTCGGGCGTGCCGGACGATGCGATCCGCAAATCGATTCAAGCCGGCGTAGGCAAAATCAACGTCAATACCGAGAACCAAGTGGCTTGTACGAATGCCATTCGCGAAGTGCTCGCGAAAGACGCGAAAGTGTACGATCCGCGCAAATATTTGACGCCTGCCCGCAATGCGATGGTCGAAGTGGTACGCGAGAAAATCAGACTTTTCGGCAGCAATAATCAAGCGTAAGAAACTACGAGCTTAGAAGTTTTAGCAACGAATCGAGGCGGCATTTGCCGCACGCATCAAGCAGGATGAAGGCATATATAACGGGAAAAACACCGCTCACCGGTGTTTTCCCTTTTCTTCAGAAAATAAGCGGCAAAGCGATTTCTATTGTCTATCGACTTTTTGAAATGCAAGAGTAACTATTTTTCTGGCTGCATGTGTAGGGGGAACCTGGATTCATGGAAAAATTAATGATTTGCGGCGGCAAGCCGCTGCGCGGAACCGTTCAAATCAGCGGTGCCAAGAATAGTGCGGTCGCTTTAATTCCGGCGGCTATCTTAGCAGAGTCCGAAGTCGTCTTGGATAATTTGCCGAAATTGAGCGATGTAGCGACATTTAAAGAGATTCTAGAATTACTGGGTGCAACCGTAACATGGGATGGGAATCAAATGCGGATCAATCCGAGCCAATTGAAATCCATTCCGATGCCGAACGGACATGTGAAGAAGCTGCGCGCATCCTATTATTTAATGGGAGCGTTGTTAGGGCGCTTTGGGGAAGCGACGATCGGCATGCCGGGAGGATGCAATTTCGAACCTCGGCCGATCGACCAGCATATTAAAGGATTTGAGGCGCTTGGCGCGCAAGTATCCAACGAGCACGGTTCGATTCATATTTCCGCCAAGGAATTGCGCGGAGCCAAAATCTATCTGGACGTCGCCAGTGTGGGGGCAACGATTAACATTATGTTAGCGGCCGCCAAGGCGAAAGGTTCGACAATTATTGAAAATGCGGCGAAAGAGCCTGAAATTATAGATGTAGCGACATTATTAAATGCCATGGGTGCCAAAATCAAAGGAGCGGGCACGGAGACGATCCGCATCGAAGGCGTTGACGGATTGCAAGGCTGCAGGCATTCGATCATTCCGGACCGCATTCAAGCGGGGACGTATATGATCGCGGCGGCGGCGACGCGCGGGGATGTCCTGATCGACAATGTCATCCCGAAACATATGGAGGCGTTAACGGCCAAGCTGCAGGAAATGGGCGTACATATCTATGAAATGGACGAATCCATCCGGGTAGTCGGTCAGCAAGAGTACGAGAGTATCGATGTCAAGGCGTTGGTATATCCCGGTTTTGCCACCGATTTGCAATCTCCGATGACCAGTTTGCTGTCTCAGGCGAAGGGCGTTAGCATTTTATCCGATTTCGTATACAGCAACCGCTTTAAGCATGTGCCCGAACTGATTCGCATGGGCGCCAAAATTCGCGTAGAAGGGCGTTCCGCCATTATCGAAGGTTCGCCGCTGATTGCCGCGAAAGTAAGAGCCGCCGATTTGCGCGCGGGCGCATCGCTCGTCATTGCGGGCCTTACGGTCCCGGAAGGAATCACGGAAGTAGCGGGCGTAGAGTATATTGATCGCGGATACGATCAATTGGTTACGAATTTGCGGAATCTCGGCGCGGACGTATGGCGTCAAACCGATTCTGAAACATGACCCGCGAATAATAGACTGGAAAAAAGGGAATCATGACAATTATATTTCATCGTGCAATACTAGCAAACTTATAAATTGAATAGGTGGTTCGATAATGGATTTACAAATTTCCGATCTGGAAGAAATGAAATTAACCGAGTTATACAAACTCGCCAAGCAGCACCAAATTCCGTATTACGGACAGTTGAAGAAAAAAGAGCTGATTTTCGCCATTTTGCGCGCGCAAGCCGAGAAAAGCGGCCTCATGTTTATGCAGGGAGTATTGGAAATTTTACCGGAAGGCTACGGTTTCCTAAGGCCGATTAACTACTTGCCCAGCGCCGAAGACATCTACATTTCGGCATCGCAAATTCGCAAATTCGATTTGCGGACCGGGGATTTGGTTTCCGGAAAATGCAGGGCGCCCAAGGAGAATGAGCGGTATTTCGGATTGCTGCAAGTCAATGCAGTGAACGGCGAAAATCCGGATCATGCCGCAGAACGATTGCACTTTCCGGCATTAACCCCTCTATACCCGCAACAAAAGCTAGTTCTCGAAACATCCCCAACGCAACTTTCTACTAGAATTATGGATCTTCTGGCTCCTGTAGGTCTCGGTCAACGCGGATTGATCGTCGCGCCGCCCAAAGCGGGGAAAACGCTTCTGCTCAAAGAGATTGCGAACAGCATTTCCACCAACAACCCTGAAATCGAATTATTCGTGTTGTTGATCGACGAGCGTCCGGAGGAAGTGACCGATATGCAGCGTTCCGTCAAAGGCGAAGTGATCGCTTCCACTTTCGACGAGCTGCCGGAAAACCATATTAAAGTGGCTGAGCTTGTGCTGCAGCGGGCGCTTCGTCTCGTCGAGCACAAGAAGGATGTCGTCATCTTAATGGATAGTATTACACGATTGGCCCGCGCTTATAACCTCGTCGTGCCGCCGTCCGGCCGGACGCTCAGCGGAGGGATCGATCCCGCCTCGTTCCATCGTCCGAAACGCTTCTTCGGTTCGGCGCGGAATGTGGAGGAGGGCGGAAGCTTGACGATTCTGGCAACGGCGCTCGTCGAGACGGGCTCGCGCATGGACGATATTATTTATGAAGAGTTCAAAGGAACCGGCAATATGGAGCTTCATTTGGACCGGAAGCTGGCGGAGCGCCGCATTTTCCCGGCGATCGATATGCGCCGTTCCGGTACGCGCCGCGAAGAAGTGATGCTGACGAAGGAAGAGTTGGATAAAGTATGGGCCATTCGCAAAAATATGAATGATACCCCGGATTTCGTCGATAATTTCTTGAAAAAATTGGCGCAAACGAAAACGAATCAGGAATTTCTGGCCTCGCTCGATACGCCGCAGAACGGCAATGGCGCTCTGCGCAGAACGACAAGATCCTCTGCGTCGACGATGTCGTAACGCGTAAACCGGACGGCCGTTCAGAGGACGGAAGATAGGAGTAAACCCGATGAACTTGGTCTATGCAGACGAACAAGGAAATGTCTTCGATCATCCGACGCTCGTGGGATTAGCCCGCACCGCCGATATGATCGTCGAAATATACGAAGACGAGTTGATACCGCTCCCGGATGGAGCGACATTGGTCAGCTTGCCGTACACGCGGCCGATCGGCTTCGATCCGGACACGGGCGAGATGGTTCCTCTCCAAGGCGGCTATCAAGCGGTTGGAGCTCTGCTGCCGCAAGGATATACCCGGCTTTGTCTTCCCAGCTATGTCAAGACGGATAAATCGCAGAAGCTCCCTCTGTTCGGTTACGCCGCCGTCGTGTGGAAGGATGACGCCTTCTACGTAACGGCTCGCGTAAGCGACGATCCGGAGAAATGGAACCCGCTCCATTGCGATCCGGAAGAATTGAAAATACAAGTAGACCGCATCTTGAGCCAATATCCGGACAACCGGCTGTACCGGCATTTGTCCAACTGTGCGCTCGGATACGAATGCCTCACGGCTTCCAATACGTTCTTGAACCGCTGGGAAGGGGCTGTACCGGTATCGTACTCCTGCAACGCGGGATGTTACGGCTGCATCTCCGAGCAACCGGACGACAGCGGATTTCCGGCGCCGCAGACGCGCATGAATTTCAAGCCGGAAGTCGACGAAGTCGTGCAAATTATGCTGGAGCATTTGAAGACGCCCGAGTCGATCATCAGCTTCGGCCAAGGCTGCGAAGGGGAGCCTTCGACGCAAGCGAAGATCATCATCGACGCGATACGGCAAGTTCGCGAACGTACCCAGATGGGGTATATCAACATCAATACGAACGCCGGATTGACCGATCATATTCGCGCCATTGTGGATGCCGGCCTCGATTTGATGCGGGTAAGCACGATCAGCGCCTTGGACGATCATTACAACGCGTATTACAAGCCGCGCGGCTATACGCTGGCGAATGTGGAGAAATCGCTTCGCTATGCCGCCGATCGCGGAGTTTATACTTCGATCAACTATTTAATCTTCCCCGGCGTAACCGACCGCGAGGAAGAGGTGGAAGCGATGATCGAGTTTGCGCGCCGTACCGATTTGAAGCTCATTCAACTGCGCAACTTGAATATCGATCCGGAAAGTTATTTGGAGCTCATTCCGAAGGCGCAAGGAGAAGTGCTCGGCATGAAGCAGGCGATCGATATTTTCCGGGCGGAGCTCCCGGATGTAGTCATCGGATCGTATACGCATGTGCCTCCCGACGATTTCAGGAAGGTGCGGAACGTGCGATAGCGATTGATATACGGCGGCTTCCGGCGAGGGTGCGCCCAATAAGTCTTCCAATATAATACGGTTGCAACATTTTTAGTTTTCGTGTTATAATCCACTCATGTGTCTATATATCTCTGGGTCCGCATGCGACTCAGGGCGGAAAGAGGTGACTTCGATGAAAGAAGCGATTCAACCGACGTATCATCTGACCACAGTTACTTGTGCTTGCGGCAACACGTTCGAAACAGGCTCCGTAAAGCCTAATCTTCGTGTAGAGATTTGCTCCAATTGCCATCCGTTCTTCACAGGTAAACAGAAATTTGTGGATGCAGGTGGTCGTGTCGATAAATTCAAGAAAAAATACGGCATGTAATTTGTACGGAACGAAAGAAGCTGTCCTGACGATCAGGACGGCTTTTTTTTGTGTATTCCGGAGCGGCCCCGATGCAATTCAATCCGGAGCGACTACATTTAACGATAAATTGTGAAGTTATTTTGTTCTGAAGTAGTAACTTTTGAGAATTAGAGGTATTTTATGGAGTTGATTTCCATGAATTTGACGAATAGGTTGATTTTCAACAAATTAACGGTAGTTTTTACTGTAAGTAGAGTGTCCAGCCGGTAGGACTGATGAATTAGCGCCAGATTTTGGAGCTAATCATGAAGAAGCGCGATCGTATGCGTTTCACTAATTATCATGCCGCCTTTTTGCCCAGCGCATTAGTTCTTACAATTTCTTCATAAGGTTGCTCTTTGTTCTCGAATCGTGTTATACTTATGCTTACCGTGCTAGATGGGGAGGTAGCGGTGCCCTGTAACTCGCAATCCGCTGTAGCGAGATTGAATTCCTGTTAGAGGTCTTGTCGATGTGAGGCTTGGTATTTACATGCGATGTTGACGGTTGGGTCCTTCGCAATGCGTGTCTATGAACCCGGTCAGGTCCGGAAGGAAGCAGCCGTAAGTAGAATTTCGCATGTGCCGGGGGATAGCCTAGCCTGAGTCGAGGTGTAAAGGTGCCGCTCGGATCGCAACGATCAATAACAGGTGCACGGCTTAACTTATCGCTGAAATGAATGAAGACTGTTCTGTAAGTCTAGTAGGACTTTAAGAATGGTCTTTTTTGCGTTTTCCGGATGCAATATTGGTGTTCGAAACGGCCGTTTTTGCGTACATCCGTTCTTTTTTCTTTTGGAAGGGAAGGAAAATACAACCACAAAATCGAATGTATAGAACAAACAGATTTCCGTTATCGAGGTGAATCGATTGACATTCGAACCTTATAAGCATCGTGCGAGCATATCGGAAAACATGTTTCAATTCTATGCGGATAAATTCCCTTGCGCTATGATGCTGTCTGTTGATCGTCACGGGAAGGTGGCATACTGCAACCGGTTATTTTGCGAAACGACAGGGTATCGTCGCGAAGAAGTCGTTCGGCTTGCAGTAAGCAAGTTCATACCGGATTCCATGGAAGAATTGGAACGCAGCTATTTTACGGCCGCCTTGCGGGATGAGACCCTGACCGTGTCGCTGATCGCCAAATCGGGCGAGACGCTGTCGCTGCAATTGACCTATATAAACGCCGAAATGGAAGGGGAAAGCTATCGCCTCCTTATTTTCCACGATAAGCGGCATATTGGGGAATTGAACTTGCTGCAGCAGTTTTCCGGCGCATTTATTCGAGATGTGAATCTCGGCGTTATTTTATTGGACATGAATTTCAGGTTGATGGATATTAGCGAAATGGCATGCAGGGTGCTGGGGCTCGTGCGCGAAGACGTTCTGAACCGCCCGATTCATGAATTGTTCGCGGGAATGCCGATGGAGCATCAGCTGGTGCAGCGCGCTTTGCTGGATGGGGTTATCGTTCGAAATCACGCCGTCACTTGGATGAATAACCAAGAACGGTACGAACTGTTGATGGATTCCAATCTGCTGCGCGACGATAAAGGAAATACGGTCGGGGCGTATGTCATATTTAAGGATGTAACCAACCTTCGCTCGCTCGAAGAACAGATGCAGCGCAGCGACCGGCTGGCGATGATCGGCCAGATCGCCGCGGGTACGGCCCACGAAATTCGCAACCCGCTTACCTCGATTCGAGGGTTTTTGCAAATGTTCAAAAAGACGTTGCGGGAAAAAGGAATGAGCAGAGAGTACTCTTACACCGAAGTGATGCTTTCGGAAATCGATCGAATTAACGAGCTTGTCAGCGAGTTTTTGTTGTTAAGCAAGCCGAAAGACATTACGTTCGATCATGTCGATGTCGTTACCGTAATCAATGAAATGTTGCCGATTATTACCAATGAAGCCCTCCTGCACGACGTCAGCGTTCACTTTCACCCGGCGGGACGCTTGCCGCGGATTGTAGCGGATCGGGAGCTGCTTAAACAAGTGTTTTTGAATATTTGCAAAAATGGAATTGAAGCGATGACGGAAGGAGGGACATTGACGATTACGGTGCGGGCGGATACGGACTCGGATTCCAAAGTTTTGATTGAGGTGCATGATACGGGTCCGGGTATTCCGGCTTTTTTGATCGACAAGATTTTCGATCCCTTTTTTACGACGAAGGAGAACGGCACCGGGCTCGGGTTATCGGTCTGCCAACGCATCGTGCACGACCATGGCGGCTCTCTTCGCGTTTCGTCCAAAGGCTTCGGAACGACGTTCACCATCAGCATTCCATACGATAAGGAGTTCGCAAAATAGCGGGCGAAAGAACGCGCGCGACCTTTTTCGGGGCGAGGCGGTTTTTTTGCAACTTGCGATGTAGTATAATGATAAACAAACGTTCACGTAACAAGGATGTTGAAATGAGGGTTCCGCGATGAGTCATATAGCGTTGTACCGTGCTTGGCGGCCGCAGTCGTTCCAAGACATGGTGGGACAAAAACATATTATACAAACATTGCAAAACTCGCTGCGGGAACAACGATTTACGCATGCATATTTGTTCAGCGGCCCGAGGGGAACCGGGAAAACGAGCACTGCCAAAATTTTGGCCAAAGCGGTCAACTGCGAGCGCGGACCGGCGGAGGAGCCGTGCAATGAATGCGGCGCTTGCGTAAGAATTACGGCAGGCTCCGTGATGGACGTCATTGAGATTGACGCCGCTTCCAACCGCGGGGTGGACGAAATTCGCGATTTGCGCGAAAAAGTGAAATACGCCCCAACGGAAGTGCGCCAGAAGGTGTATATTATCGATGAAGTCCATATGTTGACGACTGAAGCCTTTAACGCGCTGCTCAAGACGTTGGAAGAGCCCCCCGCCCATGTTATCTTTATTCTGGCGACGACAGAGCCGCATCGGCTGCCGGCAACGATCATTTCCCGCTGTCAACGGTTCGATTTCCGCCGCGTCTCGCTGGAAGAACAGGTGGAGCATTTGCGCCGGATTTGCGAGCGCGAAGGGGTTCGCGGAGACGACGACGCTTTGCAGTATATCGCTCGTCTGTCCGACGGGGGGATGCGCGATGCGATCAGTTTGCTGGACCAGATCGTTTCCTTTACGGGGGAACATATTACGTATCGGCATGTGCTGGATATTACCGGCGGGATGGCCGCCGAACAGTTTGCCGGATTGGCTGCGGCGATTCGGAGCGGCGATGTCGGCGCCGTTCTGCAGACGATCGAGCAATTGATGCAGGACGGGAAAAGCCCGGACAAATGCATGGAAAATTTGATTTACTATTTCCGCGACCTGTTAATGATCAAGATGGTGCCGAATGCGGAAGCGTTAACCGACCGCCTCGTGGATCCGTCGCGGTTCCGGGAGACGGCGGATGCGTTTGAGCAGGATCGGCTGTTTCAAATGATCGACATTTTAAATCGTTATCAGACGGAAATGAAATATGCGGCTGCGCCGCAAACGCTATTCGAGGTCGCCCTGTTGAAAATTTGCACTTTGCAAAACGTCCCTTCCGCTCCGGCCGCGGCTGCGGCGGCTTCCTCCGCTCCGGCGGAGTCCGCCGTGGTCAAACAGCTTGAGCAGAAAGTCGCGTCGTTGGAGGCGAAAATCGAGCAATTGTTGAAGACGGGCGTCCAGGCCGGGCAGGCCGCCTCGAGCGGCTCCGCCGGGTCGTCCAGAGGGGCGGCAAAGCCTTCCGCCTCAGCCGGACGGGCTTCGATCGCCGCGAAGTTCCCGCCGCAATTCGAAATGTATCTGTCCCGGAAGGACGATGCCGATTTTACGCATATTCGTACGCAATGGAGCAGAGTGCTGCAGCGGGTCAAAGAGGAGAAGGTAACGGTGCATGCCTGGTTCGTCGACGGCGAACCGGTATCGGCCGTTGACGATGCGGTGCTCGTCGCGTTCAAAAACACGATACACCGCGACACGACGGAACGCGCCGCCAATAAACAACTGATCGAGCAAGTGCTTGCGGAAGTGTTCGGCAAACCGCTTAAGCTCGTTACGATGCTGTTGAAAGATTGGGCCGCCTCCTTGTCCGACCGGGAAGAGGCCGGCGGCGAACTGCAATGGGAAGCCGGAGAAGCTTCGGCGGACGGCGATGGCGGAGCGGCCCGGGAATCCGGGCGGCAGCCGTGGATTGACGAGGCGATCCAAATGTTTGGCGAAGACCTCGTCGTGGTCAAAAAGGATGAATGAACAATGAGATTACGTAAAGGAGACGAAAAACGATGAACAATATGAATCAAATGATGAAACAAGTGAAAAAAATGCAGGAGCAAATGCTGAAAGCTCAAGAAGCATTGGCCGAAAAAACGGTGGAAGGAAGCGCCGGCGGCGGTGTCGTTACCGTGCAAGTGAACGGCCACAAGAAAGTGTTGAGCGTTGCGATCAAGCCGGAGGCGGTAGATCCGGACGATGTGGAAATGCTGCAAGATCTCGTCCTGGCGGCGGTTAACGACGCGCTCTCCAAAGCGGAAGAATTGGCCAACGAAGATATGGGCAAATTTACAGGCGGCATGAAAATTCCAGGCTTGTTCTAAGTAACGTTTGGCGATTTATGCAATTGATTTGACAATAGAAGGAGAACTTCGCATTGTATTATCCCGAACCGATCTCGAAATTGATCGACGCCTTTACGCATTTGCCCGGCATCGGTCCGAAGACGGCGGCGCGGCTTGCGTTTCATGTGCTGCGTATGCAAGAGGACGATGTGATCGATTTTGCCAAGGCGCTCGTTAATGTAAAGCGCAACCTTCATTATTGCTCGGTATGCTGCAATATTACCGATGTGGACCCGTGCCGGATCTGTCAGGATAAAACCCGCGACGCTTCGACGATTTGCGTGGTGCAAGAGTCCAAAGACCTTGTCGCCATGGAGCGCACGAAGGAATACCAAGGGTATTACCATGTGCTGCAAGGCGCGATATCGCCGATGGAAGGAATCGGTCCGGACGAAATCCGAATGGCGGAATTGTTGAAACGTCTAAGCGACGAGCGCGTGCAGGAACTGATTTTGGCGACCAATCCGAATATTGAAGGCGAGGCCACGGCGATGTATTTATCCCGGTTGGTGAAGCCTTTCGGCATTCGCGTGACGCGGATCGCGCACGGCTTGCCGGTCGGCGGCGATTTGGAGTATGCGGATGAAGTCACACTCTCCAAAGCGTTGGAGGGGCGACGAGAATTAAGTTAGTATGCGAGAGAGAGTCTCGGACGTTTGTCGGTGGCTCTTTCTTTTTATGCGGATGTATCGCGGATTCATCCATAAGGAATGAAAGTACCCTAATAGCGAATTTAAATTCGTTAATAGGGTATTTTTGTTCCAAGTCAATGGAGAATTGCCGGAAATCCGCCTGTAATAAGGCATTTCGGGTCTTTATTAAGGCATTTCGGCACTAGCGTTGCATTAAATCTTCTAGCTGGGATGCGGTACCATGGAAATATAACGGATTTCCGAGGTCTTATTTTTTGAATTCCAGTCGAATATTTGGAATTAACGGATTTTCGAACCGTTAACATGTCGCGATCGGCTGAGAATCCTTGGTTTTGTGGAGTTTCGACAAAAATAGAGCCCTCAAAATCCGCTAACACCGCCAAAACAGCGTTATTGGATTAAATAAGGCCTCCAAAATCCGTTAACCTTGTTCATCCCTATCGCAATCATCGGCTTGAAACGCAGTAAAACAATCGGTGCAACGCTAGTGGCATTTCGGTTCCTTTTTGAAGCGATTGCGGTGAGAATCGTGTCTGGAGGCCGTTTCGGAAAGTTTGTCTCGAGAATTTCGGGTTCTAAGTTTGTCCTCTCGTCGAATATGAATTAGGTAACGGCATCTTTGCGAGAAGGTTGCAGTTTAGGGGAGGGGCAGCTTATGTGGTTAAAAACTTTTGCTTCGAAATTCGGCAAAAAGAAGGCGGAGAAGCGGCGTCGGCGCCCGAAGCGCCGGAGAATGGGAACGCCTGAGTATGAGGCGAAACTACAATTATATGAAGATATTCGAAATGCGCACAGACAGTGGGAACAGGCGTACTTCGTTTTTCACGAAGCGCTGGGAGACGATCAGGTGGATTACGCGATTTATATGTTGGAGGCCGCGGAGAAAAAGTACGAGATTTTATTGAAAAAAGCGAAGGTAGAAAAGTTGAGCGTGCTAAGCATTTGATAAGGGGGGGATAATTATGAAGTTGTTTCTATCGGGGGTACTGGTTGTTTCTCTATTGCTGCTTTTGTATACCGTGGTGAAACAACGGCTGTCGCTGCGGTGGCTTAAGGCGCTCGCTATTAATGTCATCTTGGCGGCGCTGATGATCTATGTCGTTAATTTTTCGGGTTTGTTCTCCGATCTGTACATTCCGTTGAATCCCGCGACGATGGGGACGGCGGCGTTGTTGGGAGTGCCTGGAGTATTGCTGATGATTTGTATTAAATTGACTTTGTTTTAGTCATTGACTTTCAGATCGGGTATATGATATTCTAATCATCGTGTCGTCGAGAGCATTTCGGTGTTCCGATTGAAAGAATTGCAATTGGAAAAAATAAGTGCTTGCAAATATCTTAGACGATATGATATATTATAAAGGTCGCCGCTGAAACGGGGACGAAGTAAGAGAGCAACAACGCAATACACTAGATTTGTTCTTTGAAAACTGAACAACGAGCGAATTAAGCAACAATAAATTGAGAACGACAAGTTCTCGTCAGCAACGAAATTTGAGCTATTCGGCTCTTTCATATTCGGTTTTG
>NZ_JAHLPR010000043.1 GCF_018918005.1 Paenibacillus sp. MSJ-34 | reverse complement strand
ATTCCGGAAAGTCCAGTCCCAAATTTATTTTTCAAAGATCAACTGGAAATTTTGAAGGCGGCCGCCAGTCCCCTAGGGGACTGGAAGTAAACTCAAAACTGCCTTCAAGAAATACTATATGAGGAGGATAACCTTATGAAAAAGTGGTTCTATGCAATGATCATTTTGTTGTTGCTGGGCTGGGGCATCCATACGTTCCAACAAAGCGAAGAATTGGATGAGGTTCTGCCGCCGGAAGAGTCGGAATTGCGGCTGCCGGAGCTTTCACATAACACGCTGACGATAAACAGGAGCGAGATCTATAAAGGCGATTTATTGCTTATTAACACCCAGTATCCGGTACCAAATCATGCGGAGATTCAGGATGTAGTCAATTTGTTCGAACAGAATCATTTGGTGGATGGCTTCGGGATTTCTGACAATAGCGTTGAGCTGCCGCTTGACATGTTGAAGAGATTTACCGCGATGATCGAATCGGCTCGCGCGGAGGGCGTCAATCATTTTCTGATCAATAGCGGATACCGGGACTTGGAAAAACAAGCCGAGCTGTACGAGCAATTGGGTTCGAAGCAAGCCAATCCGCCAGGCTACAGCGAGCATAATTTGGGGCTGTCGATGGATATCGGTTCCTCGCTCGGCTTGATGAAGGACGCGCCTGAAGGCAAATGGCTGGAGAACAACGCCTGGAAGCATGGTTTTATACTGCGCTACCCGGAGGATAAGACCAATATAACGGGCGTCATGTATGAGCCCTGGCATTTCCGGTACGTCGGGCTTCCCCATAGCGCAATCATGCAGGAACATGACTTTGTGCTGGAGGAATACCTGGAATATTTGCGAGAGCAGGGGACGGTTTATGCGGAAGTGGAGGGCAAGGAGTACAAGGTATCCTATTACCCCATCCAGGCAGAGCGAAGCATTAAGGTGCCGATAGAAGGAAGCTATACGGTTTCCGGCAATAATACGGATGGAGTTATTGTCACGACTTGGGGCGGCGATCCGGTATCGGTTGGGATGGAAGACAGATGATCATGGCGCAACGCTTCAAACTGCAGCACGCTGTTTTTGCCGTCTATTTATACCTATTAATCAAAATTATTCTGTTCAAGTTCAATGCCATCGATCTTACGTATTTGATTCGGCAGCTTGGAATAAGCTGGCATGAACCGGCACGCGTGGCGCTGAGGATACAGCAAGGGAATTTGATGCCTTTTCATGAAATTGCGAGCGCGCTGGAATACGGAACAAGCCATGGATTTGTGAATCTGTTCGGAAATATTGCGATTTTCATGCCATTCGGACTGCTGTTAGGACTGCTTGGATCACGCAGGGGAGAAAGGGGAGCAACCGCCATGCATGTGCTGGCGCAGTCATTCGGCCTCAGCCTGTCGTTGGAAATTTCGCAAGCGGTCTTCTCCATGGGAACCTTTGATGTGGACGATATGATTTTGAATTCATTCGGGGGGCTTGCGGGATTTATGGTGTATGCTTTGTTTGCCCAACTAAGAGAGATCCGATGAAAATTTTAGAGCGAGTTGAACATACCGGGGACTAACTTGAGGAAAGCAAGACAAGAAGAGGATGGAGGGAGAAGCGGGTCAGCTATGTTGCTAACGCTTCGTTCGTAATCTTTTGAATATCGATCGGAGATTGCGATCCTTCGCGAACCATATCGGGCAATATATGTTGCAGAAAATAATCGACGCAATGAAGCTTGATTCCTTTAATTTTGATCAGAGCGTTTCGATACATCACGATAAATTCTTTTTCCGTATTGCCTCGTTGCAATTCTGCAAAGGCCTCGTAGATCTGATCCAGTTTGTCGGCAACCTCCAATATTTTCCCCTCTACCGAATCGTCCTTGCCTTCGCGCAGTTGTCTCCGGAATATGTCCTTAAATTCCTCAGGAATATGCTCGTCAATGAAATGGGCGACCATTCCTTCTTCTACTTTTTGCAGCATGGCTCGCAGTTCCAATGAATAGTGCTTCACAGGCGTCTTAATATCTCCGATAAAAATTTCACCGTAATCATGGCTGCTTGTTATTTCGTATAGCTTTTTCCAATCCACAGCGACTCCATTGCTTTCTTCGATATCCGCCAATGTTTTGGCGTATTGAACCACCTTCCAGGAATGAGCGGATACACTATGTTCCTCAAACTTGAATCTGCCGGGGCATCTTATAATTCGCTCTAAATCGGTTAACGATTGGAAATACGTATGAATGCCCATATTCGAACTCCTTTCTCGATGAATGTATTGTTTTGCATATTGCTTTATGTATAGTATACATGTTGTTTGTTAACGGATGATTAACTTGAAGGTTTTTACATTTCCCTTTGCATCCTTAACTTATACAAGGTAATATTAAACTAAAATTTCGGTGAAGGAGCAATCATGCATAACGATTTAACCTCCCTTTTGCTTGTTGTTGCACTAGCTTTTTTGGTTCCCATCGCACTTCAATATTTTAATTTGCGCGTCATTCCCGTTGTGGTCGCCGAGATTTTCGTCGGACTTATCATAGGGAATTCCGGGTTTAATCTCATTCAGCCGGAGGGGTGGGTTAGCCAGCTTTCCACGTTGGGGCTTATCTTTCTTATGTTTTTGAGCGGGCTTGAATTGGACGTGTCTCTCTTCAAACCGAAGAAGACTTCCCAAGCGATTCTGGCCCATCTGCCGAAGGATCATTTTAAGGACGAGCTTAGCACAAGAAAACCGCCGAATCCGCTCATGCTTTCGAGTATGGTCTTCCTTCTGATCGCGGCCGTCTCCTACGGATGTGCCGTCTTATTGCAGCAATTACACTATATAACCGAGCCATACTTGTTCACCATCATGATTGCCTCGATTTCCCTCGGGGTGGTCGTGCCCGTATTAAAGGAGAAAAAACTGCTGGATCACGCTTATGGGCAAACTTTGCTGATGATCACGATCCTTTCCGATTTAATCACCATGATTCTGCTTGGCGTCTATATTAGCTTGCAGTCCGGCAATACGAACAGCTTGTGGCTGCTCGGCTTGTTCTTCGCGCTAGTCTTCGTGATCTACCGCTTTGCGGCGAGGTTTATACGTTCCAAATTCATAAGCAAAATTAGCGGCGGAGGCACCGCCCAGTTAGGTACGCGCGCGATCCTCGCTCTCGTCCTCATGCTCGTCGTCCTCAGCGAGACGCTTGGGGTGGAGAGCATTCTCGGCGCCTTCCTGGCCGGGGTGATCGTATCCCTGTTGCGTCCGTCCCGCGAGCTGGTCCATCAATTGGAGTCGTTTGGTTACGGCTTTCTCATTCCGATCTTTTTCATCATGGTCGGAGTAGGTTTGGATATCCCCGCCCTGATTACCAACTGGAAGATCGTAGCGCTCATTCCGCTGTTAATCGGTCTCATTTTTGTGGCGCGGTACGTTCCTACCCTGCTGCTTGGCTTTTGGTTCCGCTTCAAATACGCTTCCTCCGGGGGGCTGCTGATGGCCAGCACCTTAAGCCTTGTGATCGCTGCGGCTTCCGTAGCTTACGACCTAGGCATTATTTCAGGCGAGTTGCAAGGCGCGGTTATTTTGGTCTGCGTCATCAACTGCCTGCTGTTCCCTGTGCTCTTTAATAAGCAGGTGCCTAGGGCGCAAGCCGCGCGGGTGCGGGCTTCCTTGATCGGGGCGAATCATGTGACGCTGCCCGTCTCTCAGGATCTCCTGCAAGATGGCTTTGACATTGCCATTTATAGTGCGGACGCTTCGATCGGCGATGAACAATCCAAGCAGGATTATGGACGATTCCCGCTTACCGTGGTTTCCGATTTAGACGGAGATACCCTGCTGCGGGCAGGCGCGTTTCATACCGATGTGATCGTTTTCGGCTCCATGGACGAGCTCCAAAATGCCAAGCTGGCTCGACAGGCCAAGTCCCTGGGACTTGAAAACATTATCGTTCGGGCGGAAAGCCCGGATCTCATTCAATCGCTGCAATCCGAGAACTTCAACGTCTTCTCGACGTTGTTCGCTTCCCGGATGCTGCTGAAAGGGCTGATCCAGTATCCGAGCGCCGTCATGCTGATTGCGCAGGACGATTCCTTGCAGGAAATCAAGGTTCACAATCCGAAATACAGCCACGTACAACTTAAGGAATTGCCATTCCTCGGCGATGCGTTAATTCTGCGGATCTATCGCGGAGACTCGATTATCATTCCGCACGGAGCGACGCAACTGCTGACGCAGGACCGCTTGCTGGTCAGCGGCAGCGCCGAATCGATTCAAGCGCTTAAGGAGGAGTTGGAATAAGGATTGGGAAGCTTTCCGCTTTTTATCTGTTCAATGAGGAATACACGTTCTCAAGATAAGCGATAGAAACTTGTTCGGCTTCTTCCTTCACATCTAATGAGTCTAAATGTTGCCGCAAGCGCTGATATAGTTTAATGGAGTTTTTTAACGCATTGTAGCAACTTTCAAGGCTGTGAACCGGGACAGTTTCTCTAAGGGCTTCTAATTCACCGGCGCACAGTTCCTCCAATTTTCTGACTCCTCTGGGCAGGTGGCCGTAATGCATTAGTATTAATGGGCCTAGTACCGTGTTGCGAATAAATGTTATATGATCGATTAACTCGAATAGTTCGCCTCTTCCCAGCTTCGTTGCACCGTAATGGACCCAAACCCAAAATCGGTCCTCTATCCATTGCGGACTCGGAGATGAGTATGTTGGCGACGTTTTCTCGAAAATCGTGCGGATATCCGCTTCTCTTTCCCATAGAATGAGCGGGTTTTCGATCCGTATTGCAAGCTCTGCCAATGTAACGAATTTCAGATCGACATGCAATGGTTCCGGACCGTATAAACAGATCACCAAACGTGGTTCGCCAACGTGCTCGCCCGTGAACGCGGATAGCAATTTTCCCATTCCTTCCGCAATGTTTAACCGCTGATTCATGATCTCCTGCCGATAAGCGGAGTCGTACACTGCCACTAAATCCAAATCGCTATACTCATCCATCGTTCCTGTCATCATGGAACCGCCTGCAAGCAGACCTAGAAATCGATGATCTTGACTGAGTTTCTCTTTTACCTGTGTAATAAATTGTTCATGTATAGGCAATAGCATGAAAACCACTCCTTAGATGATATCCATCAAAATGGGTATTAGGACAAAATATCACTTCAGATAAGTCTTTGTCAAGGGCGCGATTTAGCATGCAAAGGGCGTCGTTCGACGCTTTGAGCGAATGCGAAGTTTCGTGTGCAAGTTGCGTATAAACGCACCTTTTTCCCATATAAACGCACATCAAAATGTAAGCGCTCTTATTCTATGATGAGAAGGAAGTCCAAAAAATAAAAAAAGGGGGTCGCCAGTATGAAACGATGCAAGCCGATCGCAGCCGCCTGGATGTCCTTGCTGCTACTGATTTCGGTCTTTCCGGCGTTTGCCGTACAGCAGGCAGAGGCGGCTGAGCTAGGCAGCGGGGCCTTGGATATTCCTTCCGGCAAAGTGATGATCAAGAACAAATGGAAGAGCAATTATTTGTACGAAGCGTCGGACGGCACCGTCAGGTACGGCATGACGAATCCGGCGGACGAGTCGGCGCAGTGGACGGTCGATACCGATAACGGGCTGTCCCGAATCCGAAACGTCAAGACGGGCCATTACATTACCGTGGCCGGGACGCAGCAGCGCTCTCAGCCGCTGACGACAAGCGGGACGGCCGATTCGAATGCGGAGAAGTGGATCATCGACAGGTCGAACCGGGCCGGATATATGATCGTTCGCAGCGCCACCGTGCCGGAAGGCAATCTGGTCATTCATGAGGAGGATCAGTTGGGCTTTGCGGAAGCGAGCTCGGATATCAACATTACGTTTGAGAGTCCGCAGTGGGCTTTTATAGCGGTTGAGGGCAGCCCTGTCCGCATTGAAAGCTTCATGCGTCCCGGAAGCGTCATTTATGAGGAAGACGGGCTGGTCAAGCATGGCGTCAGGCCGGCCGACGATTTGATGTCGCACTGGTATATCGAGAGCGGCGGCCAGGATCAAGTCCGGATTCGCAATCGCGCCACAGGGCATGTCATTACCCAGAATGAGACCACCTGGGCGGGGATTTTCGCCAAGGATGAGGATCCGGCTCAGCCCGGACTTAGCCGGTGGAAGCAGGAGAATGCGGTTAGCCAATCCGGCTATGTTGTCTTTGAGAATGTCACGCTGCCGGAAAACTGGATCAATCCGCAATTTCCGGACGATAACGATGTGCGTTCCAACAATTGGGCCGGAGGCCCCGAAGGCGTCAACGCCCTCTGGCGAATCGTCCCGGCATCCGATCTGCCTGCCGTCCGGATCGCGGCCTATACGGATGCGAAGGTCGCTGCCGACTTCTTGTTCGAAGATGAAGGAGGCGTGTATTATGGCGCGATCGATCCGGCCTCAAGCTCCGACCCGCGCTATTTGTGGATTGTTGAAGACTACGATCTGAGTAAGCGAATCCGCAATACCGCCAGCAACCATTATTTGAATATTGACGGAGATCGCCTGTCGACCGGAAATGCCAGCGTTACCGGTGCGACCTATGAGTGGTCGTTGACAGCATCCGACAGTTATGACGATTACAATACGATTCGCAATGTCGGGCGTCCCGGATTGTATATTTCAACCGGACCGGGCGGAAGCGCAACGGTAACGACGGATGCGGACAGCCTGGGATCGCAATGGGAATTGGTCGATCCTGCGGCGGTTTTGGACGGATCGGACCAGTATATACGGATCCAAAACGTCTGGCAGCCTTTTTATTTATATGAGAATGCGGACGGTACAATCAAATACGGCAATATGCGGACAGATGACCGGCGCGACCAATGGCTTGTAGTGAAGCACAACGGGCGCAAGCTGCTCCAGAACCGCGAAACGGGCCATTACATGAATATCGCCGAGATGCCGGACGGGCATATCCAGGCCACGCCGCTTCAAGATTTGACGAACGTCGACGAAGCGTATATATGGAGCGGCAAAAATATCGGCGGCGGCACGTATTTGCTGAGCAATGTTACGGATAAGACGCCCGGCGAACCGTTTGCCAAGTTTATTTCCATACAGAACCTGACTAAATACGCCGAATACGGCGTCATTAATCCGAACTGGGGCAGTCCGCAGTGGAAGTTCCTGCCGGTAGCGGAGAAGAAGAACCAACACTATCGCTTCAAGCTGCAAGGCACGAACGATCAATATTTGCAAGATGTGCGGACGGCTGACCCGGTGACTGAGGTGACTTACGGGGCGGCGGACGATGAATATTCCATTTGGTTTCTGGATGAGAAGAACGGCGCGAACGGTCCGGTCATGATGAAAAACATGGGCAGCGGCCGCTATCTCTCGATACAGAATCTGGCGGAGGAGCAGGTCGAGAGCGAGGATGAGCCTCAGTTAACGGTAGAAGCCCGTTCCGAGGTATACGACGTCTGGGGCAGTGTCAAATGGAATATAGAACAGAGCGAATCGGATGAGGTAAACATACAAAGCGCCTGGACGGGTCATGTTCTATATGCCGCTTTGAATGAGCAGGGGCAGCCTGCTTTGAAAGTAAGCAGAGCCGAAGGAGCGGCCGATCGGGCCGAATCCAAATTCGTTGCCGAGCCGGCGCAAATCGCGGAGAAGCCGATTCCTGAAGGGCCTGTGCGGATTAAGAGCGTGACGAATCAATCTTATTTGTACGAGAACCGTTCCGGTGTTGTATTATACGGAGATCTCGCTGAAGATAACGGTTATTCGCATTGGACGATTCAGCGGGGCGCGGACGGACGGCAGCGGATCCAAAACCGGGCAACAGGACATTATATCACGTTGACGGAAGATTATTCATTTCTGGAAAGCAAGGAAACGGACCCTGCGGCTGACGGCGCTTCGTCCTGGTCGGTCACTCGGGTCGCGGGCGGCGATCAAGTGCTGATTCGTAGCCAGTACGGGGACTATGACGATGAATTTATTCATGTGCAGAACAATACGGGCTATGCGGAAAGAGGCTTGTACCCTGAATCATGGGGATCGGTGCAGTGGGAACTGGAGCCTGCTCCGCAGCAGTTCAATACGCCTGATATGGATGAAGAGCGCAACCTCAATACCGCTACTCCGATTCAGAATGATACGAATATCGTGATGATATCCCCGCAGGGAGCAGGCGGTGTGGTGCTTGCGGAACAGGGCGGAACGGTGAAACTGGTTCACAGCGACGACGCGAAAGGCGCCTCCAACTGGATGATACAGGATTATAACGGACGGCATCTGATTAAAAACACGGCGACAGGCCGTTACTTGACGCTGGACGGGAAAGGGAAGGCTGCCGTCTCGACGTCCATGAAAGCATTGGAGACGCAATGGGTACTGGATGAAAAATTAGGCTACCGCACACTGTCCAATGCCACGGATCCAAACGGTTTATTGCAATATAGCCCGACGGGTGTCATGTATGGGACAGCATCTTTAGCAGAACCGGCATTATGGAGCTTTACGCCTGTAGCTTCGGATATCGCATATGCTGCCGAAGATGCTTTTAAGACAGACAAGGTGATCCGTTTTGCCGTTCATGCGCAAGAGCAAGGGGAGTATGCAGGACTAATTCGTTATAAAAACAACTCCGGTTCGGAGCAACAATTGAGCGTTACGGTGAATGGCCTCGGGGAACAATCGGTGCTTCTTACACGTTCCGACGGCGTAAGCGCAGCAGAGGTGAAGCTCAGCTTGCGCGCAGGCATGAATACGGTCTCGTTAAGCGGCATCGGCGCGGATATTTCGGCATTGCAAATCGATAGTTTGATCGTCAAGCATAGCGTCAATAAAGCGTATCGGGGAGCCACGGTGCCTTACATCAGCTATGAGGCGGAGGATGCGAAGACAAACGGAACTTTGCTCGGCCCATCGCGGAAATACCGCAGTATCGCTTCGGAAGCTTCCGGACGTCAGGCGGTCCGGTTGGGTCAAACAGGGGACTATGTTGAATTCAACTTGGCGCAACCCGCCAATGCGCTCGTGCTCCGTTATTCCATTCCGGACAGCAAGGACGGGCAGGGCGAGGAACATACATTATCCCTGTATGTGAATGGAGAGTTCAGGCAGTCGCTTACATTAACGTCCAAATATGCGTGGGAGTACGGCAGCTATCCTTGGTCGAACGATCCTCGTCAAGGCAGCGGTCACCGCTTCTTTGACGAAATCCATGCCCTGATCGGCGATGTGCCGCAAGGGGCTGCTATACGGCTTCAGAAGGATGGCGGAGATCGTGCCGATTATTATGTCATCGACTTGGTCGAGATGGAGAAGGCAGCGCCGGCCTATGAGAAGCCGGAAGGCTTCCTGTCGGTCACGGACTTCGGAGCGATTCCTAATGACGGTCAAGACGATACGGCGGCTTTGAAAAACGCATTGGCCGCTGCCAAGGCTCAAGGCGCCGGCGTCTGGTTCCCGGAAGGCAGCTTCGACTTCGGAGACGAATTGCTGCATTTGGATTCAGCGGTCATCCGCGGTGCGGGCATGTGGCACACGACGTTGAACGGAGCCAAGTTCTACGGTCATGGCGGCACGGTCGAGGTATATGATTTGCTTATTGACGGAGGCATTAACGAACGGGATGACGAAGCGTTCACGAATGCTTTCCATGGGGCGTTCGGGCCGGGATCGATCATTCAGCATGTCTGGATCGAGCATACGAAGGCAGGCTTGTGGCTGACGCAGCCGATCGGGGAGAAGGCGCGGACGAACGGACTGTATATGATGGGATTGCGGATCCGCAATCTGATGGCCGATGGCATTAACTTTGCCGTCGGAACGAGCAACAGCATGATGGAGCAGAGCGATATCCGTTATCCGGGAGACGACGGCATTGCGATGTGGTCCTTCACGGACGGGAAGCTGGTGGATGTGAACGGGTCGGAAAGAACCCCGAGCGTGAATAATACGGCCCGCTTCAATACGGTGACCCTGCCTTGGCTTGCCGACAACATTGTCGTATTCGGCGGCAAAGATAACAAGATCCAGGACAATGTGGTGAAAGACACCGTAACCAACGGGGCCGGCATTGCCGTGTCTACTCGTTTCAATGCCGAACCTTTTGCCGGAACGACGGTGGTGGAGCGGAACACTCTGGTTCGGACCGGCAGCTATGATACCGGATACGCCATCGGTCTGGGAGCTCTCTGGCTGTTCGCCGGGGAGAGCGATATGAAGGGGAAAATTATCGTTCAGGATAATGTGGCGAAAGACAGCACGTATGCAGGACTGATTGCACATGGGGATTTTGCCATGCATGATGTGTTGTTGAAAAATATCGTCATCGACGGTACGGGCACCAATGGGGTCGATGTAACCTCCGGCCTGAAAGGCTCCGCAACGGTCGACAACGTCATCATTCGCGGAGACCGGATGAAGATGGTATCCAATCCGTCGGCTGCTTTCAGCTTCAAAGAAATCAATGAAGGCTTCGCTTCGGGCAAGAAGCCTCCGGTTGATCCGGGCGACCCGGGTGAGCCGGGTTCCGGCGGACCGGGAGGTGGAAATACAGGCGGCTCCGGCAGCTCCGGCGGAGGCTCTAGCGGGGTACCGGCCACCAAGCCTGCCGATTCTATGTCTGACTCGGCTCTGCAGGAAGCATTGCGCCAGGGCAAGACTTTGATTGAGCTGAGAACCGATGCTGCGGGCAGCGTGAACTTGACGGGCTCCGTATTAACGGCGGCGGCCGCCGAATATCCCGAGACGGTGATCGAGATAACGGGAGAAGACGGTTCGGTATATCGATTCCCGTTGAAACTGACCGATCAAATCATGAAGCAGGCCGGCGTCGTCGACCGGGAACAAGCCGTCGTGTCGATTCGGATTGTACCGCTTTCCCGGCAGGAGCAGTCGGGACTCGCCGAACAGGCCAAGAAGCAAGGTTTAGAATTAATCGGTGCTGCCAAGAAATTCGCGGTTCAAGTGACGGAAGGCGACAAAACGGTAGAGATCGCCCGATATGAGGGAGCGACTTACGTCGAGCGCCAATGGAAGGTAGACGGCAAGCTTGACCCGGCAACGACGGCTGTTCTGCTGTACGATCCGGAATCGGGCAAGCTGAGCTATGTTCCGGCCCGGCTGGAGGCGAATCCCGATGGAACGACGACAGTCATCGTGAAGAGCGCGGCGAATGGAATCTTCGTTGTCGCACGTCACGCCGTTACTTTCGCGGATCTGGAAGGCCATTGGGCCAAAGCGGAAATTGAGAAATTGGGCGCAAGGCAAATCTTGAACGGTGTTGGAGAAGATCGCTTTGCACCGGGGAGATCCGTCAGCCGGGCTGAATTTGCGGCGATGCTCGTTAGAGCGCTTGATCTTCAAGGCGGAAGCGGGGCAGCTTCGTTCCGGGATGTGAAGCCAGACGCCTGGTACGGCGAAGCCGTTGCAACGGCTGTCCGTTATGGACTTGTGCTAGGCTATGCCGATCACACATTTCGTCCGAATGCTGCAATCAGCCGGGAGGAAATGGCCGTGATGGCTGCCCGGGCATTGAGATTGCTGCATGACGGGGCGATGCCAAGCAACGGAGCGAAAGCTTCTTCCTCGGCCAAGGACAGTATAGCGCTGATGACTGCATTTACGGACGGTGCCCAAATTCATCCATGGGCGCTTAAAGAGGTGGAACTGCTGCTTCAAACAGGCATCATGCAAGGACAGAGCAAAGATACATTTGCGCCGGCCAACCACACGACGAGAGCGGAAGCGGCAGTCATTGTATCCAGATTGCTCGTTTCGATGAAATTGCTCAATCCTTGACTCTGAGCAACATTAGGAATATTGGAAAATTGGGGATTTGTAGAATACGAAGGACGCTTAACCGGCGTCCTTTGTTTTTTTTGTTGCACTAACGTGATTCTCCGCTTGACAGAGTATCGCTCTGTAATGCAAAATAGTAACAGAGCAAAACTCTGTTAGGGGGATGCGGTATGGCAAGGGTAGTAAAAAAGCCGGAGGAAAGAAAAGAAGAATTGCTGGACATTGCCATGAAGCTGTTTATGGAGAAGGGATATATCAATACATCGGTCAAAGATATTTATACACAGGCAAACGGTTCTTTTGGAATGTTCTATCATCATTTTGCGTCAAAGGAAGAAGTATTTGCAGCCGCGATGGACAGATATACCGATTTATTTGTTTCAGGGATTTCCGATATTTTACTAGACAGGACCATTCCCTATAAAGAGCGTTACAAGCGCGTTATAGTGCATTGGATGGGGTTGATCAACGGGCGCGATAAAGTGCGGGGGACTCAACATGATGAAGAGGTGTTCAGAGTTTTATCAAGCAAAATGCTGAGCGGTGCCGTCGATCCGGTTAAGCAATATTTAGACGAGGGAATAGAGCTGGGATTTATAAAAACAGACGATAGCCGCAGTTCCGCCATATTTATCGTCTATGGAATGTTCGGCTTGATAAACGAAGAAAGAAATCGCATCGGAACCAATGACAACGCCCGTCGCATCTTTGCCAATGTATCCAAACGAATTGCACCTGTACTTGGCGCGGATGAAAGTATGTTTACCTTTGCGGAGGATGAGGAAAATGCATAACGATTTATTTTCCATAGGCCCTTTTACTATTCATACATACGGGGTGATGATTGCTCTCGGTGTGCTTGCCGCTTATGCGGTTGTTATCTATCGGGCCAAGCGTCTCAACATCGATAGCAGTTACATTGATTCGTTGGCGATCTGGGTTTTGGCAGGCGGAGCATTAGGCGCCAAGATTTTATATTGGCTCACCCAGATCAAAAATATAATCGAAGACCCTGCAATCTTATTGGCTTTCACAGAGGGTTTTGTTGTATATGGCGGTATGATCGGCGGCATAGTAGCCGGTTACATTTATTGCAAAAGGAAGAAGGTAAAGTTTTTTCAGTATTTTGACTTGATTATACCCTCTGTTGCATTCGCGCAAGGCTTCGGGCGCATTGGTTGTTTTATGGCAGGTTGCTGTTTCGGCAGAGAAACAACGAGTGCGTTTGGCGTCGTATTTCCTTCATCTTCCCTGGCGCCTGGCGGCGTACCTCTGATCCCTACGCAATTAATTGCAAGCGGCTTGAATTTTCTTCATTTTGCAATCCTGATTTTCTATGCCAGAAGGAAGAAAGTGGACGGTCAAGTCGCTGCTCTCTACCTGGTTTTATATAGCGTCGGTAGATTTATCCTCGAATTTTTCAGGGGAGACATAGAGCGGGGAAGCGTCGGTGTGTTGTCGACTTCGCAATTTATATCGATCTTCCTGTTTATGATTGGATGCGGGATGTTTATTGTGCAGCAATATAAGGCGAGAATCCATTCGGAAAGTTCGCCTTTGTGAATAGAAATTGCGATCCGGACCGTACGGCCTTTATTTCGCGTCAAAATGGCTTATTTGCGGTTTAGGCGGACACTGCTTCCGTTATTCGTTCTTCGGAGGGCTTATTTTTACGCTTTTAGCGCGAATAAAGGATCGTATGTCCGCGAACTGTCCGAAATCCGACCGTTTGTCACAATTAGCGTCTCCTGTGTCCGCGAACTGCATATTGTTAAAATATACGCCAAGCCCATGATGATGTCTACCGGCTTGGCGTTTTCCTTTGAACTGCCTAAGTTTTATTCTGATCATTGAATTAGATGAACTATTTCACATCCGCTTTTTATACGCCCTCATCGCAAAAAAATACGCTACGATCAAAATCCCGACACACCACGCAAGAGCGACCCATATTTCATGGCCCACCGGCTGACCTGACAGCAGCGCACGAATGGCTTCCACGATCGAGGTTACCGGCTGGTTTTCGGCAAAGGCGCGAACGACCGGCGGCATCGACTCGGTCGGCACAAAGGCCGAGCTGATAAACGGCAGGAAGATAAGCGGATAGGAAAATGCGCTTGCACCTTCGACCGATTTTCCGGATAATCCGGCAATCGCCGCGACCCAGGTCAAAGCCAGCGTAAACAACACGAGGATACCGGTTACGGCAAGCCATGGCAGGATCCCTGCCGACGAGCGAAAGCCCATAATGAGCGCGACGAGAACGATGACGACGAGAGAAATGACGTTGGATACCAGCGAGGTCAGCACGTGCCCCCACAGCACGGCGGAACGCGCAATCGGCATGGAGTGGAACCGCTCAATGATGCCCCGTTGCTTATCCATAAACAGGCGGTAAGCCGTATAGGATATACCGCTTGCAATCGCAATCAGCAGGATGCCGGGCAATAGGTAGTTAACATAGTTATCCGTACCGGTTTCGATTGCGCCGCCGAACACATAAACAAACAGCAGCATCATCGCAATCGGAGTGATGCAAACCGTGAAGATCGTGTCCATGCTGCGGGTAATATGGCGCATAGAGCGCCCAAGCATGACGCCCATATCGCTAAAAAAGTGTTTTTTTACCGCCTCCATTTACATGGCCTCCTTCTTGCCGACGATTGCGAGGAATATCTCCTCTAACGACGGCTGTTTTTCAACATACTCCACCTTCGCTTTCGGGAACAGCTTTTTCAGCTCCGTGAGCGTACCGCTCGCGATAATCTTGCCCTCGTGCAGAATGGCAATTCGGTCGGCAAGCTGCTCAGCCTCCTCCAAGTACTGCGTGGTGAGCAATATCGTTGTACCTCCAGCGGCAAGCTCCTTGACGGTCTTCCATACCTCGATGCGCGACTCGGGGTCAAGTCCGGTAGTCGGCTCGTCGAGGAAAATAATCTCCGGTTTTCCCACGAGGCTCAAGGCGATGTCGAGCCTGCGGCGCATCCCCCCTGAATAAGTAGATGCCTTGCGGTCCGCGGCGTCAGTCAGGCCGAAGCGTTTAAGCATGTGATCCGCAACCTGACGCGGATTTTTAAGATGCCGCAGCTTGGCGATCAAAATAAGATTCTCCCGCCCGGTCAAAATCTCGTCAACCGCGGCAAATTGCCCGGTCAGACTGATCGCCTGCCGCACATTGTCGGGTTTGGACATAACATCGAATCCGTTTATGGTGGCGGTTCCGCTGTCCGGTTTGAGCAGCGTGGTAAGGATTCTAACAATCGTCGTCTTGCCCGCGCCGTTGGAGCCAAGCAGGGCAAAAATCTCGCCTCGCTTCACTTCAAAATCGACGCCCTTCAGGACTTCTTTGTCCTTGAAAGACTTTTGCAGCCCTTTCACTTGAATTGCTTTTTCCATCCCGCTATCCCCCTTTTACTTTGTTTTATCCGTAACCTTTTTCATTGCCTTGTTAACTTCTTGGTTAACCGATTCTTGACAGATGTCAGCGTAAGTTTTTGAATCTTTGATTAATTCGTCGCAAAAAGCCGCTACGTCTCTTCCCGTCACATCAAGCACGCCTTTCCCCAAGGCTGCTCCCTCTTCAAAAAGATCGACAATCCCCGATAGCAAACCCGTACCGCCGGTTAGTTCAACAGGGCCGACCTTAAAGAAATATTTTTGAATCTCTTTATAAACAATCTGATAATCTCGTGGGAGCGATTTGACACGCGCCATGTGGGCTCGCCATTCTTTTTTGCCTTGGATGATATCTTGTATGCTCATTTTATCCTCCTATTTACCCAATTTTTTAGCGATATTATTGTTGAGTTGCTCGCGCCACTTGTCGCGATAAGATTTTGCCCCTTCTTCGCCGGCCAGCGCTGAACAGAAGCCTTTGATATCGTCACCCAAAACCTCTTGGACACGCTGACCGTCAGCCGCCGCCTCTTCGAGCAGGCCAAGCACACCGTCAAAAATTGGCATGAGGTTGCGCCCGGTGAAATCTGAGTACGACCAAAGATTCGCATTAATTTTTTCCCATGCCGCTTGATAATCAGCCGGCAGCTTTTTGGCTCGCGATTCAAAAATTTTCATTTCTTTAGTCATGTCGATTCCCGTAATTTTTTCCCAAAAATTCATTCTTTTTTCTCCTTTAACTCGTTAATTTTTGATGACACGAACTCCCATTTTTCCCAGAACCTACGCAGCTCCTCACGCCCCGCGTCGTTGATCGCGAAAAACTTTCGCGGCGGTCCCATGTCGGAGGGTTTCTTGGTGATCTCCACCAACTTGTTTTTTTCAAGACGGATCAGGATGGTGTATACCGTTCCCTCTACAACATCTTTGAAGCCGAGGGCGTTCAGCCGCCGTGTGATTTCGTAGCCGTAGGTTTCTTGGCGGCTAATAATTTCAAGGACACAGCCCTCAAGCACGCCTTTGAGCATTTCCGTTAAGTTTTCCAGGACAATCACCCTTTACTATTCTGTATGACTGGTATGAAGTGTTACTTACTACCACTAAAAAGTAACACGTAGTAGTTGGTTTGTCAATGGCGTTTGCTCTGATACAGATTTTACATTTTCAACTATTCTGCCCGTTAGCATCTCGGGAAATTTCATGGGAACCGTAACGTTTCGTCATATGTACCGCTGGTGGCTGACGACCCGCCGGGCGGGCTAACGAAACGTATACACGCTAATAGCCCGTAAATCACCTTGTTGCTCGTGTAACGAAACTGAAACACGCTAATGAAGGGAAAAAGGCGGTGAAATCGCCGATTTCCAAACAATAACGATCCGTACTTTCGTTACAATGGGAGCGTCTTCATTTTGAACCCAATAAGGATTGCCAGTTTAGCGCCAAACAAGGAGCGTACGTCTGCGCGGATCGTCGAATTTGGGGAGGTATCCCCTTCCATATGCATTCTTGCTATATCATTTTATCGATACAATGCTTTCGGATGAACGAAGAAAGTTCTTGAAAAGAATATTTATGATTAACCATATCTACGGTCAGGTCTTCGGCAACTTTTTGGTTCATCGCAAATCCGTATCCGTTCAACTGCAGGAAAATCACAAGAGCGGCAAAAGCAGTTCTCTTGTTAGCATTTTGGAACGGATAATTCTGTCCTAACGATTCAAATAGAGCGGCGACTTTTTCGAATAAGGAGGGACAGGCATCCTCGCCAAAGGCTGACGAGCGGGGAGGCAGAATAGCCGATTCCAATAAGCCGCTATCCTTGACACCAATGTGTTCTTCAGGACTATATTTTTGGATAACAGCTACATTAATCGCAATGATCTCTTGAACAGACAAATAGCGGACATCCATTTTAACGGTCCTTCAAACCTTTTAGAGTATCGTCATATTGTTCCATAACTTGCGAGAGAGACTTTAAGAAGTCGGGGCCAATACCAGCTGGCAATTCGACTTTATTCGCTTTGCGAATAACGATTTCTCCCTCTGATTCTTTTACATCAATATGCACAGTATCGCCAAGCTCTAGACCGATCTGTTTCAATGCTTCGGTCATCGTAATGCCGAGGCTATTGCCGAACTTTGTAACCTTACGTTCCATCTCCATCACCTTACATATTATCAATTAATAAATTTGTATGGGCGTTTTTCGTAAGAGGTCGGGTTCCGCCCTTACAACGCATCGGCTAAGCCTAGCAAAGCGATACCGACGATGACGACGACAATAAGAGCATATTGTTTTTTATTCAGCCGCTCCTGGAGAAAGATTCGGGACAGGATGACCGAAAACATGCTGTAGGAAGCGATCAGTGGCGCTGTTATGATGGCGTTGCTAGACATGGCGAACACGTAGAAGAATTGCCCCGTTGTTTCCAATAGAGCGGCATATCCTTTGGCCCGTTCTTGAAAAATGCGAAACGGCTGTTTACGGATCACCCTGAGATAGACAAATGCCGCCAAGGCGCAAATAAAAAAGGTGAATTCGTAAGCGATCAGGGCGGCATCCTCGCCGATCAGGCTTAACTCATCCAAATAGATCGCATCGGCAAACGTTCCGAGCCCGTCGATGAAGCAGTATAAAATCGGGAAGGTAATGGCCATAAAGCCGATTTGATATTTTTGATCGATATGGGTTGAATGGTCCGAAAGAGTCTCGCGTTCAGCTCTCTTTTCCAAAATGGCAATTCCAATAACGCCGAAAGTCACGACAGTCACACCCAATATTTCAACGATGCCCAGATCGTGTTTGAAAAATAGGAACAACAGGATGGCTGTTACGGCGCCCGAACAATTTTGAACGGGAGATGCAATAGATAGCTCCATATATCGCAAACCGATATACCCAATCGTCATCGACAGAATATAAAGCGCGGAAACAGGGAGATAGCGAACCAAATCTGTCGGATCGAAGTCGATTCCTTTGATCAGTAGATAAGCCGTAGCGTGAATCCCCATCACGAAGCCGACCGTAATAACGATTTTAATATGGCTGAACCGATCTTGAGGATCGCTTCCCTTTTTATAAAACAGATCGGCGCCTCCCCAGGCAAATGCCGTTAATAGAGCAAACAAAAACCACATCATCGAATCTCCTTGTTACAAATTTCACATATAGTTGAAGCCCTCTTATTATAAAATCTTCGCTATAAATGTCAAGGGAGCGGACTCTAAAATGGTACCTGGCATTGCGGTAAATTAAAATAAAGGATAAAAACAATTATATAGCAAGGATGAGTGGCGCGTTCCATACAAGGGCCTTTTAGACAAGTTGGAAGAACGTTGCGATTCCGACTGGAGCGTAGAATCTTTGTACACTCAATTGCTGATCGAAGAAAAGGAGACAGCAAGATTGCGGCTAAAGCTTTACGTTGAGACAATCGGCTTTATGTTATCAAATTCCCTTTTGTGGGAATCCCTTTCGTTCAGATTCAAAAAGCCGGTTTCTGTCGTTCGAATAGGACATATGATTTGTACCTCTGCCTACTGAATGAAAGGGATATCGACAGAAGGAAGAATTTGAAGATACCGGGATCGGCAGAACGGAATCTTTCTTGACCTTTTCGATAAATGAAACCTTCGCTCCGTCATTACTGTATAATAGGATAAATGCAAACTTTTTCGGAGGCGGTGCTTATTATGGGAATCTTATCGAGGTTTCGGGATGTGATGAAAGCGAATATGAACGCTTTGTTGGATCGGGCGGAAGATCCGGAGAAGACGATTGCCGAATATATGCGGAGCTTGAACGGCGACTTGGGCAAGGTGAAGGCGGAGACGGCTTCGGTGCTCTCGGAAGAGAGAAGGGCGAAGAGAGCGTTGGACGAATCCGGCGCCGAGATGAAGAAGCTGCAGCGTTATGCCGAGAAGGCGGCGGAAGCCGGCAATGACGAGGACGCCTTGAAGTTTCTGGAGAGGAAGGCGAAGCAGGCGGAGAAGCATGCCGAATTGCAAGCCGCGTATGACCGGGCTTCTGCGAACGCCGCAAGCATGAAACAAATGCAGGATAAGCTTGTGTCGGATATGGACCAATTGGAATCGCGGCGCGCCGAGTTGAAAGGGAAGTTGGCCGCTGCGAAAATACAGCATTCCTCGCCAGGCGGCGTTCATTCCGCATTCCATGCCATGGAAGAGAAGGCGGACCGCGCTTTGAACGAAGCGCTGGCGCTGGCCGAGCTTAGGGCGGAGGCGAAGGAAGACGACCTCGACGAGCTGATTGCCCAATTGCAGAAGAACGCAGCGGGCGGCGATGCGAGTGCGGTTGCGAGTCCCGAAGACGAGCTGGCTGCGATCAAAGAAAAAATGAAAAAGAAGGAATAAGCAAATGCCGGTTATCGAATACAAATGTCCGAACTGCGGCGGCGGCATGGTTTTTGACGGTGACACAGGAACGTTATCTTGCCTAAGCTGCGGAAGAAAAGACAATATCGAGCAAATCCCCGATCCATTGACAAAGCATGTCTTCACCGAAGACGAGGTGAAAGAGTATCATTGCAACAGTTGCGGAGCCGTTATTATGACCGAGTCGGAGACGAGCGCGACGACTTGCAGCTTTTGCGGTTCGGCCGTCGTGCTCAGCGACCGGTTGAGCGGAGAACTAGCCCCGGTTATGGTCATTCCTTTTTCGATTACGAAGGAAGAAGCGATGAGGGCTTTTCGGAAATGGTGCCGCAACGGCCTCCTAACGCCAAGCGGATTTATGACGGCGGATCGCATTAAAGGAATTACCGGGATGTATGTGCCTTTCTGGTTATATGAACTGCATAATAAAATCGAGGTGCATGGCCAGGGCACGAAAGTAAGAACGTATACAAGAGGCGACTACCATTATACGGAAACGCAATATTTCGACGTCTACCGGAAAATCCGTCTCAATTATGTGAAGGTGCCGATCGACGCTTCGGCGAAAATGAAGGACGAACTGATGGATAAGTTGGAGCCTTTTCCGTATGAGCAGTTGAAAAGTTTCAAAACGCCGTATCTCGCCGGTTATATTGCGGAGAAGTACAGCTATGACGAGGAGCAGCTTTTCCCGCGGGCGAAAGAGAAAATCAGAGGATATATCGATGCTTACATTTCGTCTGCGACGGCAGGGTATAACACGGTTCATTACACCAATAAGCAAATCGATACCAAGTTGAAACAGGCGGATTATGTTCTGCTACCGGTATGGATGGTGCACTACGATTACAATAAGTCGGAGTATACGTTTGCCATGAACGGGCAGACGGGCAAGGTGGTCGGCAAGCCCCCGATTAGCATGGCGAAAGTGTCCGCTTGGTTTGCAGGCATTTTCGGCGTCTCTTTCCTGTCGCTCAAGCTCGTCTCTTGGATGATGGGGGGAGGATTCTGGTGAGAGGACATAAAGCGGCGGTTCTGGCGATGCTGTGCTTCTTTGCCGTATATCTCGCCTTTCCCGTACAGATTGCGGCGGCAGCGGGGGGAAAGCAATTCATCTATGACGAAGCCAATCTGCTCAGCCAAGAAGAGCGAGATAAGCTGAACGCCATGGCCAACGAATACGGGGCGGAGCGGGAAACGGATATGATCGTTGTCACTTCCAAAAATGTCGAAAATATCGATGTCCAGCTAATGACGGAGGATTTCTACGACGATCATGCGCCCGGGTACGACAAGCCTCATGGCAATGCGGTCATTTTGATGTTGGACATGAACAACCGGGAGGTTTATTTGGCCGGATTTTATAAAGCGGAGACGTATTTGGACGACGGCAGGCTGGACAAAATACGCCATAAAATTACACCGTACTTATCGGACGGCGATTATTACGCGGCTTTCGAGAAATATATCAAAACCGCCCATAACTATATGGGCTTCGAACCCGGGGTGAATCCGGACAATATTTTGTTTCAGCTCTGGTTTCAGTTGGCGGCTTCGGTTGGGATCGGAGGCGTCGTTGTCGGGACGATGGCTTACCGTTCCGGCGGCCGCGTTACGGTCAACCGGCGGACCTACGAAGATACGAGCACTTCGGGGATTTTGGACGGTCATGACAGGTACATTCGAACGACGACAACGAAGCGGAAGATCGAAAGAAACAACAGCGGCGGCTCGGGCGGCGGCGGAGGGATCTCCAGAGGCGGCCATTCGCATAGCGGCAGCAGAGGATCATTTTAACGCAAAGGATGGGGAAACGAGATGGGATTTTTCAGAAACCAATTTTCGAACGTGGTGGAATGGGAAGAATTTCGGGACGATATGATTTTTTGGAAGTGGAGCAACCGGGAGATTAAGAAAGGAAGCAAATTAATTATCCGCTCCGGCCAAGACGCGATTTTCGTGAACAACGGCAAGATTGAAGGGATTTTCGAGAATGAAGGGGAGTATAACATCGATTCCGACATCATCCCTTTCCTGTCTACGCTGAAAGGATTTAAGTTCGGCTTCAACAGCGGGATGCGGGTGGAAGTCTTATTCGTGAACACGAAGGAATTCACCGTCCGCTGGGGAACGCAAAATCCGGTTCTCATTCCGACTGCCCAGCTTCCGGGCGGCATGCCGATCCGCGCCAACGGCACGTTCAACTTCAAAGTGAATGATTACGTGACGCTGATCGATAAGATTGCCGGCATGAAAGACAGCTATCTCGTTGATGATGTGAAAATCCGCATTACTTCCGTGTTGGATCAACTGCTCATGAAGTGGATCGGCAGAGAAGGGAAGGACATGTTCAATCTGCAGGCGAACGCTTTCGATATTGCCAAGGGCATTCGCGAAGATTTGGATATGCAAGTAATAGAGGACGGGATGACGATTACAGGCTTCCAAGTGATGAGCTTCAATTATCCGCAAGAAATTCAAGACATGATTACGAAGACGGCGTCGCATGAAATGATCGGCAATATGCAGAAGTATCAACAAGTGAGCATGACGGACGGGATCGCATCCGGTAAAGTGCAAGGCGGCGGGGCCGCTTCGGACATGGCCGGCATGATGATGGGGATGAACCTCGCCAATGAAATGTTGAAAAATATGAACCAGAACGGGCAACCCGCGCCTGCTGCGCCTTCCGCTTCCGGGGGAGGGCAAAAGCCGAACTTCTGCCCGAACTGCGGCACGAGAAACGAAGGCGCCAACTTCTGCCCGAATTGCGGCCAGAAGCTAAACTAGACTTGCACCCGGACAGTTGTTCGATACAATACAAACTGCGCTTATATGGAAAGGGGTAGGACCGGTTTTCCGGTACTACCCCTCATTGCGCGCGGAAGGTTCGGAGGGTAACGGCCATCTTCCGGCTTGGAGCGCTTGCTAATGGGTGTACCTACCATTAAAACTTGCCAGTTTTTATTACCTTAACACGAATGTTAATACTTAAGAGTGAAGTATGAACCTATAGAAAAGGAGGTACTTTCATTGAAGATAAGTCAGTTGTCTGAATCAACCGGTGCCAGTATCCGATCTATCAGGCATTATGAGAAGAAAAACTTAATTACCGCCTCCCGTCTAGAGAATGGCTATCGGGATTTTGATGAATCTGCTGTAGATCGAATTAAAACGATCCAACTATACTTAGGTTTAGGTTTTACGACTAATCAAATAGAAGAAATGATAAATTGTGTAGATACCCATTTTAAAAATGAAATAGACGAACTTTGTGATGAAGCCCTGGATGCATATGAAGGAAAACTGGCTGAAATCAACAGACAAATAAGTAATTTGGGCGTCGTACAACACCGGCTGAAAAAGCAAATCAATCAAATGAAACAAAGGTGATACTCCATGTTCGACGCAATAGAACTAATGGTTATTGTCGGCGTTGACTGGATTTTCTCGCTGGTTGTGGAGGGTACCAGTCAAATCAACGTTCTGGACCCTCCCAGTGAATACAGTTACGAACAGGTTACATAGATGACTTCTTAATGACTTCAGTCAGTCGTGAGAAGTCATTAGCACCATAACCCAAGTCTATCGCGTGCTGGACGGTTGCCTTTGCAGCGTTCAGTACTCCTACGTCGAGATTAAGGGTTTTGGAGGTGTGAATAAGGTTTTCCAATACTGCGGCAGTCGAAGTGATGTTGGACTCTTCACCTGGATACTGCCCGCTTTCGACTTGATGTGCGAACACGGACATGACGTCAGGCATCATACCTACAATTCCCTGGGCATACGGCACTAGGTCTATCACAGAGATGTTCTCCGCTCTGGCGAGAGCAAGGGCATGTACGTAGCCGATCATTGACGTCCAAAAGATATCGAGTAATGCTGTATCGTAAGCCGCTGCAAGGCCTGGGTCCTTACCAAGATGTGTAGATGTGCCACCCAGACTTGCTAGTGTCGTCTGATGGGTTTGATAGACATCCTCAGGTCCACTGTACAGGATAGATGCTGATGACTCTCCAATGGTTGGGACTATGATGGATCCATCAAGATAGTCAATGTCACCCTTGGCTGCCCATTCAGCCATCTCTCTTGCCCAACTAGGAGAGCCGCCAGTAAGATTCACCAAGGTTCTGCCCTTCAAAGCATCTCCTGCATGCTTAAGAATTGAGTGTACAACGTTATAGTCCAGTACACAGACAATCACCAGAGGACTTGCCAAGATCGCATCAGCAACCGTATCAGCCTTGGCCGCTCCTTGTGCAACAAGCTCGTCGGCCTTCTCTGCAGAGCGGTTCCATACCGTTGTTGGGTGGCCATTTTTTAGGAACGCACCGGCCAGCGCCCTGCCCATAGGACCTAGGCCAATGACTGTCACTGCTGTACGGTGTCGGTATCAGATCTTACACCTGTCACATTACCGGATTTTTTACTCACATTGTATTCATTATTTTTCATACAACTGTCTCCTTTCAAGTATGTTACAGGCTTATTTTAAAACTGTGACACTAGTGTTATAGTCAACTATGAATTTAAATAAACAGAATACTCTACGCTCAGGATAAGCTATGTTGGGCTGATAGGGCTTCAATTTCAACGTGGAAAGGGGATGCCGCAGGATGGACGACAACATGACTTTATCTGCCGCCTTTAAACAGGCGCTTTACCCGGTAGGCGGAAACGGAAAAAGGAACGTTCGCGTTTTGCAGGAAGCGTTTGAGGATATCGACGGGAGTGTGGAAAGCGATATCTACGGCAAAGGCGAGCTCATCGAAGACTTTCAAAGAAGGATGGCGAATTATGTAGGGAAAGAGGCGGCCGTATTCTTTCCGAGCGGAACGATGGCGCAACAAATCGCTTTGCGGATGTGGTGCGATCGACAAGGGCTGAGGCGGGTAGCGTACCATCCGTTATGTCATTTGGAAATTCATGAAGAGGACGGCCTGAAAGAGCTGCATCGGATCGAACCGATTCTGCTTGCCGACAAGACGAGATTGATCACGTTGGAAGATGTCATGAATATGCGGGAGGATGTCGCCTGTCTATTGCTTGAGTTGCCTCAGCGGGAGATCGGCGGGCAATTGCCCGATTACCGGGAGCTTGAAGCGATCTCGGCTTACTGCCGCGAGCAAGGAATCAAATTGCATCTGGACGGGGCGAGGCTGTTTGAGATCACGCCGTACTATAATAAATCGGCGGCGGAAATTTGCCAGCTGTTTGATTCCGTTTACGTATCGTTTTATAAAGGGATTGGCGGCATTGCGGGAGCCGTTCTGGCCGGAGAGGAACCGCTTATACAGGAATCCAAGGTGTGGAAAAGACGGTATGGCGGAGATTTAATCAGCCTTTATCCTTATATCGTAAGCGCCGATTACTATTTTAAGCTAAGAATTCAGAAGATGGATCAGTACTATCATCACGCCCAAGAACTTGCCGGCTTGTACAATCAATGTTACGGCGTCGTTACGAAGCCCGTGGAGCCCGTGTCCAATATGTTTCATGTCCATATCGATCTGCCGAGAGAACAGCTTGAACCAATATTAATAAGTATATATGAGGAAACGGGCATCGGCTTAACTTCTTACTTGCACCAAAACGACGAGAAGAGCTGTTCGTATGAAATCAGTATAGGGGATTCATATGCCAACTTGCCGAAAGATCAATTGAAATTGGCTCTGCAAATGTTGGATGAGAAGCTAGGAGAAAGAGGCCGCTAACGAGACAGGTTTAGCGGCTTTATCCGAGCGTGCTGCTTGCAGTCGCGGCTACCCGCTCTTCTCCATCGCCCAGTCGAGGCGAGTATCGTTCACAAATTTCGTCTTGCCGGGATTTCCTTCCGCTCTCCGGATCTCCAGATCGTTCAATCTGACGACGAAGGACCATAGGCTGTCGAATCGCAGCTCTTTTTTATACTGGCACATAAAACCGCATTTGCCGGATAGAATATCCTGAGCGAGCTGCAGCGAATCCGCCGTTGCGGATTCGAGCAAGGATTGATAAACGTTGCGGTAGCGGGTTTGGGTCGAGTACCAGTCCGGTACGGGACGATGGTCCCATGAAGTCATGGACGCATCGATGAATTGATTGGTCGCGATAATGAAATTCTCTCCGTTGACCGGACGTCTTACGGCGATTCCTTGCGAACAACATTCAACTACGGCCATATCCCCGGTTTTGTCCGCCAGGACGATGTTTTGAGCCGTGGATATTGGCAAGGAGCGGAGCAGGCCGATCGCTTCGTCGGCCGTTCTCGCTTTTTCCAGCAAGCAGCGGACAATGAACAAAAAGTTCAATCCGGGCTTGGCGCGTGTGGAAGCGACAAAGGTCATGCCGACCGCCAGGCCATGCTCGTTGACTCCGTCTTCCTTGCCGATCAGGGCGTCTCCTTGACCCAGAAAGGTATACCCGCCGCTTGGCCGGTATAGGCAGCTTTCCGTCGTTTTTTTGTAATCGGAGAACATATCGTGATTGCGCGCGAAGACAATGTCGTTTCCCCGTTGAAAGCAAAAACAAGTGCAGCCGTACGCATCGCCGACAACCCCCATGTTGAACAGAAACGCGGCAAAGGATTCGAACGGGTAACGCGCCCCTTCGGCCATCCCCCTTATCTCCTCCGTAATTTCCGGATAGCAGGCCTTGCAGGCCGCCAAAGATTCCACTCCGAACTCGAGCTGTTCTTTACTTAAAGAGATCACGGACTCGAACCGGCCCCCTTTTTTGTACATCAAACTTCCATACTTATACCCCATTTCGAAATGATTGCCTTGCAAACGCGGATGATACATCGGGAGCTCACTCCTTTTCCTTATGGCATGACTGTTTCAATTATAAGGGAGGAAATCTGCCTCATTTTGACGAATGATGCTACAATGTATCACGCAGAAATCGTATCGTTCGGAGGATCTTCGATGGAGTATGTAGAACGCATGATGGAAGCAGTGCGCTATATTGAGAAAAGGCTCGGCCAAAAAACGAATGTAGACGAGATTGCGGGCCATATAGGGTATTCGAAGTTTCATTTTCAAAGGCTGTTTCATCAAGTGACCAACCATACGGTAGGGCAATACGTTGCGGCCAGAAAATTAACGGAAGCGGCCAAGACCCTGCGCAGGACAAACTATCGGATTATCGACGTTTCGTATATGTACGGATTTGAATCGCATGAAACGTTTACAAGGGCGTTTAAGGCAAGGTTTGGCGTCTTGCCGAACGAATGGAGAGGCTCGGGCCGCATTCCGCCTAATTTGATGATGGATGTACTGAAGGCAGAATACCTTGATCATATTCAACAGCTTGAAGCCGAGGCGGCGGGGCAGGTTGACCTTGACGAAAAAATCGTGAGAGGCTACTCGGCCCGAAGCTGTTCGATCGAGCATATTCACGATTGCTGGAACCGATTGTGGAAGAATTGCCGGAACAAGCAAAAAGACAAGTTCGGCATCGTTCGATACGACGATAGCATGGAATTCGACGCGGCGTATACCTATTTGGCGGCTGCGGAGGCTGAACATATCGAGGCGGAGGAGGAACAGGAGCAATTCACGATTCCGGAAGGGACATACATCGTATTCGAGCATCGGGGAAGCGTAGAAAAATTGCCGTTAACTTATCGCTATATTTATGGAACATGGTTTACCCGCAACACGCACCGATTGAACGGCGTATTTGATTTTGAGTATTACGGAGAGCGGTTCGCCGGAGTCCACCGGTCAGAATCCGGAATTCTCATTTATGTGCCGGTTTCGGCGCCGTAAACATTCACAACCATAGTTGAATACGATACATAAGATTGGGCAAATGGGGGCGCATTTTTCCTTTTCGCTCAATCGAAACCGGCGTTTTTTCGCGAAGAAGATTACATAATGGTTGGAGAGTTGGATTATTTTCGGGATTAATGTCGAATCGGGCAAGATTCATGAAGCTTACGCCTTCATTCTCTGGTAAAATAAAGAAGCGAAACGTCACCGAATGATGGAACGTATTGGTTATTGTAAGCGGGGGAGGTGGGATTTTGAATAGTTCGCGATTATTGAAGTTGCTGCTGCTAATCATCGGAATCGTAATTCTGAATATTATCGTTTTATCGCCCGGATTATTGGGAGTGGAGATCGGGGGCGACAGCGCGCTAGAGACCGCTTCGGGCGTCACCTTGCTTACGGTTAGCCTTCTTGTCATTCTTTACGGCAGTTATGTATTGCTCTTTAAGTCGCCTGTCGCAACGCCGGTCAAAGACATGAACTCCCATGAGGACTACGCAGCCGCGCTTCATCAATACAAAAATGTAAACGTACTTAAAAAGGATATTGCGCTTGCCCTCGATCAGTTGGAGCGGATCGATAAGAAGAAGAAGCTCCTGTGGGACATCCTCGGCCAAAGATTTGAGCCGACGGAAATCAGTTATCGGAAATTCGTCTCTGTCATTGACGAGGTCGAGAAGTTGTTTTACTTAAACATTCGGGGGGTTCTGACCAAGCTTAACGTGTTCGATGCGTCGGAGTTTGCCGCATTTGCCCGTCGGCAAAAAATGCCGCTGTTTACCGGTAAATTGGTACAAGAAAGACAGGAGTTATACAACGAATACTTAACCTTTGTAAGGGGATACCTGGGAGCTAACGAGGAGATTTTGTTAAAAGTGGATAAATTGCTCTTGGAGATATCTCAATTGGGCAATGTCGATTATAGAGAAATCGAAGAAATGCCCGGCATGAAGGAGATCGATCAATTGATCAAACAGACGAAATATTATAATCAATGAGAGGGAGATGAGAATGGCTCGAAAAGGAATGGGGAAAGCCTTTGTTACGTTATTAATTATTGCGGTTGTCATGTTTGCGCTAGTGTATTTCGGAATTAAATGGACTTCCAATTTGGGCAAAAGCCAGAGCGAAGTTACGATGGAAGACGCGAGCAAGCGGTTGGAGAAGCTTTATAAGAACATTAAGGTGACGAATGCGCCGCCAACGAAAGGATTGATCGATCTCGATCCGGCTTCGATCGGCGATTCGCTTCCGGATATTTCAAAGTTCCCGATTTCGGTACAGAATACGACGGATAGCTTTGTCGAGATTTTCTCTTCCCCGGAGAAGGCCGGGGACGGCGTTGACGGCTGGTTGAATGAAGTGGCGAAGGCCTTCAACGATGCCAAGCTGGAAGTGAACGGAAAGCCGGTTTCCGTCAAAATTCGCAATATCGCTTCGGGGACGGCGACCGATTTTATAAGATCGGGCAAGTATGTCCCGGATGCTTTCACCCCTTCCAACGAACTATGGGGGGAATTGGTCAAAGCGCAGGGCATCGAAACGCAGCTTGTCTCGAAACGTTTGGCCGGCAACGTCACCGGCGTTGTATCCGCAAAGTCCAAGTATGATGAGCTGGTGGGCAAATACGGTTCTTTGAACGTTTCGACCATTACGGAAGCGATTGCGAATAATGAGCTATCGATGGGGTATACGGATCCTTTCGCCAGTTCGACCGGATTGAATTTTCTAGTGACTGCCTTGAGAACGTTTGACAGCTCCGATATGCTTGGAGACAAAGCGGTTCAAGGATTCGAGCGGTTCCAGACCAATGTTCCTTTTATCGCATCCACAACGATCCAGATGCGCGACGCGGCCAAATCGGGAGCGTTGGACGCTTTCGTTCTCGAGTACCAAACTTATGTCAACGTGCCGGATTTGAAGGGCGGCTATGTCTTTACGCCCTTTGGCGTACGGCATGACAGCCCGCTCTATGCGCTCGGCAAATTACCGCAAGAGAAGATGGAGATTATTAAGAAGTTTGCCGAGTTCGTCGGGCAAGACAAATATCAGAAGCTGGCTTCGGATAAAGGCTTCAACGGGATGAACGATTATGCGTCGGAGTTCGACGCGGTGGACGGCAATATTTTATCCTCCGCCCAGAAGTTATGGAAAGAGAAGAAAAGCGGGAACAAACCGATCGTCGCCGTGTTTGTGGCCGACGTATCCGGGAGTATGGACGGCGAACCGTTGAACCGGTTGAAGGAATCCTTGATTACGGGCCAGAAGTACTTGGGCAAAGACAATAGCATCGGCTTTGTTTCCTACTCGAGCGATGTGACGATCAATCTTCCGATCGGGAAGTACGATACGAACCAGCAATCCATGTTTGTCGGGGCGGTAGAGAGCCTTCAGGCAGGAGGCGGCACCGCAACATTCGACGGCATTGTCGTGGCCATGAAAATGCTTCAGGATGAAATGGCGCAAAATCCCGACGTTAAGCCGCTGATTTTTGTGCTTAGCGACGGCGACACAAACCAAGGGCATTCGCTGAACGACATCAGAGGATTGATCGAGACTTACAAAATCCCGATCTATACGATCGGCTACAATGCGAATATCAAGGCGCTGCAAAGCATTTCAAGCATTAACGAAGCGGCCAGCATCGATGCGGACACGGACGATGTAGTGTACAAGATCGGCAATCTGTTCAACGTTCAAATGTAGGAACCAATTCGGGGGAAAGAAGGGGATGCCATGTCGTTTTCAATGGAAGTCGTAAGTAAAGAGGAGCTTAAGTCGGTTATTGAAGAGCAGGTGAAGCCTGAGCCGGAGGAGGTAAAGCAGCTCAAAGAGCTGGCCGCCAACAACGTATCGACGATTTTGGAACTGGATATGGATTCAGTGGAGAAACGGAGAGAAATTTTGCAATCAATCGACAAATTCGGGATGAGCACCATGCGGTCGTCCTCGGAGAAAAATGCGCTCTTGCGCGTGTCGGTAGGGAAGTTGTCGCAAACGGGAGACGAAGGCGGAGAGGTGGCCAAAGGCTTGACGGATCTGCATCTCCAATTGAAAGATTTGGACCCGAGCGCGATCGATTTTGCGAAGACCGGCGTACTGGGCATGATTTTTAATCCGTTGCGCAGATACTTCGCCAAGTTCGAGAAAGCGGATGCCGTCATTTCAGACATTATCGTGTCTCTCGACAAGGGGAAGACGGTCCTGAAAAACGACAACACGACGCTGGAATTTGAGCAGCAGTCGCTGCGCGATCTCACGAAAAAGCTGCAAAAGGAAATCGATCTCGGCTCACTGATGGACGAGGAAATCGAGAAACAGGTGGAATTGGCCAAAGTGCGAGGGGAGTCCGAAGACAAAATCCGGTTTATTACGGAAGAAGTCATGTTTCCGTTGCGTCAACGTTTAATGGATTTGCAACAAATGATGGTCGTGAATCAGCAGGGGATTATGGCGATCGAAGTGGTTATCAGAAACAATAAAGAGTTGATCAGAGGCGTAGACAGAGCCAGAAACGTGACCGTTTCCGCGCTGAGAACGTCCGTCATGGTGGCAAGCGCGCTTTACAATCAAAAGATTGTCCTGAAAAAGATCGAATTGCTGAATCAAACCACGGAAAATCTGATCAGTGCGACCTCCAAAATGTTGAAAGAACAAGGCGCGGCGATCCAGAAACAATCGATGGAAACCAATATTTCGCCGGAGACCATGAAGCAGGCCTTCTCGGACGTGCTGTCGGCGCTGGATGCGATCAGCACTTACAAGCAAGAGGCGCTGCCTAAAATGCGCCAAACGATCAACGAATTCAGGGAAATGGCCGATACGGGCGAACAACAGATTCAACGTCTGGAGAGCAGACAAAGAATCGGGTTCTAGGCGACTTACCGCATAGCATAATCCCCCGGAAGGAAAGGAATCCGGGGGATTTTCTTGCATGCGGCTCCCAGCTAGAACAGCCCCGGATGACCGTGCAATTTGGCCAGCGCTTCTACGAAGTAATAATCGCCGTAAATGATCGGCACATTGACATGCTTGTTGACGGGATAGGATACCGTCCCTTTCGTCAGAATCGCATCCTGACGGTCGCTGAAATCGGCATAATTGTCGTACAATCCTTTAAGGATGTCCAAGGCGCACTCATCGTAGAAGGCTTGTTCGGTTTCATCGTCGAGCAGCGCGCTTAACTCGAGCAGCCCGCTTGCCGTGCAGGCGGATGCCGTCGAATCCCTGACAAACTTGTCTTTGTCCGCCGTCCGGAAGTCCCAATAAGGGACCCGGTCCTCGGGAAGATGGGACAGGAAGTAATTCGCGATATTTTTGGCGGCGGTTGCATATTCGCGCTTGCCGGTTTCGCGCGCCGCAATCGCAAAGCCGTATATAGCCCACGCTTGTCCCCGCGACCATGCGGAATCCGGTCCGAGCCCTTGGCCGCCAAGGTTCTCGATCTTCTCTCCCGTCTCCGGATCGAAGCTTACGATATGAGGGACGGTCCAGTCCTCTCTTACAAAATGCTTGAGCACCGTATCCGCATGCGCCACGGCGATATGCCGGAAGCGGGGATCGCGATCTTCCTGCGCCGCCCAGAACAGCAGCGGCAAATTCATAAGGCAATCGATAATGGCCCATCCGGTGCTGTTCGGGTCGACGCGATCCGTCCATGCCCGAATGAATTGTCCTTTCAAGTTGAAGCGCCCCGCCAAATGGCTGGCCGCGATCAGGCCCGATCTTCGGGACGCCTCGTTGCCTGTCCGCCGGTAGTTCGCGACAGCCGTCGGCAAATACATAAATCCGACATCGTGATGAATATCGTAAAAGTCATGCAGCGGAACGTTCAGCTGTTGTTCGATCTGCTCCGCTAATTCCCTCAAAGACTCCTCTTTCGTTTCGCGAAAGGCCAGCCAGAGCAAGCCTCCCCAAAATCCGGAAGTCCAGAAGGAAGCGTCTTCGCAATTATAATCTCCATTCAAGCATACGTGCGGAAAACCCGCACCTATTTTTTTGCTTACGGCACCGATCTTGCGAATCGATTTCCGATAAGCGTCATGCAGCCATTCCGGGTGACGGTCCATTGGTTATGCTCCTCTCGTCTCATTATCTAAGGTCGGTTCATACAATGATTACGGTTTCATTGTAATCCGCGCAGAAGGAGAAGCCTATCCTCACTATTTGCTGTCATCGCGAAAAATGATACGAGAGCGGGCGATGTGGACCGAAAAGCGATAAATTCGATATGCCGGCAAAAAATCGTGATCCGCCTCCGGAGCGCGTTACCCCAGGCTTTTGACATACTCTCCCGGCGATACGCCGATATATTGCTTAAAGATGCGAATGAACGTGTTCGTATTATTGCATCCGACGATTGCCGCAACTTCATGAACTTTGTAATTGCCCTGATTGAATAGCTCTTTTGCTCTCTTCACCTTAAGCGAATTGACATATTGCTTGAAGTTAATGTCCAGCGAATTTTTCAACAGCTTGCTGACATAGCTTTCGGACAAGTTGAAATGACTCGCAATATCCGTCAACGATAAATCCCGATCGAAATGCTGATGGATATAAATAAAGATTTGGGAAGCGGTGGAGCTTTCCAGGCTGAACTTATCCTTGTTGCAATAATTGAAGATCAACTCGAACAATGCGAACGCCTTCTCCGTAAACTTCGAAACGGGGGCTTCCATAAACTGATCCAACTGATCGGGATACTCTCTGACGAACTGATTCAACGTTTTTCCGTTCGCGTTCAAGCATCGTTTGAAGGTGGTTAGGAACGAATGCTTCAAATTCGACAGATTCGCCGGACTCAGCGCCAAATGATTTACGTTTTTGTCGAGTACATCTCTCAGCAGTTCGTAAGCTTTCCCCAGATCATTCGAATTGACGTAATTAATCAGGCATGTTTCCGTCTCGAGCGGATAGTGCCAGACCGTTTCTTCAAGATTTGTCACGCTTTCTGAGGTAAGCACCTTGCTTGCGGTCGCATACTGGTAATTGCTGAGACGAAGCAGCTCCTGCAGGGCGGAAGTCAACTCGTCCAGCCGGTACGTCTCGGATATGTATGCCGTTATATCGAGCGACAGATCCTTTTCGATCGTTGCAATCACGCTCTCCGCGACTTGCTTGACGTTCTCGGAGGAAACGTTATGGAAAATGATGCAGTATTTGTTTTTGTCCAGCGGCAAAACAAAATAATCGTCGCAGCCGTCCCGCATCTCCTTAATCATCGTATCGAACAGAAAGGACAAGTTCGGAGCGGGCATCGTTTTATGCAGCGTATCCATGCCTTCGCACTCCAACAGCGCCAGTCTCAATTCGTCCCGGAAACGCTCCAATTGCAGCGCGGACAAATTCTCGCGAATCCATTCCTCGCCGGCAATACCGTATATCGCCTTGCGAAAGAAATCTTCCCGCAAATGGACGATGGAATGATCCAGCTTATTCTGCAAGGCATGATTGATGGAATAGACTTGCTCGATACTGGATTGGATGTAAGCCAGTTCATGGGTTTGGTGCGCATGCCCGCCGTTGGGCGCGGCGGCATTCGTTCCTCTCTGCTCGTCCAGGAATTGAAGCAATTGCCGGATCGGCTTGTAGCTTGACCTGGTCGCCATGTAAGCGAGCGCGATGCCGAACACCAGCAAGAGCATGCTGGGAAACAGCGCCGTCTTCCATATTTCGCGGAAGATCACGCCGAATGACGTCATTTCGCTGGAATAAATATAGGCGAGATTCGGGATCACCTTGGAATGATGAATATAATGGACGGTGGAACCGAGTCTTACATGGTTCAAATCTTCCTGGCCGTTCATGGACTCGATTCGGGTCAAAATCGCCGGATCAAGCTCTTCGTTATGTAGATACGAACCGACGATCTCGTCGGTGTACAGATAGAAATTGCCTTGCAGATTATCAACCGTTCTGGGCAGCAAAGAGACGCTATCGACAACGATAAAAAAGTATAAAGGATCGAGCTTGGAATTGACCGTCTGGTGGATCATTACGATTTTGCCGGGCGTTCCGGACATCGCTTGCGGGACGATATAGGTGTTCGACGCGAGCGATTCGTCTTGCAGGTTCCGGAAGCGGTCCAGCGCTTCCGCCTGTATGCCGAGCTCGTTCAAATAATCTTTAATGCTGAACGTTCCGGCAGCCGTAATGACCAGATTATCCGTCAGCTTCGTAATGCCTAGCGTGAACCCTAGCTGGCCGAAGCCTTGCAATTGATCGATCAGGTCGTTGTACAGGTTCGCAATATACAGATAATTGGTATCGTCGCTGTAACGGTAATCGATCAGGCTTTGCAGCGTCGACACTTTGTATACGAATTCCATCGCGATGCGGAACTTGAAGTCCGCGTAATTGCTGTTCTGATCGATATATAATAGGCGGCTGTGATTGTTTTGCGCATCGGACATTTCATAGCTTTTATAAAAGATGATGGATGAGGTGATCGCCGAATATAACAGGACAATCACGACAAATAAGGTTAGCATTTTGTACAAAAACTTCCTCTTTACCATCATTCGCTACTCCCCTTCGGTCATTATGAAAATGCTTTCAGTAATTAACAATATAAATCGATAATCATGTTAATTAGCAATGCATATTTATGAGCTCTTTGTATGTATCAGTCTACATCACTTTTTCGATTTGCTGTTAGATCAAAATTTTACAAATGGGCCCGATATTCATTTTTTGACTTCCCGTAAAAGCTTGATAGAAAGCGCTTTATTTATTGGTGAAGCTTCCGAATAACGATTTTTTGCCTTCATTCGATTTTCGCATGGCGTCGACGTTTTCGGTCATCAAGCAAAAAACGAATATTATCGCAAATTTTCGACATATACCTTTCGCGGCATCTTGGGTACGATTCGGGTAAGGCAGAGCAAAGAACGATCAGCCATATCAAACTGCAGGAGGTGAGACATGAATATGAGCAATATCGCCGCTCCCGCCAAACCCGCGAAATTCAAAAGGGGAAAAAAGGCGAAGCCGAAACGGGACGTGAAAGCGTATTTCATTGAACTGAAAAAAGATATATACAGAGACCGCATACTATACTATTTGCTCATACCGTTCCTGCTCTGGTTCCTGATTTTTAAATATTTTCCGATGTGGGGCATCCAAATCGCCTTTAAAGACTTCAGCTTATTTAAAGGCATTGCCGCCAGCGAATGGATCGGGTTCGAGTACTTTACCGAGTTTATTGGAAGCGAATACTTTATGAGAGTATTCACCAACACCGTCATCATTAGCTTATACGGCCTAATCATTTGTTTTCCGGCACAAATTATATTAGCCATCATGATTAGCGAAGTGACGCGGCAAGGCTTCAAGAAAATAGTGCAAACGCTTACTTACTTGCCTCATTTCGTATCGGTCGTGGTCATCGCCGGGATCGTTACCACCTTCCTGGCGCCGGAAAGCGGGTTGATCAACCTTATTCTGGAAAAGTTCGGAATGGAGAAAATTTATTTTCTAACCAATCCCGATTATTTCCGGGGAATCTATACCGTCATGAACCTGTGGAAAGAAACGGGGTTCGCTTCCATCGTCTTTATCGCGGCGATTGCCGGGATCGATACGCAGCTGTACGAAGCGGCCAAAATGGATGGGGCGAGCAAGTTCAAACAGATTATGCATGTTACGCTGCCGGGCATCCTGCCTACCATTGTGGTGATGTTCATTATGAAGATCGGCAGCTTGCTGAGCGTCGGCTACGAGACGATTATTCTGCTCTATCAGCCGGCAACTTACGAGAAAGCGGATGTCATCAGCACCTATGTGTACCGTTCGGGGCTTGTCGACGGCAGATACGACTTTGCGACCGCCGTAGGTTTGTTCAACTCCATCGTAGCTTTGGTTCTGGTCATTGCTGCGAACAAGATTAGCAAGAAAGTAACGGATGCAGGCTTATGGTAGGTGATGAGAGTGATTGAATCCAGAGGAGAGAAAATATTTAAAGTCATTAACAATATTTTGTTGGCGTTGATGGCGATCGCGGCGCTGTACCCGTTCATTTACGTGTTATCCGCTTCCATCAGCATGCCGTATAACGTCGTGACGGGCAAGGTGCTTCTGTTTCCCAAAGGCTTTACCTTCGACGCTTACAAACAGGTATTAGGGAATCCGGAAATCTGGTTGGCATATGCCAACACGATCTTCTATACCGTCGCCGGGACGGCGGTCTCGATGTTCTTCACCATTTGCGGCGCATACGCGTTGTCGAAGAGCCGGTTGCGAGGAAGGAAATGGTTTACGATCTTCGTCACGTTGACGCTATGGTTCGATGCCGGCATGATTCCGTTCTATCTGACGCTGAGAGATTTGGGACTGTTAAATACGCGGACGGGCATAGTGATCGCTTTCGCGTGCAATGCCTTCAAAGTGATCCTGCTGCGCACGAGCTTCGAGGCGATTCCGGCCGAATTGGAAGAATCGGTGAAAGTGGACGGCGGCAATGACTTGCAAGTGTTGATCAAAGTGTTCTTGCCGCTGGTGAAGCCCGCTTTGGCGACGGTCGGTTTATTCTACGCGATCGAGAAATGGAACGGCTACTTCTGGTCGATGATCATGCTGAAAGATATGGACAAAATTCCGCTTCAAGTTTTATTGAAAAAAATGATCGTCGAAAACGACCTGCAATCGGAATTTGCGGCAGCGTTGGATTTTACGTCCACCGTATCGGCAGAAACCGTCACTTATGCTACAATCGTAGTCTCGATTATACCGATCGTGCTTGTCTATCCGTATATTCAGAAATATTTTATTAAAGGCATGTTGGTAGGAGCCGTCAAAGGCTAAATATACAAAATTAAAATGCGGGGTGTACGTCTCATGAGATGGAAAAAAATCGTTAGTCTATTCGCGGCAACAACAGTTTTGGCGGGGGTTCTGGCAGGTTGTTCGACAGGGTCGAAGGATGCCGGTCCGGCTCAAGCCGATCCGGCGCCGCAAGGGCAAGAAAGCGAAAATCCGTACCTGGCTTCGGAGAAGCAGCTGAAATTAACGGTACATATGGGGACGAAAGATTCGGGCGTATTTAAAAACGATTGGCCGATCTTCGTGAAAGCGGCGGATATGACCAACGTAACGCTGGAAGGAACGCTGCCGAATACGGTTTCCGACTTCAGCGAAACGTTCAGCATCGTTATGGCGTCGGGTTCGCTGCCGGATATTATGCAAGCGCTGTCCAAGGATTTCCTGCAATACGGTCCGGAGGGAGCGTTCCTGCCGCTCAACGATTTGATCGACGAGCATGCTCCTCATCTGAAGAAATTTATGGAGGACAATCCGGATGTGCGAAGCGCGGCTTCCGACAACGAAGGAACGATATGGTTCATTCCGTTTATCGCCGATGGGGAAGCTGAGAAAGGCTGGTTTATCCGCAAGGATTGGCTGGAGAAATTGGGACTGGACGAGCCGAAAACGGTGGACGAACTGCATGATGTGTTGACGGCGTTCGTGACGCAAGATCCGAACGGCAATAACAAGAAGGACGAGGTTGGATTTTTCCACCGCAATACGTCGATCGGCATTGAAGGCCTCATGGCGCTCTGGAATGCATATCCGGACTACCGGGCATTCGACAATAAAGTGATCTACGGACCGCTCGAGCCGGAATACGGCGTTGCGATGGAAAATATGGCGAAGTGGTATAAAGAAGGACTCATCGATAAAGAGATTTTCACTCGCGGAAGCAAGGCGAGAGATATTCTGCTTGCGGATAACGTAGGCGGTTTGACGCATGATTTCTTCGCTTCGACGGGCAATTACAACGAACAGCTTGAAAGCAAAATTCCGGGCTTCCGCTTCGATCCGATGCTGCCGCCGGCGGACGTAGACGGTGTCGTGAAAGAGCCTTCCAAGCGGGACCGCGCCAAAAATTACGGCTGGGGCATCGCGCACAGCAATCCGGATCCGGTTGCCACGATCAAATATTTTGATTTCTGGTTTACCGAAGAAGGCAGACGGATGGCGAATTTCGGCATCGAAGGCGATACGTACACGATGGTAGACGGCAAGCCGATCTTCACCGATAAAGTATTGAAGTCCGACAAAGCGCCTGTCGACGTCATTCGCGAGACGGGAGCCCAATCCAACTTCGGCTTCCAGCAAGATTACTTCTACGAAGAGCAATGGACGCTGCCTTTGGCAACGGAAGGCATTAACGCGTATAAAGAAAAGAATGTATTTATGGAGAAATACCCTGTTCTGAAATTTACGAATGAAGAGCAGAAGGAAATTCAGAAAATTCTCCCGAAAGTCGACACGTATATTGTGGAAACGAGACAGCAATGGATTCTTGGAGCGAAGCCGGTGGATCATGCGGCATTTGTGAAAGAACTCGAGAAGCTCGGCGCTCGCCGGTTGGTGGAAATTAACCAGGCCGCTTACGACCGGTATATGGCGGAAATGAACCAATAGAGGAACAAGTGAACGGGCTGCAGAACGATCAGGCGCTGCAGCCTTTCCGCCTCGAAGGAGAAACGAAGATGAATATACAAGCTTTGTTGAAAGAGCCGATCCCGACGGGCGAGTTGTTGGCCAACCTGCGATCGCGATTGGAGCCGATAGCGGCGAAGAGCAAGTATATTGCGGACAACATGCCGGAGCTCGTGCAAGCGACGATTGCCAGTGCGGAGGAAGCGTACCGGGGAATGCTCAAGCTTCCGGGCACGGGTGGCGTGCGCGAATTCGTCGGCAATCCGCCTTGCTGGCTGGAACGCAGGCATAATGACAACGAGTTTCTGTGGCAGCTGAACCGCATGACGCATTGGCAGGATCTGCTGGAAGCCTATTCTTTAACACGGGATGAGAAATACGGGCGCAAAGTTATTGAAGAAATGTTGGATTGGATCGCAACGGTCGAGATTCGGGAAGAGATGATCGATTATCCGATTGAATATTTCTCGCAATGCCATCCGCTAAGGGCGTTGGAACTCGGCATTCGCAATTACAAGACGTGGCCGCTCGTACTGGAGCATCTGGGACATACGGAGTTGTTTACCGAAGATGTGTTGGAGCGGTACCTATGGGCCGTGCACATGCAGATCCGAATGTTGCGCAAGGTCTCGCCGATCCTGTGGCCGAAGGCGGATCATAATCATTTTCTGATGGAATGCTTGGGCATTCTGACGACGGCGCTATATTTCCCGGAGCTGCGGGAGGCGGAGGAATGGAAAGCTTTCGCGATCGACGGGATCGAACGATGCGCCTTGGCTCAGCTGACCGAAGACGGCGGACAAATCGAAGGCTGTCCTTCTTATCACAATGGCTGCATGTTCTGGTTCGGCCTTGCCGTCGTGCTGGCCAAGCGGTTCCAGTTCGAGTTCTCGGACCGGTATATGGAGCTGCTGCGCACCAATTTGGACTATTCCATCTATTCGTTGCGGCCGACCGGGAAATGCGTACCTGTGGGCGATTCCCATGCGAATCATCTGGCCGTGATGGGCGGGGTATACGGCTATTTGGCGTTGGGCGATATGACATGGCTCGGGCTTGCAACGAACTTGATCGATATGCGCGAGATCATGAGCGAGGCTAGCAAACATGTGTGGCGCGCATTGGATGTGCGGCGGTTCTATGAAGATTTGAAGGGGCTGCAAGGCAAGTACTACGAATGCGATAAATTGACGACGTTCTGGAACCGGACCTTGCATCAAGCGATTATTCGCAGCGGCTGGGATGCGGAGGCGCTCAGCTTTCTGTTCGCATGCAGAAGCCCGGTGCAGAACTTCCATGCCCATATCGATCTGATGAGCTTCGATTTTACCGCGCTTGGGAAAAATATGGTCTGCGATCCCGGCATTTTCTGCTATCGGGAGGATGAAGACCGCAGGAAATTCAAGAGCGCCAACTATCATTCCACACTCCTGATCGATGAGAGGGACCATTTCGAATATTTGGGTTCGTTCGCCTACGGTCCGCAGAAAATCGGAGAAATTTACAATGTGGAAGACAGGGGCTTTTATCAAATCGCAAGCGCTTACCATTTGAATTACGAGCCGATTGTCCATCACCGCCATATAGCATTGGTCGATCGCCGGTTCGTCGTCATTGCGGATCGGGTGGAAGGGCTGGAGCGGAGCGGAGTGCAGCGGTACTTCCATTTGGATTTTACGGAGGTAGAGATCGCGGCGGATGCTGTCGTCGCTGCGAGCGATATTGCCAATTTGGGTATTTATACGGAGCCGCGGGGTGAGGCGGATCTGCTGCCCGGCCGGCTGTCCGACGTCAACGATGTGGCGAGAGCGTCCACAAGAGTGCGATTCCAAGGGACTTACAGCGGTACGGTTACTTTTGTGACGGTGCTTGCGCCATATAAAGGGGGACAAGCCCCGGCCGTATCGATTCGGCCATTCGCCGACGGCTATTATGAATTGGACTGCGGCGAACATTATGAGGTCACGGTCAAGGAGAGGGATATGACCATTCGTAAACCGATTTGAGAGGAGCGACTAGATGATGAATGCAAGGGGAAAATGGTTTCGACGCATCAGTTTGCTGTTAAGCATGGCCATAGGTTTGAGCGGAGTGGCGGGCGACATGCCGGCGAGGGCAGCGGCATCCGATATTTCCGTTTATTTGGTGCAAGATTTCGAGCAATATAGCCAGACCGGCGCGCCGCCAAGCGGAATGGAAATGACCGGCATCGCGGACGTGAAAAAGTCGAGCGGCGCGCTTCGGAACGAGCATACGGTCCCGAACGGGACCAGCGTCGCGCTGCGGATCGAAGAATCCGCAGCGGATCAGCCGGATGTCGGCCTTGCCAAACGGTTCGGAACGGATGACTTGACGGGCGAGATCATCTTCGATTTCGATATCAAGTCGCTGGACTCTAACGGAAGTAAATTTTTCGAAATAAAGGACAGTGCCAATAAAGGGATTACGCTTGGCAATTTGGGAGCCGACGGCGTACTGAAAGTGGAAGGCGGCAAAGTGCCGTTGAATGTGAATCAATGGAACAGGCTATCGTTCGCGATCGACTTCGGAGCGGATGCGCAAACGGTATCGGTCTATGTAGACGGCGTCAAGAAGATCGATTCGGTATTGTTGAAAAATAGCAACGGGGCGACGGGGATCAACTATTTGCGGGTTCGGGCGAAACGGATTTCGCAAGCCGACCTGACGCCGGGCGCCGCCGGCGACAAAAGCTTCACGACGCTGCTGGACAATATGCGGGTGTATTCCGGCACAGAGCTGAAGACGATGGAACAATTGCAGGCGATCAACAAGCCCGATTCGTTGATGGATTTCGACAACGATCTCGGTATCTCCGTGCAGGATCGGCTTGCCGGATCATTGGCGATGGTCGTGGGCAGCCGGAACGCGCTGATGAACAATGTAAAGACGGCGGGGGCGATCGACGAGCCGAACATACCGAGGAAAGTCGACGGAACGATCGTCGTGCCGCTTCGATTTGTCGGCCGATCCTTGGGCGTTGACGTGGAAGTCCATGGGCAGAGCGCGCGTGTCAAAACAAAAGGACAGAACGTTACGGTAACGAAGAATCATGCGGTTATAGGCGGCGAAGTGCGCCCTGATTCCCATATCGAGTTTACCCCCGACGATGTCATGGTTCCTGTGGACATGGCGGGAACGATCTTGCAGAAGCAGGTATACACGGACTATAAAGGCAGAGGACTTATCGTGATCGGCGATAGCGCCATGCCGTTCGACGATGCGTTCGACAAAGCGGATGAGAGCGTCAAACCGCAGGATAACGAGAAGTTTTATATCGAAGAAGCGATCAAGGAGATCGTCTACGACCGGCCGACCGGAGACGAAGCGATGGCCCGGCTGAAGAGCAAAGATGCGGCCCATCCGAGAATACTGGCAACTTCGTCCGACTTTGACCGCGTCAAATCGCTGATTCAGTCGGGGGAAGCGACGATCGGCAAATGGTATCAGGATATTCAGAAGCAAGGCGAGAAGCATCTCAGCATGGCGCTGCCTACGGACGATCTGCCGGACGGCAGAAGGATGATCGGCTCCAGACAAGTGGGACCGCTCGTGATCAATCTAGGGATGCTCTATCATCTGAGCGACGATCCTGCCAAGAAAGAACAATATAAGCAGCGGATCTGGGACGAAGTCTATACGGTATCGCAGTTCCCGAATTGGAACGAAGAGAACGAATTTTTGAACACGGCCGAATTTATGGAAGGCCTCGCAATCGCGTACGATTGGCTGTACGATGCCTGGACGCCGGAGCAGCGGCAAATGCTCGAGGACGCCATCGTCGCGAAGGGGCTGGTGAAGACGTTAGAGGCGTACAACAAAAATGTATGGTGGATTCACACCTACCCGAGAACGAATAACTGGAATGCGGTATGCAACGGGGCTTCCGTGCTCGCCTTGATGGCGATCGGGGATGTGGACAAGGAAATCGTCTTGCCGTCCGGCGAGCGAGTGACGATGGAGCAATTCGGCGGCAAAATATTGGATGTTGCGTTCAATGCGCTTGAGGATTTTATTTTGCTGGAGTTCACTCCGGACGGAGCATGGGCGGAAGGCCCGAGTTATTGGAAATATACGCTGGAATACATTGTTCGCTTCATCTCTTCGCTGGAAACGGCGCTGGGCACGAGCTACGGTTACGACCAAACGCCAGGACTGAGCAAGACGGCGTACTTCCCGACCTATTTGAGCGGAGCGGTAGGCTCGCTGAACTACGGGGATGCCTCGAACAACAAGGTGATCGCTGCCGAAGAATTATGGATCGCGAAGAAATACGGAGATCGTTTGTTAGCCTCCGTACATTTGGACAATAAAATCAAGTACAGAAACGCCGGCACCGAATTCGAAATGCTCTGGTACGAGCCGGATGCTTACCTTCCCGGTCAAACGTTGGAATTGGACCAATACTTCAGCGGGACGGAAGTCGCGACATTCCGCAGCAAATGGGACGATCCCAACACCGGCTTCCTCGGGTTGAAGGCGGGCAATAATGTAGTCAGCCACGGGCATTACGATCTGGGAAGCTTCGTTTTTGAAGCGCTCGGCCAGCAATGGGCGATCGATCTGGGCAAGGACGATTACAATCTGCCGGGCTATTCGAATTACGAGAAGGAACGTTTGACTTACTACCGTTTGAATCCGGAGGGGCATAACACATTAGTGATCAATTCCGACGGCGGGGCGCAGCAAAATATTAAAGCATTCGCCAAAATCGAGAAGACGGAAAGCAAGCCGCTTGGCGGATTTGCGATCGCCAATTTGACGGAGGCGTACAACAAGCATGTCTCCTCGGCGAAGCGGGGCGTCATGCTCGCCTCGAACCGTACGAGAGCGACGATTCAGGACGAGGTTTCCTTCTTGAACCCGTCGACCGCTTACTGGTTTATGCATACGGAAGCCGATATTCAAGTCAGCGAGGACGGAAAGTCGGCGATGTTCACCAAAGGCGGAGAGAAGTTGTGGGTCGGCCTGGATAGCGATGTCCGCGATGCGTCGGGGCATCCGATTGAGGCGAAATTCGGCGTGATGGACGCCAAGCCGCTGCCGGAATCGCCCAATCCGCCCAAGCAGCATCAGAACGATGGCATCCGCAAGCTGTTCGTCAAATTGGATGAAGCGAAGGAGATGCGGCTGACGGTAACGTTGATTCCGATCGTCGGAGCGATCGAGGATACGGACACTTCGTTCACCGGCGTTCCGCTCGACCAGTGGAGCATTGCGGACGGCGAGTTGACCGTACCCGTCCTGCAAAGCGTCAGCATCGACGGCGAGCCTTTGGCCGGTTTTGATGAGCAGACGTTCAGCTATGACATTCTGCTGCCGCTTGACCGTACGAACGTGCCCGTCGTACAAGCGGTCTACGATGATGCGATGTACGAAGTGCAGGCCTTTCCTGCGGACGACGTTCCCGGCATCGCGAAGCTGATCGTCTCTTCGCGGCAAAGTCCCGAGATCAAGAGCGTGTACCATTTCAACTTCAAATTAACGCCGCTTGACGGGGAAGAGGAGCGTTTGGCCGAACTGCCGATTGCGGCCGTTTCCGCCAGCGGCTCGCAAGCCGACCAGGGAAATACGGAAGATAAAGCGATTGACGGCGATTTCAATACGTACTGGGGAGCGGAAGGCGATCAGTGGATCATGCTCGATCTCGGGGAAGCGACAGCCGTGAACAGCGTCGGCATCGCCTTTATTCGCGGGAACGAGCGGAGCTTCAAATTCGAGATCGAAACTTCGCCGGACGGAGAAACCTGGTACAAGGCGTTTGCGGGGACAAGCAGCGGCGAAAGCCTGGATATTGAAAAAACGTATTTGAGACAACATGAGGCGCGATATGTCCGCATTACCGGCCACGGCAACAGCGTGAATCAGTGGAACTCCTATGCCGAGGTTCGCGTCTATCAGTTGCAATGAGAAGGATGGTAGATCAAATGAATCAGCCTAACATTCTATTCATCATGTCCGACGATCACGCTTCGCATGCGATTGGCAGTTACGGCAGTGCAATCAATCGGACGCCGAATATCGACCGCATTGCGGAGAACGGGATTCGCTTCGACAATTGCTTCTGCACGAATTCGATTTGCGCGCCGAGCCGGGCAACGATCTTGACAGGAGTCTATAACCATATCAACGGCGTCAAGACGCTCGACGACGACATCGACGGGACGATGATGAATTTTCCCAAGCTGTTGCAGCAAGCGGGTTACGCCACGGCGATCATCGGCAAATGGCATTTGGGCCATGGCGGCAATTCCGATCCGACCGGCTTCGATTATTGGAACGTGCTGCCGGACCAAGGAGACTATTTCGACCCGGAATTTATCGAGATGGGGGAAACGAAGAAGATTGGCGGCTATGTGACGGATGTGATTACCGATATGTCCGCCAATTGGATCCGCCGCCGCGACAAGACGAAGCCGTTCCTGCTGATGTGCCATCATAAAGCGCCGCATCGCCCGTGGCTGCCTTCGCCCAAGTACGCCGACCTGTACGAGGATGTCGACATTCCCGAGCCCGTCACGTTCCACGACGACTACGGCACGCGGGCGGAGGCCGCCCGCGCCGCCAGAATGCGGATCGACCGGGATTTACTGCCCAAGGACGTCAAAGGGGAGCCGCCGGCGGGAAGCGCGCCGGAGCAGATCAAAAGCTGGAATTATCAGCGATATATCAAAGATTATCTCCGCTGCGTCGCTTCGATCGACGAGAGCGTCGGCGTTCTGCTCGATACGTTGGAAGCGGAGGGCATTTGGGACAATACCATTGTCGTATACACTTCCGACCAAGGCTTTTTCCTCGGAGACCACGGCTGGTTCGACAAGCGCTTTATGTATGAGGAATCGTTGCGGATGCCCTTGCTCATTCAATATCCGAAAGAGATTCGGGCAGGCATCGTCAACAAGGATATGGTGCTGAACGTGGACTTCGCGGCAACGTTTCTCGATGCCGCAGGAGCAACGATTCCGGCCGGGATGCAGGGCCGAAGTTTCCGCCCGATCTGGAAGGGCGAGACGCCGGACGATTGGCGCAAGTCCATGTATTACCGTTACTGGATGCATCTCGATAAGGAGCATTCCGTCTATTCCCATTACGGCATCCGCACGCATGAGTACAAGCTGATTTATTATTATGCGGACGCACTAGGGACGACGGGTTCACTCGACGAGCGCCGGCAGCCGGAATGGGAGCTGTTCGATCTGAAGAACGATCCCTACGAGATGAACAATGTTTACCATGATACCGCCTATGCGGGCGTGATCGACAGCCTGAAGCGGGAACTGGCCGCGCTGCAGCTTGCTGTGGAAGACGAGCCTTATGAAGGTGAGTATGAGGGTTGAGTGAATGCATGAATCGACAACTCCGATCCTAGCTCGAGTAATGTAAATGCATGCCAAATCCAATGGCGTTGCGTTCATTTTTAACCGGGTTTGGATGATGAATCAGCATAGGCATGACAAATGTAGCCGAAATATCATACAAAACGAGCGGCGTGTGAATGCAGTCCGGCGAATATGATCGAAATTTCATACACAATGAGCGATTTGAGCCCTGATCCTGCAAAGGTGGGACGAAATATCATACAAAACGATCGGCGCATGAGTTGAGTCCTTCGATTATGTTCGAGATTTCATACAAAAGTCGCGGTTTGTGATGCCAAAACCGGATTTCGTTTCATCATTGCATTTATTTTGTCGCAGGTCCGCGGCGACGTCCGTTGCAACGGGAACGGGGAGCGACTGCGCTGCGCAAAGCAAAACTACCGGTACACGAGATGGCACAAACAGGGGCTTGGCATTGGGAAGGCTTTTAGAAGAGTTAAAGGAGAGTATCATAGATGAAACTGTTCTGGGGAGACCTGCATAATCATTGCGGTATTACTTACGGATTCGGGGCGCTGGAAAACGCGTTGGAGGCGGCGAGAGGACAACTCGATTTTTGCGCGATTATCGGCCACGCGATGTGGCCGGATATACCGGAGCGGACCGAGGAGACGGCGTTCCTCGTCGATTTCCACAAGGAAGGGTTTGCGAAATTGCAGGCGGATTGGGAAGCCGTCCGTGCCAAAGTCCGGGAAGCGAATATTCCGCATGAATTCGTGACGTTTCAAGGGTACGAGATTCATTCCAGCGAATTCGGGGATCATCATATTGTATCGCCGAGCGACGAACTTCCGCTCGTCTACGCGGCTTCTCCGCAGGAGCTCGCCGAGAAGCTCGCGGCTTACGGGGCGATTGCCGTTCCGCATCATATCGGGTATACGCCCGGCTATCGCGGGACGAATTGGGACGCCTTCCGTTCCGATCTATCGCCAATCGTCGAGGTGTTCTCCAAGCATGGCTCCGGCATGTCGGACGGAAGCGCCTATCCTTACTATCATACGATGGGGCCGAGAGACTCGCGCAATACGGTGTTTGCGGGGTTGCGCCAAGGCAAGAAATTCAGTTTTGCCGGTTCGACCGACCATCATGCCGGCTATCCGGGATCGTACGGCGACGGGCGCGTAGCGGTATGGGCGGAGGAGAAAACGCGCGAATCGATCTGGGAAGCGATCAAGGCCGGCCGCACCTATGCGGTTACGGGGGACAAGATCGAATGCCGGTTTACGTTGAACGGGGCCTTCATGGGCAGCGAGGTCGAAGTCGCAGGCGTCAGGAAACTGGTATTGGATTCGGTATGTGCTGACTATATCGACAAAATTACGGTATTTAGAAACGCGAAGCCATGGCAAGTTGTCGCGGGGGACAACATCTCGTCAGCCTTGCGCGGCGTCGCCCGGAAATACAAGATCAGAGTGGAATTGGGGTGGGGCGAGTCGAAGCAAGGCTATCGCTGGAAGGCGGAAGCCGGGGTGAGAAACGGCAGGCTGCTCGGCGCGGACAGCTGCTTCCGCGGCCAAAGCGTGCTCGCGCCCGAGCCCGGCATGAGGCAGAATCCGGACATCAATAAGCTCGATAATCGGATCGTGGAGCGCACTGAGCATTCCCTCGCCTGGACCTGTACGACGTTCCAGAATCCGTCGACGCTCCATCCCGCTACGGCGGCGGTCGTGCTGGAGGTGGAGGGAGACGAGGCGACTACGCTTGTCGTGGAGGCGAACGGAATTCGCATGGAAACCAGTGTGGCCGAACTGCTGGAGGGGTCGCGTTCTACGCATGTGAAACCGTACAGTTCGGAGGCGATCCTGATTCACCGCGCCGTACCGGAAACGGCTTACCGCGTTCATCTGGAATGGAACGATACGGAGCGGGAACAGGATACGGATGCGTATCATGTGGAAATACGCCAAGCCAACCATCAGTTTGCTTGGATTTCGCCTATTTTTGTTAGGTCGTAGTACGCTGCGCAAGGACAAAGACAAGGATAAGGACATCCGTGGAGGGTGTCCTTGTTCCTTTCGTTCCTTTCGCTATCCCCCTCGTGTTTCGCCCATTGGAATCTATACAACGGAAATTCCTGTTAGATTGGCTCAAGGGGCTTTTCATTGGAATTTATCCAATGAAATCCTCCTAAATTCGGCCGAAAGGCGATAATTGGGGAGGTCCATTGGATGTTTTCCAATGGAGGTGTGCCTGAATTCCTAAAACTGTAAACTTCATTGGATGTTTTCCAACGGACAAGGAAAGACGTGAAAGGAAAACCGGATCTGCGCTCGCAGACACGCAAGTGAAATCCTTCCAAATGGCATAGGGTGGAACCACGAGCTGAACGCACTCGTCCCTTGGCGGATGAGATGTGTTTTTTTGCGTTCAAAAATAATCGTGGAGGGATAGAGATGTCAACAGTTCAGGTTACTTTGCCGGATGGAAGCGTAAGGGAGTATCCTGTCGGCACGACCGTCGAGCAAATCGCGGAATCGATCAGTCCGGGATTGAAGAAGAATGCCGTCGCCGGCAAAATCGACGGGAAACCGGCCGATTTGAGCCGTCCCGTCGAACAGGAAAGCTATATCGAAATCGTTACGCTGGATTCCAAAGACGGACTGGAGGTATACAGGCACAGCACAGCGCATTTAATGGCTCAAGCGACGCCTTGAAGCGCAGTTGGCAATGCGGAACGATCCAGCTCGATTTCCAAATGCCCGAGAAATCCGACCTGTCCTATATCGGCGAGGACAACCAGAAGCATCGGCCTGTCGTGATCCATCGCGCGGCGTACGGTTCGGTCGACCGGTTTATCGGCATTTTGATAGAGCATTTCACCGGCGCTTTCCCGTTATGGATCGCACCGGTCCAAGTGAATCTTCTTCCAGTTTCGGACAAATATATCGATTACGCCTTGCAAGTGAAGCAAATGTTGGAAGGCAAGGGAATTCGAACCGAAGTGGATGACCGCAGCGAAAAGCTCGGTTACAAAATTCGTGAAGCCCAACTTGAAAAGTTGCCGTATATGTTCGTATTGGGCGAGAATGAGAAAAATTCCGGGACGGTTTCCGTGCGTAAGCGCGGCGCAGGGGATCTGGGCGCGAAGGAGCCTGCGGAAATCATCCAAGCTCTGGAAGAGGAAATTCGTGCGAAAAAACATTGATATAGAAGACGTAACATGTAAGCACCCTGACCGTAGTGTTCGGGGCGCTTTATTTTTTGCCGTGTGAAAAAATGATTTATATATATTGACATATATATATATGTGTGTGTGTATATTGTGAGTATGAACAGTCAAACAATTCAACCGAAACTTTTCGCGATCACCGAGCCGAACCGCTTTAATATTTTGCAAATATTGAAGGAGGGACCGAGTTCCGTAAGCGAAATCGTGGGGAAATTAGGAATCAGTCAGCCCCATGTCTCCAGGCATTTGCGCATTCTGGCAGAACTAGGCATCGTCCGCGTTCAGAAGAAGGCGCAGCTGCGAATTTACAGTCTCGAGGCGCAGCCGTTTCAAGAAATCAACGCCTGGCTTCAATCGTTCAGTCAGGTGTGGGATGACAGGATGGACAACCTCGAAGAGTATTTGAATAAAATGTGAGAAAGGAGAAGCGTCGTTTTTGACGAACGGTTTGATCTCAAGAATATGGAAGCGTTACGAGCAGATTTGGCGAGAACGGCTGGATAGGCTGGAACAGCGCTTGGAAAGGATGAGACGTGACTAGTAAAACGATCATTACGAAACGGCCGGAAACGCGCGAACTGATCGTCGAACGGACGCTTACCGCTCCGCCGGAGAAGGTATGGCGCGCCTGGACCGAGCCTAAACATATCGCGCAATGGTGGGGTCCGAAGCATTGGACGGCAGTCGTTCACGAGATGGAAGTACGCCCCGGCGGGCTGTGGCGGTATGAATTAAGACCGGATGAAGGCAACGGCGAAATCGCGCGATGCGTTGCGACGTATCGCGAAGTCCAAGCGCCGAAGCTGCTTGCATTTATCCATCGGTTCGCCGACGGAAACTGGAAGCCCGTCGAAGGCAGCGAGATGGATACGGTCGTTACATTCGACCAAGACGGGGCCCGAACGGTCTTGAAGATTACGACCCGCTTTGCGAATGTCGAGGATCTCGAGAACGCGGAAGCGCTCGGCATGGTTGAAGGCATGGCCGAAACGCTGGAACGGCTTGCCGTCAAATTACATAACGAAGGTTAATATGAAGGTTAATATAAGGAGGAGAAATAAATGCAAACAGTCGTTTCCAAAGACGGCACTTCGATCGCTTACGAAAAAACGGGAAGCGGTCCGGCCATCATTCTGGTCGGTACCACCGCTTCGGACCATCATGATCTCGACGGCTTGGCCGGGCTGCTCTCAGAGCATTTTACGGTCTACAACTACGATCGGCGCGGCCGCGGGGGAAGCGGCGATACGATGCCTTACGCTCCGGCGCGCGAAATTGAAGACGTCGAAGCATTGCTTGACGCGATCGGAGAGAAAGCTTCTCTTGTCAGTGGCTCCGCAGGCTGCGTTCTCGCGTTGGATATAGCAACAGCGCTCGGCGGGAAGATCGATAAGCTCTTCCTCTACGAGCCTTCCTTTATCGTCGACGACAGCCGGCCGCCGGTACCGGCCGATTATGTCGAACATGTGACGGTATTGGTCCAATCCGGCAAGCGCAGCGAAGCCGTCGAATATTTCATGACCGCGGCTGTCGGCGTTCCGGCCGAATACATTGAGCCGATGAAGGCCGACCCGTCATGGGAGTTGATGGTGAAGTATGCGCACACTCTCGCGTATGACGGCATGATCGTACAAGGAACCCAAGACGGCAAGCCGCTGCCTCGCGACCGCTGGCGTTTTGACGCTCCTGCCGCCGTGGCGGTCGGCGCGAACAGCCCGCCGTTCTTCCACGAGGGCGCCAAAGCGCTAACCGAATTGCTGCCTAGCTGTACGTATATGGCTTTAGAGGGCTTGGACCATAGCGCATTCTGGATGTCGCCCGATAAAGTGACGGAAGCGATACGCGAATTTTTTGCCAATTAACGGCGCCGATATATCGGCATCGGTTCCGAATAAAACCGCATTCGCTTTCGGTTCGCAGGGCGATCTTCTTTCATAAGAAGGTCGCTCTTTTTCATATTTTATATTTTATTTAGAATTCATTTAGAGGTCATTTAGACTTGAAGTCTATGATGATAGATATCGAATAAAATAAGGGGTGAACCGTACGTGACATCGTATAAAAAATGGTGGTGGTTATTGGTCATCGTCTCTTTGGGCGTGACGATTCCTTTTGCCGCCCCCTATTTTACATTGAATCCGGCCTTAAGCCGCGTGCCCGTTGCGTCGACAGCCATACATTTTCCTTTATTGATCGCTCATATTATGTTTGCTTGCCTTGCCCTGGTATCTGGTTTCTTCCAATTTATCGATCGCATTCGCACGAAGTCGCCCAACGTTCATCGTTATCTCGGAAGGGTTTATGTCGGCAGCGTCTTTTTGAGCGGATTGTGCGCTTTGGCAATCGTCGTCTATATAGAAAACTTCACAAAAGCAATTTCTTTTCTCGCTTTATCGCTTATATGGTTGTTTACTTGTTGGAAAGGATATCGCGCCGCCGTTCGGAAGTCATTCGACGAACATCGCAAATGGATGATCCGCAGTTTCGGCGTAACGCTGGCGGCCGTTAGCGGGCGCGTTGCGGTGCCCGTATTGCTGCTAATCTATTTTGCATTGCATGGATTAACCTTGCCTGAAGGAAGAGAAAAAATGATTGAAGAAGCATTGAATGTCAATATTTGGGCCGCTCTCTTGCTTAATTTCATGATCGTCGAATGGAAGCTGCTCGCATCCAAGCGTAAATGAAGCGCAAGAAGACAGGTCAGCCGGGAAGCGTCCGCCCGTGCCCGTGCTCCCCGGCGATACGGTCTTGCAAAGTTCCTATCGCTTTCTGGACATGCCGTATAATTCCGGATAGATAAGCTTAAAGCCATATTTTTGATAAAATGCAATTTGCGGCAAATCCGTTATTAGCGTCACATCGGCGTCTTTTGGGACATTTTTGTCCGCATATTCCAGCAACTCGCGCATGATAATGTCGCCGATCTCATGATCTTGGTGAGCGGGATTGACAATGACATCGACAATTTGAACGTAACAACCTCCATCGCCAATCATTCTTCCCATGCCGATAAGCTCCGAATTCTCATTCCTGACAGCCACCGATAAGATCGAGCGGCCCAAAGCCGTTTGTACCGCTGAGTCGTCTTTCGAACTTAGGCCTGCAGTTAACCGCAAAGCAATGTATTCCTGTGAGCTTGGAATTTCATGCAGCACATTCACTCGATTTTCCATGAGCATCCTCCTTTTATCGTCGCGGTCGCTCCCTTTTACCGGGAGAACCATTCTTCACCACCCATTGTACAACACTAATGCAAGTGAGAAAGTAGGATATCAGAAACCTTGAATAGACATGAATTCATTACGAAAAAGTTTATCTCTGCATGTTAACGTTTTACTATATTGTTTTCTAAGGATCAAATACATCCGTTACGATCGAAAATACTTCTTTAATCCGGAGTTGCTCCATCCTTTACAATATAGGAAAGATCCGCCCGCGTATTTGAAAGCAAAGGGGAGAAGGCAATGCTTTTTTGGAAAAAAGCAGCAGGTTCGATCCGGGGAGCCTTTCGCTTCGCCGGCACGGGGCTTACTTTGCGGCGGAAATGGCGGCTGGCGCTGCCCGGGCCGATTCTGTCGGTCGGTGGCGTTCTCATCCGTAATGTGTTCATCAAATACTATACCGATCTGATCGGTCTCAGTCCGCAATATGTAGGCTGGGTGTACATCATCTAAGGTGGCAGGTTGAAGTCAGTAAGTCGTAAGTTGGTGGTCGTAAGCGGTAAGTGAGTAGAAGATAAGCGGAAAAAAAAGGAGCGTCCGCCCGTCGGATAGGCGCTGTTGCCGGCAGTTCGCATCCTGATCGTATAAGTTCGGGATGCGAAGGAGGCCGGTCTGAGTCGGTATGGTTTTCGCACCGCGCGCAGTTCCCGGCGCTCGGTGTTTCGCCCCATGTCGGCGTCGGTCGACTACAGCTCCGGTTTCTATTTGAACGGGAAAAACTGGCGCTAAATTGTTCGTTTTATGCCTTTCGGGGCGTTTAGCGGGATATTCCGGCGTTATTTTTCAGGATATCTTTTCTTGGTAGGCAACATACCGGATTAGCGCCGGAAATTGGCGGTAATTCGAGGGAAACGATAAAAGGGGGAAAAATAGCGGTAGGTTTTGGCGTTACTGATACAGACGGACATCGTTCAGTCTTTTGGATCAAGGTATAGTGTCCGTAAATCTACCGTTTTCGTTAAACAGTAATCTATTCGCACGGCACACCTATCAAAAAAACAGGGTTGACGAGTGAGCGAAGCAAGAATAAAATGAAAATGCAAACGTTTCCACAATAAACGCTTTTCAAGTCAAGAGACTGACTCGGAAAATGACGAAAATTGCCGTGTTTACGGAATGTGCCGTTTGAATTGAAAAGAGTGAACTCATCGATTTTGTGCAAACGTTTGCACAGAAATAAACATGTACGAAGCATAAATTTTATTAAAGGAGGTTCCAATGAACATGAGGTGGATTGCAAGCTGTAAAAGGTTTTGGTCGCTCGTATCGATCGTCGCTCTCATTATTTCCCTTGTCGGCATTCCTCCCGCGGAAGCGAATGCGAATTCCGCCCAGGGCAAGGTTGTTCTTGCGGGCGATCTGCAAACGGAGCTTGGCGCCGCCGCCGACTGGGATCCGGGCGCTACCGCCACGGAAATGATCCCTCTGGGCGATGGCTATTATGAATTTACGGGAAGACTCCCGGCAGGAACGTATGAATACAAAGTTGCTATAGACGGCAAGTGGAATGAGAGTTACGGATATGGCAATTATTCCAATCCTGACGGAACGGGTAAAGGCGACAACATTCAGATTACTTTGCCTTACGATTCCGATGTGACGTTCTATTATCATCATGGAACTCACCGGATTGCAGACTCCACATTTTATATCCCGATTGAACCGGACAAGCTTCCAAGAATCATCGGCAGCTTCCAGACCGGCATCGGCGAGCCGGCTGACTGGTCTCCCGCGAATTCGCGGATGGTTTTGACGGATGCCGATTATGACAACGTGTATACGGTAACCGTCAGCGTATACGCCGGAAATCACGAATTCCAGGTCATTTTGGGAACCGATGAGGCAAGCGACCCGGTTTATCCAGCGGGTAGAGAGGAGCTAGGGCTTCCCGAAGACTCGAATGTGACATTTACATACGATGCGACAACCAACGCTGTTGCCGCCGAGTATAGCGTGCCGACAGGCGACGCCGGTCAGGTTCAACCGAAGGAGGCCCCTCCGGTACCTGCCGATCATTTGCGGATTCATTACCAAAGGACGGACGGAAATTACGGCAATATGGGGCTGTGGATCTTCGACGATGTCGCGGCTCCTTCCGACAATTGGCCGTCGGGAGCCACTCCTTTTCCAGCCGGACAAGTTGACGAATATGGCGCTTTTGTAGATATCAAACTGGCCGATGCGCCTGGGAAGGTCGGCATCGTTGTCGTCAATCGCGTTAGCGGCGAGAAAGACAGCGGGGACAAAAAATTTGCCATCGTCTCCCCGGACATGAACGAAGTATGGCTGAAGCAAGGATCGGACACAGTATATCAATTCGAACCGGCCGATCTTCCGGACGACACGGTCCGGGTTCATTACGCGCGAGAAGATGATAACCATAGCGACTACGCCCTGTGGTTGTGGGGAGATGTTGCCGAGCCGTCGACGGATTGGCCTGTAGGCGCAACGAAGTTTCCCGCCGGCCAAAAGGATCGGTACGGCACTTATGTCGATATTAAAATGAAAGCGGATGCGCAAAAAATTAACTTCCTCGTTGTGGATCCGTCCAAAGGGGATTCCGGCAAGGACGGCGGCGATAAAAGCTTCGGTCTGCCGGACCGCTACCGCCATTTGTTCATCAAACAGGGAGACGACAATGTTTATATTTCTCCGTATAACGAACTGGCGATCGGTCTCGTCTCAGCCGAGATTTTATCACCCGGTAAACTTCGGCTTGGCTTTACGATGACGGCAGGGCTGGAAGCGGATTCGTTGCGTAACGAGCTGCAAATTAACGATAAAAACGGGGATTCCGTGCCGATCGACAATGTTGAGATTACCGGGGCAACAATAGTAGAGGTGAAGGCCCAATTTGGGTTGGATGCTGCTCCGCTAAACGTAACGTATTCCGGGAAAACGGTCTCGGCTTCCGCCGGTTGGAGAATGCTTGACGAGATGTATTACTATGGCGGGGACGATCTTGGAGCGACATACCGGGCGGGCGGTGCCACGTTGAAATTATGGGCTCCGCTGGCTGAGAAGGTTGCCGCAAACTTTTATGACAAAGACGATGCAACGAAACAGATCGGAACATTGGAGTTGGCCAAGGGCGAGCAAGGCGTCTGGTCGATCGATGTAGAACCAGGCGATCTTGGCGTACAAGACTTTAGAGGGTATTACTATCAGTATGAGGTTACGAATCAAGGCGTAACAAAGAAAGTGCTGGATCCATATGCGAAGTCGATGGCGGAGTTCAGAGTCGATACGAAAGGCGAGGCAGTGGGGCCGGACGGCGATACGGTCGGCAAAGCGGCGATCGTGGATCTTAGCGGGACCGATCCCGCCGCAGACTACGGCTTTGCGAATATTCCGGGATACGAGAAACGGGAAGATGCGATTATATGGGAAATCCATGTGAGAGACTTTACTTCCGATCCGTCGATCCAGGACGACTTACACACTTCAACCTGGGGAACCTTCGACGCTTTCAAATCCAAGCTGGATTACATCAAATCTCTCGGTGTGACGCATGTTCAACTGTTGCCGGTCATGGCCTGGTATTATGGGGACGAAGCGGCGATGAAAGAGAGGGAACTGGAATATTCGGCCAAAGACAATGAATACAACTGGGGCTACGACCCGCACAATTATTTCTCGCCGGACGGCGCTTATTCCGAAAATCCTCGAGATCCGGAACTGAGAATTAGAGAATTGAAAGCGATGATTCATGCCATCCATGAGGCTGACATGGGAGTAATCCTTGACGTCGTGTATACGCATATGGCGAAAGCAGACTTCCTGAACGACATCGTGCCGAATTATTATGCGTTTCAGGATGCGAACGGGAACTTCATCGGAGGCTTCGGAAACAATCTGGCCACCAATCGTAAAATGGCCGAGAAATTGATGATAGATTCCGTTACCTATTGGTTCGACGAATACAAAATCGACGGCATGCGGTGGGATATGATGGGCGACGCCACCTACGAAGCCGTGCAGAACGCCTATAACGCCGCAGCCGCGATTCATCCTAACGCCTTGTTTATCGGCGAAGGCTGGAGAACGTTTGGCGGACATTTATCCGATCCTTCCCTGGAGGGACAAGGAGCGGATCAAGATTGGATGGACCAAACCGATGATGTCGGCGTTTTCTCCGACGAGTTCCGCAACGAATTGAAATCCGGTTTCGGCAGCGAAGGGGAGCCGAGATTTATAACGGGCGGCGCGCGCGATATCGGGGTTATTTTCAATAATATAAAAGCCCAACCGGGCAATACGCCGGCGGATAGTCCGGGCGATATGGTGCAGTACATCGAGGCTCATGACAATTTGACGTTGTACGACGTGATCGCGCAATCGATCAAGAAGGACCCGGCCGTTCCGGCAAACGATCTTGAAATTCACAAACGGATTCGGCTCGGCAACCTGCTGACGTTAACCTCCCAAGGAACCGCCTTTCTTCACGCCGGGCAAGAATACGGCAGGACAAAGCAGTGGAAGGGAGAAGGGGTGCCGGAGCAAAAATATCATGAGTTGATGGACGAGGCAGGCAAGCCGTTCGGCTATTTTATCCATGATTCCTATGATTCCTCCGATGCGGTCAACATGTTTGATTGGGAAAAGGCTGCCAATGAGGATCGATATCCGGTAAACGCGGCAACCAGAGAGTACACCGCCGGGTTAATCGAACTAAGAAAATCTACCGACGCATTCCGTTTGGGCGATCAAACGTTGGTGAACAGCAACGTGACGCTTATGCCGATTCCGGAGATCCAATCGCAGGATCTGGTCATCGCATACGAGAATAGAGCGACGGATGGAACCGGCATCTATTATGTATTCGTCAATGCCGATCATAGAGAAAGGACGCTGACTCTAGACCATGATCTGACGAAAGGCGCTGTATTGGTCGATAACGATGAAGCCGGTACAGCCGAGGTATCCGTTAAATCCGGGTTTGTTCTAACCCCCGGGTCGATCACGCTTGATCCTTTAACTGCGGTGGTCATTAAGCTGGATGCGCCTCCGTCTGTTTTGGAGTCTTTAACGGCCGACAAGGACAATTATTTGCTGCAAGTCGGCACAACGCATCAAACCGCGATCTATGCGAATTATGACGACGGAAGCATAAGAAACGTTACAAAACGAGCTGCGTATGCTTCGAGCAATCCGCACGTAGCTGCGGTTACGGCAACAGGCTTGGTGCAAGCGGTCGCGGAAGGGACGGCGGTCATACAGGTTTCTTATGGCGGCATTCGTACGGACATTTCCGTTACGGTTACTGCCGATCCTGTAGACGACAAACGGTATCTGCAATTCAACTATATTCGTCCGGATCGGGATTATACGGACTGGAATATATGGGTATGGAATACGGGGGCGAAGAACGACCAAATCGATTTCACCGGCTTTGAGAACGGCATTGCTACCGCTTTAATCGAAGTAGCGCCGGAAACGACAAGCGTCGGATTTGTTCTCCGCAAAGGGAAGGATTGGGCCACGGGCAAGCAGGACGTCCCGGATGATCGCATCATTCCGTTGACGCCGGGAGAGTCCTTTACGAAAGTAAACGTCACCAGTATGGTGCGAGAGTTGGATATTTTGCCAAGCATTCAAGGGCCTGAATTAGCGGACGGCAATATTACGTTCCTGTATAGGGACGATAAGCTGTTCCGAATCGGGAAGATGGATAGCATCACCAATGTACAAGTAAAAATTAACGGCAAACTGCATGCAATGAGCTACGATCCGGCGAAGGAATGGTTCGGCTATACGCTGTCCGATGTGCAAAGCGGAACATATGTATATACATTTATCGTAACCCGCAACGGGGAAACCGTCGAAATAACCGACCCTAAGAACACGGTGAACGGCGTTTCGCAGGTCGTATACCATAGGCCGACGGTTGATATCGAAGCGGCAGTGAATCCGGGCGCTATCGCGCACAATGAGAACGCGGTTGTTACGATTCGCGCTTCCTCGGCGGAGCCTGTCGCATTCAGGGAAGCTTATATAGATCTGACCGAACTGGGCGGACCGGCGAAGGTGAAGCTTGACAACGAATTAATGGAACAGTCCATTGCGGTAAAAGAACCTGTTGCTGCGGGAAGCAAGACGATTGCGATTACGCTGGTAGATCAGTACGGCAATCAGCATAAAGGCAGCGCTGCCGTAACCGTTAAAGCGAGAAACTACGGCGGCAAGCTTGATTTCGACTGGGACGAAGCGCGGATTTACTTCGTTCTTACCGATCGCTTCATGGACGGCGACGAATCCAACAACTTCAATGTGGACAAGAGCCATCCGGAAGCTTATCATGGCGGCGATTTCAGAGGCTTGATCGACAAACTGGACTACATTCAAGATTTGGGCGTCAATACGCTGTGGATTACGCCGATCGTCGACAATATCGACTTTAACAAAGGCGCCGACTTTAACGGCAAGCAGTACGGGTATCACGGCTATTGGGCGAAAGATTTTACGAAGATCGACGAGCATTTAGGGGATCTTGACACGTTCAAGGAACTTATCGACAAAGCCCATGACAGAGGCATCAAAATTATGGTTGACATTGTCTTGAACCATACGGGCTACGGCCTGAAACCTGGCGACAACCGGCCCGGCATTACACAGGAAGACAAGGACCGTTTCGCCGGCATGCTCCGTACCGACGAAATCTCGGCGGACGTAGATCCGATCAAAGGCGAATTGGCAGGACTCCCCGATTTTATAACCGAGAATCCGGACGTTCGCCGGCAAATTATCGATTGGCAAGCGGGCTGGTTGGAACGGGCAAGGACCAAGCGCGGGGATACGATCGATTACTTCCGGGTGGATACGGTGAAGCATGTGGAGGACACGACCTGGAAGGCGTTCAAAAATACGCTGACCCAAATCGATCCTAAATTCAAATTGATCGGCGAATATTTCGGCGCAACCGTCGATAGCGACGGTGGAACGCTGCAAAGCGGTCAAATGGACAGCTTGCTGGATTTCGGCTTCAAGGGCAGAGCCAGAGATTTTGTGAACGGGGATGTGGAATCGGTCGAAGCGTATTTGGCCGACCGCGAAGCGAAGCTGGACAATACCAGAATGATGGGCCAATTTCTGAGCAGTCATGACGAGGACGGTTTCCTCTCCCATTACGTCAATGGAGACAAGGCGAAGCTGATGGCGGCGGCCGCGCTGCAAATTACGTCCAAGGGGCAACCGGTCATTTATTATGGCGAGGAACTCGGGCGTTCCGGCAAGAATGCGGGCGACATGAGCAAAGGAGAATTCAGCGAAAACCGGGGAGACATGCCGTGGGATCGACTGGATGCCGAGCGGAAATTGCATAGCCACTATAAAAAATTGCTGAACATTCGAGCCCAATATTCCAAAGTGTTTTCCAAAGGAACGCGAACGACGATCGCCGCTTCGAATGACAAAGGATATTTGGCGTTCGGCAAGCGGTATGAAGGACAAAATGCCGTTACGGCGATCAATGTGAAAAACGCGGAACAAACCGTAACGATGACGGTTCCGTTTGCAGCCGGCAGCAAAGTGAAAGACGTGTATAGCGGCAAAGATTATCGCGTAGCGAGCGATCGAAACGTAACGATCGTCTTGCCGGCGATGGCGGACGGCGGAACCGCGGTTCTCGTCTCGGCCGAGTCCGAAGGAGGCGGCGGGGGAGACGGCTCCGGATCTAGCGGACGTTCGGAAAACTCCGGAAAGAGCGGCATGAAGGACAAGGCGATTGAAGCGAATCCCGGCCAGAAATTCATTATTGAAGAGACGTTGAGAAGCGGAGAAGGAGAAAAAGTGTCCGTAGATCTTGAAGCCGACGTAAATGAGGTGCTGTTGCCGCTTCGAGCCGCGGAAATGCTCGGATCGAAGTTTCTTGAACTCAAGAAGGGCGGTCTCACGATCATGATTCCGTCGGCACTGCTTAAAGATTTGCAGCACTTGATTGGCGACGATCAAGCCTCCGGTACGCTCATTTCTTTCAAGGTGAATGAAGTGTCGTCGGCTTCCGCCTTATCGTTGTTGGCTAAAGCGAAAGCGGTTGAGAAGGCGAGGCTGAACTTGGCAGGCAAGATGTTCGATATCGAGTTATCGGCAATTGCAAAGGATGGCAAGGAATATCGGCTCGACCGCTTTGCCGCGCCGATGACGCTGAGGTTTGATTTAGAAGCTGGAATGAATGCCAAGTGGACGAGCGTTTACTTTGTCGCCGATAGCGGCAAACTGGAATACGCCGGCGGCAAGCGGGCAAACGGCAAGCTGATAGCGGAAGTGTTCCATCTCGGCAAGTATGCTGCGCTGGAATACGACAAAACGTTCGCCGATATGGAAGGGCACTGGGCAGAGTCTGCCGTGAAGGAGCTTGCCGCCATGCAAGTAGTGAACGGTACGGGCGATGGCAAGTTTAGTCCCGGACAACGCTTGACGCGCGCGGAGTTTGCTGCGATGCTCGTACGGGCGATGGCGTTGAACTTGAGCGATGAAGAAAGCGCGGAGTTTGCGGACGTTGATAGCGGCGCTTGGTATGCGTCTTACGTTGCGGCGGCTTACCGTCACGGTCTGGTTCATGGCAAGGGCGGAAACCTCTTTGCTCCGCACGCAACCATTACCCGCGAGGAAATGGCAGTTATGCTCGTGCGGGCCTGCCGGATCATAGGCGAGGTGGAACTAGCGGGTGGCGAAGCTGCGTCCATCGCGGATGTGGAACAAATCGCATCCTGGGCTGCACAAGACGTTCATGAAGCTGTGTCCAACGGCTTGATGAGAGGCCGGGGCCAAGGCCAATTCGCGCCAAAAGCCGCCACAACCCGCGCCGAAAGCGCGCAAGCGGTATTGAATTTGCTGCATAAACTTCAATAAAAGGGCTTTCGCTCGAACAAGGGCGTTGTTGGCTATCTCGGGGCTGTCCGCAAGGTCTGAAATGGACCTTGGGCGGCCCTTTTTTATTAGGCGGGCTCTAGAAACTGTTGGGGCAATGCGCACTTGTTGGCTATGGTTGGCTATGTTTTTGGACTGTATGCCTGGCGGACCCTGATTCCGTTACATTGGCCAAATGTGCGAATTTTGAGCGATTGATGGACAGACGTTCCGCTATTTGCCCAGAAATGGGCTCAAATTAGGCGATTTGTCACAGATAGCGCACTAGTGTTGCATCGAGAAGTTGATAGCTTCGAAAACCCGCAATTGGAGTCTGCTTCACATTCGCCACCGTTGATGGTACTGGCTTTATTGCGCATATAGAAGGGGATACCTCTTTGCATTTCGAGTGCGATCGCGCGGACCTACGCTCCTTGTTTGGCGCTAACGAAACTGGTAATTCTTATTAGGCTCAAAATGAAGGAGTTCCCATTTTTAACGAAAGAACGTATCGTTATTCATTGGAAATAGACCGTTTTACCGCCTTTTTTCTCTCATTAGCGTGTTGTAGTTTCGTTACACCGGCAATAAGGTCATTTACAGGCGATTAGCGTGTATCAGTTTCGTTAGCCCGCTCGGGCGGATCGTCAGCCGCCAGCGATATGATGAAGTGGACTCTGATCGCAGGCTTTACGCTTGCCAGCACGCTGTGCAGCTTCCATAACCTCTGCGGCAAATGATCGTTCAGGACTGCATGCAGCAATCCAATCCCGCTCCGTATGTAATAAACCCTGGCTTTCTAGCATCTGAACGAGGGGGATTTTCATAGAAGAGGGCCGACAAAACGCTTCCTCGGGCTTGAAGAGCAGCAATACGCTCGATGCAACGCTAATGCAGATAGCGTATTCTCTGTGCGCTGACATGTAACAAAGAGTACTGTCGGACAAAGTCTCTATCCGCAAAATGTTAAAAGGGGGATATTCGGATAAACACTCTGTGCGCGTTGCGAATTCAAGCGATGGTACGGCCCGCAAATGGAGAACCGACGATCATACGTTCGACGAGACAATAAGCGGGGATGCATAAGGCCGCGATCGGATTAGCGTTTTGCCTGCTTAAACGGGACTAGCGCGGACTTCTTTGGTACAATGGTAGGGATCATGTAAATATGGGAGGTAGAAAATGAAACGGTTGCCAAGTTATATTCATAGTTCACAGGGTAAACTGTGGCTGACCGAGGACGAAAGAGATAATCTGAAAATCAGTTATCGTATCAAAGATGTTTTGTTTGAAGAAACAAGTCCTTTTCAGCATGTCATGGTTTTGGATTCGTGCGATTTTGGTCCGATGCTTGTATTGGACGGGGTTGTGCAAACGACCTCCATGGACGGGTATATCTATAATGAGATGATTGCCCATGTCCCGATGTCTATCCATCCGCATCCGCGCAACGTGTTAATTATCGGAGGCGGAGATTGCGGAGCTGCGAAAGAAGTTGCGAAATACGACTGCGTCGAGCGCATCGATCTGGTGGAAATCGACGAGGCGGTCGTCCGGGCGAGCAAGCGTTATATGCCGGAAGTGTCCGGCAATTTGTCCGATCCCCGGGTTCAATATCATTATGAGGACGGCGTGAAATTCGCGAAACAAGCCCGGAATCGATACGATGTCATCATCGTCGATTCGTCCGACCCGGTCGGACCGGCGCAGCAGTTGTTCGAGATTGATTTTTACAGGGATTTGCATAGCGCCTTGAAGGAAGACGGCATGATGGTTTGCCAAAGCCAGTCGCCGATTTTTCATCAAGCGGTGATGCTGCAAACCTATGAGCATATCGGAGAATTATTCACCGATCGCAAGTTGTTCACGGCCGTCATTCCGACCTATCCGGGAGGATTGTGGAGCTTCACGATCGGCTCGAAGCGCGCCCTGCCCGAACCGAACCGCATTCGCTTCGACAAGCAGGCAAGCTATGCCAATGAAGAAGCGCTGCGAAGTTGCTTCTCCTTGCCCACATTCGTGCAGGAGTTGCTGAAGCGGAAAGAAACCGCGCCATCCGCGCGTTAAACGATAATAAACCCGGCCCTCTTACGGCCGGGTTTTCCTAATGCTTGCTGCGTTGGCAGCTTTCAAAGAGTGCGAAATCGCGCAGCGCAACCTCATGTCCGAGCATACCCGATCCATCTGCCGATCGTAACGAGAGCGAAGAAGGCGATAGTGACCAAAAATGCGGGGAGAATGTAATGACCGGGCAACAACCCCAACAGGACAAATACGATCCCCATGACGACCATAAGGCGGCCTTGGAAGCGGAATGCTCTGAGCCGTATTCCTTCGGGAAGTTTCGGCCATTGCATCGTTCCTTGCGGCAGGCGGGGGATGATGTTCCCCACAATAAGGAAAAGGATTCCGACGATCACCGTGGCAAAGGTTGCCGCACTTAATTCGTATCCGAGATTGTAGGCGAGAATAAACCCGTGAACCGCGAAAAGAGCGGCGGCAATTGTGGCGACCATCGAACCGAGGCTCGCTTCCACACGGCGGCGTTTATTTTCATCCTTTTCGAACTTCGCGACGGTAATCACGAACCAGGAAGCAATAAGAATGAGGACGGGCAAGGAAAATGCGCCAAACGGCTTGCTTAACCAGTTATCGGGCTGTTCGGCAGAACCGAAGTGGATCACCATCGTCTCGGGCAATTTGGCGTAGAAGACGAAACTGATGATGGCCGCGGCGATGGCAAACGTAGCGGGAACGATCCATTTTTTCATAGCAAATCATCCTCATATAGTATTTCTTGAAGGCAGTTTTGAGTTTACTTCCAGTCCCCTAGGGGACTGGCGGCCGCCTTCAAAATTTCCAGTTGATCTTTGAAAAATAAATTTGGGACTGGACTTTCCGGAAT
>NZ_JAHLPR010000042.1 GCF_018918005.1 Paenibacillus sp. MSJ-34 | reverse complement strand
TCGGGTTCTTTAGCATACGCATTTTTGAAAATTGCTTTCAAAAACACGTTTACATCGATAATTTTAACTCAAGCACCCCAAATTGAGCCTCAATCGCCCGGTTTATTCCGAGATCCTATATCATTCACAAGAATGTCCAGACGTCCCTGCTCCGCATCAATACGATCGATTAACGCCTGCACCTGCGCAGGGTCCAAATGATCGACTTGGACGGCAATGCCCCGGCCGCCGGCTTGGTTCACCAGCTCGGCTGTTTCTTCAATCGTTTCCGGCCGGTTGTATTCGGAAGCTTGCACCCTTGTCGTACGTCCCGTCACATAAACGGTCGCTCCCGCCGCCCCCAGTTCGATCGCAATCCCGCGTCCGGCTCCTCGCGTTGCGCCGGCAACCAAAGCCACTTTTCCATTCAACGGTTTCATCTCAAGATCTCCTTTCGTTTCGATCTCTATCTATCATATAACCGGAAAGATGCCATCTAATGTCATATATCCTGAAAAGGCGCTTAAGCGAAAAATAAATATATATGTCGCATTAAATATGCTAACATGGTTACTAGTCTTAAGAATTTCGTACAAGTCGCAAGAACATTAGGTACAACATTAGGTACGGAAAGAGGGGGGGGGACAGCGTTGAAGATATCATTGCGCAAGCAAATGATCATCAGCTTTTCGGCTATTTTTATTCTCCTTATTGTCCTTTTTGGCAGTTTGATTTTGAAATACAATATTTCCAATTATCAAAAACAGAGCTATGATTACATTCTGAAAATTGTAAAGGCGAACATCCTTCTCATCGACAACTATTTCGAACAGCTAATCAATGTTTCCAAAATTGTCGCCAGCGATTCGGATATAATGAAAGCGGTTACCTATCGCAACAGCGTTGATGAAGTCGATTATTCGGTCGAACTTTACAATCAGCGAAATGTCGCTTCCAAGATCAAACAATTGGATGTATTGGGAAGCATCGAGAATGCCTTAATTATAGGCAATAACAATGAGTATCTATATTATTACGGCAGTTCCCCGGTTAAAGGCTATAATTTCGGCGAACAGGAATGGTTTGCGAAGGCCGCGGTCAGCGAGGATCAATTTGTCCGCTTCACCAACTTCCATTCTACCGACTATCTGCTCAACCATTGGAGCGATGAGACGGTGTCGATCATTACGCCTATTTTCGATGCAAATCCATACAATCTATCCAAACGCGCGTATTTAATGTGCGATTTCAACCTCGATCCGATCATTTCGGACAGAAGCGGAAAGGGAAGTACTCAAATTGCGATCTTTGACGGCATCCATCCCGTCCATTTTGCCGACAACAGCCGGCTTTCGCAAAGCCAGAAAGAAGAAATAACCAGAGCGTTAACGGAACAGACCAAATCTTTCGTTCTGCCCAAGAGCAAGGACAACCCTGTATCTTATCTTGTCGTCAATGAAACATCGCCTATTTCCGGATGGTCTATTCTGGGCATTATGCCGCTTACCGAAATCGAACAAATGCGCCACACCAATACGACTTTTGTGATGACGGTCATTGTAATCGCTTGCATCCTCGTCCTTCTTTTCTCCGGCTGGATCTCCAGATCGATTCTGGTTCCGATGCACGGTCTGATTGCGAAATTCAACGAGATCGCCGCGGGGAATCGGGATGTTGTCTTTCAGGAATCCAAAAGCGTTGAAATTAATACCATCGCCGCCACCGCGGAACATATGTTAACGAATATGAATCAATTGACCAATGAAATCGTAGAAGAACAAAAAAAGCTGGCCACGGAACAGTTTAAAGTGTTGCAGCATCAGATTAATCCGCATTTTCTGAACAATGTGCTGCAATCGATTAAGGCAATGGCGGTATGCGGCGATGTGGAATCCATTTCCAGAGCGACTACGTTATTAGGGAAAATCCTCTCCTACTCTGTCTATAATCCATACGAACAAGTGGAGTTGGAACAGGAATTGGCCTATACGGAAAATTATATATTGCTCCAGAACATTCGTTTTAATAATCGGATCACGTACCAGATCGATTGCGACGAGCGGCTCCGAAGTTTCTTGGTTCCTAAACTGATGATTCAGCCGCTTGTGGAGAACGCCATTGAACATGGCTTTCAGCAGCAATGGGAAGGGCATATTGCTATCGTGACGGAAGATACGGAGAACGAATTTTATATCGCGGTTGCCAATAACGGTTCGGTTGTCGATGCATACGAAGTGGCTCGTCTTAATGAGATGCTCTCGAGTCAAGATTCCTACAAACAAAAGAAGAGTATTGGCCTGTTGAACTTGAATCAGCGGTTAAAAAGCTGCTTTGGCCCGCATGCGGGCTTAAAAGTGTTTTCCAGAGAAGGCATGAATACCAGTATTGTCATTACGATTCCTAAAAGGAAGGAGAATCAGTATGTTATCGGCCCTCATCGTGGATGATGAAATATTATCGGTTAAAATGTTGGAACATATTTTGGACTGGGAAAGCTTGGGGATTCGCATCATCGGTACTGCGCACAATGGACTGGAAGCGTTGAATCAATGTTATAAACAAACCCCCAATATTATTATTACGGATATTAAGATGCCTCAATTGAATGGCCTGGATTTTATAAGAAAAATAAGAGAAGTGAATCCCGAGACCGAGTTTATCTTAATTAGCGCCTATGCCGATTTCGATTATGTTAAAAAAGCGATTGAGCTTGGTTGCTCGAACTATATTTTAAAGCCTGTAGACGAGTTCGAATTGGAACGTACATTGCAAAAAATTGCAACGAAAATCAGCGATAAAAAAGCGGCTGAAAAAAATGCGGCAAAAAATCGGATTCAGCACGAAAAACAAGTATTGTACCGTTATATGAGCACAGGAACCAACCCTCTGGCAGCTGCCAAAAGCGCCGTCAATCTGGACATCGATCTTAATTCCTATGCCCTGTTCAGCTTTGTTCTTAGCGATCATTCCATCAATGATTACATCGAAAACAGTGTTCAATTGGATGCGCAGATGGGTTTTATCATGGAACGCATGGCTGCCGTTATGAATCGATTCGGCATAAGCACGCTTTTCGATTATGAGGAATACGTCTGGACCGCCATACTCTCCGGATGCGATTCCAGCCGGCTGCCGCTTTGCGCCGAACAGATGGTTTCTTTCTTCGCCGAAGAGATTCGGATGGAGGTTTATGTTTGTTTCAGCCAACTCGGAAGCGGGATCAACGAATTGCCGCGTCTATTCGATCGCTTGCGTCATTTGAGCCGCTACAGTTTTTATATTGGGGAGGAACGAATATTGGGATACGGGTATAACTGCGAGGAAACCCGATTTGAACAGATGGAATTATTGCCGTTTACCCAAAATATGATGGCTGCTTTACAACGTAACGATATCCGGCAAGCGGCGCAGATTGTGGACGAAGTGCTGCTTATGTCTTGCAAAGCGGATCCCGCTTCGCTCCATCTTTTCTTTGAATTTTGCTACAACGCCGTCTCTGCGGTTCGCGACAAACTTATTGCCGAGAATAAGCTCACGCCGGATACGCGATATATTCTCAATATAAGCTATAAAGATATATCTCAAATCACGAAAGCAGAAGAGATGAGCGGATTTATGAAGCGATTGCTGTTTGCGATCTCGGAAAATCCGAATGCGGACAGGCCTAAATACAGCGCTTTAGTGGAAGCGGGGATTCAATATTTACATGACCATTACGATCGAAATTTGTCTTTGGAGGAAATATGCAACCGTCTCGCAGTCAGTAAAAATTATTTCAGTTATTTGTTCAAACGGGAAACCGGGCAAAACTTATGGGCGTATTTAACGGATGTTCGCCTAAATAAATCGAAAGAATTGTTAAGCGCGACCGACCTGAAGAGCTACGAGATCGCCTATATGGTGGGATATGATAATCCGAGTTATTTCTCCAAACTATTCAAGAAAAGCACCGGGCTTACGCCGAATGAATTCCGTGCGGCCGAAGCGCAGCGTAATAATATGCAAGAAATTCGAAAGCAATCGTAATATTGTTGTAACCGATTTCAAAATCGATTTCGTGTGCATGGAATCGGGTGAACAGTTCATTAATTTAATGCTATAAAACGAGAATAGAGTTCCTTCATAGGTGCCGGGGCAGTTGATATGATGATGCTGAAGGTAAGATCAAGTTACGAGACAGGGGGAAAAATGAATGAAGAAGAGATGGTTACCCATGCTTCTTAGCGCGGTATTGGCAACTTCCATTGTCGCCGGATGCGGAAACGGCCAATCTGCCGGTAATTCTTCCGGATCATCGCCTTCCGGCAAGGCGGATAAGGAGGAGCAAGTGGAAATTCGCATTATGGGCTATAATCCGGAATCTACGCGCGCCACTTATTTGAAGATGCTGGAGGAGAAGCTGCCGAATATTAAAGTTGTATTCGAATTTGTTTCGCTGGACAATTTCAACAATGTGCTGAATTCCCAACTGCAGGCCGGGCAGGGCCCGGACATCATCGAGGTTGGCGGTGAGACCAGACTGCTTGCCAGTGCGGGCCATTTAATGGATCTTACCGACGAGAGTTTTACTTCCAAGTATGTTCAGTCCGGTCTAACTCCATTTTCCGTGAACGGGAAAGTTTACGCTACGCCGTTGCAGAGCTGGCACGAGGGGATTTACTATAATAAAGCAATCTTCCGTGAGAACGATATCAAGATTCCGAGAACGTTCGATGAATTTATCCAGATTCATAAGGATTTATCCGCCAAAGGCATTAAGCCTCAAACGATGGGTGCGCAATCCTGGGAGCCTATGATGAAACAGAGCATCGGGCTGGTGAATAACGAATTTTATTCGAATCCGGAGAACCAAGATTTCGACGAGCGATTTAATAGGGGAGAGGTTAAGCTTGCGGAAGCCTGGCTGCCCTATGTGGAACAATGGTCGCGCGTTATTACCGAAGGAATCCTGACCAAAGACATGCTGGGTCTGAGCAACGACCAGGCGCTTGATGAATTTGCTACCGGCAAAGCCGCAATGTTTGAAAGCGGGCCTTGGGACGAGGTCACGATCATGAAGAAGAATCCCGACCTCGAACTCGGCATGTTCCCGTTTCCGGGTCTGACGGAAGGCCCGGGCTGGTTGGTAGGCGGGCCGGGTTCCGCCTTGGCGATCAATGCCAAGACAGCCCATAAGGCTGAAGCTTTGCAAATTTTGGAGCTTACCGCGACGCCGGAGGCGCAGCAAGCACTGGTTAAAGATAACGCCGGAAGTTCGTTTCTTACAGGCGTGGACATTGATTTGGGCGAAGTCTACGCCGATTGCGAGGAAGCGTTCAAAGCAGGCAACGTATACGCGCCTTGGACCGCCGTCTGGATTTCCGGCAATCCGATTGTCGAAGGATACGGCAAATCGCTGCAAGAAGTGCTTGCAGGTATGAAAACGGTGAAACAGGCTTTGGAAGATGCCGACAACATCAATGATACGATGCGGAAAACGTTGGAATAAGCCGAAATAAACAAAAAAACAAACCGGATTGCGAATCTCCGCACTCCGGTTTGTTCTAGCACTTCATTGGAAAGGGTGGAGTAACAGAAGTGATTGCCAAGCGAAGAGATCGAACTTTTCTGTTGATGATACTCCCGGCTTTTATCGGTTTCGTAATGCTCTTTATTTTGCCTACGATGATGAGTTTTGCCTATAGCGTGACGAACTGGTCGGTTTACAAACCGAACTTTCAATTTGTCGGCCTCGATAACTATACGCAATTATTTGCGGATATGAAGAACATGGCAGCCATTAAACATTCCATCATCTATGCACTGGTCATCACCATCGTGCAAAACGCGCTGTCGATTGTATTTGCGGTGCTGCTGAATCGAAACCGGTTGATGTCCGGCATCGTGAAATCCATCTTCTTTTTCCCTGCCGTCCTGAGCGTTCTGGTTGTCGGTTATTTATTCCAGTACATTATGACTTCGGCGGATTATGGGCTCTTGAACAATATCGTGCAGTTTTTCGGAGGCGATCCGGTCAATTGGTTGGGCGACGACAGGATTGCATTATATTCCGTTTTGTCGACACAGGTCTGGCAATGGACAGGGTGGAGCATGGTCATTTATATCGCTAATTTGAAAAGCATTGACGCATCGCTGTATGAAGCCGCCGAGATCGACGGCGCCGGCAAAATGCAGACGTTTCGGCGCATAACTTTGCCGCTGCTTTATCCTGCAGCTTCCTTTAATATTCTGATGAGCTTGATCGGAGGCTTGAAAGTGTTCGACGTCATTTTTGCCATGACCAAAGGCGGCCCCGGCTATGCGACGGAAACGATTATGACAACGATGATTCGAGAAGGATTCAATACCGGGCGGAACGCTTATGCCTGCGCCATTGCCGTCGTGTTTTTTGTCATCGTATTTGTCATGACGAAGATCATTACCTTCTTGTTGAATAAATGGGAGGAGCGGCTATCATGATAAACAAACGACAAATCGGGAATGTATCCGTAAACCTTCTCTTTGCCCTAATTGGAGCTGTCATGCTGGTCCCCATCTATTATTTGATCGTGACGACCTTCAAAACTCCCGATGAAGCTGCTGCCAGTCCGCTAGGGTTGCCGAGGAGCTTGACGTTCGACAACTATAGCAACGCCCTTGCCGCGATGAATTTCCCGCGAGCGTTGATGAACAACCTGATCATTACCGGTTTCGCGGTTATTCTACTGATCGTTGTTTCCTCCATGGCGGCTTATGTGATCGCTCGAAGCAACAAAAAAATATACAAGTGGATGTTTACCATATTCATGGTCGGTCTCATTATCCCGTTTCAGATCGCCATTATCCCGTTATATAAAATCATTGCCGGACTGCAACTGATGAACACTTTGCCGGGCGTCATTTTGATCAGCGTATTCTGTATCAATCTCCCTCTTTCGATCTATTTGTTCAAAGGGTTTATCGGTACGGTGCCGGTAGAGTTGGAAGAAGCTGCCGCCATTGACGGTTATGGAACTTTTCGTATGTTTTGGAACATCGTCTTTCCGTTATTGAAACCGATTGTAGCCACGGTGGCCATTCTCGATGCGCTTGCGGTCTGGAATGATTTTATGACACCGTTGTTGTTCTTGCAGGATCCTAAAAAGGCCGTGCTGCTGCAGGAAGTATACAAGAACGTTGGCCCTTTCTCTACCAACTGGACTTCGTTCTTCCCGATGCTCGTGTTGGCGACGCTGCCTTTGGTCGTTTTCTATTTGATTATGCAGAAAAATATTATTGACGGTGTAGTGGCCGGCTCTGTCAAAGGATGAATGGGGCTGTTTCAAAAAACTATCGATAAGTAAAAAAAAAATCTACCTTTCTATACCGGGGGTAGATTTTTTATATGACGATTTGATTTATAATAATTGAGGGATCATTGCGAATTTTGTTGAATTTATTGAGGGGGAAACTTCATGCTTATGCGGTATACAGGACGAATTCGTCGCACGGTCGCTTTGGTCGTCATTTGTACGCTTCTATTTTCTATTTTCCCTGTGTACGGGGCTTTGGCGAAAGGCTCGTCGGATATTGACGGCCACTGGGCGGAAACCGCTTTGCGCGAATGGATGGAAAAAGGGTGGATTTCAGGATATCCCGACGGCTCAGTTCGACCTGATCGACCGATTACTAGGGCGGAATGGATTGCGCTGATTCACCATATTGCTCCATACCGGGAGCAGGCGGATGCTCGCTTCACAGACATGTCTTCCGACGCATGGTATGTACCGGCCGTATCCGCGGCCGTGGCGGCGGGATATATTACCGGTTACGAGGACGGGACGCTGAAGCCTGACGATCCGATCAGCAGGCAAGAGGCGGCGGTCATTCTGAGCAGAGTGGGAGCGGATCGGCTAGAGAAGGATCGTGAGGACGGAAAGGCGGGCATGGCGTTTCGCGACGAAATCCCCGCTTGGAGTGCGGGTCGAATACAGGACGTGGTGGCGATGGGCTGGATGCAAGGATATCCCGACGGCACCTTCGGCCCGCAGAAACAATTGACTCGCGCGGAAGCGGTCGTTTCATTGGATCGGCTGGCGAAGGCGGTGGCGGCCAAAGATCAAGATGAAGCGCAACTCCGATTTGATCAAGCAGGTACATACGGGCCGTCTTCAGGAGAGAGAACGGTTGAAGGCGATGTCGTCATTGCGGCGGCCGGCGTTACGCTGCAAAATACGAGGATCAAAGGGAGCTTGACGATTGCGGAGTCCGTTGGCGAGGGCAGCGTTGCGCTGCAAGGCGTTACGGCGGAGGGAGAGACCGTCGTTTGCGGCGGAGGACGGAACAGCGTTGAAGTGAAAGATTCGAAACTGGAGAAACTGACCGTGCGGAAGCAGGGAGCAGCCGTACGGATCGCAGCTATCGGAGAAACGTCGATTGCCGAAACGATTGTACATTCTGACGCCATTTTGGAAGAAAACGATCTTACCGGTCAAGGTTTCGTTTCCCTACGCATTTCCGAAGATATGCCAAAAGAGGGCAAAGTGCTGTTGAGGGGAAACTTCGACAACGTATTCATTAACGGCAGCAATCTTGGAATTGAATTGTTGACGGGGAACATTATGAAACTGGAGGCTGCAAAGGGAGTTACAGGGGTAATCGTCTATTTGGCCAAAGGAACGACGGTTGAGCAAGCGATTCTTCACGCGGGCGTGACGATCATTGGCGAAGGGATCATCAAACAGGGCAGACCCGGTCCCTCTTCGGGGAGTTCAACCTCATCCTCTTCCGCGCCGGATTCGTCTCCCGGACCGGGAAAACCGAAGCCTAGCGTTACGGGGTATGTGTATACCCCGGAATCGATCGCGTTTACCGGACTTGACGAGCAAATCCGGATTGCGTTGACGGAGCGATGGAGCGATGGTACGAGCCGTGACGTGACGGCTGATGCTTCTTGGTCGAGCGGTGATGAGAGCATTGCAAAGGTCGACGCGGGACTCGTGACTTCGTCCGGCAGCGGAACGACTCGTATCGCTGTGAAATACGGCGATTTCACAGCGAGCATTCCCGTTTCGGTCGAGGCCGGCCGGCAGCCGACGGTTACGGGATATGTGTACGCCCCGGAATCCATCGCTTTTGCCGATCTTGGCTGGCAACGCCAAATTACGTTGACGGAGCAATGGAGTGACGGAACGAGCCGGGATGTTACGGCAGATGCTTCTTGGTCGAGCGGGGACGAGAATGTAGCGACGGTGGAAGCGGGCCGGGTTGCCCCTATCGGTAACGGAGCGACTTATATTACGGTTGAATACGGCGAATTTACAGCGAGCATCCCGGTTTCGGTCGATGTGATCGAGGAGCCAACGGTAACGGGTTATGAATATATCCCGAATTCTATCGCGTTTGCCGCTCTTGGCCTGCAACTCCAGATTACGTTGACGGAGCAATGGAGCGACGGAACGAGCCGGGATGTCACAGCCGAGGCGTTCTGGTCGAGCGGAGATGAGAGTATAGCTATGGTGGGCGCCGGACTCGTAACCTCCGTTGGCGACGGCATGACCGAGATCGCGGTCACCTATGGCGATTTCAACGCAAGGATTCCGGTTACGGTTACGAGTCCGGGAGAGTACATGCTTCAGGTAAGCGTCGATAACGTTTCGCCGCAGGCGGGCGCGGCAAGTACGTTGCGCTTTGCAGTCAGAGATAAGGACGGTCAAATCGTTTCCCATCTCAACGGACGCAAAACTGTGAAGCTGTCGGGAATGTCCGCCGCTCCGGACGGCAGTTTCGGTGCTTGGAACGGCGCGCCGATCGCAAGCGCGTCTCCATCGGTGGACGTTGAATTCACGAACGGCGTTGCGGAGGCCCAACTTGCGCTGCATCATGCGATGCCGCAAATATTGTCATTTACAGTAGAAGGAGTCTCTCTGTCTGCAATGATCGTTATAACTCCAACGGTTTCCGATTTCGCACAGCTGCAAATCGCCACACAACCCAGCGGCGCGGTCCAAGGCAAGGCGTTCGATGTGCAGCCGGTAATCCGCTTAACAGACGCTTACGGCAATCTGACCAAATTCTTCCCTTTTATCGTTCAGGCTCAGGTCTCTGAAGGGAACGCTGCATTGATTGGGATGACGACAGCCATAGCGATGGAAGGTATCGCTGCTTTCGCGGATCTTGGCTTGACGGGCGGCGATGCCTCGGAGGTCGTTCTTACGTTTACTGCTGGCAATGTGAGCGTGCGCAGCAATCCCATCCCAGTCAAATCTTTCGACAGCGGAAGCGGTACGGAAACCGATCCGTATGTCATCAAGACGGCCGCGCAGCTAGATCGTGTCCGCGATCATTTGAACGCAAGTTTTGTTCTTGGAGCGGATATCGACTTTGCGGGCACGGATTATTATACCGGAACGGGATGGTCGGGGATCGGAAGCGCCGATCGTCCGTTTACCGGATCGTTCGACGGCCGTAATCATGCGATTCGCAATCTGTTCATCGATAATCCCGGAGGTATTAGTAACATTGGGCTGTTCGGGGTGACAGCCGGGCAAGCGCGCATTCAAAACCTTAGATTAGTCGGCGTCAACGTGAAGGGGGGCATAAACTCATCTTCCTTGATCAGCGTTATGGGGGGCGGCACGGTAAAGAACGTTCATGTGCAAGGCGTTGTAAAGGGAGATGTCTTTTATACCGGCGGATTGATAGGGATCATAGAATCGGGCGCCGTTGTGCAACAATCGTCGGCCGATATTCGTCTTGATTCAATGAACGTTTTGGCTGCCGGCGGGTTAGCGGGTGTGAATAGCGGAACGATTTCCCAATCGTTTGCGATTGGGAGGGCGGAAGCCAACCATAGAGAATTCGGCGGCCTTGTCGGAAGCAATTATGGCACCATTGAAAACTCTTATTCTACCGTAGAAGTGGTAGGAGGAACGGTTTCCGTTGGAGGTTTGGCGGGTAATAATGAGAGTGGAGGACGCGTCATCAACTCGTATGCCGCCGGATTGATTAGCAGCAGCGCTGTCGACAGAGGCGGGTTGATCGGCACAAATTCGGGGTCCGTGACAGACTCCTATTATGATCAAGAGGTGTCGAAACAATCAGATACGGGCAAAGGGACGCCTAAGACGACCGCAGAGATGAAGAAAGGCGGGACATTTGCCGGTTGGCTTTTCCCCGGCATATGGGGGATGAAGGAGAACCAAACCTATCCTTATTTACAATGGGAATTGACTATGAATCAGCCTTAATCATATCAATGCTTGCGAATAAAATGTCACTCATGTTATAGTACTTGTAATTTACCGAATGGAGGGTCGCGTGTGATAGATCATTCTCGATTAAGCAACTAATGCAAATCATTGCAAATTTGCTATGTCACTCTGCTTGTGCGCGGAGTAATCGAGATTGGTATGCCTATCCACGGGAACTTTTGTTAATTTATATGTGCGGGAGAAGACTTTCTCTGTCTCTGTAAACAATACGGGGAAAGTCGTCTTCTTGGTTTGCGTATGAATGAACCTTCGGTTGAGGATATTCCTTTTTTCGATTACGAACAGCACAGGCGGCGATGCGTCTGTGTTTTTTATTTTTCTGAATAAAAGGAGTGCATGTTCGAATGACAAGATTACATTCCAATCAATCGACGATAAATGAATTGCTGCTCGCCGCAGCGCAACATGGGCTAAGGTTGAAAGCCGAAGGAGTCGAAATCAACGAGTCGGGGATGGATTTCCTCGTCGCGTTCGCGGCGGATGAAGCCGGCAAGCCATGGGTGCTCCGCAAGCCGAGGCGTTCCGATGTATGGGAGCGGGCGGACAATGAGCATAAAGCGCTTAAGCTGGTAGGAGAAAGGCTTCCGGTCGATGTGCCGGATTGGCGCATTGTTACGCCGGAGCTGATTGCGTACCCATTGCTTGAAGGGCAGCCGATCGCGACGGTAGATCCGGCGGGCGGCGGATACGTTTGGCGATATGAGCAGCAGTCGCTCACCGATGTTTTCTTCGATTCGCTCGCCGAAGCTTTGGCCGCGCTGCATCATACCGATCATGATGCGGCAGCCCAGGCGGGCATTCGCGTCAAAGCGCCGCAAGAAGCCCGCAAGGCGTTCGCCGACAATATCGAGGAGATTAAGCGCAGCTTCACGATCCCAGATCAACTGCACGAACGATGGTCGGACTGGCTGGCGACGGATTCTTATTGGCCCGAACATTCCACCTTGAACCATGGCGACTTGCATCCGCCTCACATTCTCGTCGACGAGACGCAGCGCGTGACGGGATTCATTGATTGGACGGAGGCGGAAGTTGCCGATCCGGGTAAAGATTTTGTCATCTACTATGCTCTCTTCGGCGAAGAAGGGCTTCGGGATTTGCTCCGGCGGTACGAGAAGGCGGGCGGCAAGGTACGGCCGCGCATGCATAAACATATTGCCGAACAATGGGCTGCTTACCCGGCGCTGGCAGCCAAATTCGCGCTAGTCACCGGGAAAGAAGCCGATATGGAGATGGCCAGAGGCATGATTGCGAACTGGAATGCGGGTTAGTGCGTTTCATTCAGTGAAGTTCGACTCGGGGCTGCACGCACAAGTTGTAAGAATACAACATACTGAGGGATGAAAAGGCAGCATGGGCCGCTATGTTGCACATTGTGCAGCATAATCTCAAGTGAAGCGGCAAGATGGCCCGTTTTGACCCCAAAAAGTTGTATAAACTACAACATGGCCATCATGGACGTAAGAAGAAGGCGCGAAATGTTGTATTTTGTACAAGGTGGCCCCCCAGCGTTCGCACGCAGGCTTGAAACTTGCATCCGATACGTACAACTGATCTAATCTCCAAGACTGTACCAATTACGCAGATTGGGGAGGTGACATGTAACCTTTCTTTGAGCTTCCGATTCAACCGCTGGAGATGCGTCTTCAGCGGTCTTTTTTAAACTTACGGAGTTTAAGTTCCTGACAACGCCCCCGGTAATGACCTGCTTTCCGTCCGTTCATTGGAATTGATCCAACGACTCATCCTTATACATTGCATCATGCGTCGTTTCATTGGAATCTGTCCAATAAAAACTTCTCAAATCGGCTAAAAAACGAAAAAACGGCTTGAATCTGTCGGATCATTTCCAACGAAGCCCCGTTTTTTACCATGAAATTGCCAATGTCATTGGACATATTCCAATGATCGGTCTCCGAGTCTAGAAAACATTCGATCGAAATGAATAAAACCGCATTACAAACCATCTATCAAATTGACCGCCCGCCCCATTTGACAAGAAAGAAGAAAAATGGATATGATGAACATCAGTAAAACGTTTGGGCAATCGATGTGTCCGAAGGAGCTGGTATTATGGCGACATTAAAGGATATCGCGGAACGGGTAGGCGTATCCATTTCCACCGTGTCCAGAGTCATCAATAACGACAACAGCAAAGTTGTCAGCGCGGCGACCCGGGACAAAATTTGGAAAGCGGTCGAAGAGCTGGGATATAAACCGAACGTTTGGGCCAGGAAGCTCGTCAAAGGCGAGGATTTGCCTCCATCCTCCGGCAAAAAAGCAGGCGCCATCCTTTCCGTGCCGCAGGGGAACTTCTCGAATCCTTATTTTTCGCTTGTCGTCAAGGGCATTCAGCAGGGACTGGCGGAAAGAGGCTATGAATTGTCGTATCTTCATACGATCGACGAGCTGCAGAACCCTGCCGTCAAACAGAAAGTGATGAAAGACATCCGCGTCGACGGCTTGATCATCGTTGAAGGCATTGACAGCAAACTGTATGAATATTTCAAAAAGAACGTGAATGTCATCGTCGGCGTCGATCTGAACGATCCGACGATTCCAACCGTCTCTTACGACCGCATCTCCGCCGCCAAGACCGCGGTCGACCATCTCATATCGCAAGGGCATTGCAAAATCGGCTTTATCGGCGGCCTCGGCCTGTCGAAGAACATTCGTCGGGAAAAAAGATTTCGCGGTTATTATTACGCCTTAATGGAGGCCGGCCTGGAGCTGAACGAAGCATGGATTATCGACGCCCACTGGCAAATCGAGAACAGTTATGAATCGATGAAACGGCTGTTGGAACAGGGAGGGCCGATCCCGACCGCCTTTTTCGTGGCCAGCGACGTGATGGCTATCGCCGCGATGCGCGCCGCATCCGAACACGGGCTTCGCATTCCGCAGGACATGGCTTTCGTCGGCGTAGACAATATCGACTTATCGCAGTATACCTCCCCTCCCTTATCGACGATTCATGTGCCGAAGTACGAAATCGGCCTGACCGCCGCCCGCCTGCTTGCGGATTATTTGGAAGAACGAAGCAACATCCCCGTCAAAGTGCTTCTTCCCTATGAATTGAAAATAAGGCAATCTTCCACAAACTTTGATGGCAACGATTAAATCGAAACTCCGCAAGGAGTTTTTTTCTTTTACCCAAACGTTTTCCTAACAAATCAATAAACCTTGAGTTTCTAAAATGTTGAAAAACACGACCATTACGCAATTTTTCTCATTGACAGAAAAAAGGCGAAGCGATAGAATCTAAGTATAAAGTTTGGGGCAAAAATGACGCAAAACAAATCAAATTTGTGCCCAAAAAAAGAAGGGTTCAAGGATGAGGAGGATGGACATGACGAAAATTAGCATTGTAGGCGCGGGCAGCGCCTTTACGCAGTACATCGTTGTCGATATTGCGAACATTCCGGGGTTGGGGGAAGATGTGACGATCGGTTTGATCGACATCGATGCGAAACGGCTTGAAATTGCCAAGCAACTTGTCGAAAAAGTGATCTCCGTCAAGAACAACGGGTGGAAGGTCGTCGCATCTCTCGATCGCAAGGAAGTGCTGCCGGGTTCGGATTTTGTCATTAACCAAATCGAAGTGGCCGGTCTGCAGACGGTCAAGTATGAATACGAGATTCCTTTGAAATACGGCGTCAAGCAATGCATCGGCGACACGCTCGGGCCGGGCGGCCTGTTCAAAACATTGCGTACGGTTCCGGCATGGCTTGAAATCGTGAGAGATATCGAGCGTTATTGCCCGCAATCGATCATATTGAATTATACGAATCCGATGTCGGCGGTAACGCTGGCGACCGTCAAATCGACTTCCGTGCCTGTCGTCGGATTATGTCACTCGATTCAAAATACTTCTTCGCAGCTTGCGGAATATTTGGGCGTGCCGTATGAGGAGTTGAAGTGGAGAGCGGGAGGCATCAATCATATGTCGTGGTTTGTCGAACTGACTCATCAAGGGAAAGACATGTACCCCGTCTTAAAAGAAAAGATGAAGGATCCGGAATTGTTGAAAAAGGACCCGGTCCGTTTGGACGCGATGGCGCACTTGGGCATGTTCGTCTCGGAATCGAGCGGCCACTTCTCGGAATATATTCCGTATTACCGCAAGCGCCAAGATTTGATCGACCGTCATTGCGGTGTCGGTTATAATGGAGGCACAGGCTTCTATGCGAACAACTGGCCGACCTGGAGAGCGGAGAACGACCGCAACATTATGGAGAAAGTATCGGGAGAGCAGGAACTCGATTTGACGTCATCGAATGAATATGCTGCTGTCATTATCGATGCGGTAGTCAACAACACGCCGCGCGTCATTTACGGCAATGTGCCGAATACGGGGCTGATCGACAATTTGCCAAGCGACGGCATCGTCGAAGTGGCGTGCATGGTCGACCGCAACGGCGTCCATCCGACGCATTTCGGCAGGCTGCCGGAGCATTTGGCGGCATTGTGCAAGAGCAACATGTCTTACTTCGAACTCGCCGTATCCGCCGTCCTCAACAAGGATAAAGAGATGGCGATTCATGCGCTGATGATCGATCCGCTCACGGCGGCCGTATGCTCTTTGGACGAAATCAAGGCGATGTTCGAAGAAATGTACGAAGCGGAGAAAGACTATATTCCGGAATTGAAATAGAATCGTGCAAAAAAGAGGGATAGCGATGGCCAACAATATTTTCGTGCTTGGAGAATTGAACGTGGATTTGATTATGACCGGGGAGGACGTCATGCCGGAATGGAATAAGGAGAAGCTCCTTTCCGGCTTCAGCATGGTTCTCGGCTCCTCCTCCGCCATAACGGCGTGCGGCTTGGCCGGGCTCGGGCAACAGGTTTACTTCGTCAGCGTCGTCGGCGACGATCATTACGGGCGATTTTGTTTGGAAGCGTTGGAAAAGATGAAGGTGGATACGAGGTATGTCGTGGTCGATCCGAATAGGCAAACCGGCGTGACGTTGTCGCTCTCCACCGAGCAAGATCGCGCCTTGCTGACGTATATGGGGGCGATTTCCGAACTGTCGCCCGAACATCTTCCGCAGGAAATGTACGAGCAGGCGGACCACATCCATTTCGGCTCCTATTATTTGCAGCGAACGATGAGGGACCATTGGAGCGACGTCTTCCGGGAAGCCGTACAGCGCGGAATCAGCACCTCGTTCGATACCGGATGGGATATCGACGAACAATGGCACCGGGACCAAATTAACGAGCTGCTTCCGTGGACGACGTTATTCATACCGAGCGAAGTGGAATTGAACCGGATTTACGGTGCGGAGCGGCCGGAGCAAGCCTTGGAACAATTGCCCGAAGGAAACGGAGCGGCAGCGGTCAAACGAGGCGCCGCAGGAGCGCTTTATCGAGCGCCGTCAGGCGAATGTATACAGATGCCTGCCTTTAACGTCGTTCCGATCGATACGACGGGAGCGGGCGATTCGTTCAATGCCGGTTTCATCTATAGTTATCTAAACGGGGACTCGCCCGAGCGATGTCTGCAGTTTGCTTCCGCCTGCGGGGCGCTCGCGACGCAACGAATCGGCGGAGCAAGCAGCGTGCCCAGCGTAGCGGATGTGGAGCAATTCATTCAACGCCAGCAATCATTGTAATATGCGAAGGCCGTACCCAGGAGGAGAAGCCAAGGGTGCGGCTTTTGTTATGGAATACAAGCGGACAAACGGTCCGGAAAAAGGAAAGTGCCAAAGTTAAATTCCCCGCCTCGTCTTGCATTGCCCATCAATATATGTTATATAAAAAGAAGAATTAGCACTCTGGATGTGGGAGTGCTAAATGTATGGAAAGGAGACTTGCACACATGGCCAAAAAGCAATTCAAAGCGGAATCGAAACGATTGCTGGAAATGATGATCAATTCGATTTATACGCAGAAGGAAATCTTTTTAAGAGAGCTCATTTCGAATGCGAGCGACGCGATCGATAAAATCTATTACAAAGCGTTGACCGATGAGAATCTGGAGTTTAATCAGGAGAATTATTATATTAAGGTAGCTGCCGACAAGGCGAGCAGAACGTTGACCATTACCGACACAGGGATCGGGATGACGAAAGAAGAACTGGAGAACAACTTGGGGGTCATCGCAAAGAGCGGCTCCTTGGCGTTCAAGAACGAGAACGAAGCCAAAGACGGCCATAATATTATTGGCCAATTCGGCGTCGGCTTCTACTCCGCGTTCATGGTTGCGGACAAAGTGACGGTAGTCAGCAAAGCTATAGGCAGCGAAGAAGCGTTCAAATGGGAATCCGAGGGCGCAGACGGTTATACGATCGTGCCAAGCGAGAAGGATTCGGTCGGAACGGAAATCGTGCTGCATATTAAAGAAAATACGGAAGACGACCAGTACGACGAATATTTGGAAGAATACCGTTTGAGATCAATCATCAAAAAATATTCGGACTTTATCCGTTATCCGATCAAGATGGATGTGAAAGGGCAGCGCCCGAAAGAAGGCAGCGAGAACGAATTCGAGGAATACGAAGAAGAACAAACGATCAACAGCATGGTGCCGATCTGGCGCAAAAACAAGAACGAGCTGAAGCAAGAGGATTACGAAAACTTTTACCATGAAAAACGCTACGGCTTCGACAATCCGCTTACGCATGTTCACATAAAAGCGGACGGAGCGGTCGTATATAACGCGATTTTGTTTATTCCCGAGCATACGCCTTTCGATTATTACACGAAAGAGTATGAGAAAGGGCTGGAGCTCTATTCCAACGGCGTATTGATCATGAACAAATGCGCGGACTTGCTCCCCGATTATTATAGCTTCGTCAAAGGGATGGTCGATTCCGAAGATTTGTCGCTCAACATTTCTCGGGAAATGTTGCAGCATGACCGCCAATTGACGCTAATCGCCAAAAATATTAAGAGCAAAATCAAAAGCCAATTGCTCAGCTTGTTGAAAGACGACCGTGAGAAATACGAGAAGTTCTACAATGCTTTCGGCAGACAACTGAAATTCGGCGTATACAGCGATTACGGAACGCATAAGGAAGAATTGCAAGATTTGCTGCTGTTCTATTCTTCCAAAGAGAAGAAGCTCGTTACGCTGGACGAATACGTATCGAGAATGCCGGAAGACCAGAAGTTCATCTACTACGCTTCCGGAGAATCGATCGAACGGATCGAGAAGCTTCCGCAAACCGAGCTCGTGTCCGATAAAGGCTATGAAATCTTGTATTTCACGGACGATATCGACGAGTTTGCCGTCAAGATGATTATGACCTACAAAGAGAAAGAGTTTAAGTCGGTTTCGAGCGGCGATCTCGGCATCGAGACGGAGGCGGACGACAAGCAGGCCGGTGCGGAAGAAGAAAGCAATAAGGATCTCTTCGAATCGATGAAGAGCATCCTGTCGGAGCAAGTGAAGAACGTAAAAGCGTCCAAACGTCTCAAATCCCATCCCGTATGCCTTTCTACGGAAGGCGAGTTATCGATCGAGATGGAAAAAGTGCTGAAGGCGATGCCGAACGGGCAAGACGTCAAAGCGGACAAAGTGCTTGAGATCAACATTAATCATGAGGTGTTCCAATCGTTAAAAGACGCCTATGAGAAAGATAAAGAGAAGTTCGCTTTGTACACGAATCTGCTGTACAATCAAGCGCTCTTGATTGAAGGATTGCCGATCAACGATCCGCTTGAATTTACGAACAATATTTGCAAAGTTATGGTGTAACCATGGAGGGATCGATTTTCCGATCCCTTTTTATATTGGAGGCGCCGCGTCGTTGTCGTGGGTTTGGCGGACCGTAGAGCCTTTAGTTTCGGGAAAAAGGGCGAAAAGATGAGTCGAGCGGACCTACGATCCCTTATTTGCCTTCGGAAGAGTGAAAACCCGGCCTTCTCAAGCAAACGTCTCCGTTTCCAAACACAGCACAGCGGGTTATTTTCATGTATAATGTAGACAAGGTAGTGTTAACGGATTTAAAAGTAGAGAGGTGCCAAATGATAGATTACAATAGTTTATATGAACAAAAAAACATTCAACATGCCATTATTGGCGATATAATGACCCGTTTGCCGGAAGCTCTTCGCAGCCTGACGAAGGCGAGACTTGCCGCGCTTGCATCCGAATACGGCGCAGCCGGACGTTCCAAGATGAACAAAGAAGATCTGGTCGATGCGCTCGTGCAATATATTACCGCCCCTGATCTTTTAGAATCTTTTTTATATATTGCGAGTCCCCAAGAGTGGAAGCTGTTTGAATCTCTGGTGAATGGTCCGATCCAAAACAATACCATCCCGTACGGAGATTATTGTCATTTTTTAGACAGGGGCCTGGTGTTCAGCTATTTTACCGATCATAAGTTTTACTTGGTTATGCCTGACGAAGTGAAAGCCGCGTACGCCGCGCTAAATACCGAGACATTCGCGAAATCGCGCGCGAGACGTCAACTCGTGTATCAATATATACTAGCGGCCAGCCATCTATATGGCGCTATTCAACCGAAGAAGTTGGTCGACATTTTCAATGAGCAAAATAGCGAACAACTGACCGAGCAAGAACTGGATCGTTATCTTGACGAGTTTCTCGCCAGAGAGCAGGTCTTCTACTATGAGAACGGGCATATTGTGGAAATGAGCGTCGAAGAGAAAGGGGATCTTGAAACGTTTCTGCACAACAGAGAAGGGAAGCCTTTCTACATTCCGCCCAAGAGCGAGTTTCTTAAATATGCGGACGACCAATATTTCGAAATGACCCCGCAACTAACGGCTTTGAAAAAATATGTTTCCGAACATTTGTGCAAAGATCAACAGATGGTGGAATATTTAATTGACGATGTCCAACTCGCTTGCTCGATGGAAGCCCCGTTGCAGGACATTATTTACGAGTTTGAGAGAAGAGATATTATATTCGATACGATGAAGCAAGCGGAGAAAGTCGTCTCTCTGATCACGGATATCCATAATCATACGAGATTGTGGAGGAACGCCGGACATACTGCGATGGAATTGGGGGAGATATCCGTACCCTCCGGTCAACGGCCAACGAAGGCACCTTTTCAGGTGTTGGTCAATGGGCAGATTGCCTCGAAGAAGATCGGCCGCAACGAGCCTTGTCCTTGCGGCAGCGGATTGAAGTATAAGAAGTGCTGCGGGAAATAAACGATCGGCCAAAAAGCCTGTTCCTTCCGTTCATAGAGGAGCAGGCTTATTTGCTTGCGAATGACGCCCGTTCATTTTCAATAGCGTATCGATCGCTTTGCCCATCAAGCGAATTCCTTTGCGCGTATAGCGAAACTGGTTTAAACTGCCGATGAAATAGCTGTCAAGCGCCGGGTGATAGAAACTGAACGATCCGGAGTAGCCGAAATTTCCCCATACATTATATCTTTGGGGCATAAGAACGGGAACGGTTCGAAACGCCGCCAATCCGTATCCGTAATCGATGCCGAGCATAAACTTCGACCAATCCTTCATTTTCTCGAAGCTGTCTTTCCGGATGATCTCATGCTTCGCCAACGATTTCATAAATTTCAGCAAATCTTCGGATGTAGAAACGATGGCCCCTCCCGCATATTCGATGCTGGCGCTTGGGTAGTGCGCCACATTTACCGTACCCGAATAGACGCCGGCGGTCGGGTATTCGTTTCTCCCGATCGGTTCGGAATGGTGCGACATATAAGAATGGACCATTCCAAGCGGCTGAAAAATATAGTGTCGATATGCTTCATGCAAAGGCATCGCCGTAACTGTCTCAATCATAAATCCTAGCAAATGATATCCGGTATCCGAATAATGGAATCCTTTCCCCGGCGGAAAACGGGTCTGTAAATGCTCTTTGGCCCATAAAACAACTTCTTGCGGAGACCAAAAGCGCGAAGGTTCGTCGACGAGGAGATCGAGCATCGCTCTCCCCGATTTGGGCTTATCCAGGAAAAAATCATGCAGCCCGGAAGTATGATTTAATAAATGTTTGATTTTGATCTCATGCGTATACTCTTTACCCTTATATACATGCAGCCGATGCAATAGTTCCGGCTCTATATAGCGGTCGATCGGATCCTCGTAGGAGACTCTGCCTTCCTCTTCCAACATCGCGACGAGAACGGACGTAAACAATTTGGTGACGCTTGCGATATAGTAAGGCTGCTGCGCGTTCGCCGGCAAGTTGCCGGTAGCGCCTTCCGCCATATTCCAATGAACGCCGTGCTTATCCGAATGGACCAGGAAATAGGCGTTAACAATGTTAGGGTCTTTCCGCACCATGTTTCTAAAATGATTCTCAATCCGCGCCTGAGCCAGATCCAGATTCATTCCCTCGCTCCTTTCTTGCGCAAACGGGCGGCAGTCAGCACATCCGCCGCGGCGCTGTCCAACATGCCGATTTCCCATGCTTCATCCGTATGTTCCGGCAGAAGCCCGTTTGCGGCCATGACCGACAGCCCCAGTTGAAAAATTCTCATTTTCAGCAAAATCGTTCTCAATTCCTCGCCGGTAAATCCGTCCAGTTGAGGATCTCGCTTCATTTGTTCGAGCAAAATGCCCATTTCGTTGTCGTAATCTTGCATATGCGGATTAGGCTTCATGACCAAATCCCGGAACAGCGCCGGATACTCCTTCGCAAAGCGCAGGCTGGCCAAGCCGATATCGCGGAACGGATCTCCCGTAGCATGCCGCATTAACATGTCCCGGCTCATGTCGGCAATTTTATGGATCACTTCCCGGACCAATTCGTCGACATCCTCGAAATTGACATAGATCGGAGCGATGGAACTGCCCAACTTCTCGGCGACTTTGCGGATCGTAATGCTGCCGATGCCTTCGGTTTTGGCGATTTCGAAAGCGGCGTCGACAATTTGTTCTCTAGCGAACTTTTTTTTCGGCGGCATGGACGGACCTCCTTGGATCATTAATATATACCAATTGATATATATCATATGATATTTATTGAAAATTGTATAGGGTGAAGTTTCCAAACAATCCGTGGTTGCATATACTCTATTTCATTCCCTTTTGTCGATATCCCTTTTGTTCAGAAAGTCCGTTTGCTTTCGTCGATAAGCGATCACTCGCTTCCCAAGAAGAGGATTTTTTGACGTGAAAAGGGTAGCTTCCCCATCTTTCCTTAACGAGCGGGATACCGACAAAAAGGGGAGATACGAGGAATTCTTGACACGCCCCCCGAATCTGGGTATACTTCTAGCAAGTATCGCAAAATTTTTCAATGAGGTGGAAAGGGAATGTTCTTTTTAACGACTGTTCTAACACGGGATTTGGCTTAAGACGGGAGAAGTCTGCCCATTTACAGGGATAAGCCAACCGAAGAACAGTAGATAAAGAACGCGATTCCTTCCATGCAATGAACCGTTATATTCAATGGGTAGGGCGTCTGTTCGCACTGCCCATTTTTTGTTGTATATACAATCTTTACGCGAATTGAATATGGATCTCTTTATTCGGCTGTTCTCTCGTTTGGCTTGAATGCAAAGCGAAAAGGAGAGAACGATATGAGTATGTTAACTGTAGACAATGTGACCCATATGTTCGGGGACAAAACGATATTTCGAAATATTAGCTTTCGGCTGCTGCGCGGAGAGCATGCCGGTCTCGTCGGGAGCAACGGCGCCGGCAAATCGACTTTGCTGCGCATTTTGGCCGGAGAAACGTTGCCCGATGCCGGCAACGTCGAATGGCACCCTCATTCGAAGGTCGGCTATTTGCAACAGCATATCGAGCTGCGAGCCGGTACGACGATGAGGCAATATTTACAGAGCGCCTTTGCGCATCTGTATGAGATCGAACAAAGCATGCTGCTGGCGGCGGAGAAGATGGCGGCGGGCGAGCATGCGGAGCGATGGATCGCGCAATTCGGAGAACTGCAGAGCATGCTGGAACAAGCGGATTTTTACCGGTTGGATGCGAAAATGGAAGAGGTTGCGGCCGGACTCGGCATGATCGAGATCGGCTTGGACCGCGATGTGGCTGAATTGAGCGGCGGCCAGAGAACGAAGCTGCTGCTGGGGAAGCTCTTGTTGGAAGAACCGCATGTGTTGCTGCTTGACGAGCCGACGAACTATTTGGACGACAAGCATATCGAATGGCTGACAACGTATTTGAAGAGCTATGAACATGCCTATATGGTCGTGTCGCATGACGAAAGATTTTTGAATGAAATTACAACGGCGATCTATCACTTGGAGCATCAATCCTTGAAGCGTTATACGGGGAATTACAAGTCCTTTCTCCGTAACTACGAGCAGAGTAGACAGCAATTGCAGGAAGCGTATGAACGGCAGCAGAAAGAAATCGTACGCTTGGAAAGTTTTATTCAAAAAAACAAGGTGCGCAAAGCGAAACAAGCGAAAAGCCGGGAGAAAGCGCTGGAAAGAATCGAACGCATCGATCGCCCGACATCTGCGCCGCAGCCGCGGTTTGCGTTCCGCGTTCACGCCGCCCCCGTCAGCCGGATCGTCGAAGCGCGAAATATACGAATCGGCTATACCGAGCCGCTGTTCGGGCCGATTGACGTTCAAGTGAATCGCGGCGACAAAATTGCCGTCGTCGGCTATAACGGGATCGGGAAATCGACAATGCTCAAAACATTGCTTGGATTAATGGAGCCTTTGAGCGGGACGGTACAATTGGGAGAACGGGTAAAGCCGGCTTATTTTGCCCAGGAGGATATGGCATCCTCGGCGACGGCGCTTGAACAGGTCTGGTCCTTGCGGCCCGATTTGACGCAGCGGCAAATCCGGCAAAATCTGGCCATGTCGGGGCTGACCGACAAGCATATTCGGCAACCGCTGCATTCGCTGAGCGGCGGCGAACAGGCGAAGGTTCGCTTATGCGAGCTGATGCTGACGGATAGCAACGTCCTGGTGCTGGATGAGCCGACGAATCATTTGGATGTCCGCGCCAAAGCCGCGCTCCGGCAAGCGCTCATCGATTATGAGGGTACGATACTGCTCGTCTCCCACGAGCCGGAGTTCTATGCGGATTGGGTGACCCAAGTTTGGAAAATAGAAGATTGGCGCAAGGAATAAAGCTTCGAATTATTCGCCGAATTCCCGGCTTTGCTCTTCGTCCGCGATCGTCTGGATTTCTTCCGAACCGATGCTGAGATAAATATAACCGTCCTGCGCCTGTTTCTTCAGCGCGCGTTCCTTGACGAATTTGGGGCTGGCTTCGCCGGCCTCCTCGTCATATACGAGCAGGATGCCGTCCGTCTTGCGAAACAGCAATTCATCGCGGGCGGCAAACTGCCATTTGCCGCTGTATGGCCCGTTGCTTACCGATCCGTAATAATCGACCTGTTGGACGATTTGCTCGAAATAAGACTTTTTCTCTTCGTTCCATCGTTCTTCCGGCTGGTTGTAGGCCGTAATGATCGAGCATTTCAATTGCCGATATTGCTTCTTAAGCGCAATCGCCGCCTCGCATGCCCATAAATCCACCCCATATTGGCCCGGAGTAATGACCCATTCCAATCCTTCTTCCAGAAGCGGGATCAGTCTGGCCGCAATGGCTTGGCGAATATAAGATATCCCTTTATGTTTAAAACCGTAAATGCCGAGCTCATGAGCGCGGTATCCGGTGACGAGTAGATTTTTCAACTTAAAGCTCCTTTATATTCAATGTCGTAGTCGTTATTATATCGAATTTGCGGGTGGAACGTCCATTGACAGACTGTGTCGCCGTCTTACGTTCGCCGGTTTATGGAGCGGATTGACGCTTCACAAAATGCGTGACTTGACGTTATGATGGAATAAAAAACGGAGGGATCGTTATTCTATTATTTTTTCGGTATAATTGGCAAGTTCGGGAAGAATGGTACCGGTGGTGCGAGGACGTCCCGGAGGAAGAACTGCTTCGCGTCCGCACAGGCGGGGTAGGGGGGATTTTGCATACCCTCTTCCATATCGTCGATGTGGAGTGGAGTTGGATTCGCGTTTTGCAAGGGAAAGACGATTTTCAGGAAAATTTCGACGAATATCGGAGCCTGGAACGGGTCCGCCAATTGGAGACGGCATTCCGGCCGGAAGTGGAGCAATTCCTGGCCTCTTGGGACGAGAGCATGGAGCAAAGGCTATTTCACGATCGGAGAGCGGACGGAAGCGAGGCAACCTACCGTTGGGGGGAAGTCATGCGCCATATCATCGCCCATGAAATCCACCATATCGGGCAATTGTCGGTATGGTCGCGGGAAATCGGGAAGAAGCCGGTTTCGGCAAACTTTATTGAGAAAGGGTTGTAGCTGCAATAATGCGGTAAGGTGCTTTCCTATACATATTTTGCATCGTTAAGGCCCCTTTACAGGCGTGTAATTCGCTTGCAGAGGGGCCTTCTGGGATTCTTCGACGGGGCGGTGTACGCTCTACGATTCGTTGATCAGTTCGTAGCGGCCTTCCTGAAGTTGAAGCGAACCGGACTTGCCGCTTTGCACGGCGATTTTGGCGGCTGCAACGACCGGCATCTTTCCTTCCGGAAACCAGGGCCTTTGTTTATCGACGACGATGAATAGTCCTTCGGCATCGCCGATCGCGGCGAATTGTTTCCCGTCGCCCTTCCAAAGCTCGAGGGCGAATGTATCGGTTATCGTACCGAGCGCCTCGGAGACTTGGTCGACGGGCAGGCCGATTTCACTAATTCGAAGCAGATGTTTCGCTTCGAAAGGTTCGTTCGCGGCATTATGAAACGTATGATGAGCAATGAATTCGATGATGTTGCCGTTCGGATCGTCGAAATAAACGGAGGTCGCATTCCAAGAATGGAAATGAAATTCGTCATGGCCTTGATCGTCTTTCAGCAAATCGATTCCCCGCTCTCTGAGCCATTGCTTCGCCTCCGCAAGCTTATTGGTCGGAACGGTAAAAGCAAGATGATAATAAGGGTTCTCCGCACCGGCATCGGCATCCGCATGCTCCTGAAACGTCAGAACCGATTCTCCAATCCGGATCGTAAAGGAAGTTTGGCGATCTGCATTGGCAGGCAGCCCTAGGCGCTCGCAGTAAAAGGTTTTCATCGCATCCAGGCAAAACGTTTGAATCGTAATTTCCTTTAATTTCATGCTCATTCCTCCATTCTTGAATTGGCGAACCGACTTGCGAATTCGTCACTTCGTTATTTTACATACATTATATACATAAATGTTTAAAAACTCAAACGATTAACCAACCGAATGGCGGAATAAACAAAGGCCCGTGGATTACCACGAGCCTAATGCTCTAGTGTTGCATGTGATGCGCCGGTATCGGACGTTATCGCAATAACGCCAAATCGACTTCGGGCACAAGCCCTTCTTGCGCGGCTCTGCCGAGCAAGGCGGCGACCGCGGCATAGCCGTCATCGCCCAAATCGGCCGTAAATTCGTTCACATACAGGCCGATATGAGCTTGCGCCACCTCATGGGACATCTCCTGAGCGTGGCTTAACACGTATTCGCGCGACGCTTCCGGATGCGCCCATGCGTATTCGACCGAAGCGCGGGTCCAGCCGGCGATCGCTTGCAAATCGAGCGAGCGGCGGGCAACGATCGCGCCGAGGGGAATCGGCAATCCGGTGTCGCTTTCCCACCAATTGCCCAAGTCGGTCAGCATGGAAAGCCCGTATGTCGGATAGGTGAAGCGCGCTTCATGGATGACCAGTCCGGCGTCGATCGCGCCGTCGCGAACCGCCGGCATAATTTCGTGGAACGGCATGACGACAATGTTGCCGACTCCGCCGGGCACGTTCTGCGCCGCCCATAGGCGGAACAGCAAGTAAGCGGTCGACCGTTCGCTCGGAACGGCGACGCTGCGGCCGGACAATACGGAGGGGTCCTGGGAGTCTGCGGCGCTGTTCTTGGTCAGCACCAGCGGCCCGCAGCCCCGCCCCAAAGCTCCGCCGCACGGCAGCAGCGCGTACTCGGACAGCACCCACGGCAAAGCCGCATAGGAGATCTTCAGCACTTCCGGCCCGTTGCCGCTTGCGGCCAGGCCGTTCGTAATATCGATATCGGCGTAAGTAACGTCAAGATTGGGCGCGCCGGGGAGGAGCCCGTGCACCCATGCGTGAAATACGAATGTATCGTTCGGACAAGGGGAAAAAGCAATATTCATGATGATAACACCTCCGGTAAAATAGAGCTTGCCGCTTCGAGCGCATTTAGCGCTTCTTTGATGCGCCAGGCCGAACGGTCGCGAGGTCCGACCGCATTGGAGACGGCGCGTAGCTCCAATATGGGGAGACCGAATTCGAGGGCCGCGGCGGCTACGCCATATCCCTCCATCGCTTCGGCTGTCGCGCCGGGGACGCGCGCCGCAAGTTCCGCGGCCGTTGCCGCGGTGCCCGTCGTTGTCGAGACCGTAAGAATCGGTCCGCTTCTTACGGGAAGCCCGGCTTGCTGCAACGAGGCGACGATGCGGCCCGCCAGGCCGTCATCGACGGGAAGGCGCGCCGAGCCGAATCCAAGCTCGTCCACGCTTAAGAATCTTTCCGGCGACTCCGCGCCCAAATCGGCGGCAATGATGAGGCTGGCCAACACGATGTCGCCGATCTTCGCTTGGCCGGCATAGCCGCCCGCGATTCCGGCGTTGACGACCAAGCCGTAACCGGGCTTTCCGTCCGCGCCGGCGGATGCGCCGAGCGCCTTCGCCGTTCTTGCCGCGGCGACGGCCGCCCCTACGCCGGATAATAGGACGTCGAACCTGCCGTCGCCTTGGAGTCCGCGCATTACCGCTGCTCTCTCGGCTTCGACCGAGGTCATTATAAGGATGCGCCCTTCCTTTTCACGCTGCGCGAACGATGTTGATATATTTGGACTAGAACTCATGAGTGAAAACTCCTTTATCGTTTTGAAGCTCGGTGTTCACCCAAAATAATACCATAAATTCAAGGGCCCCCGAAAGAGAAGAAGACTCCCCGGCGGAGGAGCCTTTCGTCAGACGATACACGGATTGCTAGTTCTCATGCTTTCTCAACATCGCTAGAATCAATGATACGGCTTCCGCTCTGGTGGTGTCCGCTTGTGGCGCGAAAAGGCCGTTTTCTCTGCCATGGATCAGACCTGCTTCGTGAGCCGCCGCCGCATACGGACCGGCCCACGCCGGAATCAGATCGGCATCGGCATAGGGCAGCGCTGTTTTCGATTCGGCCTTGAGGCCTAACGAACGCACGATCATGACGGCCGCTTCCATGCGGGCAATCTTGCGGGCCGGACGGAAGGTGTTGTCCTCATACCCGATAATGATGCCCGCTTCTACCGCTTGCCGTACGAAAGGCAACGCCCATGCGGGAATTCGGTCGCGGTCGGCGAACGTTAAGCCGCTGTCTTCTACCTTCCATTGCAGCGCGCGTGCCAACATCGCCGTAAATTCGCTGCGCGTCACCAGACCGTTCGGCCGGAACGTGCCGTCTTCATATCCGTTGACAATTCCGAGGTTTACGGCTTCCCGGATCGACGCTTGCGCCCAATGCCCGGCAATATCCGTCAGTTCTATGTCGGATGAGCCGCTTTGTTGTCCGGCCGTACTGCCATGATCCCGGGGATTGCCGCCTTGATTTGCATGATTGTCCGGATTTTCCCCGTTATCTCCGCCTGACTTGCCGTCATCCGCTTTGCCGCCTCCGGACGAACCTCCGCTAGACGAACCCCCGCCGGATGACCCGCCGCCGGAGTTCCCGATACCTTCTTTGAGGGACGCCAAGACGTTCTCCGCAGCAACGAGCTTCTGAAGATTGGTTACCTGCGCCTTTTGTTCCGCAGTAAGTGCCGAGTAGGCGGCTCGAATGCCGGCCGCTTTGCCTTTATCCTTGATTTGCAGGTTGCCGGTATCCAGATGAGCGATGCGGATGTCGATCGCTTTTGGCTCGAGATTGATAAGATTTGCAAGATAGCTTTCATTCAATAATGCGCGCTGTGCCTCGGTAAGGGAGTTCACTACTTCGCGCAGACGCGCTACATACATGGCATCCGTCAGGGTCGCCCCATTGGCGGCAAAACGTTTGCCCACCATATTGCTGCCCGTGCTTCTCAGGTATCCCACCAAGGTGTTGACCGCGTCGGCGGCTTCTTGGTCCGACTTGAACAATGCCGGGAAGGTCAGCGGATCTTTGACGGTAAAGTCTACCCAAGTAATGCCGGCTTTTTGCCGGGTTGCTTCGGCCAATCGCTCGCTCAGACTTTTGATAACCGGTTTGTCCAGCGGATAGTACCACATAGCGTCCTTACGGTAACCGATCTGGTACAACACATCATTGGGGTAGAAAAAATCGGCAAACACCTTAAATTCGGGAATGAATCCCATCGTATCGTCATACATCCCCGGCACTTCTCCGTCGATGCTGCCGATGCTCTGGCTGTCGTTGACGAACAGAATATCGCTGCGGTATGTCGGCGGCAGCCAGCGTATGTTGTAATGTTTCAAAAACATACGATAGGTAGGATGAATCGACTTCAAATGTTCGTCCCAATCCTTCGCTAACGCGTCGGTAATCGGCAATCCTGCATCCTCGGAGACGCCGTAATACCACTCGACGTCAACGCCAAAACCAATGACGCTCTCGTGATGCCCATATTTGGCGAAAATCAAGTCCATCAACGTTTTCATGTCCGCAAAGCCGGATTCGACTTGCAGGAACACCTTGATGCCGTGTTCGTCGAAGTAATTCAAATACTCTTCGTGAGACAGATGGCCTTCCTTGGCAGGCGGAGCGAAGCTTATATTAAGGGCGGAGTAATCGACGCCGTCATTGGGCTGTTCAAACTCGAGTTTCGTGCCGCCGATCCCCGCATCTTCGTCCAATCTGCCGATAATCCAGATATAAGTCGGCTGCGCGCCGGGGAAGTAACCGGCCATCTGATCGGTAATATGCTGCCAGTCGGCGGTTCCCAGCCACCGGCCGCTCACGCCGTAATCGGAGGAGCGCGTGCCGGCATAGACGATATTGTCCGGCGCTTTATGCGGCAGCGGTTTGCCTTCCCAGGCGGCAATCTTGTTCTCCGCTTCCTTCAACAGGCCGTAATTGGTGACGACCGCTTTCTGGTCGTCGGTCAGCGCGTCGTAGGCCGCTCTGGCTTTGATCGCCGCAGGCTTGTCGGATAGCTTTAATACTTGCATCCGCTCGATAACCGCTTGCGCCTGCTTCGCTTTTTTATAGTTATCTTCTTTGACGACCCTTAACTCATCAAGCTTCGTTTGAAGCTGGTCAAGTTTGTACACGTTGGCAACAACGCTTTTTTGCTTGTCGTTCAATCCGTCGTATGTATCGGTAAGCACGCCTAGCAGGCCCTCGTCGACAGGGGAGGCGATCTCTGCGCTATCGATCCACAATTTCAAAATCTGGGCCTCTGCTTTTTCCAGCAAGTGCAAATTCGTTACTAGCTCTTTTTGCGGCGTGTTCAGTTTATTGTAGTATTGTCTCGCCAATACAACCGATTCGCGATCGGCGAGAGTCGTTACGTTCAGCGCGTCGATCATGTTCATGACTTTCTGATCGGGCCTAAGAGCCTCTTGGGATAATTCTATCTCCGCAGATTGATTCTCGGTGCTTTCCGGTTGATCTTCCGCCTGTAGCGAGGTATTGGCAACAACCGCCTGATCGCCTTGTTCGGCAAAGCCCGTTCCTGCGTAACATGTCGTTAGAAAAACAATCATTGCCATGGCAACAGCAAATCTTCGCATGATAGATCCTCGTATTAATCTGAAATCGTTCATACTGCGTTCAACTCCTTAACAATCGGAAATGTGAAAGCGTTGATCAGCCACAATAACAACATGATGCCGATCAAATAAAGCGGGAAAGAAACGGAACATTCCAGATGGTGAGTATCGTAAAGACGATTAGCGGATTCGAATGGTGAGTACCGTAAAGACGATTAGCAGATTCGAGATGTTGAGGATGAATTCTCGCAGGCTTGACAGGGATGAGGGCAATAAAAATGAGGTCAATATGTATGCAGTGCGGTTCAAATTTTAGCCCATTGACTATAGCCGCAGATCTCCTCCTTTCCGGCGAATTGGATTAAAGTTAAACCGCTTATACTTTTGGATTATACCACATTTGCCTTGCTTCATCAATTGGGGATAGGCAATAGGCGTGAGGACGACCAAGAACGGACAATGCCGTTCCGCCGAAAACCGGGGAACTGACGTTACGAATCGTTGAGATATGTCGAAACGCGTATTATTCCGGCCGGAACGTTCTGGAACGGAACGACCGCTCGCGAAGTCATTATGATGCGCCATTGGAAAATGTACAACGAGAGTGGCAGATTTGGAGCTCATACCGGGGTTCTATTGGAAAACATCCAATAGATTCGCCCATTTTTCGCCGTTTCACGCGTTTTCGCCTGATTCTATTGGATGAAATCCAATGAACGGCCGCATATTCCACCTCCAATAGAAAAAACATTGGATAATATCCAATGGACCTGACCGCCGGAACTGTCCAAAGCGGTCAGACCGCTGCCATGTGATGCCATAGAGCGTGCTGAAGTTACGTATGATGCGAAACGCGAATGAAACGGAGTTACAATATCATCGCCCGCCAACCGACCGCCCCATAACAATAGCTCATCAATCATCCGCCCGCCAACCGATCGCCCGCCAACCGCTTGGCGGCATCGGCGCCAATCCGCCGCCAACAACCTCCCTATCATTCCGCTACTCCCAGTTCTCTTACTTGCGAAACTTGCCATATCAATTAATATAGTAGGTAGGCACATGAACAAAGGGGAGATCACTATGATACGATTTGGCATTATCGGAACGAACTGGATCACGGAAAATTTCATTCAGGCGGCGCGTCAGTCGGAGGACTTTGCTTTGACGGCGGTCTACTCCCGGACGGAAGAGAAAGCGAAGGAATTCGCGGCGAAATTCGACATCCCGCATCGGTTTACCGATTTGGAGAGCATGGCGGCAAGCTCCGAACTGGATGCCGTTTATATCGCCAGCCCGAATTCTTTGCATGCGGAGCAGGCGATTCTTTGCATGAGTCATGGCAAGCATGTTTTATGCGAGAAGCCGGCTGCATCAAATAGACATGAGTTGCAAAAAATGGTAGACGCCGCCAGAAATCATGGTGTATTATTAATGGAAGCTTTGAAATCGACGCTGCTTCCGAATTTTCAAAGCATCCGCGAACACTTGCCCAAGATCGGGCCGGTTCGCCGCTATTTTGCAAGCTATTGCCAATATTCTTCGCGCTACGACGCTTATAAGCAAGGCACGATTCTGAATGCCTTTAATCCCGCCTTCTCGAACGGCTCCTTAATGGATCTCGGCGTGTACTGCATCTATCCGCTGGTCGTGCTGTTCGGGAGTCCGAACCGGATTCAAGCGGAAGGGACGATGCTCGATTCGGGCGTGGACGGGCAAGGTAGCCTTCTCCTGGCATACGAGGGAATGGAAGCGGCCATCATGCATTCGAAAATATCCAACTCCTATCTTCCAACCGAAATTCAAGGGGAAAACGGAACGATGGTCGTCGATCGCATCAACCAATCCCGGAAAGTCGAAATTCGTTACCGCGACGGAAGCGTTGAGGATGTTACGAAACCCCAAACGAAAGAAAGCATGTATTACGAACTGCAAGAGTTTATCGATGTGCTGAAAAGCGGGCGTCTGGAATCGGCAACGAACAGTTACGCCAACTCCTTAGCGACGATGGACATTATGGACGAGGCCAGACGGCAAATCGGTCTTGTCTTCCCTGCGGATCGCGCAATTTACAAATAATTTACGCATGTTTGATGTACCCTTAACATACGATTGATAGAGTAGAATGGCAGGACCTGGCATGGACAGCCGAATATCGACGGGTGTGAGTCAAGGAGAAAGCCCTTTATGCAATGGATGCGGAGCGTGCGAGCGCTGCCCTCATCCGGCGGATGAAGGGTTTTTTATTTTCCCTGAAAATAGCCTGCAGCTTCATCGGGTTAAAGAAAGGAGGCAGTAGCAATCTGCGGTTGTCAAACTCTATGAATAGGGAAGGGATTGAGGACAAGTGAAAAGCCGTTCCAAGTATTTGGCTGTTTGGATCGTCGTATCTTTGTTGTGGGGAACGTTGGAGTCAATCTGGTTGGGTTCGCAAGCGGAGGCTGATGCCGCGGAGACGGACCGAAAAACGATGGAGGTGCGCCAAACGGCAACCCCTCCTGTCATTGACGGAAGCTTGGACGAATCGCTCTGGACGATGGACCAGCCGCTGAACGCGAGATTGGGCGAGGGAAATTTCCAGGACGCCCGATTCGGGCTGCTATGGGATTACAAATACCTTTATATCGGGGTGGAAGTGAAGGACGATACGCTCATCCATAACGGCTCGGGGTACTGGTTCGATCAAGACAACATCAACCTGTTCTTCGATCCGACGCTGCACCAGTCCGCTCCGTTCGCCGAAGACGACATGCAGTTGGGGTTCGTCTATCAACCGGGAACGACCACGCCGGAATTTCATTTCGGCGCGGCGCTGAACAATCATACCGGCAAGGACGAGAAGAAGATTTTGCGTGCGATTCGCACCACCGGCGACGGATGGTCGTTGGAGGCGGCCGTGCCTTGGGATATGCTTCGGTTCGATCCCGCAACGGACAAGCGGTTCGGTATGGAGATCGGCGCGACGGACCGGTACGGAACGGCCTCCGCCGAGCAAAGGTCGAGCTATTGGAGCGCTTATAACGAGACTAGTTTCTGGAACAACACGGCGGGCTATGGAATGATCCATTTAATCGACGGGAATCCGGTATCGGGTCAAGTCGACCCTATCTTGCTGGAAGACAACTTCGACGGGATTCAACCGGGGGAAATCCCTTACGGCTGGTTGTCGGATACCGCTGCCGGCAGCCCTCCCTTCTCCGTCGTGCAGGATACGTACGGCAACGGCATGATGACGTTCGACGGAAATGCGGCGGGCAAGCAGAGCAGAATATTCGCGCCCGTGCAATGGGACGATTATACGATTGAAGCGGATGTGAGGTTCGAGAAGGTGCTCAACGGCGCAAGATGGGCATCGCTTATCTTCAGAGCCGCTTCGAACGGCAAGCCTCCTTACAATCAGATGGCCGTACGCCAGAACGGGGCCTACGAGATCGCGTACCGCAAACCGGACGGCGCTTGGTCGGTGCCTGTCAGCGGAACGTGGTCGCAGCCGCTTGCCTTGGGCTCGGACTACACGATGAAAGTAAGGGTCGTCGGCAACAATGTGAAGGAATATATTAAAAAACGGGACGATGAAGAATTTACGCTGTTGGTGGATCGAAGCTTAAACGCCGATTTGCTGGAAAGAGGGAAAATCGGATTTCAGGCGGATCAAAGCACCGTATCGTTCGACAATTTGAAAGTGACGAGAATTACAGCCGAGCGGCTCGATCTCGCGATGCCTGATTCGGTCGAGGCTTTGACCGGTCCGATCAGCGTCACGGGAAGCGTCTATTATTCGGACGGGCTTACCGAACCGGCGGATGCCGGCCGGATCAAGCTGTATTCTTCGGACGAGAGCGTCTTCAAAATCGTCGATGGCCGCATCTATCCGCTGAAACCGGGAACGGCGACCGTAACGGCCGTCTATTCCAATGCGTCGTCGTCGCGCCAAATCGCCGTCACTCCTTCCGCGTCCGGAGCGAAAGTGATCGCGATCAAGCATGAAGAAGGGTATGTATTGGCCCAATCCGGGGAAGCGATCGATCTGAATGCCGTCTCGTTCGAGGTGGAGAAGAGCGATTTTACGTCCGGCGTCATGCTGGGAGGCGATTTCGAATGGGCTTCGGACAGTGCCGACGTGCGGGTGGAGAACGGCGAACTCCTCGTTATGCGCAAAGGCGTGTATCCGGTTCAAGCGCGTAAGGACGATGCTTCCGTCCATCTGCTGATCGTTGCGAAAGATCCGGAAGATGCCGAGTATGTGCTCTACGAAGAGAACTTCGATCAAGTGCAGGAAGGCACGCTGCCGGAAGGCTGGACCAGAATTCAGGGCAGTACGGCCGGAGCCGCCGGCGTGAAATCCGGCGCATTCGAGATGAACGCGGCCGCCGCTCCCGACAACCCGTCAAGAGTACTGCTGCCGGCTTATTTAGGGCAATTCGGCAATTATCAAATCGAAGCGGATGTAACGCATCTGGCGGCGAACGACGCGTCCAGATGGCATTCGATCATGTATAGGGTCCAGAACGATAATTATCCCTATTACCAAATGGCCGTCCGCCAAAACGCCACCGCGGCCAACGGCGTGGAATTTGCGGAACGCACCCCTTCCAACCAATGGAACGTAATGGATCGAGGCTCGCACACCGAGCGGATCGATGCCGGCAAAATGTACCGCTATACGGTCATTGCCTACGAAAACCGGGTGCAGGAGTTTATCGACGGCCGCTTGATTGTCGATACGGATATGGCGAGCGCCTACGCGAAGGGAAGAATCGGTTTGCAGGCCGACGGCAGCAAAATGAAGGTGGATAACATTCGCGTCTCGCTGCGGCAAGATCCTTTGCCGCCGATGAAAGCCGACCGGTTCGTGCAAGTGACGGAGCCGGAAACGAAAATTTCGATGGCGCCCACGGTTGTGAAGGAGATAGGCAGCTTGAAGGAATTGTCGGACTTGAACGGCACGGTTCTGCCGGCAACCGTCGTTCTGCATGTGAACGAAGCTTTGAACGTGACCGATCCGGCCGGACGGAAGGAAATCGGCAGCCTCGAAGAGGCGCTGGACATTATTGCCGCGCGGATGATTCCGGCTTTCTACGTGAAAGACGAGCAAACCGTCGACCGGTTGACGGCCTTTCTCGACGATAACGGCTTGGAAGATGCGTTTGTGATGTCTGCGGACGTCGATCTCGTCCATCGGGCGAGAACCGCTTACCCGATCATTCGCGGCATCGTAGATTTCACCGGTTCCATCCGGGGCGAACTGAGCCGGAACGACTTGCTTGATATTCGCAGAAAGACGAATGCCAGCCTGTCGAAAATCGCGCTCTTGCCGCAAAGCGCCGCCTCCGCCGATCAGGTTGCCCATCTTCAGCAGCGCCTGATTGCCGTATGGGTGAAAGAAGACGCGAGTCAGGCGAACAGCGAGCTGTCCAAACACCGCCTCATTACGGCCGGCGCGAACGGCATCGTCACCGGCTCCCCCGACACGGCCTTCGCGGCATTGCGGGTATACGCGAATCAGACGACGCTCGTTCGCAAGCCATACATTATCGGCCATCGGGGAATGCCGTCCGTAGCGCCCGAGAATACGATCGTCAGCAACAGGCTCGGGTTGGAAGCGGGGGCCGATTTTATCGAGAACGATATGTTTCTCTCCAAAGACGGCCATTTGGTCATCGTCCACGATGCGACGTTGGACGGCACGACCAACGGTACGGGGAGAGTGGAGGATTATACGCTCGCGGAACTGAAGAAGCTGAACGCCAATAAGCCGTTTCCGGAAGGATACCCGTTCGAGCCGATTCCGACCTTGGACGAACAGATCGATCTCGCTTTGGAAAAAGGAAAAATGGTGTTCGCGGAAATTAAAACGAACACGCCCGAGGCGGTCGACGCTTTTGTGAAAGTCATTCGCGAGAAAGGCGCGGAGGATGCGATCAATGCGATGTCCTTTGACGCAAACCAACTGAGACGGCTGGCCGAATTGATGCCGGAAATGCCGTCAGGCATATTGGCCGGCGGATACGCCAACGAATCCAATGTGAACAAATCGTTGCGGGAAACGTTGAAGCTGATTCAGCCGCTCAATGCGACGTTTAATACAAGCTACGGCGGGCTGGGCAAAAACTTCATGGAAGCGGCAAAACATCGCGGAATTTTGATCTCGCCTTGGACGTTCAATAATAAAGCCGATTTCATCCGTTTCTTCGAGTTGGGCGCTTGGGGCATTACGACCGATTATGCGTATTGGGCGTCGGACTGGGCGATTGCGATCAGGCCGGAGCAAGAGAAAGTGGAACTGAAAGTCAACGATAAGGTCGCCTTGTCTGCTGTCGTCGAATCCTATAAAGGAGATCGAACGACGGTCGTACCGGAAATCGTTGTCGTGGACGGCCACAATGCGATTGACACGAAGGGCGGCGAAGTGATCGCCAAGAAACCGGGAACGGCATACGCGCTGCTAAGATATACGGCTTATATCGATGGCGACCATCCGTACGACATTTATACCCAGCCGATTGCGATTCAAGTGAAAGGCCAAGGAAGCGACGGAGGCAATAACGGGGGAGGAAACGGCGGTAATAACGGCGGAAACAACGGCAATTCGGGCGGAACGGGCTCCCATCCCCAATCCGGGAACGATAAAGCTCCCGATTCCGGCACGAACGGCGGTTCCGGCGATACCGGAGCTCAACCGGCGGGAGCGATCGCAGCCAAAGACGGCAAGGTGGATGCTTCAGAGCTAAAAGAATCGCTGCAAGCCTCCCCCAACGTCGAAGTGACGTTCTCCGGAGAACGGCTGGAACTGCCTGCGGCGGGATTGCTGGAAGGAAGCCGCAAGGACGGACGCACGCTCGTCATGAAAGGCGACAACGGTTCGTATGTATTGCCGCTCTCCGTTCTGAAATGGGAAGACTTGGAGCGCCGCTTGAATGAAGAGGCGGAGCAACTAACAATCCGCCTTACGTTCGGCGTGTTGACGGGAAGCGAAGACGCCGCCGCCCGGGCCGCGGCGGAGAAAGCGGGCGGAACGCGCATCGGGGATGCGTACAAGCTGCAAGTAGAAGCGGTCAACCAAGCCGGGAAGGCGGTGCCGGTCGCTTTCGGTTCCACTTACGTATCCCGCACGATCGTCATCGACGGCATCGTAGATCCGGGCAAGGCGACGGGAGTGCTCTACGATCCGGCAACGCAGCAAATCCGATTCGTGCCGACCGTATTCGCCGTGAGCAACGGCCAAACAATAGCAACGCTGAAACATCAAGGAAACGGCATTTATATGATCGTGGAACATGACAAGAGCTTCGCGGACATGGCGCGGCATTGGGCGCGCCAAGATGTGGAAATGCTGGCCAATAAGCTTGTCGCGGAAGGCAGGGGCGGCAGCCGCTTCGACGCGGACCGCAGCATTACCCGTGCCGAATTTGCGGCGCTGCTGGTTCGCGCGCTAAGCCTGGAGCCGGACGGCTCCGCCGCAACGGACTTCCGGGACGTGGCCGCGGCCGCCTGGTACGCCGAAGTCGTGAGCGCGGCCGCCGCCGCGGGCCTCGTCAACGGCTATGCGGACGGAACTTTCCGGCCCGATCAAACGATTACGCGCGAAGAATTGGCCGCAATGACGGTCCGCGCGCTATCCTACATCGGCGTCGCTGCGGAAATACCCGCGGCGCAGCAGGCCGATCTATTGGGCCGGTATAAGGACGCTGGCCGAATCGGATGGGCGAAAGCCGAGATCGCCGGAGCGATCGAAGCCGGGCTCATCCAAGGCATGGCGAATTCGGAGCTCGGCCCGGACAAGAGCGCCACGCGCGCGCAATCGGCCGTTATGCTGAAGCGTCTCTTGAGCAAAGCCGGTTTTATCAACTAAACGCGTGAACGCGAAACGCCCCCCTTGCTCTCACGACAAGGGGGGCGAATTCTACCGTTCGGCTTTCGGCTTGTTATACCCCCGTTCACCGTACGGCTGCAATTGATCCAACCATTTCTGCTCCAATTTCTCCAACTCGTATTTCAAATCGAAATAGCCGTCTTCCTTCTTCTTCAACGTTTCCAATATTTCTATGACAAAAGACTCCTCTCCGAATTGTTTCCAGTCTTCCTGCAACGCTTTGTTCGGAAATCCGCCTGTTTTCAGCATAAATAATTTTCCGTTCAGCGTTCTCAAGTTCGGCGTGCTTTCGACCCATATTTTTTGGTTTGCCGTATTTCGAATTTGGTATACGCCGGCTTCCGTTTTCATTTCCTTATACTGCCTCTGCAGTTCTTTTTTGCGATCCATTGTTCATGCTCCTATCTTGCAGATTCCGCTTTCAGCCAGTACTCGCTGCCGTCCGGCTTGCGGTCCATAAATCCGTATTCAATCAAATATCTGCGCAAAATCGCGTAATCGTCGTAAATTTCCTGCAATATGCCGTTCACTTCCTTCTCGGTATAGATGTGTCCGCCGGGAAAACGCGCGGCGATGTGCCGGACGACCGCCAATCTCTGTTTTTCCTTGAGCGGGAATTTCTTCAAAGGGCCGTCTTTGCCGTCCGGAAAATATTGATTCAATATTTTCTCGTTCTCGGCCCGGGTCAAATTATAACGGTCGTCGACCCATTTGGCGGTAACGTGAACGTTGACGAAAGACGGCGCATGGCTGTCCTTCTCCTTCAACAGCTCCATGACGGTGAGCAGCACTTTGGCCTGGCGTTCCTTCTCCTTTAACGCGAAGCGGTGGTTGCGGATCGTCGAAGCGCTGCCGATGCCGAGCTCGCGCTGGATCTCTGCGTCGTTCTTTCCTTGGTAGAATAGTTGAAGCAGACGGTTTTGATGCTCCGTCAGCCCGGTCATTTTTTTATCCAGTCCGATCAAGTGTTCGAATACCGAACCGTGCACCCGTTCTATGTGAACGCGCGCGAATTTTTCCGCTTCGTATAAAATGCCGCTCTCTCCATCCGGATATATGATTCCCTTCTCGAACGATTGGCCGCATAGCAGGCAAATATAGTACTCCCCTTCTTGAACGTAGCCTCGTTTCAATTGTTCGACAGAGGCGTTCCAAAAACGTTCAGAATTATCCAAGACAAACACATCCTTGAAACGTTTATTATATCATAGATATTATTTAATATTGTCTATTGATTGTCAAGTTCCATTTGCGACGAGAGCGTTTTGTTGCCTCAAATTGCAGGGAAATGCTGGGCGTTTGTCGAAAACTAATTTGGAAACCAGCCCACAGGCACGCCTTCGATCCGGTGACCGGCAGATAATCATGTGAAGTTTGGAGGGTAATCGTATGAAATTCAAAACGAAGCTCTATGTAGGATACGGAGCCGTGCTGGCGCTTATTCTCGTCATGTCTTACATAGGACTTCAAGGGTTGGAGCGGCTTCAATCCGGCATACAGCAAATTGTCACCGAGAATTATGCGGGCGTGAAACGAGCGACTTCGATCCGCGGTGAAATCAACAACATCGGTCGCGTCATGAACGCTTTATTATTGGAGCAGGACGAAGAAAGATATAAAGAACATTTGCAAGCGATCGCGAGCAGCCGGGAGAAAATCTCGGAAGATTGGAGCGCGCTGCAGACTTTGAAACCTTCGCAAGAACGAACCGATTTCCAAGCCCGATTCGATACGCTTTATACCGACTATCTTAAAAGTTTGGACAAGCTTGTTGATTTGATGGAAAAAGGGAAACGCGAGGCCGCGTTGGACTTATTCTATATGGAAACGGAAACGAAAAGAGCGGAGCTGTTCGATGTCATTCGAGGATTTAACGGAATGTACGAAAGGGATATGGGAGACGTGCTCGCTTCCTCGCACAAGGAATATGAACTGTTGCGGAACGCATTCATCGGGTTGATCGTCTTTATTTTCCTCGTTGCCGTATTGATTGCGGGCTGGGTGCTGCGGAGCGTAACGAAGAGCTTAAGGAAGATCAGTACCGGAATGAATCTGGTATCGTTCAACGATACAAGCCGTTTGCCGCGGATTGAAGTGACCTCCGACGATGAAATCGGCAGCATCGCCGCCGCATTTAATCAAATGGCCAGCTCTTTGGAACTGCATACGGCGAATGTGAGGCAATATCAGAAGACGCTGGAAGAGCAGCATTGGCATCAATCCATGGTAGGGGAATTCTCCGCTCTGTTTCAAGGCGTGCAGGATGTGCAGAGACTGGCGGAACTGTTCGTCAACAAGGTTGCCGCGATGATGGATGCCGGATACGGCGTAGTATATGTGCACGAAGGCCCGCTGGACGGACCGAAGAAGCTGTGGAAGGCGGCGTCCTATGCGGTGGACGGGGATCCTCCGGGAGAGAAGCAATTCGCCCCGGGGCAAAGTCTTGTCGGCCAATGCGCCAAGGAGAACAAACCGATTGTATTGAACGAGGTGCCGCAGCACTTCATTCCGATCCGCTCCGGTCTCGGAACGGCCGCGCCTTCCCATGTGATTCTCCTCCCGATTCCGTTCGAGGACAAGGCGGTCGGCGTTTTGGAGATGGCTTCGTTCCGACCGTTTGACGAGGCGAAATTGAGAGCGCTCGAAGAAGTGATGATGGTTTTGGGCATGGCAATGAACGGCGCTTTCTCCTATATGCAAATTCAAAAATTGCTGGGCGAATCGCAAACGTTTACGGAAGAGCTGCAGGCGCAATCGGAAGAGTTGCAGCTGCAGCAGGAAGAGTTGAGGACGTTGAACGAGCAGTTGGAGGAACAGTATAAGGATACCGACCGCAAGAACAAAGAATTGGAAGGGATCAAGCATGAATTGGAGGAGAAGAATCGGCAAGTTCTGCTCGGGTCCCGCTATAAGTCCGAATTTCTGGCGAATGTCTCCCATGAACTGAGGACGCCGTTAAACAGTTTGCTGCTGCTGACGCAATTGTTGAAGGACAATAAGGAAGGGAATCTGTTTCCGAAGCAGTTGGAATATTTGCGGACCATTCACGCTTCGGGTACCGATTTGCTGAATTTAATCAGCGAAATTCTAGACCTGTCGAAGATCGAATCGGGCAAAATGGAGCTCGTTCCGGAAATTGTCTCGTTGCAGGAAATCGGCGATATCGCGCGCAGCCAGTTTATGCCTGCCGCGATGCAAAAAGGGCTGGAGTTTCGAGTCGAACTGCATGACAATACCGGTTCTCTGTCCATATACACGGACAGGCAAAAGCTGCAGCAAATCGTTACGAATTTGCTCGCCAACGCCTTCAAATTTACGGAAGCGGGGAGCGTCGTTCTCTCCTTCCGGCTTGCCCCACCGGAAAGCGCGCCGCAGGACGCCGAACCGGAGAGATCCGGAAGCCATTTGGCGGTTTCGGTGTCCGATACGGGCATCGGCATAGCCAAAGAGCAGCAGGAAATGGTATTCGAAGCGTTCCGCCAGGCGGACGGTACGACGAGCCGCAAATACGGGGGCACCGGATTAGGGCTGTCCATTTGCAAGGAGATTGCCAATCTGCTGGGGGGAAGAATCGATTTGGACAGCGAGGAAGGACAAGGAAGCACGTTCACCCTGATTATGCCGATCAAGACGATCGGCGGCGCGCAATTTCCGGAACAAGCGTATGCGGAAAGCGCGGTGTCGACAGACTGGTTTCCGCGGATGGAAGAAGATGCTTACGAGTATGCGGAAGAGCTTCAAGGACGAACCGTTCTCGTGGTGGATGACGATATGCGGAACATATTCGCATTAACCGGCGCCTTGGAAAATTTGGGCGTGCGGGTTCTCTTCGCGGAGAACGGGCAAGAAGGGCTGGAGCAGTTGGAACGTTATCCCGAGATCGACCTGGTCCTGATGGATATTATGATGCCGAAGATGGACGGGTACGAGGCCATGAAGGCGATTCGCGGATCCGACGCCCCGTACCGCGATTTGCCGATTATCGCCTTGACGGCCAAAGCGATGAAGAACGATCGGGAAAAATGCATAGAAGCGGGGGCCAACGATTATATCAGCAAGCCGGTTCAATACGAGCAGCTGCTATCCTTGCTAAGAGTCTGGCTTCATCGTTAGGAGTTGACATCAGATGCTGCATCAATACGAAGAAGAGAAAGGTTTATTGGAGGAAATCGAAATCTGTTTGCTGCTTGAAGGAATTTATCGCCATTACGGACATGATTTTCGCAATTATTCGTATTCCTCGATTCGCCGCCGAATTTGGCATAGAATTAGGGCGGAGAGGCTGCGAAGCATCTCCGCCTTGCAAGAGGCGGTTTTGCATGATCCGGGGACGATGGAGCGATTGTTTTCCGATTTTTCCATCAATGTAACGGAGATGTTCCGCGATCCTTCCTTCTTCTTGGCGATACGCCGGAAGGTGGTCCCGTTGCTGCAAAACTTGCCGGCGATACGCATATGGCATGCCGGCTGCTCAACAGGGGAAGAAGTGTACTCGATGGCGATTTTGCTGTACGAGGAAGGGCTTTACGACCGGTGCACCATTTATGGAACGGATATGAATCATAGAGTGCTGGAACAGGCGGAAAGCGGCTCGTTTCCGCTGCAGAAGATGCAGTTGTACACGAAAAACTATTTGCAATCCGGGGGAGAGGAGGCGTTTTCCGAATATTATAAGGTGAAGGGAAATCAGGTGGCGTTTCACCCTTTTTTATCCGAAAATATCGTATTCTCGCAACATAATTTGGCGACAGACCATTCGTTTAACGAATTTCACATCATTATATGCCGGAATGTGTTGATCTATTTTAATGAAATTATGCATCAAAGAGTTATTCAGCTGTTTAAAGACAGTCTTGTCGCTTCCGGCTTCCTCGGACTGGGACGCAAGGAAGGCATTCATCGCAACTTGCAGCGCGAAGCCTTCGAAGTGATCGACCCGCAGGAGAAAATTTATCGAAAAATGTAACGCCGGATGGAGGGATTGAACATGAATCGTAAAGTGAAAATTTTGGCGGTTGACGACCGTGCGGAAAATTTATTGGCGCTGGAGGGCATACTAGCGTCTCCGGAGCGCGAAGTGATTACGAAGCGCTCCGGGGAGGACGCGCTCCGGTATTTGCTCTCGGAAGACATCTCCGATCTCGCCGTCATTTTGATGGACGTTCAAATGCCTGGATTAAACGGATTCGAAACGGTGGAACTCATTAAGCAGAGGGAGCGCAGCCGGGAAGTTCCCGTTATTTTCTTGACGGCGATCAGCACTTCGCTGGATCACGTCTTGAAAGGATATTACGTGGGCTCGATCGACTATCTGTTCAAGCCGATCGATTCGGAATTGCTGAAATATAAGGTTGAGGCGTTCGTTAAGCTTCACCGATACCATAACAAAATCAACAGCCAACGGAAAATGCTGCAGAAACGCGCTTTAGAATTGGAGGAGACAAATCATAAGCTGGCCGCGGCGGAAGCGATGCTGAAAAATCAAAACGAAAGACTGGAGTGGATGGTTAACGAACGGACGCGCGAGCTGCTTGAGGCGAACGATAAATTGCAAAAATCGCAGCAGCGTTTTCAAAAGATGTTCCTTTCCAGCCCTTGCTTGACGTCGATTTGCAAAATGTCGGATTTTACATATATCGACGCGAATGATAGTTGGAAGAAATATACGGGTTATGGGGACGAAGCGATGAAAGGCTCGGTGCATCAATTGCAGTTCGCCCCGGAGCCGCTGGAAGCAACCCTGCGTTGGGAGCGGCCGTTGCGGAATGTTAGGGTCAAATATGTCACGAAATCGCAGGAAACGCGCAACGGGCTTTTATCGACGGAAATTATCGAGATCGACGACGAAATATGCTTGCTGTTGGTCATGATCGATATTACGGAAAATGTGCTATACGAGAACGAGATGACGAGATTGGCGGAACTGAACCTGATCGGCGAAATGGCGGCGGGAATCGCGCATGAGATTCGGAATCCGATGACGACGATCCGCGGGTTTCTGCAATTGTCCCAAGCTGTGGAAGGCAGAATGGATAAACAGTACTTGGGCATTATGCTGGGGGAACTGGATCGGGCGAACGGGATTATTACCGAGTTTTTATCATTGGCCAAAAACAAGAAGACGGATCCCGCGCCGCGGCAGCTGCATCGCATTGTCGAATCGCTGTATCCGCTCATTCAGGCGGAAGCGATGATGTCGGGCAAGCATGTGTTCCTTCGCTGCGATTCGTGCGGAGACTTGCTGCTGGATGAGAATGAAATACGCCAATTGATATTGAACTTGTCGATCAACGGTTTGGAAGCGATGTCACCCGGGGGGACGCTGACGATCGCCACTTATGTCGAGAACGGGGAGGCGGTGTTGAAGGTCGCCGATCAAGGCTGCGGCATGAGCGAAGAAGTGCTGGAGAAACTGGGAAGGCCGTTTTTCACGACGAAGGAAGGAGGGACCGGTTTAGGGTTGGCCGTGTGCTACAGCATCGTGGCAAGGCACCAAGCCAAGCTGGAGGTGCAGAGCAGCGACAAGGGAACGACGTTTACGATACGTTTCGGCATCGCGGATATCGGGAGCGAAGCGGTAAGCCAAAGCGTTTGTTTGTAGCGGGCATTTTCTATGCAGGGCGAAATAGGTTACAATAGAAAAAACATCAAATAAGAAGGCGAAGCGCTTGATTCCGCCGCGGTTGTTACGGGCCGCATGACCGGAAGCCGCGCTTCGTTACATGTTCAGGAGGAACGATAGTGGAAGCATTGGAACAACAGTTGGAGAAATATGCCGAACTCATCGTTAAGGTCGGCGTGAACGTGCAGCAAGGACAGCAAGTGTTGATTACCGGGATGATCGAATCGGCCCCGCTTATCCGGCTCGTGGCAAGCAAGGCGTACGACGCGGGCGCGAGCGAAGTGTTCGTGGATTGGGTCGACGAGGCGCTCTCGCGATTGAAATATGAGAAAGCGCCGGATGACGCATTCACCCGGTATCCGGAGTGGGAAGCCGCGAAGAAGATTACGCTGGCGGAGCAAGGAGCGGCTTTCATCTCGATCAAGTCGCCGAATCCCGATCTGCTCAAAGGGATCGATCCGAAGCGCATCGGCAATGCGATGCAAGCGTCCGGCAAAGCGCTCGATCCGTTCCGGCGCTATGTGCAAGCGAATAAAATGAGTTGGACGGTCGTCGCGGCCGCAACGCAGGATTGGGCGGCGAAAGTATTTCCGCAAGCGAGCCCGGAGGAAGCGGTCGACCGGTTGTGGGCGGCGATATTCGAAGCGGTGCGGCTGAACGTTCCCGATCCGGTTCAAGCGTGGCAGGAACATGACGAGACGCTGCGCCGCAAAGTGGATATCTTGAACGCCAAGCATTTCCATAAGCTGCGCTATACGGCGCCGGGCACCGATCTGACGATCGAGCTGCCGGAGAAGCATGTATGGGTGGGCGCAGGCAGCAAGGACGAGCGGGGCGTTCCCTTCATGGCCAATATGCCGACCGAGGAAGTGTTTACCGTACCTCTGAAGCAAGGCGTCAATGGCTATGTGTCGAGCACGAAGCCGTTGAACTACGGCGGCAATGTCATCAACAACTTCAAGTTGACGTTCGAGAACGGCCGGATCGTGAAGGTGGAGGCGGAAGAAGGCGGGGAAATATTGCAGCAGCTCGTAGATACGGACGAGGGATCGCACTATTTGGGCGAAGTGGCGCTTGTGCCGCATGAATCGCCGATCTCCCAGTCGGACATTCTGTTCTACAATACGTTGTTTGACGAGAATGCGTCCAACCATTTGGCGATCGGCAGCGGTTACGCCTTCAACGTGGAAGGCGGCGAGACGATGTCGCCCGAGGCATTGGAACAAAGCGGCGTCAACAGCAGCATCGCGCATGTCGATTTTATGATCGGCTCCGCGGTGATGGACATCGACGGCATCCATCGCGACGGCTCCGTCGAGCCCGTATTCCGCCAAGGCGGCTGGGCGATTTAACGCAAGGAGGCGTTATCTGCGGCCCGGCGCTCTCATGCTGCGTCAGATGGCCGGGCGGCTGTCGTGCAGCGCCTGTCATGCAGCATCAGTCATGCAGCGCCTGGCGATGCGCGCGCGGGTCGAGGCCTATGTTGTACGTTGTACAACATAGAAGGCCCCGTTATCGCCGTCTGCTTGCTTATGTTGTACTTTGTGCAACATTTTCGGGGACAATCCGGCGATTTCGGCTCATTTCTAGCGAATATGTTGTATTCTGTACAACAATTCGCTAGGGTGGCGGCATTTCTTGCCCGCTATGTTGTATTTTCTGCAACATAAGGTGGGCCCAGGTCCCATTACATTCCGTAAAGAAGCGGCGGCAATGCCGCTTTTTTGTAACCACATTAGGGGGCAAGCGACTTTCACTATAAAATATCGAACGAATGTGCCTTATGAGTGCTCCGAATTTCGCAAAGAGTGGCGGGGAATCGCTCTCCTCCGATATCCGCTGTTGCGTCCGGGCTCGGCAAGACGGGAAAGCAATCGCGGGCAATGCCCGTTCCGCAACCGTTAATTGACAGCCCTGAAGCAGGTGCAGTATACTTTGATTTTGAACTTTTAGCGATATGAAAATATGGGTGAGGAATCTATGAACGTCATTGTTATCGGAAGCGCGAATATGGATATGGTGACGCGGACCGGCCGCATTCCCGAAATCGGGGAAACGATTCAAGGGGAAGGATTTTTCCTGTCGCCCGGAGGGAAAGGCGCCAATCAGGCGGTCGCTTGCGCCAAAATGGGGGCGCAGACTTGGCTGATGGGCAAAGTCGGGGACGATATATTCGGGCAATCCCTGCTCGACCGGCTCGCAGGCTATGGCGTCCGCACCGATTATATCGCGCGGGAGCCAAACGTAACGACCGGCGTGGCCGCCATTACCGTGTATCGAGGGAATAATTCCATTATTCTCGACGGCGGCGCCAATAGCCGTGTAACGCCCGATTATGTGCTGAGCTTCAAACGGGAGCTGCTTGCCGCGGACGCGGTCATGCTGCAATTGGAAATTCCTATGGAAACGGTATACGAAACGGTGCGGCTGCTCAAAGGGAAAGTGCCCGTCTTCCTGAATCCGGCGCCGGCCGCTCCGATCGACGACGATATTTTGCGGGGAGTGGATTATTTCACGCCGAACGAAATCGAGTGCCGCCTGTATGCCGATATGGACATTCGCGGCGCGGATGACGCGTTTGCCGCCTTGGACAGGTTGCGCGTCAAAGGGATACGCTATCCGCTTATTACGCTCGGCGAGAAGGGCGTCGCGTATTACAACGGAACCGAGAATGTGTACAAACCGGCTCGCAAGGTGAAGCCCGTCGACACGACGGCGGCCGGCGACACATTCTCCGGCACCCTCGCGGCCATGATTGTCGCGGGCAAAAGCATGGACGAAGCCGTGACGACCGCGCAGCTTGCCTCTTCCATCGCTGTAACCCGCATGGGAGCGCAGGAAGCGATTCCCGCGTTGGCGGAATTAACGGACGCGCAATAGCACAGACGTAAGGCGTTGACAAGGAAAAACCGTACCCCACGCAGACCGAGGTTTGCCGGGGACGGTTTTTTTACGGGGAACGAAATAAAACCTTTTACAACGAACCGTTCCAAGCATACAATAAGTGTATTACGCATTGTGTTTTATAGAAGCGCTTACATCACGAGAAGCATCGGCATAAAGCGAAAAATCGGAACGGAAGAAGGGAAAAGAATGAAAAGGCTTACGAATTCCCCTTTTACTTTTGCGCTGGGCATGCTCGCGATGATGATTCCGGTACAGGCGTTCAGTGCGTTTTACAGTTACTATTATGTCGAAAAGCTTGGCCTCGGCGTCGGATTGGCGACGCTTGCCCGCACGATCTATTTAATCTGGGATGCGGTGGACCAGCCGCTGTTCGGTTATTTCTCCGACCGTACGAGAACGCGGTGGGGCAGACGCAAGCCGTGGATCGTCGGCGCGATGCCGTTTTTTGTTTTAACGTTTGTGATGGTGTTTGCCGCGCCGGAAGGATGGCAAGGCTTCGACCTGTTCCTCTGGTTTCTCGTTGCGCTCATCCTGTTCGAGACTGCGTCCACGATCCTTTGGGTCAACTATGGCGCCCTATTTCCCGAGTTGTTCCGGGGAGACCGGCTGCGCGCCAAAGCTTCGGCCATTCAACAAGGATTTCAAATTGTGGCTTTATTGATCGGATCGGCCGTCACGCCGATCATCTTCCACGCGTACGGTTTTACGAATATGGCGCTGCTGTTTGCGCTTGCTTTCGCGGTTTTCATGGCGCTATGCGTCATGACCGTCAAGGAAGACGAGCGGGCGCGCAAGGAGACGCCGCTTAAGCTCAAAGAAGCGTTCCGCGAAACGCTGAAAAACAAAGAATTTTGGATTTTCAATATCGCCAATTCTTTCGCACAAACCGTTAACGGCCTTCTTAGTTCCATCATACCTTTTTACGCCAAATATGTGTTGAAAGTTCCCGAGCCTCAAGTATCGATTCTGCTTGCATCCGTGTTCGTCTCGGTTATCCCGCTGGTGGCGGTATGGTATGTCGTCGTCAAGAAGATGGGCGGGGTGAGAAGCTGGAGATTGTCCATGGCGGTATACGCCCTGTCGGTCATTCCTTTATGGTTCGCCCAAGGTCTCGGCGGAGGAATTATCGCCGGCGTCATCGCCGGTTTCGGCTTGGCGGGATTCCTCGTCACGCCGCCGGTGCTGAGCGGGCAAATTATCGACCGCGACGCCGAAGCGACCGGGCGGAGGAGGGAAGGGATCTATACGGCCGTGTCCGGGTTCATTACCCGATCCAGCGGACTAATCTCCGCATTGGCATTCTGGATTGTCGGCATGATCTTCGGCTATGTGAGCGGGGAGAATCCCGGCCCCAATCCGGAAGCGACGTTTAAATATTTAATTAGCGTCATCCCGTTCTGCTTGCTTGTTCTCTCCTTTGGCATCACGTTCTTCGTCAAAAACCGGCCGGCCCCGGCTTCCGCCAATTCGCCGCACTCCGGCGACGGGAAGCCGATATAAGCCGCCGATGCGCGATTCGACCGCCGGAACTCTGTTTCCGGCGGCATGGATGCTAGGGATGATGCGCATAAAGAACACTTCGCCTAACCATTACCATAACCATATTTCCTCCCCTTTTGTCGAAATCCCCTTCGTTCAGAAAGCCGGTTTCTTTTCCAATGCCGGGGAAGAAGCGGCTTTTTTGCATGACCCGGCCGCGCGTACCGCATCTAATGAAGGGGATTGGCAGATGGTAAGCCGAGATCGTCGATCAACGAATGCGGGCGGTTCGAAATTCGCCGTCAACGTGGCCTTATCGCGTCAACCCGATTGATGTGCCCCTGAATGTACTCCTGAATGTGCTCCTAAATCTGCTTTTGAATGCGCCCTTCCGAACGCTGTGCCATCTGGCCCCGTGATGTAACTGCAATTTTCCATTTACATCTCCCGATTTGGCGAAATTTTGCCCTATTAACTGCATTTTTCCAGTTGCTCCCGTCCGAATGGCCGCAAAAGGAGAAAACCGAGCTTCAATAGATGGATATTTGCAGTTAATTCGCTCCAAAAGGCGGTTTTGCCACGAAATAGATGGATTTCTGCAGTTAGTCAACCAATAAAGGTGCATTTTCACACTAGTGTTGCATCGAGAAGTTGATAGCTTCGAAAACCCGCAATGGAGTCTGCTTCATCATTCGCCACCGTTAATGTAACTGGCTTTATTGCGCATATAGAAGGGGGGATCTCCCTACATTTCGAAGGCGTTCGCGCGGACCTACGCTCCTTGTTTGGCGCTAACGAAACTGGCAATTCTTATTAGGCTCAAAATGAAGACGTCCCCATTCTAGCGAAAGTACGCATCGTTATTCATTGGAAATCGGCGATTGTACCGCCTTTTTCCCCTCATTAGCGTGTTTGAGTTTCGTTAGACATTGCAAAATGATGATTTACAGGCTTTTAGCGTGTATCAGTTTCGTTAGCCCGCTCGGGCGGATCGTCAGCCGCCAAGGTATGATGAAGTGAACTCTGATCGCAGGCTTTACCTTTTTACCCCACGGGAATCGCTTGCCAGCACGCTATACAGCTTCGATAACCTCTGCGGCAAATGATCGTTCAGGACTGCATGCAGCAATCCAATCCCGCCCCGTATGTAATAAACCCTGGCTTTCTAGCATCTGAACGAGGGGGATTTTCACAGAAGAGGGCCGACAAAACGCTTCCTCGGGCTTGAAGAGCAGCGATACGCTCGATGCAACGCCAGTGCAATAAAGGTGCATCTTCACCCTCGCAAGCTGCCCATCGCAAGCCGCCGACCGCAATCCGCTCCTCGCAATCCGCCGACCTCAAGCTGCCCACCACAAGCCGCCTACCGGATTCCAAGCCCCGCTTTTCGATCCCACCGCAATATTCCGTTAGGCTGCGATAAAAAAAGATTGACAACAGAAATGAAAACGCTTTATAATCGAAAAAAAGTTATTTGAAACGGTTCAAATTGAAAATATCAATTAAAAATATCACTCTATTCTGCTTAAATAATGAAATATATACCAAATTTGAACCGGTACAAAACATGAAGGGGCGGTGGTTATGAATATTACAATTGCCGATTTGGCCAGAATTACAGGCTTAGCCAAAAGTACCGTGTCGGGCGTTCTCAACAATAAAGCCGGATTTTCCGAGAAGACGAGAGCGAAGGTGCTGGAAGCGGCGGAAAAGCACGGATACGTTCCCAATGAAATTGCAAGGGGTCTAACTTCCAAATTTACAAAGACAATCGGCCTTGTCATTAAAGACATTACCAATCCTTTTTACAACCGAATTACGAAAGGGGTGCAGGATGTAGCCAACGAACATGGATATACCGTCTTCTTGTGCAGCAGCGGCGAGAACCATATGGTCGAAGTCGCGCAAATGAATGCGATGGTCGGCAAGCGGGTGGACGGCCTGATCATCGCCCCGTTGCTGGAAGGGGTTACTTTCGATCATATTTACGAATTGAAAAGAAAGGAAATCCCGTTCGCGACGTTAGGGGAAATTCCGGGGTTGACCTGCGATTACGTCGAGTTTGACGATTATCAGGGCAGCGTTCAGGTGACGAACCACCTGATCGAATACGGGCATGCAAAAATCGGATTCGTGACGGGTCAACGCACGTCGAGAGCGTCCAAACAGCGGTTTCAAGGATTTAAAGATACTTTGTTCGAGCGGGGCTTGACCTTGTCCGAAAGACATGTATTTCATGAAGCCAAGCATTTGGCGGACGGAGTGGATGTTGGGAACCGGCTGATCGCCATGGAGGATCGCCCCACCGCCTTGATCTGTTTCGACGACGTGATCGCGATGGGCGTCATCAAAGCGTTTGAAGCGGCAGGCTTGAGCATTCCCGGCGATTTGTCCTTAATCGGCTTCGACGATATCGAGCTAATGACCTTCCCGCTTACTTCCGTATCCATTCCGACCTACGAGGCCGGGAAACTGCTGGCGAAAATATTATTCGAACGCATTTTTGAAGAAAACGTTTCCGAATACAAACAGATTACGCTGTCCGAGCAATTGGTCGTCCGTTCTTCCGTCAAGCGGATGTAACGGCGCTCCGTTGCCCCAAGCACAAATTGAAAGCGCTTCATTAACAAAATCCGTTTAGGGAGGAACGAAAGTGAAAAGTAAAAAGAGCGTACTTACGGTAATTTCACTAGTTGTAATGTTGTCGCTGGCCTTGGCCGGTTGCTCGGGCGGGAGCAACGTGAAGGACTCGTCCGATTCTCCGAACTCGAATAATCAGCAATCCCCCACGGATAGCAAGCCGGTAGAGCTGACGATTTGGGGCGGTTATCCGGAATTGGACCCGTGGTATAAAAAAATGGCGGAAGAGTATAAGAAAGAGCATCCGAACGTCACGATCAACATTGCGTCTTTTCCGCTCCGGGATTTCGAGAAGAAAGCAGCCGCAGGCCTTCCGTCCGGCAGCGCGGCCGATATCGTGTCGCTTAATCCGGTGATCGCTCTGCGCTATGTGCAAGGCAATATGCTGAAGCAGGCTCCGGACGATTTGGCGCAGATGGTGACGAGCGGCATTTATCCGGATATTGTGAGCGACCGGGCTCAAGTGAACAATACCGTTTACGGCATTCCGCATCAGCTTGGCAAAGGAGTCATTTATTACAATACGAAAATGTTCGCGGAAGCGGGTTTGACCGAACCGCCGACCAGTATCGACCAATTTCTCGAATACGCGCAAAAGCTGGCCAAGAAGGACGGATCGGGCAATCTGGAGCGGGCGGGAATGAGCTTGCGCCTTACGGGGGGCGGCAGCGGTTTGGGCGAGAAGTTCTGGACGTTGTTGGCCCAGCATGGCGGCAGCATCGTGAAGGAAGTATCACCCGGCAAATATAAAGCGAACTACGATAACGAAGCCGGCCTCAAAACGCTGCAAATGTACATCGACATGGTTCATAAGTATAAAACCGACGATCCGACGATTAAGCATGACGCGGAAGCGTTCGAGATGGAATTGGCCGCCTTCTTCGTCCGCGAATCATGGGTCATAGGCGATATTAAAGAGAAAGCGCCGAATCTCGAATATGCCACCGCGCCGCTGCCGAAAGCGAACGTGATCGGGATGTCCGATTTCTATGTAACGAATGCGGCGAAAGAGAAAGAAGAGACGGCTTGGGATTTCATCCGCTTCTTGATGAAACCGGAAAACCACAAGCAAATGGTCGCGATGACCGGATGGCTCCCTGCGCGCGAAGATTTGGATATGGAAGACTTCTTCCAGGAAAATCCGCAGTTCAAAGCCTTCTTTACCAAGCAAGAATTGCACGCGTACCCGACGATTCCGGAATTCGACGAAATATTGACGAAGTTCGCGGACCGTTTGTCCGAGAAAGGTTTTACCGACGCTTCGTTCGTGGATAATCCGGCCAAGATGGAAGCGTTCCTGGCGGATTTGGCCAAAGAAACCAACGCGATTCTGAAAAAGGCGGGGCATTTGGCGGAGTAAGCTGCGTAAGGAACCCGGCCCAAGCGCGGGAAGGGTTCCTTACGTTACTGCGGCGGATAACGCGGAAAGGGGAATGAACCATGGCAACTTTGGCTAGAAGAAAGTTCCGGCTCAAACCGCACCACTGGTTTGTACTCATTGGGCTGGCTCCGATTATGGCGATTTACGCGTATCTTCGATTCATTCCTATTGTGAAAACCTTCTATATCAGTTTATTTCAATGGGATATGGTGTCTGTCGAGAAACCTTTCGTCGGCATGGAAAATTTCGTGACATTGTTCCAAAGCGAAGCATTTATGACATCGCTCAAAAATACGACCGTCATCGCTTTTGGCATCTTGATCTTCAGCGTACCGAGCGCGCTCGTTATCGCCTACCTGTTGTCGAAGGCGATCCGTTTCAAGTCGTGGTTCGAGGCTTTTTATTTCCTGCCTTACATTACGCCGATGGTGCCCGTGGCCGTCACGTGGAAATGGATTCTCGATTCTCAATACGGGTTGTTTAATTATTTCCTGTCTTTTTTCGGCGTGAGCCCGAAGCCGTGGCTGCTGGATCCCGCGCTGGCGATCGTCTCGGTCATTATTCTTACCGTCTGGAAAACGATCGGCTACAATATGATCATTTTCACGGTAGGCTTGACGGGCATCTCCAAAGAATATTACGAAGCGGCCTCGATTGACGGAGCGACCGGAATCAAAGCTTTTCGATATATTACGATTCCTTTGTTAAAGCCGATTACCGTGTTCGTCTCGGTCATTACCCTGATTCACGGGTATAACGTTTTCAGCCAAATTTACATTTTGGCTTCGGATATTCAGGGCTCTCCGGGTTATGTCGTGCGCGTGCTCGTATACGACATGATCGAGAACGCGTTCCGCTTTTTCAATATGGGGTATGCGTCCGCTTCGGCCGTCGTCTTGTTCCTGATCGTCTTGATTTTGACGGGCATTCAAATGGGATTGGCCAGAGAGAAGAATACTTCGAAGAGGGGGTTAAAGCGTGATCGCGCAAAAACGGATTCATAGCGTTATTCGTACGATTGTTTTAGCCATCGGAGCCATCGTCATGGTGATCCCTTTTCTCTGGATGGTGTCCACCGCCTTCAAAACGCCGGTCGAGCTGAATGTGTGGCCGCCCTCGTTTATCCCGGAATCGTTCAAGCTGACCAATTTCCAGGCCGTATTCGAGGCTGCGCCGTTCCATCTGTATTTCTGGAACAGTTTGCGGATGGCCGTCACTTCCTCTCTGGCGATCGTTTTTACGTCGCTCCTGGCAGGATATATTTTCGCAAAATTTCGTTTCGTCGGGGCGACGGCGCTGTTTACGATTTTGCTCGCGACAGCCATCGTGCCTTTTGAAATCTATATGATCCCTTTATATTTGCAGATGCAAAAGCTCGATATGCTGAACAGCTTTCGCGGTCTCGTCGCGCCGTATTTGGTGATGAGCTTCGGCATTTTCTTTATGCGGCAAAATATCATCCAGCAAATTCCCGACGAAATGCTGGAAGCGGCCAGAGTGGAAGGGGCGTCGGAATGGCGCATCTTCCTCCGCATCGTGGCGCCGCTATGCAAAGCGCCGATCAGCGCGCTCGGCATATTCGCTTTTATTGAAGCGTGGAACGCATTTATATGGCCGCTCCTCGTTGTCGGGGATACGAAGCTGTATACGATGGAGCTCGGTTTGGCGATGTTCCAATCGGCGTTCTCCATCGATATGACGGTCATGTCGGCCGGTTCGGTCATGTCGGTCCTGCCGATTCTCATCGTGTTTGTGTTATTGAGGCGCCACATTATTGAAAGCATTAGTATGACGGGAAGCAAATAAGGACAAGCGGGGTGAAACGATGAATAACTTGCTTTCGTTTTATCGGGATCAGTTGCAGCGCAATTTATTGCCCTTCTGGCTGCGGGCGCTCGACCGGACCCGCGGCGGGGTGTACACCTGTTATAACAATGAAGGAACGGAATTGCTGAGCACGGACAAATTTACATGGTCGCAAGGGAGATTCGTTTGGATTTTGTCGCGGCTGGCCGATTTATGCGAACGAGGCGTACTGGACGAGCGGTCGCCAGGCGGACAGGCGGCGATGTATTTGGAGCATGCCGGGAAAACGGTGCGTTTCTTGATGGAGCATGTTTTCCTGAAGAACGGAAATTGCGCGTATGTGTTGACGGAAACGGGAGAGAAGAAGGAGCTCATTCCCGGGCAAGGGTATGACCTTAGCTTTTATGCGGATTGCTTCGTCGTATTGGGATTGACAGAATTTGCCCGGGTTGCGGGGGACCGGGACGTGCTGGAACGGGCGCTGCAATTATACGGGAGCATCGAGCGCAGGCTGCAAGCGGGCAAGATTCGGAGCGAGCCTTATCCGGTGCCTGACGGTTATGTTTCGCAATCGTTCGCGATGATTATGCTCAACGTATCGCAAGAATTGGCGGAGGCTCTCGAACGCGCGGGACATCCGAATGGCGCTGGCATCCGCAGCAGAAGTCTCTATTATATGAACGAGATTATGGACAAATTCGTAGACGGCGACGACCTGCTCGCCGAGCTGCTCCCTCTTGACGGCAGGGACGGCGATACGCTATTGGCAAGGCAGATTGCGCCCGGCCATTCGATCGAATGCATGTGGTTCGTCATGAAGGAAGCTCGGAAGCTCGGTCTTTCCGAAACGGCCGGGAAGGCCGCCCGGGTGGCGAAGAAGGCGTTCGATATCGGCTGGGACCCGATCTATGGAGGGTTATACCGCTATGTCGACCGCGGCGGCGGCGAACCGCAAGGCCGGATGATCGGCGACAGGTATGAGGCGTTAATCTGCGATACATGGGATATGAAAATATGGTGGCCGCATTCGGAAGCGTTGTATACGTTTTTGCTGTCTTACGACTTGACGCAAGATTCGCAGTTCCTGGACTTGTACAGCCGGATGCATGACTATGCGTTCCGTACCTTCCCGCACCCGGATCCGGCGATCGGCGAATGGATCCAAATCCGCGACCGGCAGGGCGTTCCGATACAGAAAACGGTCGCTTTGCCTGTGAAAGATCCTTATCACATTATGCGCAACGTGCTGCTGACGATCGAACTGCTTGATGAGAAAGCGTCGGCAACGTCGACGAACGCATCGGATTAGGGGAGGGGAATGAGGACATGTCGTTTACGCTGAAGCTAGGCACCGCCGTAAGAAATATTACTCCGCCATATCCCGTTCCATTAGCTGGGTTCGGCCACCGGCAGGGCGTTTCGGAAGGAGTGTCGCATCCGCTCTGCGTCAAGGCGATGGTTTTGCAATCGCAGCCGGTTTCGGGCCCGGCCCCGCTCGCGCTCATCGTCTCGGCCGATATCATCTGGTGGGGGCCTGAGCGGATGGAGCGTTTATACGAAGCGTTCCAGGAACGTTGGGGCATTAAACGTTCGGCGGTGATCTTGAATGCGACGCATACGCACTCGGGGCCGCAGACGAGCGACCGGTTTGCAAGCGAGATCGGGGAAGCGGACCGGGCGTACGTGGACGGGTTGGAAGCTGCGCTGCTTGACGGCATTGAGGAGGCGCTGCGCAATCTTGAGCCGGTCGCGATCGAGCGGGGGAGCGGCGAATGCCGGATCGGCGTCAACCGCCGCAAACTCGAAAACGGCCATATCGTCATGGCTCCTAACGAAGACGGCCCCGCCGATTCCGAGGTGAGCGTCATACGGTTTCGAACGGAAGACGGCCTGGAGAAGGCGATCATCGTTCATCTGGCTTGCCATCCGACAACGACCGACCTCAACATGATTTCTTCGGAGTTTCCGGGCGTAGCGATGGAGTTGTTGGAGGCGAAGCTTGGGAGCGGCTGTACGGCGTTTTTCATGCAAGGATGCTGCGGGGATGTCAGGCCGCGCTTGGTACGGGAAGGAAGGTTTTACCGCGGAGACGGGGCCGATGTCGTCCGGTTCGGGAGCGAATTGGCGGAAGCGGCGTTCCGCGTGCTGGAACGTCCGATGCGTGCGTTGCGCCCAAGACCGGTTTCCGGCAGAAGCGCGGCACTCGATCTGCCGCTGGAAGCCGGGACCGAATCCGGCACCGAGCCTCACACGGTCCCGTTTCAGATGAATTTGGTTCGCATTGCCGAAGGCTTGTCTTTGTTGGCGATGAACGGGGAAGTTGTGACGGAGTACGGATTTTACGCGAAACGGCTATGCACAGACGTGCTGCCGGTCGCGTACAGCAACGGGATGATCGGGTATGTTCCCACGGCCGCGCAAATTGCGGAAGGCGGGTATGAGGCGGACGAGTCGCATCGTTACTTTCGTTTGCCTTCCAGGTTTTCTCCATCGGTGGAGGAGACCGTAAAAAACGGGATTCGCGCATTGATTCAAGGATAGACGGGAGGAAGAAGCAATGACCGGAAAACTTATGACGCAATATTTGGAGAAAGTGACCGAACATATCCGGCTGCTCCACGACGAAGAGCAGGAAGCGATCGGCAAGGCTGCCCGGATGGTGGCGGACCGGATCAAACAGGATAAAATTGTGTATGCGTTCGGCCCCGGCGGACATTCCAACCTCGCTTCGCAGGAGATTTTCTTCCGCGCGGGAGGGCTGATGCATATTAGCGCCATTCTCGACGAGGGCACCTTGCTTAGCAACGGGGCATTGCGTTCGATGGCGACAGAGCGCCTGCCGGGACACGGCAGCATCGTGATCGAGGATTACGGGCTTCGGGAAGGAGACTTGCTGATCATTATTAACGCTTACGGCATCAATTCCGCTACGATCGACGCGGCGCTCGAAGCGAAGAAAAGAGGCGTCCGCACGATCGGCGTCACCTCGGTGCGCCACGCGACGGAAACGCCGGAGGATCATGTCGCCCGCCATCCGTCCAAGCATAATTTGCATGACCTCGTGGATGTCGTGCTGGACAGTAAAGTGCCTGTGGGAGACGCTATTCTCCAAGTCGGGGATTTGGAGCAGCGGGTTGCGGCGATATCGACCTTTGCCAACGCTTATCTGCTTAATTCCCTCGTAGCGGAAACGATCGGCTTGCTGGCCGCCGAAGGCATGCATCCGCCGATCTGGATGAGCGGCAATGCGACGGGCGGAGACGAATCGAACGCAAGGTTTATAAGCAAATTCAAAGATCGGATCAAAAAATTATAACCCGATTGATAGGACTGAATAGCAACGAACTCGGAGGGAGAACGAAATGACAAAAGAGACGATGCCGCTGTATGAGGAAAAGGCGGGCCAACTGGAGATTCAGGTGTACCGGACGAGACAAGAGATGGGAGCGTCGGCGGCGGAGAAAGTCGCGCAAACGATGAAGGAATTGATTGCGCGGCAGGGCCGGGTACGGATCATTTTCGCCTCCGCGCCGTCGCAAAACGAGTTTATCGATGAGCTCGCGCAGGCCGAAGGCATCGATTGGTCGCTTGTGACCGTCTTTCATATGGATGAATATATCGGGCTGCCTGCCGATGCGCCGCAAAAGTTCAGCACGTATCTATACGACCGGCTATTCCGACGCGTGAAGCCGGGCGGCATGCATCTCATCGACGGATCCGGCCCGAGCGAAGAAGAATGCCGGCGTTATGCCGCCCTGCTCCGGGAAGAGCCGATCGATATCGTTTGTTTGGGGATCGGGGAGAACGGTCATCTCGCCTTCAACGATCCTCCGATCGCCGATTTTAACGACCCGGTCTGGATGAAGCCGGTGGAACTCGATGAAGTGTGCCGCCAGCAGCAGGTGAATGACGGATGCTTTGCCCATCTCGCCGAGGTTCCGGCGCGCGCGCTTACGTTGACGATTCCGGCGTTATTTGCAGGCAAGCGTTTATTTTGCATCGTGCCGGGGCGAACCAAACGCCAGGCGGTGGAACGAGCTTTGCGCGGACCGATCAGCACGGATTGCCCCGCGTCGATATTGAGGACGCATCCCGAATGCACTTTGTTCGTCGATAGGGAAGCGTATGGAGCGGAATCGAATGATGGAACATAGTCGTATTAGAGCGATCCACTATCGAACCGGCAGGCCGGTCAGCATCCTGATTCAGAGCGGGAAGATCGGGAGAATGGAGTATGTGGACGAATCGGACGATCGGTTGCCGTGGATTGCGCCGGGACTCGTCGATTTGCAAGTGAACGGATATCGCGGGATGGATTTCAACACGCTGCCGATTGAGGACGGGATGCCCCGGCGTATTACGCACGCGTTATGGGAAGAGGGAGTCACTTCGTATCTGCCTACCGTCATAACGAATCGGGGCGAGGCGATCGAAGAAGCGGTGAGCGCGATTGCCCGGGCTTGCCGCGCGGACGATGATACGAATCGCGCCGTTGCCGGCATTCATCTGGAGGGCCCGTTCATCTCGCCCGAAGACGGTCCGCGCGGCGCGCATAACAGGGAATTCGTGCGCCCGCCCGACTGGAATCTGTTCCAGCGCTGGCAGGAGGCGGCCGACGGCAAAATCAAGATCGTCACAATGTCGCCGGAGTGGCCGAATGCGACCGAGTTTATCCGGAAATGCGCGGATAGCGGAGTCATCGTCTCGATCGGACATACCGCCGCATCGGACGAGCAAATCCGGGCAGCCGTCGGCGCCGGCGCGCGGATGTCGACCCATCTGGGCAACGGCGCGCATCTGACGCTTCCCCGGCATCCGAATTATATATGGGAGCAGTTGGCCCAAGACCGTCTATGGGCCTGCATGATCGGGGACGGCTTTCACCTTCCCGATTCGGTCATGAAAGTTATCATGAGAGTGAAGGGCGATCAAGCGATTCTGGTGAGCGATGCCGTTCAATTGGCCGGCATGCCTGCCGGACCCTATCGTTTGCATATCGGCGGGGATGTCGTGCTGACGCCCGCGGGCAGGCTGCATTTGGCAGACCGTCCCGAACTGCTGGCGGGATCGGCGCAGATGCTGCTCAAGGGCGTCGAGCATGTGGCCGGGATGGAGGTCATCCCTTTCCCGGATGTATGGGATATGGCGTCCGTTCGCCCCAAGACGTTGCTGCATGCCGCCGACAGCGAGGGTCTTGTCCAAGGGGCGGAGGCGGACTTCGTTCTGTTTGAGCGGGAAGGCGGTTCGATTCGACTCCGGGAAACGTTCGTTAGAGGGATTAAGGTATATCAAGCTGCGGAATCAAGCGAATAGCCGCAGCAACATGATGCCGATGAAAGCGCAGGCAATGCCGGCGATTTCCATCGGCTTGAATTTTTCCTTCAGGAAAATCCGCGCGTAAAAAATAATAATGAGCACATTCGTCGCGCTGGCCGCCGATACTAACCCGGTGACTCCCGAGGCGAAGGCGTACAGCAGCAGCACCATCCCTGAAATATTGGTGATCCCGACGAGCATGCCCCAGCCGACCGTTTTTCGGATCGACCACCGCTCCCCAAGGAATATGCCGGCCCGGCGTTCCCGCAGCCATGTAAGCAGAAACAACAGGGAGCCTACAATGAACATGTAAAATAAAGTCGGGAACACTTCTCCCTGCAAATAAACGGCTAATTTGCTGAATAGATCGTTGAAGCCGAACATGACGGTGGCCATAAGCGCCCACTGCACGCCCTGCAAATTTTTCAAAGACAAGTCGTTCGAGTAGCGGATCATGACGATCCCGGCCAATATGACGAAAAACGCGGCGCTTTGCGGAAGCGACAATTTCTCCGCAAACATAAAATAAGCGCCGGACACGACGATCAAAGGCGATAAAGCGGTAAGAATGGCAACAAGCGACGCCTTGCCCTCGGCATAGCCTTTGTACATCGACGCGTTGGCGATATAAGAAAGAACGCCCATCGCGATGCCGATGAGGTTAGCGTAAGACCATTCCGGACGGACGATCATAATCGCGGCGACGGAAACGACGACTCCCGTTACATATACGCCGAATAACATTAAATTGCGATCCAAAGGTTTCTTCGAGGTCCTTTGATACATAATGCCTCGCAGCCCGAAAGCGACCGCGGATAAAAAAGCCAGCAACAACCACAATTCTGTCTGATGTCTCCTTTTCCCGATGTTAGCCCTATTATAGATGGGAAACCCGATTCCGGCAATGAAATTCGGGATTTGAGCGGAAGATAAGCAAGTTTAATAGACGGGATTGCCGTTTGCGCAAGAGATGGTAAAATAATACACATGACGTTCCTCGCAAGGTACTTCCATCCGGGAAAGGAGCCTCGATCATGCGCATATGGCAAGATTTGAAGGCGTTTTTACAAATTAAAGGGGCTTGGGTTCTCGTCCTGATCCTGCTATGTTACGGGGTGGGAACCGGAATTCTCGCGCCGATGAACGCGATTTATTTGCAAGATTCGGTAGGCCTCGACAAAGTGGAGATCGCCTCCATTTTCGCCATATCGTTGTTTCTGAATATGGTTCTGACGATTACGGTAGGGGCGGTAAGCGACCGGATGAAGCGGAAAAAGACGATCCCGCTCGTTGCGGCCGTGCTGTGCATGATCGGAATCGTCGTCTATATGGGCGCCTCCGGCTACATGCCTGCGTTAATCGGAATGTGTCTTGCAACGGCGCCGTCCGGCATGATTATGGGACAGTTGTTCGCGATGGCGCGCAACCACTTTACGAAATACGCTCCGGATGTCGTCGAAATTTCGCAAATTTGGCTTCGCGCCACGTACAGCGTCGGCTTTTTCACCGGATTGCTGCTGGGTGCGAACCTGTTCCTGATCGCCACGTTTCAGGGCGTGTTGTGGGGCAATTTGGCCGGGTATGCGGCATTGTTCGCGCTATTGTTGTTTTACCGGGAAATTACGGTCGATTCCTCGGCCGGACGGACGGCGGGCGGCGAGCCCTTTTCGCTGATCATGCTGTTTGCGATTCTATTACTGTCCTGCGCCGATGCGATTCGCGGTTTATATTTGCCGCTTGTCGTCAACGTGCGGTTCGGCAATCCCGAATTGATGTCTTATATTTGGAGCACCCAGGCGGTGTTTGAGCTATTCTTTATGACGATGGCCGGCTACTGGGCGGCGAAATACGGCAGCAAGCCCGTCATTTTGCTCGGCAGCCTGTTCGCCTTGGCCACCTATATTGCTTATACGGCTAGCGATTCGCTCGCGGTTTTTTTCATCGTACAGCCGATGTATTCCTTTTTCGTATCGGTGCTGTACGGCGTCGGGATGGGCTATGTGCAGCGCATGTTCATCCATCGGACGGGTTTCGGCGCGAGCCTGTATGTGTTCATATCGCAGACCGCTTCGCTGATCGGGTATTTCCTGCCTTTGCTGATCGAAGGAATTACGCCGCAAATTTTCTGGATTCCGGCACTGCTGCTCGTACTTTCGATCGCGCTGATGGGGAAGGCGATCTATGGCGAGCGCATGAAGCGGGGCAGGTCGGTGGCAGGATGAGACGCCAGGTCATGCACGGAGCTTGCTCATGTTGTATGAAATACAACATCCACAAGGATGGATGGGCAGAACGGGCCATCATGTTGTACGAAATGCAGCATAATCGCAAATAAACGGCTATATTCCCTTGATCTGCCCCCAGTATGTTGTATTTATTGCAGCATAGGCTTAGCAAGTGTATGGAAAGGGGCTGGAATGTTGTATTTTGTACAACTTTCCACGTTCCCTGAACAAGCCAAAGCGCCTCTCTTCGCATGACATTGCGATAAGAGGCGCTTGCCGTTTGGAAAGAGGTCAACCGTGATGTGCGATGGAATACATTTTAACCGGCTTGGCCCCTTTTTCCATACTTAGACGATAAATTTCCGATTTGTTAGGTTCGTCATATTTGACATTATAGTACATGACATTGCCTAGAAAGTAGATCTCATAGGCGGCCGATCCTTTCGGCAAGGCAAGAAAATCTTCGCGTGCCGTTCCGTCGGTTTTGACCCGTACGATTTTATTGGTGTGTCTCAGACCGTAATAGATATAACCGTTTTTGATATGAAAGGCTGTCACGAGCGGGGCCCATCCGTATTCGTCTTTCGGAATGTCAATAAACTCTTTTTCATAGCTGCCGTCTTCCAAGGAAAGTTTGCCGAAGCCTCTTCCATAATGGTTGATATACACGATGTTGTTATAAGCGATGAAGTCGCTCCCTTGAAAATCGATCTTTTGCCAATCTTTCGTTTGTTCGGAAACGTAGTACATCGTTCGATGGCTGTCATAGACGATGGTGTCTCCCCATTTATTCACATTGGCGGTGTAAAGGTCGTTAACCCCTTCCGCTATTTTCGTCAATCCGGTTCCGTCCAACTTCATCTTGTACAAACCTTTTTTGCCGAAATATTCGAAATAGATCCATCCGTCGTCGATGAGCATATGGGTTGTCAACAGTTGGATATTCGTAACCCGGGCGTTCTTTGTTCCGTCCGTTTTCACTTTGTACAGAGAGAACGCCACGCCGTGGTTTTCGTCCCTATAGTCGAGTCCCGCATCGCCCAAGTAATAAATCCAGTCGCCGACCGCCTCAATATTCCACATTTTCTTAGTAGTGAAAATTTTCTTGTTTTCTTTCGTTTTAGGGTCATACCTATAGAGATGATCTTTGGTATAGTCGGCGTTATTGGCCACGTAGAATTCGTATTTGTCATTGGCCGTTACATGTCCGAATTGGGACATGTTCCCGTTCTTTTCTGCAAGTCTTGCGTTTTGTTTTGCCGTTTCTTCCGGCGTCTGAGCAAAGGCCTGGGGAATTGCCAGCACCATGCTCGCAATGATTGCGAGAATGACTACCTTAAACTTCCTCATTTTTTACCTCCAAATAATTTTTTTTCCTCTGTTTCCAGACACGGTTGTTATTGTTAGGATAGTTCAAATTGATAGGATTGTAAACGATAATTGACAAGTCAGGGGATGGAATGCGGCCAAATGAGAACAGGCTGCCGATTTGGCAGCCTGCATCTTTTCACTATTTCGTTCGGTTCGGATCGGATCGGGAGAGGGTTCAACTCACTTCTTCTGTTCGGGGGTGCACACGCCGTCCGTACATCCGGCCTGATCCGCTGATTCGTTAACGACGGTGAATGGTCTGCTCTCGTCCCACGCTTTCTGCAGCGCTTCGAGGAATACTTCGCTCGGTTGCGCGCCGGAGACCGCATATTTGCGGTTGATGACGAAGAACGGCACACCGCGGATGCCCAAGGCGCTCGCCTCCTGTTCGTCGGCCCGCACTTCCTGCGAATAGTCGCTTCCCGCCAGCATATTCGCCGCTTCCATGCGATCCAGGCCGACTTCCTCCGCCAAAGCGGCCAACGTTTCATGATCGCCGAGATGTTTGGACTCGGTGAAGTAAGCGTGGAACAGCCGCTCCGCCATTTCATTCATTTTGCCGTACTTCGCGGCGAACTGGGTCAACCGGTGCGCATCGAACATATTCGTCAGAACCATCGTATCGAAATGGTACGTTAAGCCGACCGCCTGCGCCTGTTGCGTCAGGTTGTCGTTCATCTCCTTCGCTTTGTCGCGGGTCATGCCGTATTTCGACGCGAGCATGTCGTGCACATCGAAATCGACGTCCCGCTTTGCATTCGGATCAAGCTCGAAGCTGCGTTGGATGACTTCGATTTCATCCTTGTTGGCGAATTTGTCCAGCGCGGCCTCGAACCGGCGCTTGCCGATATAGCAGAACGGACACATATAGTCCGACCAAATCTCCACTTTCATTGCGCATTGCACCTCCATTGGAATTTCATGCGATATTAATATAAGATTATAGAAAAACGACTTATTTCACAACCCATGCGTGTCAAAATCGACAATATGAATGGAAGGGATGAGCTGCGATATGGAATATCGGCGTTTAGGAAACAGCGGATTGAAAGTATCCGCATTAGGGCTCGGCACGAATGCATTCGGATCGCGGGCCGACGAAGAAACATCGATTCGCATTGTGCGGCAAGCATTGGATCACGGCATGAATTTCATCGATACCGCCAACATTTATTCCGGATCGGAATCGGAACGCATTATTGGCCTCGCTTTGGAGGGGCGGCGCCATGACGTTGTATTGGCTACGAAAGCGGGATTGGTGCGCGGCAGCGGCCCGAACGAAAGAGGATCGTCGCGCTACCATTTGCAGCAGGAGCTCGACAACAGCTTGAAACGTCTCAAAACGGATTATGTCGACCTGTACCAAATACATACGTTGGATCCGCACACGCCGTTCGAGGAAACGCTAAGAGCGTTGGACGATATGGTTCGCGCCGGCAAAGTGCGCTATATCGGGGCGTCCAATTATTTTGCCTGGGAATTGATGAAGGCGCTCGGCATCAGCGAATTGAAGGGGCTCAATCGATACGTATCGATCCAGGTCAGCTATTCGCTCGCCGACCGTACGCCGGAACCGGAGCTCGTGCCTTTATGTCTCGACCAAGGCGTCGGAATTATTCCTTATTTTCCGTTGGCAGGTGGCATTCTAACCGGCAAATATACGTCGCGGGACGATATTCCTGCCGGTTCGCGGGCGGATAAAAATCCGGATTTCGGCCGCTTTCTCGACGATGAAAGGCTCAGGCTGGGTAAGGAAGTCGTTCGTATGGCGGAAGCAAAGGGCGTCTCGCCCGGCGCGCTCTCGTTAAGCTGGCTGATGCATAAACCTGCCGTCTCGACGGTGATTGTCGGAGCTACGCGCTGGGAGCAGCTCGAAGCCAACCTCGAAAGCGTGTCCGTTCGGCTCGAACCGGAAGAGATGGAGGAATTGGACCGTCTCAGCCAACCGTTCGTATACAGAGAACCTTTCGCAATATATCGGCTGCCGCAATAATCGGCCGCAACACGAAACGGGGCTGTCCATAAAGTCAGTGAAAACTGCTGGACGCCCCGTTTTTGTTGAATGTTAAAAATGTACACAAAAAAAACGTCTTTTCCTGTAAAATGAAAGTTACCACACCACCATTTTA
>NZ_JAHLPR010000041.1 GCF_018918005.1 Paenibacillus sp. MSJ-34 | reverse complement strand
GATTATTACAAAGGAGTTCATGGCTATGAATACAGGATAAATGATGTGAAAAAGTAGACTGGGGACAGGGGAAGAAGATCCCCATACCCCAGCTTACTTTGGTACGTATGAACGGAGATGCACGAACTTAAAGGACGCCGTCAGGCGTTTTTCTTATGGTGACGAGGGGCAGCGGTCTGCATGATCTGACACTGCATTTGAAGACGTGACAATCTTGCCGCTTGGCGCGCATTGTTCAGCTTTGCCCGGGGGTGGAGTAAGTGGAGGGACGGTTGGAGACGATAATGTGATAAACTGTGTCGGGATGCTGTTGAGGTGTATACAGGTTGCATTCAACGGGATGTCCATTGGATTTTGTCCAATGTTATGTTCGTTGTAATCCACTCTTACGCTTCTTCATTGGAAAAGGTCCAACAGAAACGCTGCAAATGGGGCCAAAAATTGATAAAAGGGGAGAATCCGCTGGATGTTTTCCAATGGAGAGCCGTTTTGATCGGAAAATGTCCGGTTTCTGTTGGATATGTTACAGTGGCAGAATAAGAGGAGCGTGCGCATGAGCCGATCGCGATCTGCCTAATCCGTTACGAGCAAAAAAAAAGCCGCTCCATTCAAGAGCGGCCTCGCGATTAATTTTGCAACCAGCTTTCGTCCCAAATAATATATCCCGTCGATTTTCCGCCGGCCGGACCGGTGAAAGTAACATATAGTTCCGTTGTTCCCGCCGGCAAGACCAATTCATTGCTGACTACTTTGCCGTCTTCGACTTTGCCCGTTGCGAGAGATTGCTTCTCTTTGTCTTCGATTACATACGTTCCCGTTCCGCCGCTTTCGGAAGCTTTAAACCCGACGAGCACGCCCATTTGCTTGGTCCCTTTTTTCACTTTGAAGGCGACCCCTTGCCCTGCGCTGTTCACACCGCTAACGGTGAAGGCGGTTTGATATTGCGTTTCTCCAAACAATAAATCTTCCTTATTTCTTGTAATTCCGTTGGCAGTATAACCCCATTTCAAATGGGAAACGTTGTTTTCATTGAAGGGAGTTCTTTCCCCTTGGCCTGTTTGTTCCTGCCCTTGTTCTTGCGATACGGTAGAGATGGAGATTTGCTGCGTCGCGCCGTCAAATCCGATCTCAGCGCCCGTCGCTTCCGCTACCGCTCTTAACGGAACGTAAGTCGTTCCCTGGTAGCTGATCGGCACCGCTTTCTTTCCGTTCGCATCCGTCGGCGTCCACTTCTCACCGTTCAGCAAAAAAGAAATGCCGTGATTCAAGTTCGCCTGAATGCGCTCCAATGTCGACGCGGCCGATGCTCCGGCGGAAAACGCCAGCAGCAAAGCTCCCGTTGCAGCGATGAGGGTAATAGACTTTCTTTTCTTCAAACCTATCAATCCTTTCTGCATAAATATGTATGTGAAAATCCATCATAACGTACTTTTAATAAATGGGCAACGATTTGGGTAAACTCTTCCAAATTGAAATGATCCTGGTTTTATTTGTCTATAGTAGATAATAGGAGGGAACGTTTGGTACAATAGGTTTGTTTTTATTGAAGCGATTCGATTGATGAGTTTGATGCGATAGATGGGTTCCGCGTGCAGGCGCGCGGTTGCGAGGGAAGGTTGCGTCCGGTGCTTGTGGAGTCGTTTACGGAAAAATAATGCAAGTTAAGGAGTTGCGGAACATGGGCGAGAGGGCCTTACAACGGGAAGATATCGAGCTGCTGGCGCCGGCCGGCGATTGGGATTGCATGCGGGCGGCGGTCGCTAATGGAGCGGATGCGATCTTTTTCGGCGTGGAAAAGTTTAATGCGCGGGCGCGGGCGAACAATTTTACGATGGACGAGCTGCCCGAGATTATGTCGTTTTTGCATAGCTACGGTGTAAAAGGGTTTTTGACGTTTAATATTTTGGTGTTCGAGGAGGAATTGCCGGACGCGAAGGTGTTGATCGACGCCTGCATCGACGCGGGGGTGGACGCCGTGATCGTGCAGGATTTAGGTCTTGTGAAAATGATTCGCGAAATTTCCCCCGATTTCCCGATTCACGGGTCGACGCAGATGACGATTACGTCGCCGGAAGCGGTGGAATTTACGAAAGCGTTCGACTTGGAACGCGTCGTGCTCGGCCGGGAAAACAATCTCAAGCAAATCAAGACGATCGGAGAGCAAGCGAAGCTGCCGATGGAGGTGTTCGTGCACGGGGCGCTGTGCGTATCGTATTCGGGCCAATGCCTGACGTCGGAAATGTGGGGCGGCCGCTCGGCCAACCGCGGCGAATGCGCGCAGGCGTGCCGGCTGCCGTACGATTTAATGGTGGACGGGCAGCAGAAACCGATGGGCGATGTGGCGTATTTGCTGTCGCCGAAAGATTTGGCGGCGGTTGAACTGGTGCCGGAGCTGATCGAGGCGGGAGTGACGTCGTTCAAAATCGAGGGCCGGTTGAAAAGCCCGGAATATGTGGCGAACGTCGTGAGCAAGTATCGGAAGGCGATCGATAAATATTTTGCGGGCGATTTGTCGGCGCCGTCGCGCGAGGAAATGCGGGAGCTGGAGCAAAGCTTCTCGCGCGGATTCACGTACGGATTCCTGAAAGGGACGAACAATAAGCAATTGGTGGAAGGCACGTTCCCGAAAAGCCGGGGCGTCTATCTCGGACGGGTGGAGCAAGTGCTGCGCGACGGGGTCGTATGCAGGCTGGAGGCTCCTTTGAAGCGGGGCGACGGCATTGTGTTCGATGCGGGCGATCCGACGAAGAAGGAAGAAGGAGGCCGCGTCTACGACGTGCGCCGCAAAGGCGTGAAGGTGGAAGGCGAGGCGCAGGAAGGCTGGATCGTAGACATCGTGCCGGGCCGCAACGACGTGAAGCTGCAGCGGGTGCATGTCGGCGACCGCATCTGGAAAACGAGCGATCCGGCGCTCGATAAGCGGCTGCGGCAAACGTACGAGACGGAAGCGCCGTACCGCGTCTTCCCGGTGCATGTGCGCGTCGAAGGCCGCGCGGGCGAGCCGCTGCGGACGTGGTGGACGGACGTGCGGAAGGGCGTGACGGTGCAAGCGGAGTCGGAGCTGCCGCTCGAGGCGGCGTTGAAACGGCCGATGGATGCGGCGCTGCTGGAGGAACAATTCGGCCGCTTGGGCGGCACATTGTTCCAGTTGGAACGGCTCGACGTGCAGCTGCACGGAGACGTGATCGTGCCGATGCGCGAGCTGAACGCGCTCCGCCGCCGCGCGGTGGAGCTGCTCGGAGGCGAGCGCGCGTTGCCGCCCGTGTACGTGAAACGGGCGGTGGATGTGTACGCCGATGCGAAGCCGGCGCACGGGGACGCGGCGCGGCCGGCGGCGGCCGCCGCCGGGCAGCCGCGGCTGGCCGCGCTGTGCCGCACGCTTGAGCAGGTGCGTGCGGCGGCGGAAACCGAAATCGGCATGATCTATGCCGATTTCGAGTTCATCAAGCAGTTTCCGGCTGCGCTGGAAACTGCGCGCGCAGCGGGCAAGGCGATTGCGCTTGCCACGCCGCGCATTCATATGCCGAACGAGAACGGCTACCATAAGAACATCCTGAGATTGCAGCCTGATGCCGTGCTCGTTCGCAATACGGGCGCATTGTATTACTACATGCGCGCCCGGGCCGAATGGGAAGCGGGCGGCAACGCCGCGCCCTTCCCGCAACTGATCGGCGATTTCTCGCTCAATGCGGCGAATCACAAGACGGTCGATCTATTTCTGAATACCGGCCTGGAACGGGTCACCCCGTCTTATGACTTGAACATCCAGCAAATGATCGACCTGCTGCGCCGCAGCGACACGGAGAGGCTCGAAATCGTCATTCATCAGCATTTGCCGATGTTCCATACGGAGCATTGCGTATACTGCACGTTCCTAAGCGAAGGAACGGATTACACCAACTGCGGCCGCCCGTGCGAGGAGCATCGCGTCTCCTTGCAGGACCGGATCGGCATGTCGCATCCGGTCCGCGTCGACGAGGGCTGCCGCAACACCGTCTACAACGCGATCGAGCAATCCGGCGCCGAGTACTTGCGCCATTTCCTCGATCTGGGCGTCTCCTCGTACCGCGTCGAGTTTCTCGAAGAAACGCCGGATAAGGTGCACGAGGTCATCGACCTCTATACCCGGGCGCTCCGCGGCGAGATCAGCGGCACTCAAGTATGGCGGACGCTGAAAGCGACGAACCAACTCGGTGTGACGCGCGGGCAGTTGGTGAAATAAAGAGCGTTTGAAGGGCATGCATGCAAGCTCTGGTTCTGCATGACAATTGGAGTTGTATGTGCAGCGACGACGGACAATGCCGGCTGTCGCTGCGCAATTGCTTAACATAGTACACGGGAGTTCCCAATTAACGACCCGAAATTCGCCGTTTTTGGGGCGTTCCTCTATTTTCCCCGGTCAAAAGGAACGGATGTACCTTATTTACGAATTTCGGTTCGCAAATAAGGTATGTTCGTTCCATTTTATTGCGAAATGGCAGTGTGTTGGGACTAAGCAAGGTCATTCAGTGCTCTATTAAGGTATATCCGTTCCTAATCCGCGAATATGCCGTGGCCGTGGCGCTCGAGAAAAACCAGGCAAAGGCCGTTCCATACTTGGCTAGTGTTTCTTTTCCCAAGCTCTATGCTGTATAATAGGTAAAGTTGAATGAATAAGAAACTGGAGGCGACCCTGTGAGAATTCGGAAAGCGATCATCCCTGCGGCGGGATTGGGAACGAGATTTTTGCCGGCGACCAAGGCGATGCCGAAAGAAATGCTGCCGATCGTCGACAAGCCCACGATCCAATACATCGTGGAGGAGGCCGTAGCCTCGGGAATCGAGGATATCATTATCGTTACCGGGAAAGGGAAAAGAGCGATCGAAGACCATTTCGACAACTCCTTCGAACTGGAGTATACATTGCTTGAAAAAGGGAAGATGGATCTGCTGAACGAGGTGCAGAAATCGTCCAAAATGGCCGACATCCATTACATCCGGCAAAAAGAACCCAAAGGTCTCGGGCACGCGGTTTGGTGTGCGCGCAAATTTATCGGCAATGAACCGTTTGCCGTGCTGCTCGGCGACGATATCGTGCAAGCCGGCGTTCCTTGTTTGAAGCAAATGATAGATATATACGAACGATACGAGTCTTCCGTTGTCGGCGTACAACCTGTCCCGCATGAGGAAGTATCTCGTTATGGAATTGTCGACGCCGAACCGATCGAGGAACGGCTGTACCGGGCGAATGTCCTGGTAGAGAAGCCGGACCCGAGCCGGGCGCCGTCGAATTTGGCTATTATGGGCAGATACATATTAACGCCGGCAATTTTTAATATATTAGACGAGCAAGAAGTAGGCACGGGCGGGGAAATTCAATTAACCGACGCGATCGCCCGCTTGAACGACCAGGAGCGCGTGCTCGCGTACGATTTCTACGGACGCCGCTACGATGTAGGGGAGAAGCTCGGCTTCATCAAGACGACGATCGAATATGCCATGCAGCGGGGAGAACTGAAAGACGAGTTGCTGGCCTTTATGGAAAATATCGTGCGCGAACAGCGTGCATGATCCGAACATAACGAAACCGCCGGAGGGAACCCCGGCGGTTTTGCAGCTTTGAAGCGAATCGACGGACACTGCGTCCGTTATTTGCCGTATTTTCCTCGTTTCGCAAGGAATGGCGGACACAGGATCGTTTATTTGGGGAAATTTCATCATACCGCTGCGCGGCTGACGACCCAAGGAGCGGGCTAATGAAACGTAAACACGCTAATAGCCTGTAAATCACCTCGTTGCTCGTGTAACGAAACTGAAACACGCTAATGAGGGGAAAAAGGCGATAAAAGCGCCGATTTCCAACGAATACCGATACGTACTTTCGTTAGATTGGGAACGTCCTCATTTTGAGCCCAATAAGGATGGCCAGTTTCGTTAGCGCAAATAAGGAGCGCCGCGCGGATCGCCTCCGAAATGCAGAGGCACCCCTTTCTATATGTGCAATAAAGCCAGTTACTTCAACGGTGGCGGATTATGAAGTTGACTCTTGTTGCAGGAATTCGTATTCGCCACGGTCAGTTGCCGGCCAATCACTTCATTATGAGATCGAATCCGTAAGCCTTTTGATGCAATGCCAGTGGTATGAAAGCCCGTTTTTAGCAAAATAACGGACGCGCGGTCCGCGGCCCACCGCAATTGACGGATTCTCCGATCAAAGTCCCATCGCAGCGCTCATTCCAACTGTCCGTCGCACGCCCATTCCCGCTATCCTCGCATCCCCAATCCAATCGGTATGATATACACGATCTACAATATCCCGATCGGTCAGGCCCCCCAAAGCTTAACAAGCCACCGCTAGTGACAAAGCGTATCAATGCCGTTATAAGCGAGAAGAATGCTTAGCAGCTCGGCGTTTTGCCGGAACTTGGCATAATTGGTTTCGGCGAGTTCCAGAGACGCGCTCAGCCGAGAGGAGCCGATCTCGGCATCGTCCATATATTGCAGGTAGGATTGATGCAATTGTTCCAATATATATTGCGCCGCCGACAATTCCTCCGGAGCGGAAGTCAATGCCGCCATCAAAGAAGCGACGTAGGTCCTCCCCTTTTCCAAGTCGGCTGGAGCTAACTCACCCCGGGCCTTAAGATCGTCAAAGGATATGACTTGATTATGCATTTCATTGACGGCGTATACCATCTGCTTATAATATAGCTGCTCGGGCGATACCGAGCCGGACAGTTGCAGGATAGGGTACCCTTTCCAATAGCCGTATCCTAAACCGCCGACCCACAGCAAGAGGAAGGCCAACCCGAATATTAAACGTTTCATGGCGATAGGTACCGGTTTCGAGATCGCGGTTTCCATTCGAATTCCCTCTTTCGATCCTCACTAAATATGAATTATCATACTACACATACCGCATAATGTCTATTTATTTACTCGGAATTGTGTTATGCTCATACCAAAACGAAACAAAGGAAGCGAGTTTTACTATGATCGTGGTTTTGATACTGAGCGCATTATATATCTGTTTGGCGTTAGCCGTATCTTTGACCGTCGCGCGATTCATCCCTTCCGGGCGTTTGCCGGACTTGCGAATTCCGCGGGGGCTGGAGCAATCGGTTGTCGGCGGGGTCATCGTTTTCGCTTGTTTTTCACTTTTCGATCTAACGGCGCAAGTTGCCGGACAGTTTGATCTATCGTATGTCAACGCTTTTATCCAGGTCCTCTACGGGACCATGCAAGGAAAAGGATGGCTTGGCCTTCTTGGGTGCGGCGCGATCTGGTACGGCGCGGATGCGTTCATGTCCCCTCGTACCCGCCATGTGACGATGCTCATCTCATCGCTCGGGTTCATTGTCTTCACGGCGGTCGCGAGCTACGCGCATTCGGCGAGTCTTACGTTTGTCGAAGCAGCCGTTCGATCTTTGCATTTGTTAGCCGTTTCCGTCTGGCTTGGCTTCTTGTTTCTCGCCGGGTGGTTTACGCGGGCACGATCCTCGTGGCGCTCTTTTCTGGATTGGTTCTTCCCGCTTGCAGCAGGATGTTTCATCGTCGTTGCGGCAACGGGAGCAGTGCTGGCGAACGCTTCATCGAACGATTGGCTTGCCGCTAAGACGCTCGATTACGGACAGGCGCTGCTGATCAAGCAATTGGTTGTCATGCCTTTGCTCGTATTCGCGTTGGTCGACGGGTTGGTGCTGCGCCGGAAAATAGCCGATATGCCGGACTTGGATCCGCGAGGATGGTTTAAAGCCGAAAGCGTAGTCGCGTTGGGTGCGTTTGCCGTTACAGCCGTGTTGAGCCGCCAAGTACTTCCGCTGGATGTGGGCCAAACGCTTCGCTACACTCCGCCGTCCCGCTGGTTTCTGCCGTGGTATGACGGCGTCGTGACCCCCGATATTCAACTGACATTGGCTTTCGATCCGCTTGTCGTCGTTTTGGCGGCTGCCTCCGTTTTATGTTTAGGCATGATCCCTTTTGGCTTCCGGAAACGGGCTCGTATCTCAATCAGTTTATGCGCCTCGCTGCTATTCGTCGTATTCGGCTATCTAGCCTTTATGTCCGCCATCAGGTAACCCCATTACAAAATGTGGTTGACCTTTGCTCGGTAATTTTATAAACTTAATTAATCATACTTGTTATATAGGAATTATAGGTATAGCTGGACTTGGGAGGGGTTTGTTTATGTTTTCAACAAGCAAAAAAGCGATCGCCGCCGTCATCTCTTTATTGTTGATCGCCAGTCTTGCGGCATGCGGCGGTTCCAATAACAACAACGCGCAAGGCGAAGGCGAGCAGCCGACACACAAACTGCGTTTAGGTTATTTGAGCGTCATGGATGACGCGCAAACGATTTTGGCTTATAAAGCGGAGATTTACAAAAAGCATGGGCTTGACGTGGATATGAAGCTTTTTTCGAGCGGTACGGATATGATTAAGGCCATTGTCGGAGGTCAATTGGATGCGGGCGTACTCGGCTTTACCAATGCGCTGTCCTGGATTTCCAAAGGCTCCGATCTGAAAATCGTCGGCGGCGCGCAAATGGGGTATCATAGCATGCTCGTTCACGGCGATAGCGGCATCGAGTCGTTGGATCAGTTGAAAGGGAAAAGCATCGCGTCCCAAAAACAAGGCAGCACCGCGGATGTCGTTTTAAACGGCGTTGTCTTGAAAGAGGCGGGGTTTAATAGACAAGATGCGCAAATGCAATACGTTTCTCCGGCTGTAGCGATTCAATCGTTGGCGGCAGGCAAAGTGGACAGTGCGTTCGTATTCGAGCCGTATAGTTCGATCGCGAAGTTAACGTACCCGGTGAAGGAAATTTATGAAATCGGCGAACAATGGCCTTTCCCTTGCATGGTCGTGATCGCTTCCGGCGATATCGTCAACAACAATCGCGACGCGGTAGACCGGATGTTGGACGCGCAGAAAGAGGCGATCGATATGCTCCAGAACGATCCGGCCAAAGCGGCGAGCTATATTACGAAGGAATTTATTCAAGAGGATGAGCTCAAAAAGTTGGATGGAACGACGATCCCGGCCGAGCAAGTGATTCAATCCGCGATCGAATCGCAAACGTTTAACTGGGCGATTACGGAGCAAGACATTGCCCGTATGCAGGAAATATCGGAAATGATGCTGGAGCAAGGAAGTCTGGAAGAGAAGCTGGACATTAAGGACGCGCTGGATCTTTCCTGGCAGGAACAAGTACAACCATAGATAGAGTTGGGATGAACGTCTTATGAAAAAATCACTCAGTAAAACTTGGAGTCAAGTATGGCCTTTTCTAATTGCCGTCATATCATTGCTGCTGCTGCTGCAGCTCGGGAATTTCCGGACGCCGATCGTCATTCCGTCGGTGCCTGAGGTGTTTGCCCGGCTTGGGCGCGAATTGGCGACGCCGGATTTCTGGAAGTCGTTGGGGTCAAGCTTGTATCGGCTTGGGATCGGGTTTCCGATCGCCTGCTTCCTTGGAGGGCTGTTCGGCTTGCTTGCGGGCTTGTCCCGCAGCTTTGCGGTATATTTGCGCAGCTTGATCGGGATTTTGCAGTCGATTCCTCCGATCACTTGGCTCCCGTTCTTAATTATTTTGTACGGATTCGGCAATGTCCCGATTATTGCGATTATTATCATTGCGAGCTTTTTTCCGATGGCGTTGTCCGTTATGAATGCCACGGAAGGCGTCAATCCGACGCATCTGGAAGTGGCCAAAGTATTAGGCGCGAAAAAGGGGCAATTGCTTAGAAAAGTATATTTGCCCGAAACGCTGCCCGCCTTCATTACCGGTGCGCAGGTCGCTTTCGGCAACGCTTGGCGTTCGTTGATCGCCGGGGAAATGGTAGGGAGCGCTGCCGTCGGATTGGGCTTCGCCATCAGTTTTTCCGGCGAGGTGGCGGATATGACCGGCGTTATTATGTATATTATCATTATTGGCGCCATCGCCACGTTCCTGGACCATTTTGTCCTGGAAATGTTGAAACGCAAGCTTCTCCATTGGCGATACATCAAGGGAGGAGGGGATCAGTAATGCAAAGACTCGAACTCCGCAATATCAGCAAAAATTTCGGATCGCTGCAGGTGTTAAGCGATATCGATATTACAATTGAACAAGGAGAGTTTGCGGCGATCGTTGGCCCCTCCGGCTGCGGCAAAAGTACGGCGCTGCGCATGTTTGCCGGACTGGAATTTCCGTCGCAAGGGGAAGCTCTCGCAGGCGGGAAGGCGATTCAAGGGCCTTCGCCGGAACGGATGTTTATTTTTCAGGAGCATGCCTTGTATCCGTGGTCGACGGTGGAAGACAATGTAGGCCTGGGACTCGAATTGGCCGGCGTCTCCAAAGCGGAGCGGATCGAACGGGTGAACGCTGTTTTGGATAAAGTGAACTTGGCGGGATTTAACAAGTATTATCCGGCGCAGCTGTCCGGCGGCATGAAGCAGCGGGCGGCGATTGCCAGAGCGTTGGTGATGGACCCGGATGTGCTTTTGTTGGATGAGCCGTACGGAGCGCTCGATGCGTTAACCCGGTTGACGATGCAAAATGAACTGCTGAACATCTGGGCCGGCTCGGGCAAAACGATGCTGCTCATTACGCATGATATCGACGAGGCGCTCTATTTGGCCGATAAAATATTTGTAATGAGCGCGAGGCCGGGACAAGTCGTAGAGACGATCCGGCTGGATCAACCGAGACCTCGAAACAGGAACAGCGAATATTTCGCGGCGAACCGGCAAAAAATTATGAGCCTGTTAGGGCTTGAAGCGTAACAAATACTAGATGGAAGTGACAAGCATGGCGAAAGTAGTATCTTCGGTAACGGAACTGATCGGCGACACGCCGATTGTGAGGCTGAACCGCGTCGCGGACGGCGCGGGCGCGTCGGTATATATGAAATTGGAATACTTCAATCCGGGCAAAAGCGTGAAAGACCGGGCGGCTTACAATATGATCGCCAGAGCGGAGGAAGAAGGCAGAATCGTGCCGGGCAAGTCCACGATCATCGAGCCTACCTCCGGCAATACGGGAATCGGGCTTGCCATGGTTTGCGCTGCGAAAGGGTATCCTTGCATCATTACGATGCCCGAGAATGCGACCAAAGAGCGCGTTCTGGTCATGAGAGCGTACGGAGCTAGAGTGCATCTAACTCCTTCCTCGAAAGGGATGAGAGGCGCGATCGAGAAGGCGCAGGAGCTTGCGGAGACGATCGAGGGAAGCTTTATTCCGATGCAATTCGAGAACCCGGCCAATTCCGACGCGCACCGCCATACGACGGCGACGGAAATATACGAGGCGTTCGAAGGGAAGCTGGACGCGCTGGTACTGACGGCCGGAACGGGCGGCACGGTGACCGGTACAGGCGAGGAACTGAAGCGGAGCATTCCGGGTTTGAGCATCTACGTCGTCGAGCCTGCCGGTTCTCCGGTACTCGCAGGCGGCGAGCCGGGACCGCATAAAATCCCGGGGACAGGCCCCGGCTTCGTGCCGAAAATTCTGAATCGAGCGGTGTACGACGAAATATTGCATATTCGGGACGACGATGCGCAGCATATGGCGCGACAGCTCGCAGCGCAGGAAGGCATCCTCGTCGGTGCTTCCTCGGCGGCGTCGGCCTTCTTCGCGGTGCAAATCGCCCGCAAGCTGCCTCCGGACAGCCGCGTGCTTTGTATCGCCCCGGATTACGGGGAGCGGTATTTGTCTTCGGATTTGTTTCGGGTTTGAAGGATGGGAGGGAGTACGATCCCAGACAAAGATACTCTATTAACGAATTCAAATTCGCGAATAGGGTATTTCTGTTCCATATGAACATGGATTAGCACTTGTATGCGGACTTGTAAGGTATATGTGTTCGCAAATAAGGCACTTTTGTTCCAAAATAATATCCCACCCAACTTCGCTTGTACGAGGCATGGGTGGGATTTTTTCCTATCTATAATCCAAAATTCGTATTTACCAATTCGTCAATCATTTGCTGCTCGTTCGGACCCGCTCCGATTAAGGCATCATGCAATGCTTGGTCGTTCGTGTTTTGTTTCAGCAGCGATGCCAAATACCAGCGAATGACGATGCGATTTTCCTCGTTATTATAATCTTGCGTGATCCCTAGCTTCAACGTCTCCGATGCGGCGGCGTAATCCCCGCGTTTGAAGTGGATCTGGCCGATGGCGAGCGCCATTTTCGGCGTGACGCCGAAGGCGCGTCCTTGGTTCTGCTCTTCCGGCAGCGATTCGAGGATCTTCACCTGCTCTTGAAGTTTGCCATATACGGCGAGCGCATCGTCCCAATAAGCGTTCATATTCTGGGTGTCCTGTTCCTTACGCGCTTTTTCGCCAAGATCGTGATCCCACATCATGATTCGTTCATAAAGCGTAATGTTCTTCGGATCGTCAGGATCCAGGCCCGTATCCCACGGCCGATCCGCCAACTGCGCTCTGGCGAATTGCAACGCCTCGTCGTACATTCCCTTCATCTCGTATTGGAGAATTTGCAATTCGATCAAGATGCGGTTATGCGCTTCTTTTTTCAGCACCTTGTCCAAAAGCTGTTGGCCCTCATTGTAAAAACCTTCGTCCTGCGTTTGTTGAAACGCCGACCGCAGCAAGGTGATTTTCATTCTTGCATAATCAGGATGCGTCGGACGTTTGCTTAACGCTTTATCCAAATGCACCACCGTTTCATTATAGTTTTTCGTCTCGTCCAAGACTCGGTTCGCCGTTTTATAAGAAGCGTTGGCCGTTAACGAGTTGAACGATACAAACACCATCACCACAGCGAGAACGCCGACGACGCTCGGATAAATATACTGCATCGACGGATGATTCAGCTTCTTGATCTCCGGTGTGCTTGTATTTGCGATCATGCCTCCGAGACAAAGGAAAACCAGACCGGACAAATAAACGTAGCTGAGATCGAAATCGAGCATACTGTGCGCAAATAGCGCAACCGCGATCATGAAATATAGAAAACCGCTATTGCGTTGCTCGTCGTTGCTGCGGATATAGCTCCGGATAAAGAAGTACAAAATCAACGCAAGGAATGCCACTAGAATGAGAAAACCGACAATCCCCGTCTCGGCCAAATACTGCATCGCAAAGTTATGCGCTTGGCGGCTCGTGTAAGGGTTGTGCTGGTATTTTTCGTATAATGCGGCCCAAGCGCCGCCACCCGCGCCAAATGCAGGATAGTCGCCCAGCAGCTTCATGGCGTCCTTATAGAACGTTACGCGCTCCAGAGCGCTATGTTGTTGGAAATTAATGCTCTCAAGCCGGGATTTGATCGATTCCGGGAAAATATTTTTGGCGCTCGTAAAGATGAACACATACGCCGCAATTCCGCCTATAATAATCGCAGCAACAGGCAACGCAAAGTGCGACCATTTTTTCTGGGTGAAGCCTTCCAGCTTCTTCTCAAGCCAAGGCGCGATAAAGCGTTCGATTAGCACGGCAACGACCGTATATAACAAGGAGACGCCGAGCAGCGTCAACCACCCTTTGGCCGCGAGCGACGACGAGAATTGCTCCTGCAGCTTCAGTCCGGTATCCGTGAGATTGCCAAGGAACGCAAGCGAAATGACAAACGCGATCCCGAGATGCACAACCCATAAGATTTGCCTGTAAGGCTTTTGGAAAAACATGAAAAAGAGAAAAGCAATAGGCACAAGCACAATCGCTCCCCGCGACAACGTCAGGAAAAACGAAATGATGATCGGGACGAGCATGAAGGCGTTCAGTGCCTTCACATACCATTTCTGCGACTTCACAAGCATGAACACCGCGCAGAACATCAAGGCGATCAGCAGTCCGGCATACGTATTCGGATATTGGAATACCGAAGACAACCGGTGGCCAATGGCCTGTACCCAAATCGTCTGATTATAGCTGCCGTCCGTCAGAATCGGCCCGTACGGGAACCCTTGCACCAACCAGGAAACGAGCGAGCCCGTAAGCTTCGCATGCCCGAACCAGGCGATCATCCCGTACCATACGACCAAATAGCCGGTAATAAGCACGACCGATTGAATGATGCGGTTCGCCGCCCGGTGCTTCAACACGTATGCGCCAAACAAGAACAAGGCCACGTAGACGAATTGTATGTAAACCATATTCATCGCATAATAGGACGAGCCCGCAGAGCTTAGCGAGATGAAATAAGTAAGAGGCAGGCCGAGCACTAGCAAACTGAGCCAGTCTTTCTGCTCTTCCAATCTCCAAATCTTAAAAAAATAGCCCGCCAGCACGACAAGCGTAATACTCATCCAGCATACCGCGGTATAAATCGGACTCTCGTAATTAATCGTATTCCCGTTAAACAACCCAACCTGAAACGGCGCCCAAAACAAAAACAGCACCACCGACCCGATCAGGCCCCACTGCCAAGCCGTAAACTTCTCCCCCGGCATCGTCTTCTTTTCTACCATTGGAAATCTCCTTCAGTTGATAAAATTCGACTTTATTTTATCATAAAAGGGAGGGGGAGGGGAAATGGTAGGGATAATCGTTTTATAATATAAATCTGGATATCTAATATACTAGTATTTAGTATGTGTGTTTGTTACAATACCATTGACGAATTCTTTTAATAGGATTTAATCAAATTTTACACCAAGGGGATAGTATTTCGTAATGTTTAAAACTTTGTGGATTAATAGAAATCTTATTAAACAATTTACAATACGTGAAATAAGCGGAAGATATCGAGGCTCTTTGCTTGGAACGCTCTGGTCAATTATAACTCCTTTATTAATGTTAAGTATATATACTTTTGTCTTTAGCGAAATATTTAAAAGCAGATGGTCACCTGAGAGTGAGAATAAGCTAGAGTTTGCATTGTTAGTTTTTTCTGGACTCATTATATTTAATATTTTTGCTGAAATGCTAACAAGAGCACCTTCTTTAATTATTAGCAATCAAAATTATGTAAAAAAAGTAATTTTTCCATTGGAAATTTTACCCATAGCAATTTTGGGCTCTGCACTTTTTCATAGTTGTATTAGTTTTATTATACTTAGTTGCGGGCTTTATTTTTTTATGGGAACTATCCATTGGACAATCATACTTTTGCCAGTCATTTTAATTCCATTTGTTTTTCTATCGATTGGGTTGTCTTGGATATTATCAGCATTAGGCGTATATTTTAGAGATATAGGGCATTTTATAACTTTATTAGTTCAAGCCCTTATGTTACTTAGTCCAATTTTTTATCCCATCTCTATGATCCCACAGAATTTATTATTTATATATTATTTTAACCCCCTTACACTAATTGTTGAGAATACAAGGAATATTTTGGTTTGGGGACAGTTGCCTGAGTGGAATACGTATGCTGGTTTCACTATAGTATCTCTGGTAATTTATTTTTCTGGTTACTTTTTCTTCCAAAGAACAAAAGGAGGTTTTGCAGATGTCTTATGAGGTGGTCATTGACATTCACGACGTCAGTAAAACCTATCGATATTTTAATACGCCTGCCGAACGATTAAAACAATTACTTTTTAAAAGGAATAGGGAGAAAAACGGGTATTTTTCTGCACTATCAAAAGTATCCCTAAAGGTGAGTAAAGGGGAGAAAGTAGGAATCATTGGTAGAAATGGTTCAGGTAAGAGTACATTACTGCAAATTATAGCTGGGATTCTTACTCCTTCAAGTGGCAATGTACATGTCAAGGGAAGGGTTGCAGCTTTATTGGAACTTGGTAGTGGATTTAATCCGGAATTCACTGGAAAAGAAAATGTTTTTTTAAATGGAGCAATATTTGGCCTGACTCATGAACAAATTGAAGAAAAATTCGACGAAATTGTTAATTTTTCAGAAATTGGAGACTTTATTAATCAACCAGTCAAGACATACTCTAGTGGGATGTTTGTTAGGTTGGCATTCTCAGTTGCGGTTCATGTTAATCCTGAGATCTTAATTGTAGACGAAGCATTAGCAGTAGGAGATGTTTTTTTTCAAAGAAAGTGCTTTTCTAAGATAGATGAACTAAACAGGGATGGTTGTACTTTGATATATGTCACTCATGAATTAGCCAATTTAAAACAGGTTGTAAATAGGGCTATATTATTAGATAAGGGTGAACTTAAATTTGACGGCTCCCCGGTTGATGCTGTGAATAAATTCTATAAAAATGTTTATGGAATTCCATTGCATGAAAAGAAGCTGGATGATGTTTCAGATGTATATCCATCAAATTCCTTGCACTTGAAAGATCGTGAACGTTATGGAACTCAGTTTGCTCAAATTGAATCTGTTATCATAAATGGTGCAGACGGGACAGTATGGTCCGGGAAATCTTTGAAGTTAAAATTGTTAATAAGAGCAAAAGATAATGTAGACTTTTTAGTTTTCGGCATAAGGGTTAAAACAAAAACTGGAATTGATGTTTTCGCTTCGAATACACGAGACGAGGGAATAATTTTAGACGATCTAGTTGCAGATAGTAGCTATGAGTTTCAACTTGAATTCGAAAACTTTAATTTAATTGCTGGCGAGTATTTCTTATCGCTAGCTCTAGGTTCACAACAAGGAGATAACTATATTCCTGTTGATCATAGAATAGATGCAGTTAATTTAAAAGTTTTACAAGCTGAAAAATCGACAGGGATTACCAATCTCCAACCCAAAATATCGATTACTAAGGGTGCATCAATATGAGTTATCAACCATTGGATTGGAACCAGGAACTCTTACTTCGTTTAAAAAATGATAAAATAAACATCGTAAGTTTGTATGAACAATTAGACCTGAGCTCTGTTGAACGTTTTAGTTTTGATAGGGCATTGGCTATATGTAATTTTTTAAATTTAAATAATATAGAAAAACCTGTAGTTTTGGATCTTGGTTCAAGTGGTGGCGTCTTCTCATTTGCTTTAAGGGTAACTTTGAATGCACATGTAACAGCAGTGGATGATGATCGATATATAAATATTCAAAAAGAAAACGAACAATCAAGTATCATGATGATGAGAGAAAGGCTCGAAAAGTGCAAGATTGATAGAGTTATCCCTGTTAATTCGTCTATAGAGGATTTTCTTCACACCCTTCCTCCATTCCCAGTATATGATGTTGTTTTATTGCTTAATATACTGCACCATTTCTATACTGGTTATGGACAGATGTCACAACACGGTAAAATGAATTGGGGTGAAAAGGTTGAAATTCTTCGTAAAATTGGCTTGATTACAAAGAAATATCTGTTTTTTGAAATAAACTCTCTAGTAATTAATGATTATGAGAAATATTTAACAGATATAATGTATGCCGGTGAATTTAAAAGTTTAGAATACGTTTCTCGTTCCGTAGCTACAGATGGGAAGGTAAGGGCGATTTGGTGTTTCAAGAAATAAAGGAGGTGAGAGAAATGATTCTCCGTCTGCCATTGTATAATAGGGGGAATTTGGAATATAGTATAGTCTCCGAAAGGAAGCCCTGTTCGGAAAGTTGCCTTCTAAATTATGAGGATTTTGTTGCTTTTCATATGCCGGGATTGGGGGGAGATTGTTCCCATTTAAATTATCCTCTTATTACTAAAAGAAGCACATTAGTAAAGATGAAAAATAAAGAAAAAAGAAAGTGGAATAGGCTATCTTATAACTTTGAAATAGATCCGTATATTCAAGACTCTATTTATAAAAAACTTATTGATCACCCTATAGAAGGATTAGTCACAATTTTAAAAGAATGTAAATGTTGTTATGAGATGGAGTTTGTAAATGGTAAGCTTTCTAACAGCGGAGCATTGCCAATTACTAAATACTATAATCATCATTTCTCTGTAGACACAGATTGGAATTATAATAAGTTAATTAATTTTGTAGAGCAATCAAGTCAAATTTTAAAAGAGTTGCATGATTTAAATATTATTCATGGTGATGTCACTACTCAGAATTTTATTATTGGGTTGGATAATGAGGTTACTTTAATTGATCTAGATAATGTTATGATTAGTAGTTCAAATTTAATTTCACAAGAGATTGTATCCTATATATTTTATACTATCTTACCGATACTTAGAACGTTTGAAAATAATGATAGAACTAGCGCTATAATTTCTAATTTAGTTAGAGTAATCGATCATATGTCAAGTGGTGTAGATTGGGCTCGTTATTTGATTAATATCTTTGAGAAACGTGAAACTTTAAACAATGCGAATCCTTTCATCTCTGCCTATTTTTATGATTTGGATATTCTTGAGCGAGTTGTTGAAAATAACTACTCTTTAGTTAATCGTACTCAACAACTTCAAACAGAGATTTTAGAGTCAAACCGCGTTAAAGATAACGCTTTGCAGACGCAAACTGAGGTTTTTCGTGAACAATTAAGTGAAGCGTCTAATTACGCTAGAACATTGGAAATTAGTTTTAATGAGGCTGACCAATATGCTAAGTCTTTAGAAAAAAAAATAAACGAAGCTACAAATTACGCTCTGTCACTGGAAGAAAACGTAGAAAGTTGCACTAACTACGCCAAATCATTGGAAGAAAAACTTAGAGAAGTTACTGAATATACTGAAACATTAGAGGTTAATAGGAAAGAATCTACTACTTATATAGAGTCTTTGAATGATGAAATTATTAATATTAAAAATCAATACTCTTCTTTAGAAAGAGAATTAACTAATAAAACTAATCAATTAAGTTTATTAGAAGATGAGTTGCAAATGCTTTATCAAATAATAAGAGAAAAAAGTGCAATAATTGACCGTTTTGAAGAAAAACAAAAAAAACCATTTCTCGAAATATTTAAAAGAAATAGAGGGTGAATCAAATTAATACAGCTGTTTTTACTATTGTCTCTAAAAATTATTTATCTTTTGCTAGAACATTGTTTAGTTCGGTTAGACAACATCATCCTGAGTGGGAACCTTTTTTGCTTCTTGTAGATGAGGTTGATGGAGATTTTGATGTAGACGAAGAGCCTTTTGAAATCAGATTAATGTCTGATTTAGATTTACCTGATTTAAATAAGTTTTTATTTAGATATTCAATCCTAGAATTAAATACTGCAGTTAAGCCTTGGATGTTTTCTTGGCTTTTTAAACAAGGAAAATACGATAAGGTCATATATATTGACCCTGATATTTATCTTTATGATCAATTACATGAGGTAGAAGAAGCCCTTAATAAAGGTCAACTAATGGTTTTAACTCCACATCTAACCGGATTTCTGGATGATAATAAAAAGCCAAGTGAATTAAATATATTGCAAGCCGGCACCTACAATCTTGGTTTTTTGGCAGTATCCAAACATACAAAGACAAGTCTTTTTTTAGAATGGTGGCAAAGTAAACTGGAATTTGATTGTACAGTAGATATTCCAAATGGACTTTTTGTAGATCAAAAATGGATTGACTTAGTTCCGGGACTATTTGAAGATGTTACAATTCTTCACCACCCTGGTTATAATGTTGCTTATTGGAATCTTAAACATAGAACTGTAACCGTCCAAAATAATCGTTTTTTCGTAAATGGAAAGCGGCTTGTTTTCTTTCATTTTAGTGGTGTGAATCCAAGTAATCCAGATTCTTTCTCAAAACATCAAAATCGTTTTTCTTTAAAAGATATTGGTCCAGTATCATTATTAGTTAATGAATATACAAAAAATGTTCTTAATCAAGGTTTTGAAAAAACAAAAAAATGGACTTACTTTTATAATTTTTTTAATGATGGGATAAAAATTAATGATTTTGTAAGAATTTCATATAGAAATCAAGAAACTTTACAGCATATATGTGGGGAAAACCCATTTTTAAAATCTTCTTACTTTTTAACTGAACCTGCTAGAGCTGAGGATAAAAAGACCAATACTCCGTTGATAACCCATATTATGCTGACTCTTTGGGAATCTAGACATGATTTGCGAAATGTCTTTCCTGATATATGGAATCGCGATAGGGTTTCTTTTTGTCAATGGTTTGTTGATAGTGCACAAAGAGAATATGGATTTACTCAAGATTATATTGAACCTGTAAGGGGATCGCTTGAGTTAGCAACTGGAGTTAATAAAGTAGAAGAGGAATCTCAACAAACTAATTTAAAACCTATAGAGTGGAAAGTTAAAGCGTACCGAAAATTATATAACGTTTCATTAAAATTAAAACCTTTGATTATTAAGGTAGTTCCTGATTCACGAAAATCGCAACTTAAGCAATTAAAAGAGAAGATTCAACGAAAAGCTTACACAGGTCAAGTTGAAAGCTCTTTATTTAATGTTAATACTTTGGTGTCTGTTACAAGTGAATCTGCAGTTAATGAAAAAGGAATAAACCTAATAGGTTATGCTCGTTCAGAGACTGGAGTTGGGGAGTCGTGCAGATTAGCGGCCAATGCTTATACTGCGGCTGACATATCCTTTGGCATTATTAATTTTAATTTGGGTAATATTGCAAGAAGCCAAGATATGACGTGGGCGAGCAAAGAAATTGAGCGACCTCTTTATAATGTAAACATATTCCATGTGAATGCTGATCAAATGCCGATTGCTTGCGAACATTTAGGTCAAAATATTGTGTCGGGAAGATATAATATCGGGTATTGGCACTGGGAGCTGCCTGAGTTTCCTGATGAATGGAACTCTAGTTTTCAATTAGTCCATGAAATATGGGTGCCTTCTCAGTTTATTGTTGATGCAATATCAACAAAATCGCCTGTTCCAGTAATCAAGATCCCTCATGGAATCGAAGTAAAGCTCTCAGGCTATTTTGACCGAAATCATTTTGGATTACCCGATAAGCCATTTTTATTTATGTCTATGTTTGATACCTACAGTTTTCAGGAGAGAAAGAATCCAATTGCGGTAGTACATGCTTTTAAAAAGGCTTTTCAACCTAATGATGAGAAAGTTGGTCTTGTTATTAAAGTCAACCATTCTAATGGTAACCCAGAAGGGATCAATATGTTAAAAAGAGTTATAGAGGGTTATCAAAATATATACCTTATAGAGGGTACTCTTAATCGAGATGAAATTAATGCATTAATTACCAATACCGACTGTTTTGTTTCCTTGCATCGTTCTGAAGGATTTGGGTTAGGTTTAGCCGAGGCGATGTATTTAGGTAAGCCTGTCATTGGAACAAATTGGTCCGCAAATATTGACTTTATGAATCAAAAAAATTCATGCACCGTAGACTACAAACTTATTCAGTTGGGTAGTGACATGGGACCATACAAAGCTCATCAATATTGGGCAGACCCCGATTTGGACCACGCTTCGTATTATATGAAAAAGTTATATTCTGACAGAGAGTATTATGAGAGAATAGCAGTAGAGGGTCAGAAAACGATTCACAATGAGTTTTCACCTAAAGTTGTTGGCGAGAAAGTTAAAAATAGACTGAAAAATATTGGTTTATTATAGGTTAAGAGGTGTGAAATGAGTAGAGCATTAATTACAGGAATAACTGGGCAAGATGGGGCATATTTAGCGAAGCTTCTGTTAGATAAAGGGTATAAGGTATATGGGCTTATTGCGAGGAGAAGCACATCTACGACATGGAGGTTAGAGTATTTAAATATTGTTAACGACGTTGAGTTAATTGACGGAGATCTAACAGATATTTCATCTCTAATAAATGCAATTCGGATTTCAAAACCGACAGAAGTTTACAATTTGGCAGCTCAAAGCTTTGTAGGAACCTCATGGGAACAGCCTATTACAACAACACAAGTTACGGGTTTAGGCGTTTTAAATATGTTGGAAGCAATTCGTAATATAGATCCTACCATAAAGTTTTACCAGGCTTCCACGAGTGAAATGTTTGGACTTATACAGGAAGAAAAACAAACTGAAAATACTAAATTTTATCCTAGAAGTCCATATGGAGTTGCGAAATTATTTGGTCATTGGATTACTATAAATTATAGAGAAAGTTATAATATGTTTACTTGCAGCGGGATTTTGTTTAATCATGAATCTCCTATTCGAGGTATCGAATTCGTAACAAGAAAGGTTACTGATGCTGTTGCTAGAATAAAATTGGGTAAACAAGATCAATTGAAATTAGGGAATATCGATGCAAAAAGAGATTGGGGATTTGCAGGGGATTATGTAGAGGCAATGTGGCTTATGTTGCAACAGGAGGAAGCAGATGATTACGTAATAGCAACTGGTAAAACTACAACAGTAAGGGATATGTGTAGGATCGCATTCAATTATGTTGGACTCAATTATGAAGATTACGTTGTTATTGATCCAAAATATTATAGACCTGCAGAAGTCGATATATTATTAGGAGATCCTTCAAAGGCGAGAGGCAAATTAAATTGGGAACCGCGAACAAGCTTAGAAGAATTGATTGAAATGATGGTAGAAGCTGATTTAGTGCGTAATAGAAAACATGCATAAGGTGGATTAATATGAGGGTATTAGTCACGGGGGCGAATGGGTTTGTAGGAAGGAAATTGGTACGTGAACTTTTAGATAGAAACCATGAAGTATTTGCCGGAGTCACTTCATTTGACAACGATAATGACACAATAAAAACAGGTTACCTAGATATTTTGGATGAGAACTCGATTATTCATGCTGTACGGGATTTTAAGCCACAAGGTGTTATTCATTTAGCGGCGCAAACTATGGTAAGCAAAGCATGGGATAATCCAAAAGGGACAATGGAAATCAATGTTCACGGAACGATTAATATGCTCCAAGCGATTAAACAGTATGTACCTGAGGCTAAAGTTTTGACTATTGGTTCAAGCGAAGAGTATGGACTAAGCGGAAAGCAGGGTGTTTCTTTAACAGAGGAAACACCCTGCTTTCCGCAAAATCCATATGCGGTTAGTAAGTTTACTGCGGGTCAGATTGCTCTTCAAATTTCATTAAAGGAAAATATAAACTTAGTTCATGTACGCCCCTTTAATCATTTTGGACCTGGTCAGAAGAAAGGGTTTGTGATTAGCGATTTTATTTCACAACTTGTACTAATGGATCAGGGGAGGATAGAGCCAATTATTCATGTTGGAGATGTAAATGTCAAAAGAGATTTTACTTATATAGATGACATAACTAGAGCATATATTTTGCTTTTGGAAAGAAACGTAGGAACTGGAATATACAATGTGTGCTCTGGAATTCCTAGAAAGATTGAAGATATATTATTTTATTTAATGAAGCTAATTAAAATTCCTATAACGATAATGAAAGATGAGAAAAAAATGAGGGTAAACAATACTCCCTTATTTATAGGATCTGCGCAAAAAATAAATACTACACTTGGCTGGAGTCCACAAAAAGATTTTTATGTTGGACTAGAAGAAACGTTCGAATGGTGGCGTCAAAAACATATTATTGAAGGTGAACAATAATGAGATTAGTACTTTTATCTGGTGGTTCAGGGAAGAGGCTCTGGCCATTAAGTAACAATTCCAGATCAAAGCAGTTTATCAAGGCTCTACTCAATGAAGAGGGCGAGTATGAGTCCATGATTCAAAGAGTGTGGAGACAGATAGAGGCAGCAGGACTGAACCAAAACATTTCAATTGCAACCAGTAAAACTCAAAAAGAAATACTCATTAATCAGCTAGGTCATAATGTAGATATCATTGTTGAACCTGAAAGAAGAGACACTTTTGCAGCAATAGCACTTGCTTCGTTGTTCCTTTACAAGAAAAAAAATGTAGATTTAAATGAGATTATTGTTGTTTTACCAGTAGATCCATTTGTTGAAAACGAATTTTTTGGAATGATTAAACAAATGGAGATAGCAATTCAAGAAACTAATGCTGATTTAGCTCTATTAGGAGTTTTACCAACGTATCCTTCGGAGAAATATGGCTATATAATTCCAAAACAAAAATACAGTGATTTTTTTTTCCAAGTAGATTATTTTAAGGAAAAACCTACTGAATGTGAAGCGGAAAGCTTGATTAAAAATAATGCTTTATGGAATTGTGGCGTTTTTGCTTTTCGTCTAGGATATATTATTTCAATTCTTAAAGAAAAAAAGCTATCTTTAGAGTATGAATTGTTTCTAAAGAATTATAACCATATTCCTAAAAATAGTTTTGATTATGAAGTGGTTGAAAATACCGAAAATATTATTGTAATCCCTTATAGAGGATATTGGAAGGATATCGGGACATGGAATACATTTACAGAAGAGTTGTCGGATAGTGTACTTGGGAAGGGATTTATCAATTCAGATATTTTAAATCATAATAATCACATAGTTAACGAGTTGGATATTCCTATTGCTCTAGTTGGCTTAACAGATGTTGTGGTCGCCGCTAGCCCGGATGGTATACTGGTAAGTACTAAGGAAGCAAGTTCGCAGGTTAAAGAAATTGCTAATAAGTTTGACGGCAGATTGATGTATGAAGAACGAAGATGGGGTTGGTACAGAGTTCTTGACCATACCGTACAGGAAGATCAAAAAGAAATACTAACAAGAAAAATTCATTTATCCTCTGGGAAAAATTTAAGCTACCATTCTCATGACAAAAGAATTGAAATATGGATTGTATTAAATGGCCAAGGTGAGTGTATCATCGAAGGTGAAAAAATATATATTAAAGCAGGAGATACGTTGAAAATTGATAAAAAAATGAAGCATGCTTTAAAAGCACTATCCGATTTAGAATTTATTGAAACCCAAATTGGAACTGAACTTTCAGAATCAGATATTAAAAGATACTATCTAGAATGGTATGAAATAATAGAAAAGATAATAAAGTAAAAAAGTATTGATAAATTTAATAGATTTTATGATATATTGTGTAGGTTCTTTGGACAAAACATAGATGATTCATTTTCATTTATATTATATTAAAGAAAAAAGATTAAGCCTACAGTATTCCTAAGGGTTCCTTATATTAATAATTAAGTTAATGTTTGTTTTTTGATACGTCACTTATATTTAAAGACTCTTCTTATAAAGATGACTATAAGTTTTTGGGTATAAAAGGATCATGTTTTGCCAAGAATTCGATAAATTGCAAAATAAAGTAGTAAAGATTATATTAGTAATTGAGTAAAGACTAATAGTTGATATCTGGAGGTAAAATGAAAAAAGAAATATATCTTCAAATGAATGAAATTGAGAGTAATCATTGGTGGTTTAAAGGAAGAAGAAGAATAGTTGAAAAAACTATAGAATCGCTGCAACTCCCTTTAAATCCTAAAATATTAGATATTGGTTGTGGAACAGGTGGAAATCTTAGTCTTTTATCAAGATTTGGTGAAGTAACTGGTATTGAACTTGAAGATACCGCAATTGAAATTGCCCGACAAAAAGGAATCGGGACAATTCATAAAGGTTATTTGCCTGACGGAATTTCTCAATCTGAAGATAAGTATGATTTAATAATATTATTAGATGTCTTAGAACATATTGAAGACGATCTAGCTTCACTTAGAAAGCTTAAGTCAATGCTTACAAAAAGAGGGCAGTTAATAATAACTGTGCCTGCTTTTCCATTTCTTTGGAGCCAACACGATGTAGAGCATCACCATAAAAGAAGATATCGACTTTCAAACCTTAAAAAATGTATATTAGATTCAGGGTTGTATCCCCGTCATATTACTTACTATAACATTTATTTATTCCCAATTATCTCATTTGTTAGGATTTTGAGGAGAATTATTCCTTATAAGGATGCAGGGCAGGATGTAAAGATTCCTAATAAGTTTATAAATTCAATATTAGAAAGTTTGTTCTCTAGCGAGCGTAAGTTAGTTTGTAATTACAAACTTCCATTCGGTGTTTCGCTTCTTGCGGTTGTACAAAATAATGAAAATTTTTAGATTTATTTTCAATAAGGAATTTATAACGTTTGCGGGAGTAGGAATATTTACAACAATTTTACATATAGTTATTTACTATGTGTTGACCGAATTACTAAAAATAAATGCAATTATTGCTTCTATACCTGCCTTTATTATCTCAATGATATTTTCATATATTGCAAACCATAAGTGGACTTTTCAAGTTGTGAAAGAGCATGTTAGATATTTTCCAAAGTATATCGCGGTTGCTACCATGGGGTTATTATTAAACTTACTTCTTATTTTTATAGTAGTAAATCTTTTAAAATTTTCTAATATAATCGGAGTACTGGTTGTTGTTCTTATAGTCCCCCCTTTTAATTACATCGTAAATAAATTTTGGACTTTTAGGGTGAGTGAAAAAATATGACAGTGTATGCAAGTAATTATGATAATCTTCTTTCAATTATTGTCCCTGCGTATAACGAAGAATCAGTTCTAGAAGCGTTTCATAAACGACTAATTTCTGTTCTTGATGGGATTGAAATGAAGTCAGAAATCATCTATGTGAACGATGGTAGTAGAGATAGAACTTTGGAAATATTGAATTCAATTCGTCAATGTGATCATCGTGTGGCCATTGTAGATTTAAGTAGAAATTTTGGTAAGGAAATAGCAATGGCTGCAGGGTTAGATTATGCAAATGGAGATGCTGTTGTAATTATTGATGCAGACCTACAAGATCCTCCGGAATTGATACCAGAACTGATTAAGGAATGGGGGAATGGTTTTGATGTAGTTTATGCAAAACGTACTTTGCGGCAAGGAGAAACCTTTTTCAAACGAACAACTGCCTTTCTTTTTTATCGATTTATTCAACGAGTTAGTAATGTATCGATTCCAGAAGATACAGGCGATTTTCGCTTATTAAGCCGAAAAGCAGTCGAATCGTTAAGGAAACTTAGGGAACAGCAGAGATTTTCTAAAGGTTTATTCGCTTGGATAGGATTTCCCCAAAAAGAAGTACTATATCAAAGGGATCCAAGATATGCAGGAGTAACTAAGTGGAATTATATACGATTGTGGAACTTGGCGATAGAAGGGATCACATCCTTTACCATTGCACCTTTAAAGATAGCGAGTTACATGGGAGGAATCTTTGCTCTTATTTCCTTCTTATTCATATTAGTTATTATTTTTCAAACATTAGTTTTTGGAAATCCAGTTAAAGGATACCCTTCTCTAATAGTTGTAGTTCTATTTATTGGAGGGATTCAACTAATATGCTTAGGAATTATTGGGGAGTATCTAGGGAGAATTTTCAATGAAACTAAGAAAAGACCGCTATATTTACTTAATAACTATTATCCTAGTGAAAATTCTAGTCAAATATTAGCTAGTGATAGGTTTATAGTACAGGAGAGAATCGTAAATGGATCCCGTTAGATTTATTAAGGCTATAGAGTCTAAAAAGAATATAATAACATTGATCGTTTTTATATTGATATTTGTTACATCCTTCTTATTCTTAAATGATTCTGGGAAGGTAACAATAAAATCTATTACTGCCTCCGCACAGTATCCGGATAATGTCGGAGGTTTTTCACCTTATAAGGTTATTGATAAGTCTACACAAGAAGATACAACCGATTATTGGCTGTTACCCGATCATACTAATGGATGGATTAAATTGGATTTAGATCATGAATATACAATAACTTCTATTAAAATACTGAATACTAATAATAGTTATTTCAAAGATAGGGGTACATTAAAATTTGATCTCGTTTTCATAGATAAAAATGGGAACGAAACTATTTTACCTAATGAATCACTTCCTCAGTTTCCAGAATGGAAAGAATATATTTTTTCTACTGGGGAAGAGGTATATGCAAAATCAATTCAGATTAATATTAATGAATATTATATGAATGGCGGAGGTTTGAACGAAGTAGAGATTAATGGTTATAAAGGCGATTTGGGTATTAATGTTACAAATAATATCTTGCTATGTTTCTTCCTTTCAATTACAGCTTCAACAATTATTTATTGTTTAATAACAGGGAAAAATGGAACAACAATAACCTTAGTACTAGGTGGAATATTAGGAATTATAGTATTTTTATACAATTTAGGAATCAGAATTTTGAATCCAACTTATATTGATTGGCTTGTTACAAAAGGAGATCCAGCAACCCATTTTTTAGGATGGCATTTTTTTAGAAATGAACCATGGCATTTTCCAATTGGTCTTATAAGCAATTATGGAGCACCGGAAGGAACAGCAATTGCACTAACTGATTCCATCCCTCTTTTAGCGATAATATTTAAGCTTTTCAATATATGGTTACCTCCGGATTTCCAATATTTCGGATTTTGGATTTTGATTTGTTATATATTACAAGGGATTTTTGCTTCATTATTAATGAAAACAATAAACAAAAATGTATTAGTACAAGTTCTAGGTACTATACTTTTTACTTTAAGTCCTATTATGTTATGGCGGGCGTATGGACACTATGCCTTAATGGGCCACTGGACTATTTTAGCATCTATTTGGTTATTATTCGCGAATAACAAGAAATTCCCATCTTTTTGGTGGATAGGGATTATATGCATTTCAATTTTAATACACCCTTATCTTTTTATTATGGTGATTGGATTATGTTTTATTGGGGTGTTCGAGGCATATTTTGTAAAAAAACTTATTAATAATAGATTCGTTTTTATATATTCCATAACATGTGCTGTTTTAATAATATTTATCTTATGGATGATAGGTTATTTTAGTATTAGAGGTGGAGAATTCGCAGCAGGTGGATTTGGTAATTATTCCATGAATCTTAACTCTGTTATTAATCCACAGGGGTGGTCTAGCATTCTTGTGGATAGACAAAATGCAACCCCCGGACAAAATGAAGGGTTTAATTATCTTGGTGTAGGAGTAATGGTATTAATATTTTGGTCATTGTATGAATTGGTAAAGACGCCTCCAACAAAAAAAGTAATTATGAAATTAATTCCAATAGGATTAGTTTGTTTGATCTTTACTACTATTGCAATAAGTAATGTTATAACTTTTGACGGAAAAGTTTTTACTATTATTCCTATTCAAAATAGAGTATTGCTATTGTTTGAAACGATTAGAGCGTCGGGAAGATTTTTTTGGCCTGTTTATTATTTAATAATGTACTTTATATTTCGATCCATAATTCCCAGGAATCACAATAAGCCTGTAATAGCATTATTATTGATAGCTTTGGTTATTCAATATGTTGATATAAATGGAAAAATGTTGGAATTTAGAAATGATTATATGAGTACTATTAAATGGGATAATCCATTAAAATCCGAACTATGGAATACTTTAGATGGTTCATATAGTAGAATTATTTTTGTTCCTGTTAATCTCGATGAGAGTTATGTTCCTTTTTCCTATTTAGCAGTAAAAAAAGGAATGTCTATTAATGTGGGATACTTTGCTAGGTATAGTAATGCAGCTTGGCAACGGCATAATGAGGAAGTCACTAACGATTTGAAAAAAGGTAATTTTTATGAAGATGCAATTTATATCATTAGAGATAGTAAAATAGAACAAGATATTGTCACTAAGATGGGAGAAAATGATTTTTATGGTATTGTCGATGGATTTAATATTTTTATACCAAATGGAAAGCATCTAACAAAGGGGAGTAGCTCAAAAACTTTTGAAGAATTGATTCAACCCTACGAACTTGGTTCTAAAATTAACTTTGGAAACAAAGGAAATGCTAAACTGTATCAGGATACAGGTTGGAGTGAGGCAGAGGGGGAATTTACTTGGACTAATTCAAAAAAGGCAATTCTAAGGATGCAAATAAGTAAAGTAAATACAAACTTAAAATTAGATATGAGAATTTTTCCTTTAGTTTCAAGCAAGCTTAAAAATCAAAAATTGATAGTACGAATAAATGAGCATTTAATAGATGAACTAAATATTTCAAAAGAGGGAAATTATATAATTAATATTGAAAGAGAACTCTTATCGAATAGTAACGAAGTAAAATTAGAGTTTGAGTTGCCGAATGCTACTACTCCTGTTGAGCTAGGATTAAATAATGATTTACGAACACTTGGAGTTGCCTTTAAATCTCTTAAAATCTCAGAAGAAGATTAACAAAATTAAAGTTTAGGATCAACCTGAATAAATAAGGATGGTGAAGTAATGAAAGGGATTATTCTTGCTGGGGGCACAGGCTCACGTCTATACCCTTTGACGAAAGTGACAAACAAACATTTACTCCCCGTCGGCAAATATCCAATGGTTTTTCACGCTGTCCATAAACTCAAAGCATCTGCTATCCAGGATATTCTTATCGTCACCGGCAAAGATCACATGGGTGACGTTGTTAACCTGCTCGGTAGCGGCCATGAAATGGGAATTACCTTCACGTACAAAGTCCAAGATGAAGCTGGGGGGATTGCACAAGCGCTCGGATTGGCCGAACATTTTGTCGGAGACGATCAAATGGTCGTTATACTCGGGGACAATGTTTTTTCGGACGATATTGCGCCGTATGTTCAAAATTTCCGAGAGCAACAAAAAGGCGCGAAGATTCTTATCCAAGAGGTTCACGACCCGCAGCGCTATGGTGTACCCGAACTCAATGGAGATAAAATTATATCCATTGAAGAGAAGCCTAAAAATCCTAAAAGTAATTATGCTGTGACGGGTATCTATATGTATGATAATTCGGTTTTTGATGTAATTAAAACCCTAGCACCTTCCGCTCGTGGAGAGTTGGAAATCACAGACGTTAATAACGCATATATTAAAAGAAATCAACTCACTTATGATATACTCCAGGGTTGGTGGACCGATGCGGGAACGCATGCTTCATTGGCCAAAGCAAATGAACTGGCCAAAGAGCTCGTTTTCAGCGAGGAATTTGGAAAATTAAAATTGTAAGAGGTGTATATGATGCAAGTCGTAAAAACGAAACTCGAAGGGGTTTTTATTATTGAACCAGCTGTGCATGGGGACAGTCGCGGTTTTTTTATGGAAACATACAATAGTGTGAAATTTAAAGAATTTAAAATCGATTTTTCGTTTGTTCAGGATAATCATTCTTTATCAGCCGAACCTGGTGTCCTACGGGGACTTCATTATCAATTAAATCCAAAAGCGCAGACAAAGCTGATTCGCGTGATACAAGGTGCAATTTATGATGTGGCGGTAGATATTCGCAAAAGTTCGCCTACTTTCGGTCAATGGGTAGGTGTTATTTTGAGCGCGGCAAATAAACGCCAGTTGCTTGTTCCACAAGGCTTTGCCCACGGCTTCTGTACCCTCGTTCCGAATACGGAAGTAATTTACAAAGTGGACGATTACTACTCCCCCGAACATGACCGCGGCATCGCCTGGAACGATCCTGCACTTGGGATCGATTGGCCGACATCAAACCCGATCTTATCAGCTAAGGATCAGACGCATCCGCTTCTTAAAGATGCCGAGATCAATTTCGATTAAAGGAGACGATACCTTGAAACTACTCGTCACCGGCGGAGCCGGTTTTATCGGCAGCAACTTTGTTCATTACATGTTGAATAAATACCCCGACTATGAAATCATCAACTTCGACGCTTTGACATATGCCGGCAATCTGGAAAACCTTGCGAGCGTGCAAGACAACCCGAATTATACGTTTGTGAAAGGCGATATTGCCGACGCCAAAGTTGTCGACGAAGTATTCCAGCAGGGGATTGATTACGTCGTTAATTTTGCTGCGGAATCGCATGTCGATCGGAGCATTATGGATCCGGGCATTTTTGTGCGGACGAATGTGATGGGGACGCAAGTGTTGCTAGACGCCGCCAAAAAATATCAAGTGAAAAAGTATCTTCAAGTTTCAACCGACGAGGTATACGGGACGCTTGGGGATACCGGACTATTTACGGAAAATACGCCGCTTGCGCCTAACAGTCCTTATTCGGCAAGCAAAGCCGGGGCAGACATGCTAGTACGCTCCTATCATGAAACGTTTGGGATGCCAGTGAATATTACACGTTGTTCGAACAACTACGGGCCGTACCATTTTCCAGAAAAATTAATTCCGTTAATGATCTCCAACGCCTTAAACGATAAGCCGCTGCCTGTCTATGGCGACGGTCTTCATGTTCGCGACTGGCTATACGTAGAAGACCATTGCAGTGCTATCGATCTGGTTCTTCATAACGGAAAAGACGGCGAGGTTTATAACGTAGGAGGAAACAACGAAAGAACGAATGTTCAAATCGTAAAAACAATTCTGCAGGAGCTCGGCAAACCGGAATCGTTAATCACGCATGTTACCGATCGGCCAGGCCATGACAGACGTTACGGTATTGACGCTACAAAATTGACGACAGAATTGGGATGGCAGCCGAAGCATAACTTTGAAACAGGCATCAAAGAAACGATCAAATGGTACCTTGAAAACCAACAATGGTGGACACGGATTCAAACTGGGGCTTACCAAGAATACTATCAGTTGCAGTACGGTTCTCGTTAAGGTGCTGCCATGAAGGTGATCGTTACGGGAGCAGGGGGGCAGCTAGGAACCGATGTCGCGGCTATATTTAAGCAAAATGGCCATGACGTGATCGATCTGGATCGTTCGAAATTAGATATTGCCAACCAACAGGCATGCAATGATATCATCAGTGCGTCTCAACCGGACGTCATCGTGCATTGCGCCGCTTACACGGCCGTCGATGCGGCGGAGTCCGAAGAGGATCAAGCATACCTTGTTAATGCGGTCGGTTCGCGAAATATCGCTGTTGCAGCGGAAAAAACGGGCGCAAAAGTATGCTATCTCAGCACGGACTACGTCTTTGACGGAACATCGACAGAGCCGTATCGTGAATACGACAGCACCAATCCGCAAACCGTCTATGGCAAGTCCAAGCGGGCCGGGGAACAACTGGTGCAAACGTTATGTTCGCGCTATTTCATTGTTAGAACTTCTTGGGTTTACGGGAAGAACGGGAATAACTTCGTGAAAACGATGCTGAAGCTCGGACGAGAAAAGCCTTCCCTGCAGGTGGTGCATGATCAAATCGGCTCTCCAACGTATACGGTGGATTTAGCGACTTTTTTATTAGAACTGGTTGCTACTGAAAAATACGGTGTCTATCACGCCTCCAATACCGGAAACTGTTCATGGTATGAATTTGCGAAAGCGATTTTCGAGGAAGCGGGTATGGAGACCGAGGTTCGTCCATGTACGACGGCGGAATTCCCGCGTCCCGCCCCGAGGCCGAAAAACTCCGTGTTGGATCACGGCTCGATTCGCACGAACGGATTCGAGGACTTGAGGCAGTGGCGTGACGCATTAAAGGAATTTATCGTCGAGTTAAAAAAATAAAAGTTTGAGGTCATGCCATCATGCCAACCGTTAGCGTTCATATCGTCACATACAACAGCGCCCAATATATCCGCCGGTGTTTGGAGTCTGTTTTCCAACAAACGCATCCGATTTCGCAGGTTATCGTAATTGACAACGCCTCGACGGATTCGACATTTGAAATTGTGAAAACGATGGGCAATAACATTCGTCTCGTACGCAATGAAACGAATACCGGCTTTGCCCCGGCGCATAATCAGGCGATGGCATTGTCCGATTCCGATTATTACCTCGTATTGAATCCGGATGTCGTGTTGCATCAGGACTATGTCGCTTCGATCATTAAACAGATGGAGCGAGACGACAAGATCGGCAGCGCCACAGGAAAACTGCTCTTACAATCCGATCCGACTAAAGTCGATAGCACCGGCATTGTCATGAACAAAGCACGCAGAGCATTCGACAGGGGGGCGGGCGAGGACGCAGAACGATGGAACGACTCGGGCGAGGTGTTTGGCGTATCAGGCGCTGCGGCGCTCTATGCAAAGCGGATGGTCGACGATATTCGGGTGCAGGGGGAGTTTTTCGACGAAGATTTCTTCGCCTACAAAGAAGATGTCGATGTTGCGTGGCGGGCTCGGCTATTAGGGTGGAAAGCCTACTACGTTGCGGATGCAATCGCCTATCATGTTCGCGGCTGGAAACAGGGAGCGCGCAGCAAGCAGCCTTTATTCGTGCGCAGACACTCCTACATCAACCGCTATAAGATGATGTATAAAAACGATTCCCTGTCGCAAATTGGCAGAAACGTACTTCACATCATTCCCTATGAAATAGCCGGCTTTGCTTTCGCGCTGTTCACGGAACCCGGGCTACTCGGAGCATGGCGTTCCTTCTTCAAAGAACGTCCGAAACTCAAACAAAAACGCACACATATCCAACAAAGGCAAAAGGCTAGAATCAAATTCTAGTCTTTTTCATGTTATAATAACTGAAACTAACAATCACAGAGGTAAACCAATGGATGTCAGTATCCTCATCGTAAGCTACAATACTTGCAAATTAACGCTAGACTGTCTCCAATCCGTCTATGCATCGGAGACCGAATACAGTTATGAAGTCATTGTCATCGACAATGATTCCAAAGACGACAGCGTTCGGCAAATCGAGCAATCCTATCCGCAAGCCAGATTGATCCGAAACGAAGATAACACCGGTTTTGCCAAAGCGAACAACCAGGGCATGGAGATTGCACGAGGGCGATACGTCTTATTGCTAAACTCGGATACGGTTATTCAACCGGACACGCTAGAGATCATGCTGTCCTTCATGGACTCCAGGCCCGATGTAGGAGCTTCGGGGTGTAAAGTTATCCTGCCCGACGGATCGCTGGACAAAGCGTGCAAACGCGGATTTCCGACGCCATCGGCTTCGTTTTATTATGCGTTCGGGTTTTCCAAACTGTTTCCGAATAATCCCCGGTTCAATCAATATCAACTAGGATATTTGAGCCCGGACGAGGAATACGAGATCGATTGTTTGGTTGGCGCTTTTATGCTTGTCCGCAAAGAGACGATCGACGAGGTGGGGATGCTGGATGAAACGTTCTTTATGTATGCCGAAGATACCGATTGGTGCTACCGCATCAAGCAAGCCGGCTGGAAAAACTACTATTACCCGCGAACAACCATCATGCACTACAAAAGAGCCAGCAGCCGCAACAAGCCGCTTAGAATCACATACGAATTTCATCGTTCCATGGTCATCTTTTACAATAAGCATTATAAACAAAAGTACCCGTTCTGGGTAAGTTGGTGCATCTATGCGGGAATTGCCGTTCAATTCGCGCTGGCCATTATCAAATCCAAGCTTCTGAGCAGATAAAACTTCTTCGAACGCAAGAAAAACCCGGATATCCGGGTTTTTTTCAAGCCGTCAATACGCTCCTTCGCCCTTCAGTACGACGGGGATCGTCTTAAGCAGTATTTTAATATCCAGCGAAACGCTCCATTTCTCTATATAATAAATATCCAAATTCACCCACTCTTCAAAAGTTAAATCGCTTCTGCCGCTTACTTGCCATAATCCCGTAATCCCAGGCAGCACATCGAGCCGGATCCAGTGCTGGTCCGTATATCGCTCCACTTCTTCCGGCAAAGGAGGGCGCGGTCCGATCAAGCTCATTTCTCCACGAAGTACGTTGAACAATTGGGGCAACTCGTCGATCGAATATTTGCGAATAAACCGTCCGATGCGCGTCACCCGAGGATCGTTTTTCATTTTGAAAACCGGACCGGTAGCTTCGTTATGCCGCTCCAGCTTTTTCTTCATTTCCTCGGCATCGTAGATCATGGAACGAAATTTATACATATGAAAGGTGGAACCGCTTTTGCCGATTCTCTTTTGCTTGAAAAATACCGGCCCTTTCGAATCGATTTTGATTAGTAGCGCGACTATGCATAACAATGGCGAGAGCAAGGCCAAACCAAATCCGGATAAAATAAAGTCGATACACCGTTTCAGAACTAAATTCACTCCGCGCAGAGGCGTTTTCACAATTTCAATATACGCATAATCGTAGGTCTTATCGAAATTAACCGTTGTCGCGACAAGCTCGAACATTTCCGGAATGACTTTGATTTGAATATCGTATTTGCGTATCGTCGATATAATACGATGAATTAAGGCCCGCTCGGAAGGAATCGTAATGTAAATTTCATGCACTTTATTTCTTTGAATGACTTTTTCCAAATCCCGCGTTTGCCCGAGAATGTTGCCGCCCTTCTTATAATCGTCCAAAAATCCGACAAAATGGTACCCGATCGTCTTTTTACCGGTTAATTTATGGCTTAAATCCGCTCCAACTTTGCCGGCTCCGATAATGAGGACATTTCTCGTATGCATCTTCGATTTTTTCAATTGGACGACGATGATCAATTTTAACGATCTGATAAGCATCGCCGATGCGAGCATAGAAACGGAAAACATCAGAATGACGACCCGGGAATATAGAAAACTCGTTTTCAGAAAAAAGGCAAACCCGAGCGCGATGAGGAAAGAGATGGCGATCGCTTTGACGATCGTGCTCATATCGTCGATCAGGCTGGCCGACCGGTTGAAACGATAGAGTCCTTTCTGAAACATAATGACGGAATAAATGATAAAAATAAAACCTAGCAGAATCATATAATCGTTCAGAACGGTAATTTGCGAAAGCCCGCCGATAAGGTTATCCGCATCAACGCCAGGGTAATCCGGCATAACACGCCACATAAACAGCACAATAAAACAGGCTATGTATAATACGTACTCTAGTCCTATTAACGCTGCGTTAATCATTCTCTCCGTGCGGACGATTTTCTTTTTATGACTGGCGATATGCTCTGCGAGAATGAGATTGGTTTTGTTTATTTGAACTTGCGCATTCATTCCATGTGACCCCTTTACTTCAATTGCCTACTTTTCGATTATAGCATAAGAATGGGGGGAATTCAGTTGATTCGACAAAAGAAGGCGGCAGGAGTTGACGGTCGATTGACAGAGGGGACCTTTTCGATTTTAATGGAACTATGAAACAGCACAATGAAACATTGACCGGTTTAAGGGGGTTTTTAGCCCTTTCTGTCGTTTTATATCATATCTACGAATCGGCCGTCCTGGAAAACTCTATTACGGCTCTTCCAAAAAACAACATATTATATCTAATCCACCACGCCGGTTCGATCTCCGTGAATCTCTTTTTTGTTATAAGCGGATACTTGATCACGAGAAGTCTGATCTCGACAAGGACCGTCAAAGCCTTTTTCATCAATCGCCTATTGCGTATTTATCCTGTTTTCATTGTGATTCACCTCATGATCTTCGCTGTTGGGCCGTTCATGAAATACAAATGGATGGACGGAATCGGAGCAGGGGAGTATATGGTTCATTTCTTCTCCAATCTATTGTTGCTTCCAGGCATGTTTCCTCTTCCGATCGCACAGATCGTAGCCTGGTCGCTCAGTTATGAGTTTGCTTTTTATATTTTAGCGGGATTGGTCTTTATCGTATGGAGCAAGGAGTCTTATCACCGCTTTGTAAAATATTTTTGCTTCTTCCTATTAGCTGCTGTCTGCCTCACTGTTGTATATTGGCATCCTAATTTTCTGTTTTTCCTCGTTGGGATTGCCGTATTTATGAGCGAGAATCAAATCAAAGCAAGTTGGAAACCTTCCAAATTGTTTAGCTTAGGCGGGTTCATTTTACTTATATTCATTTATTTATCGTATCAGCTGAAACAGTTCTATTTAATTATTCCGTTATTGCTTAGTTATCTGTTTTTTCTTACGGTCGCGATGGAGCACGGCTTCTTTTCCCGATTTCTGCGAACGCGTATGATGCGTTACTTAGGGCAGATTAGTTTTAGTTTATATATGTGGCATACGGTCATCATGTTCCCGCTCAAAAGAGTCGTTCCACGGATTGGATTGGGCGTACCCGAGTATGAATTTGCGATTTATGCGGTGCTGTCTCTGGCATTGTCTATTGCCGTTTCGCATGTATCGTACCGGTATATTGAAATCAAATTGACGAATTTCATCAAGAAAAGTTTCCGGACTAGAAGATATAAAGCCAATAAAAAGGCCGGCACATCGTACCCTTTTTAAGGAAGCGGCCGGCTTTCTTTATTCATCTTGTTTTTGAACATCTACTTCGTATCTTTGCATTAACCGTCGATATACTTGTTCGAACTCTTCGAAATTTTTTTGTATATGACGGAAAATTCTAAGCGCTGTATCCTCGTCGTAAATGTGGGAGGTTGCGTTCCGATTTTTCAGAAATTGAAGCCACAAAGTTTCGTTATCAATGAAGCGGGAGGAATATGCTTGTTGCAACGCTTCCCGAGGAGTCGATGTTTCGATTCCCTCGTAAGCGAGAATTCGTTTCAATGTTTTCCAATACAGTTCGATGACAAACTCAAATCTCTGAATCGTCGCGTCGACGACCAGACTGTTCGTGCCGGAATGATCCGACTCAATCGCTTCCTTTAACCGCATGATCGCGTTGCCTAAGTTCGTCAGGCTTTGTTTCACCTTTCGGCTGTTCATAAACAATTTGACCCTCCTTAGATATCACTTCGCGCAAGGAAGAGGAGGCTTCATCTAATCGTATAATATCTATGGCAAGCAACGTATCGGCGTCCTCTAATTGATGCATAATTTCAAGCCATTCCTTTTCATCCGCTTCGGGCGCTTCGACCGCCAGATCGATGTCCGAACGCTCGTCGGCATCTCCTTTGGCTCGCGAGCCAAACAGGAATACGCGCCGAACGTTGCGATGCTCCGAAGCAGTCCGCATAAAATGTTGGCGTATGGAAGGATCTAGCAGCAAAAAAATCGCCTCCTCCGGCAAATGATCGATAACGTCCGTTTACCCCGATGGTATTATTATTTTAGCATGTTTCATGGGGGTTATAAACATTTCAGCGGCCAGCAAACTTCGCTTGCGAACACACATTCCCTCTGGTATCATCAAATTGACAGCATTCCTCGCGTGGACTAGACTTATTCTGTTAGGATATTTATGCACTTCAAATAACTCATTCATACGATCCAACAACGTAAACAACGGAGGAACTCCCCTTGAAACCATTCTACTCACCCTGGCGCCATGTGTTCAAACTCGATCCCGACCGCACGCTTTCGGACGAAGCGCTCGACCGCGTCTGCATGTCCGGAACTGATGCGATCATGGTCGGCGGATCGACCGGGGTCACATACGACAATACGGTGGAACTGCTCTCGCGCGTGCGGCAATATGAAGTGCCTTGCGTGCTGGAAATATCGAATCATGAAGCGGTGGTGCCGGGATTCGACTTATACATGATCCCCATGGTGCTCAATACGACGCGCGCGGAGTGGCTGATCGGACATCATCAGCGGGCAATACACGATTACGGCTATATGATGCCTTGGGATCAGCTTGTGCCGGAAGGCTACATTATTATGAACGGCGACTCCGCGGTCGCGAAACTGACCGAAGCGCAGACGGGCTTAACGGCCGAAGAGGCCGTTGCTTACGCACAAGCGGGGGAACGACTTCTGTCGCTGCCGATTGTTTACCTCGAGTACAGCGGTACATTCGGCGACATGGAGCTGCTGGGCCGGGTGAAGCGCAGCATGCATCATTCGCAGCTGTTCTATGGCGGCGGGATCGACAGCGCTCTGAAGGCGCAACAGGCCGCGGCCTTAGCCGATACGATTGTCGTCGGCAACATCATTTACGAACATATGGAACGGGCTCTTGAAACGGTCCGGGCGGTAAAATAGAACGATTACTGCTACTTGAAACTCACCGGAAAGGAGCACTCATCATGCACAATTCCATTGACATAAACGAAGCGATCAAACGCCTCAATCCGCAGCAGCGCGCGGCGGTGGAAGCGACCGAAGGGCCGCTGCTCATCATGGCCGGCGCGGGCAGCGGCAAGACGCGCGTGCTGACGCATCGCATCGCTTACCTGATCGCGACGCGCAAGGCCGCGCCGTGGAGCATCCTCGCGATCACGTTCACGAACAAAGCGGCGCGCGAGATGCAGGACCGCGTCTCCAAGCTGGTCGGACCGGAAGGAGGCGACATTTGGGTATCGACGTTCCACTCGATGTGCGTGCGTATTTTGCGGCGGGATATCGAGCGGATCGGCTTCTCGTCCAATTTCACCATTCTCGATTCGGCGGACCAGTTGTCGGTCATCAAAGGCTGCATGAAGGATCTTAACATCGATACGAAAAAGTTCGAGCCCAAAGCGGTCCAAGCGATGATCAGCGGCGCCAAGAACGAGCTGATCTCGCCGAAGCAGTACGAACAGCGAATCGGGGATTATTTCCAGGGCATCGCGGCGAAAGTATATACCATGTACCAGAAACGGCTCAAGGCCAACAATTCGCTCGATTTCGACGACCTCATCATGACGACGATCCAGCTTTTTAAGGACGTGCCGGAAGTGCTCGAATTTTACCAGCATAAATTCAAATATATCCATGTCGACGAATACCAGGACACGAACCGCGCGCAATACATGCTGTGCCGCATGTTGGCCGATCGGCATCACCGCATTTGCGTCGTAGGGGACAGCGACCAGTCGATATACAGATGGCGCGGAGCGGACATTACGAATATTATGAACTTCGAAGAGGACTACCCGGAAGCGCAGACGATTCTGCTCGAGCAAAACTATCGTTCCACCGGCAATATTCTCGCCGCGGCCAACGCCGTGATCAAGAATAATACCGGACGCAAGCCGAAGAAGCTGTGGACCGACCAGGGCGAAGGCGCGAAAATTATCGTCTATCAAGCCGATTCCGAGCATGAAGAGGGATATTTTATTACATCGGAAATAAAAAAGAACCGCGAGCAAGCCAAGGCGTATCAGGATCATGCGATTTTGTACCGGACGAACGCGCAGTCGCGGGTCATCGAGGAAATTTTGATCAAATCCGATATCCCTTATCAAATCGTCGGAGGCATCAAGTTCTACGATCGGAAGGAGATCAAGGACCTGCTCGCCTACTTGCGGCTCATATCGAACCCGGACGACGACATTAGCTTAACGCGCATCATTAACGTGCCGAAACGCGGAATCGGCGACACGACGCTCGGGAAATTAGCCGATGCGGCGGCCCAGCGTGGGGTCTCCATCTTTCACACGATCGATGAAATGGATGATCTCGACATCAACGGCAAAACGAAAGCGGCGCTGCTCGAATTCCGCACGATGATCGGACAGCTGCATCAAATGCTCGAATTTCTGTCCGTCACCGAGCTTACCGAGAAAATGCTTGAAATGACCCAATACAAGCTCGAATTGCAGCGCGAGAATACGTTGGAATCCCGTTCCCGCATGGAGAACATCGACGAGTTTCTATCCGTGACGCAAGAGTTCGAGAAAAATAACGAAGACAAATCGCTCGTTTCGTTTCTGACCGATTTGGCGCTGATCGCCGATATCGACACGTTGAACAAAGACGAAGAGGAAGCGAAAGACGCGGTCGTGCTCATGACGATGCATAGCGCGAAAGGATTGGAGTTCCCGGTTGTGTTCATTATCGGCATGGAGGAGGGCGTGTTCCCGCATACCCGCGCGTTCCAGGACAACGAGGAACTGGAAGAAGAACGCCGCCTCGCTTACGTGGGCATTACCCGGGCGGAGAAGCAGCTGTTCCTGACCTGCGCGCGGATGCGTACGCTGTTCGGACGGACGACGGCGAATATGCCGTCCCGCTTTCTGAATGAAATTCCGGCGGAGCTGAAGGAAGAATCGGCGATTACGCGCGATCGCTACGGACGCAATATGTCGGCCGGGGGATTCGGATTCGGATCGCGCGGCGGCGCGGGCGGCGGCATCGGCTTCGGCGCAACCGGCGGCAGAGCCGCAAGCCCGGCGGGCGTGCAAAGCAACCGCGGCGGCGCGTCGGCTTGGACGCCGGGGGCGAAAATGACCGTCTCGACGCCGATGGATGCGGCCCGTTCCCAAACGGGCGGCGCGGCAGCGGGCGAGTTCAAGACCGGCGATAAAGTATCGCACGGCAAATGGGGCGTCGGCGTTGTCGTCGCGGTCAAAGGCAGCGGCAACGACACCGAACTGCAAATCGCTTTCCCGGCGCCGGTAGGCGTGAAACGGCTTCTGGCCGGGTTTGCCCCGATTACAAAGGTGTAAAAGTAAAATTTGAAATGATGGAGGGACGACGGTGACGGTCTCGGATCAATTGGAAAAGATGCAACGTTTGGTTGCGGAATTGAATCAACACAATTACCATTACTACACCTTGGACAAACCGCTAATTAGCGATAAAGAATATGACGCATTGTACGATCAACTGGTCGAACTCGAACGCGCAACAGGTACGGTACTGCCCGATTCTCCGACACAGCGCGTCGGCGGGGAACTGCTGAAAGGCTTTGCCGAGCATCGCCATTTATCGCGGCTGTGGAGTTTGGACAAGGCGCAGGACGAGGCCGATCTGCGCGCTTGGAACCAGCGTGTTATGAAACTGGTGAACGACTATAACGCCAATCATCCGGACGAGCCGTTGCCGCCGCCTTCATATGTGGTGGAACTGAAATTCGACGGGCTCACGTTGAATTTAACTTATACGGACGGCCGGCTTGTTCAGGCGGCGACGCGCGGCAACGGCGTCGTCGGGGAGGGCATTCTCGCGCAGGTCAAGACGATTCGTTCCGTACCGCTTACGATTCCGTTCGCGAACGGCACGATCGAGGTGCAGGGAGAAGGCATCATGAACCTGTCGACGCTCGAAGCGTACAACAAGACGGCGGCGGAACCGCTCAAGAACGCGCGCAACGCCGCGGCCGGCGCATTGCGCAATTTGAATCCGAAAGTAACGGCGGAACGGAAGCTAAGCGCCTTTTTCTACAATATCGGATATGCGGCCGGCATCGGGTTCGCCAATCATCGCGAAATGATCGAATTTCTTAAAGACAATCATTTCAAAGTCAATCCGTATATTGCTTATTTCGATGAGATTGACGGCGTGATCGAGGAATTGGCCAAGGTGGAGGAGCAGCGGAACCAGCTTGACTACCTGATCGACGGAGCGGTCGTGAAAATCGTCGATATGCGCACGCGCGAAGTTCTCGGCTATACGGATAAATTTCCGCGCTGGGCCGTCGCTTACAAATTCGAAGCGGAAGAAACGACGACCGTGCTCGAATCCGTCTCCTGGGAAGTGGGCCGTACCGGCAAAATTACGCCCGTCGCCCGCGTCGAACCGGTCGAACTGGCCGGCGTGACCGTGCAGAACTGCACGCTGAACAACATCGGCGATATCGAACGCAAAAATTTGAAGTTCGCGCTCGGCACGCGCGTCATGATTCGCCGTTCGAACGACGTCATCCCGGAAATTCTCGGCAAGGTGACGGAGGAGAACGACGGAGCGGAGATCGTCTATCCGACGAATTGTCCGGCATGCGGATCGCCGCTCGAGCAGAGAGGGGCGCATCTGTTCTGCAACAACCGGCTCGGCTGCAAACCGCAGCTGATCGGCCGCATTACGCATTTCGCCTCGCGCGACGCGATGGACATCGAAACGTTCAGCGTGGCAACGGCGGAGCAGTTATACGACGAAGTCGGCGTACGCGATCCGTCCGATCTGTACACGATTACGTACGATGACATCATCAAGTTGGAGCGGTTTGCGGAGAAGAAAGCGAATAACTTGCTCGAGGCGATCGAGCGGAGCAAGCATTGCGATCTGGCCGCATTCCTGTTCGCGCTCGGCATTCCCAACACGGGCAAGGCGACGACCAAAATGTTGGCCGATCATTTCGGCAGCCTGGACCGCCTGATGGAGGCAACGGCGGAGGAACTCATCACCCTGCCGGATGTCGGCGACATTGTGGCCGACAGCATCGTATCGTTCTTCGCCGATCCGGTGATCCGGCAGAGCATCGACCAAATGCTCGCCCACGGCGTCCGGCCGACCGCGCCGGAACGCCCGGCCGCGCCGAAGACCGACACCGTCTTCAGCGGCAAGACGGTCGTGCTTACCGGCACGCTGCCGAACATGACGCGCGACGAAGCGGCGGCGAAGCTCGAAGCATGCGGCGCGAAAGTGACGGGCAGCGTGTCGAAGAAGACCGATTTCGTCATTGCGGGCGAGAACGCCGGCAGCAAGCTGGCCAAAGCGCAGCAGCTCGGCATCCGCATTATCGACGATGAGCAAGAACTGCTGAAGCTGTTGGGCGAAGCATAGCACGCGAAGCGCAAGGCACTCTGCAAAGCAACCCAACCCAACGCAACTCATAACGAAGCCGGCCCAATCGGGTCGGCTGTTTCGGTTCAAGCAATGTCAGACTGTTAACCGGACAGGAAGTCCGCTATTTTGCCGAAACGGCCCCTTTTTCGACGGTACGCGGACAGAGGAGCCGCTATTTTCCACAAATCGGCCGAATTCCCCTCGTCTCAAGGCGAATAGCGGGATGTCTGTCCTGCAAACCCAAGAAAAAGCCCGTTTATCCCAAAATAACGGCTTCTGTGTCCTCCCGAGATCGAAACGAGGCCGAAAGCGAAGCGAAATGCGGTGGTATCCGAAATACGCCCAGCATTTTGCATATTATTGTTTACAAATCCGCCGTTCCTTTTTACAATTAGATTGATTCGAACGGTATCGAATGCGCTCACACCCCCAAATCGTATCAAAAATCCTTATATTTCCCGAGCGATTCAACCAAAATGTTCGTATTGAAAGATGGTTTCATCTGTTTTAACATGGGAGTAGAACGATCAGGGCGTGTGCTTCAATAAAATTGGAGGAGGAGTAAATAGAACGATGAATCAAAAATCGATTTTTCAGTTCAACACCAAAAATGTCGTGGCGATCGGGATCGGCGCGGCGTTGTACGGATTTCTCGGATTTTTCGGATTTCCGATCGCACCGGAGACGTGGGTGAAGCCTGCGGTGGCGTTTCTCGTCATTTTCGGCGCGATGTTCGGCCCGGTTGTCGGCTTCTTGATCGGCTTCATCGGCCATACGATCACCGACCTGATCATCGGCGGCGGCGTATGGTGGGGCTGGGTGCTCGGCTCGGCCATTATGGGCTTGTTTATGGGCTTCATCTTTATGAGCAGAGATTTCAGCGTCAAAGACGGTTCCTATTCCGGCAAGCACGTATGGCTGCTGCTTCTGTACGGAATTCTCGGAATCGTTGTCGGCATGGGCGAAGCGACCCTATTCGATATTTTCCTCATGAACGAACCGTTCCAGAAAATGATGGTCCAATTCGGCACGTCGATTGTAGCCAACGTATTGGTGCTCGTCGTTTTAGGCTTAACGATTGTGCTCGGCATTTTGCAAGTCAACAAGAAAAACTCGAACTTAACGGTAGACAAATAGGAGCAACGAATGATTCGATTTCAAGATTTCAGCTTTCAATATAAAAACGTAACCGAACCGACACTCAAAAATATTACCCTGGACATTCATCCCGGCGAGAAAATATTGATCGCCGGCCCGAGCGGTTCCGGCAAGTCGACATTGGCCCATTGTATCAATGGGCTAATTCCATTTACGTACGAAGGAAAGTTCACCGGTACGTTTACGATCGACGGAAAAAGCACGACCGAACAGAGCATCCACGAAATCAGCAAGACGGTCGGCACGATTTTGCAGGATCAGGACGGGCAATTTATCGGCTTGTCCGTGGGCGAAGACGTCGCTTTCGGGTTCGAGAACGACGGCGTGCCGCAAGCGGCCATGATCGAGGCGGTGCGGCGCGCGCTCGACACCGTCGACATGCTCGATTGGATTGAGCAAAGCCCGCATGACTTGTCCGGCGGACAGAAGCAGCGGGTGTCCTTGGCCGGTATTTTGTCGACGCAGGCCAATGTGCTGCTGTTCGACGAGCCGCTCGCCAATCTCGATCCCGCCAGCGGCCGCAAAGCGATGCAACTGATCGAGGAGATTCATCGGCAAACGAACAAGACGATCATTATCATCGAACATCGCATCGAAGACGTGCTTGAGCAACCGATCGACAAAATCGTCGTCATGGACGGCGGCGAGATTCGGGCGGCCGGCAAGCCGAACGACTTGCTGGCTACCGACGCCCTGCGCAGCCACGGCTTGCGCGAGCCGCTATATATCGAGGCGCTGAAATATGCGGGATGCAAGCTCGATCCGTCCGCGGCGCTTACGCCGCTGCCCAAGCTGGATCTGGCGCCGCATCGGGCCGCCTTGCTCGAATGGTACGGCGAGCCGATTCGCCCGAACCGCACAGCCTCCACCGATCCCGCCACTGGCCAAGCAGACGCCAAACCTGCGCTGCTGTCCTTAACGGACGTCAGAGCGTCCTATGACGGCACGCATGAAATCATCCAAGGCGTCTCGTTCGATATGCAAGAGGGTGAAGTTGTCGCACTGCTCGGAAATAACGGAGCCGGCAAATCGACGTTAAGCCATCTCGTTACAGGCATTATGCGTCCGACGGCCGGGGAGATCAAATTCGCGGGCGAGAGCATGAACGATTGGAGCGTTCGCCGCCGCGGGGAACGGATCGGATATGTGATGCAAAATCCGAACCAGATGATTACGCAGCATATGATCAAGGATGAAATCGGAATCGGCCTCAAAGTGCGGGGAGTTGCGCAAGACCGGATCGACGCGAAGGTGGAGGAGTTGTTAAAAATATGCGGCTTGTACCGTTACCGCAACTGGCCGATCTCCGCGTTAAGCTACGGTCAGAAGAAGAGGGTCACGATCGCCTCGATCCTTGCCATGGAGCCGAAGCTGATTATTTTGGACGAGCCTACGGCCGGACAAGATTTCAAGCATTATACCGAATTTATGGACTTCATCGCCTCCTTGTCCGCGAACGGTTTATCGTTCTTGTTCATTACCCACGACATGCATTTGGCTTTGGAATACACGGAGCGGGCGATCGTGCTGTCTGGCGGACAAGTAATCGCCGATGATCGTGTCGCCGACGTCCTCACGGACCGCGGCGTGATCGAACGGGCCAATCTGAAGGAAATGTCGTTGTCGAGGCTGGCCGAAGCAGCCGGATTGCCGTCTTCCTCCCGGTTTGTGGAGCATTTTATTATGCATGAAAAAAAGGTGAAGCAACATGAGTAAAATGGGTACATTATATACGCCTGGGGACAGCATTTTTCACCGGATGGACGGCAGTGTGAAAATTATTCTGTTCGCGGCCTGGACCGTCACGACGTTTCTGTTTCTCGATTTGCGGGTATTTCTCGTCATGCTCTTCGTAAGCTCGGTCATGCTCGCCTCGGCCCAAATTCCGTTTCGCCGCATTCGCGTGCTGCTCTGGTTTATGACCGTTTTCAATATATTCAATGCCGCCTTTATTCTCGTCATCACACCCGTGCACGGCACGGAATTGACAGGCACGAATACGCCGGTAATCAATATCGGTTATAACTGGATCAATGCGGAAACGTTGTTTTACGTCTTAACGTTATCCGCCAAATATTTGACTTTGCTGCCGATCAGCATCGTCTTTATTTTCACGACGCATCCGAGCCAATTCGCCAGCAGTCTCAATCGGCTTGGCGTACCGTACAAGATCGCCTATGCGGTCAACATCGCCTTCCGCTACATTCCCGACATCCAATCCGAATTCCGCAACATTACGAATTCGATGCAAATGCGGGGCATCGGCTTCCGCAAAGGAGAGGCGCCGCTGCTGCAGCGGATCAAAAATATATCGTCCATCGCCGTTCCGCTCCTGTTCTCCTCGTTGCAGCGCATCGAGGTCGTATCGAACGCGATGGAACTGCGCGGCTTCGGCACGAATAAACGCCGCACCTGGTACAACGCCACGAAGCCTGCCGTTTCGGATTATATGGTCGCCGCCGTTTGCATCGCCGCGGTTGCGCTGGCGGTTTGGCTTAAGGCGAATGTGCTCACATCGTTCTGGTATCCGTTCTGAACCGGCCGCTTTTTTTACCGTAATCGATTGGCCAAACAAAGAGGGAACGAACATGCATCTATAGCGACTTTTTTTATCCGCCAATAGAGCGCATTCGCTCCCTTTTTTCTTTGCGCAACGATGTTTCTTATCGAATTTTTTTCCAGTCGATTCCGTTATTCGAAATGGCTATCCTTCCGTCGTCGCCGTAGCCGACTAACGTGTTATCGTTCGCCTGAATGACATCCATGGAATTAGGCACATTTTTATCAAGATTGATTTGTTTCCATTTCGCTCGATCGGTTGAGACGAGCGCTTTCGAACGGATCACCCCGGGGCTATGCCAATATTGCGTGAAAATGATATAGTTTTTGCCTGCTTTGAATGTCGGAGTACGGTGATAGTTGGTCGGAAACAAATCCCGTCTGCTCTGAATGGTAAAGCTTTTTCCATCCTTCGAAGTCAAAATATTCCCGTAATAATCGTATAATGTGATGACGCCATCCGCGGTGTACTTCTCGACATCATAGTAATAATTGGTGGACGGAATATCGTTGACGACAAATTTATAGAGCATTCCGGATTTCACCTGGCCCGATTGCATGGTCCAATCCTGCAGATTGTTCGAGCTGTAGACAATCATCTCGGCATATCGTTTATCCTTGGAATCGACCAAAAACTGATTTCTGCCGAATGTTGCCGGTTTATTGTAAAATATATATCCGCTGCCGTAAGCGGTGTAGACCGACCCGTTCCATGTAAGAAAGTATACGGTCGACGGAATGTTTGCCGTTTCGGTCCAAACCATACCGTCCGCAGAAGTGAACAGGATCGATCCGTTTTCCGTTCGATACTGTTTCGCGATCAGGATGTATGTTCCATTGACATACTGAACATTTACAATAGTAACGGCCGGAGCGCCGTCAGGAGTGAGATGCAGGATAGACCATTGATCGCCGTTATCGGAGACGTAGATCGGGATCTCCTCATACTCTTTGTTCACATGCATTTTGGACAAATAAAATTTGCCTTGAGCATACATGACGGAGTACATGTCCGACGTTGGGGTCTTGCTTGTCGTCCACGTTTTTCCGAAATCGTGCGTGACGTTAATATAATCGTAAGTAACGGCAATGATGGTTCCTTTTTCATCCGCGGCGAGAGAAATAATGGAGTCGCCGGTAGCGCGTTGAAATACGACCGGGAATACGATCGGGTCTTGATCCGCAGTGTTCTCAGACGCATTTTCTAATCCGGGCGTTTTTTGACCCTCGGCTTGTATGATTCCGGGGGAGACGAGCAATAGAACCATCATGTGCACTAGCAAAAGAAACTTCTTCAACAATAATCCCTCCAAATGATCTTCCAAATTCCTTTATAGAATATATCGGACATGTCGGCTGTTGCGATTAATTTGATCAAGATGTCCGTTTGTCGATATCCCCTTCATTCAGCAAGCCAAAGGCCGGTTATTTAATGTTAAAGCGCACGGCGACACTTCACCAAAAAAATAAGCCAACCGGATCGTCCCGGTTGACCTATTTCACCTTTAGAGGCCGGTTACATGCCGTCCGGCTTCCACCTGTTCCTTTCCGCCTTTGCCTTGATTGACAATATGCGTGCCGGCCTTGTTCCGGATCGCATCCCCCAGATGTTCCGGATTCGTAATGATCACTCTGCGGCCCGGCTTTTCCAGGAAGCGGAGGCTTGCTTCGATCTTCGGCAGCATGCTTCCCGCCGGAAAATGCCCTTCCTCCATAAACGTTCGGGTCTCCTCGACCGTAATTTCCTCGAGCGCTTGCTGATTCGGCTTGCCGTAATGAATGAAGACTTGGGGCACGCCCGTCGTAATGATCAGCGCTTCCGCATCGATTTGGCCGGCCAGCAGACTGGTCGCGAAGTCTTTGTCGATGACGGCGTCGATGCCGTTATACGTTTGCCGCTCCGTTTTGACGACCGGAATGCCTCCGCCGCCGACGGCGATCACCACATAACCGGATTCGAGCAGCGATTTGATGACATCCTTTTCCACAATATCGATCGGTTGCGGCGACGGAACGACGCGGCGGTATCCGCGTCCGGCGTCTTCGGCCATGATCCAATCCGGATTCTCGCGCTTCATCTCTTCGGCCTGCTCGAGCGTGAAGAAGGAGCCGACCGGCTTGGTCGGATGGCGGAAATTGGGATCGTCGCCGCTAACCTCCACCTGCGTCACGACTGTGGCGACCTTCTTGTCGATATTACGGCGAATGAATTCATTCGTCAGCGCTTGTTGAATTTGATAGCCGATACCGCCTTGCGTATCCGCCACGCAATTGACGAGCGGCACGGCATCCATGCCCGCGGCTTCATGGGCCAGTTCGCTTCTTCGCAGCGCAAACCCGACCTGCGGACCGTTGCCGTGGGTAACGACAACGTCGACGCCTTCCTGCACCATATCGGCGATGTTGGCGGCGATTTCACATACGGCTTCGTATTGATCTTGAACCGATTCGCGGCCGTGATCCTTCACCAAGGAGTTGCCGCCGATCGCTACCACAACAAATTTCCCCACTGTACCCCTCCTAAGCGATGAATGGTTCTATTTTTGCAAAAGTGTATTCGACAGTGTTAACGCACAGCGTTCGAACGAATCGTATTGCAGTTAACGTTCGCCGAGCAATTCCCGGCGCATGCGGTTCGCCCGGCCGTGACCGGGATCCGCGGATAACGCCAGACTGATGGCGGCCAGCGCTTCTTCCTGCCGCCCCAACGCATGCAAGGAATGAGCTTTCTCGCAGTAATAATCCGCATTGGCGGGATTGTAGCCGATCGCGGTCTCGATCTCCTTGACGGCCTCTTCATAGCTTCCCAGCAAGGCGAGCGATTGCGATCGGTGCAAATGATATAAAGGATTGGTCGGGTCGGCCGCAATCGCATTCTCGATCGCCGCGGCCGCTTCCCGATGCCGGCCAAGCGATCGGAGGCTGTTCGCCTTATGGAACGAGAAGTCGTATCGATGAGGTTGCCGGGCGAGCAGACGATCCATTTCGCCGACAGCCTCTTCATGCCGTCCCAATTCGCGCAAGTAATTCGATTTATGATAGCGGTAGAACGTCTCGACCGGGTTCAGCGCGATCGCTTTATCATATTCCTTCAGCGCTTCTTCGGGCTTTTTCATCATCCGCAAGGCGTTTGCCGTATAAAAATAGAAATCGAGATCGTCCGCGTCGGCTTCAAGCGCTTGACGATAAACGGCGAGCGCTTCTTCATACTGCTTCAACTCTCCCAGACAAAAGCCCTTGTAATACAATAAATCCGTATTGCCGCTGTCTGACGCCAGCGCCCGATCGATTTCGGCAACAGTTTCATCGTACCGGCCGGCGAGCGCCAAACGGCGCGCTTCCCGAACGGCCGGCCGATCCTCCGCATACTGCTTCCGCAATATCGCCGCAACCTTGTCTTGCTTCATTTCTTCCGCATGCTGCAGCGCCGATTTGCCGTCGCGATCCGGCATATCAATATCCGCGCCTGCCTCGACCAGCAACTGGACGATATCGGAGTACAGGCGTCCGCCGTTGCCGAGAACGACCGCCTCCAGCAGCGCGGTCCAGCCCAACTGGTTGGCGTGGTTGACCGCAATTCCCGCCTCCAGGCATACTTGAACGGTTCGCAAATAGCCTTTTTCGCTGGACGGCAGCAGCGCCGTTCCTCCAAAGCGGTTGACGCTTGCAATATCCGCTCCGGCAGCCAGCGTCAAACGCAATATTTCATGAAACCCGTTCGCCCCGGCACAGAGGTAAGGGGTTAACATCGTAATATCTCTCGCGTTCACGTCGCTTCCCGCCTCGATCAGCCTTGCGGCCACATCGATCCGGTTGGCTTGCGTCGCCGCCATCAAGGCGGTGCGGCCGTTTGCGTCCTGCGCATGGACGGAGGCTCCTTTGTCCAATAGCCGCTCGACGATTTCCATATTTCCTTGTTCGCTGGCATGAATCAACTCGATATCCCATGATTCGTTATTCATGCGTGTAGCCCCCTTTTTCCGTAAATTCATGATCTATGCAACCTATGAAGCCCCTTAAGCCTCTGAAGCAGCCAATTGCTTCTCCGGGTCGTTGCGGTCTGCAAAATGTTTATAAACGAACAGAGCGGCAACCATCAAATAAGCATATACGAACGGCATCAGCGCTTCCTGCGCAAATCCGACCGTCGGCGCATGGATAATGCCGAAGAGCGACAATCCCGCCGCAATGACGGCGAACGTAGCGGCGCGCAGCGGCCGGTTCAAGATGGCGAAGATGGCGATCGAGCCCCACATAATGCTGCTCGGCGGCGCGCCGTTCCCCAAATGAACCAGACCGTTGTAATAAACGCCCTTCGCGCTCAGCGTATCGATGCCGACTTTGGCCGCCGTCGTTTGCGCCGCCGTCAACACGTTATTGGCCAGCGACAACGCCCAGTTCGCAATCCAAGGGAATAAGGTGATAAATATGACCGGCACTTCGATTTTAGGCGTTTCGCGCACGACTTGGTTCGCCGTTACGACGCCTACGTAGACCAATATCGGAACGATGGCGACGACCGGAATGACCGCCAGCAGCAGCGCTCCGATCCCGAAGAGGGCGATAATTAGCATGGATAAGCCGGATGCCACCGTATACCCTATTCCGGCGCCGATCGATTTCCAGCCTGCATGCCCGATATAGACGGTTACGGGGAAGGGATTGCCGGCAAAGGCGCCGATGCTCGAGGCAATGCCGTTGCCTAGCATGACTTTGCGGGTATTGTAGGAATCGCCCGCGGCATGCGCGCTCTCGATATTTTCCAAGTCGAAAATATAGTTCGCCAGTCCGAGCGGAACGGCCGATGCCAGATAAGGAAGGGCATGCGGGATCCCTTGGAATAAGCTGACGACATGCACTTCAGGCGGGTTGAACCCGAGCGTATGCAGCGCCGCTGTAATCGCTTCCGGGCTTTGTAAGCCGAAGATCCAGGCTAGAGCCGTACCTACCGCCAGCAGGAGAAAGCCTGTCGGTATTTTTTTGAATATCGGAGATTTGCCGAACCAGTTAATAAAAATAATGATCAAAACGACAAATGCGACAACAGGCGTTTCAAAAGATTGCAGCATCGGATTCATGGCGAGCAGCAGCAGTCCGAGACCGGATAAACAGGACAGCAATACGGTTCTCGGAACCATTTTGCGAATAAAGTCGCCGAGGAACGAGCCCGCAATTAAGATGAGCGCTTCGAAGAAACACCATACCAATGCGATCTGGAACGCAAATTGCGCGTTGTTGGTTTGCTGGTATACCGGCAAAATAACGAGAAATGTAACGGTAAAAATGGAGGGAGCGCTAGGACCGGACGGCAAAGCCGTCACGTCGAGTCTCCCGCTTGTCTTGGCAAGCTTGTACCCGAAGTAGCCGTAAGCCATGCTGGCGAGAAAGATCGAGAGACCGAAAGCGGGCACGATTCTGCCGTAGACCATATCGTCGGGAAAACCTACTACAAATAACAATAATGAAGCCATTGTCAACAGATTGGTTAAATTGTTGGCGAGCAAGCCGAAGTAGGCGGCCCAATCGCCTCGTTTCCATAACAATCCCTTTAATGCTTTGTCCATGTCATTGCCTCCTTAAGGTAGGTCGGTGAATAGTAGGTCAAATGCCGGGAATGCGATTCTCTCTCCCGCCGCAGGAGAACCGGCGGCAGGGGAGAGGGGCGATGCCAGGGAATCCGCTACCCGATCCGTTCGCTTAACGCAAGCAGCGCTTTCTCGAAGCAATCTGACGGCGGATGGGTAATGCCGGCGCCGATCATGCCGATTCCCGGTTCTTTATGCGCAATCGCCGTATTAATGACAGGCATAATGCCCGTTTGGACGACCTTGCGAATATCGATGCCTGTCGGAACGCCTTGGAAATTCAAAAGCGGGATCGTGACGTTCGGATTTTCGGCCGTCGTAATTTCCTTCATTTGCGTAGAATAGTTAAGCGCTTCGTCGACCGTTCCGCCGACCAGCGCCACGATCGCCGGCGCGGTTGCCATCGCGAACCCGCCGATGCCGTACGTTTCCGTAATGGCGCTGTCGCCGATGTCGAGCCCCGCATCTTCCGGCTTATAGCCGGCGAACATCGGTCCGACCACCTTCTGGGCGGGGCCGGTAAACCAGACGTTGCCCGGCGCGCCGCTCACGCGGATGCCGAATTCCACGCCGTTGCGGGCCATGGTCGTGACGATCGTGCTGTTCTCGATGCCATGCGCCGCGTCGAGCGCGCATTTGCATAATGCCATCCAAGTCGGCCCGGAAAAGTAATCGCTGCTTGCGACGAATTGGAATACGTCAATTTTGTCCTGCGTGCTGTAATTCGTTTGCAAAATAAGCGGCGTCAACGCCTGGATAAGCAAGGTCGTCCCGGCATTGTTCCGGTTATGGCATTCGTCGCCCATATGAAGCGCCTGCGCCAGCATCAGGCGCAGATCGATGCCGTTCTCGGACAGCTTCATCGCGTCCCGCAGCATAGGGCCGAGCACGTCTCTCATCCAGTTGAGCCGGGCGATGACCGTCTCGTCATTGGCGCCCATCCGCAATATTTTGGACAATTGTTCGCTTAGATTCGTGTAGGCGACGTTGCCATACGTTTTGTTCTCGACGATATGCATGAACATGGAGGCCGAAGTGACGCCCGCCATGGAGCCGACGCAGTTATGCTCATGGCACGGCGAGAACGTAATTTCCCCGGATGCGGCAAGCTGCGCCGCTTCCTCCAAATTGCTCGCGAGCCCTTCGAACACGAGCGCGCCGGTAACGGCGCCCTTCATCGGACAGCTCATACGTTCCCAATCGATCGGCGGTCCGGCATGCAGAATCGTCGTTTTGGTCATGCCCGGCACGACATTGATCGCTTGGTCGAACCCGGTCAATACCGGTTGCGACCGGATAATCCGTTCCACCGCCAACTTGTTGGCCGCTTCGATTTTCGCCAAGATATCGGGCCGTTCCAGCTTGTCGAGCGCGGCGATCAATTCGGGCTTGCCGCCGCCCGGCGGTTTCCACTCCAAATGCGTAACCTTCGTTTTTTGCTTAATCAAATCGTCCTTGAACATTTCCAAACCGACGTTGATGACGTGAAGTTCGCGATCGAATAGTTGGTTAATGTTGTTCATATTATACTCCTTTCTCAACGAAGCCTCTGGCCAGAAGTCCGGCGTTCGTACTGCTGCTGGCATAGGTAACTCCCGCGGCAACCAGCTTTTCCAATTGCTCGCCGACCGAAGGGGTGTCCAGATCGGTGCCTAACACATAGCCGACAATTTCGAGATGCCTTCCTTCTTGTTCGGCCAGCCGCTTCGCTTCCGTAATCGCAGGGAGCATGACGCCGACAGGATCTTCATGCGATCCGAAGCCCAGTACGAAGTCCATCAGAATGACGCCGACCGACGGGTCCTTCGCTTCCCGCATAAATCGTTCGATCCGCGTGGACGGGTCGATCATCGGATGCGGCTTGCCGTTCGTAAATTCGTCGTCCCCGAAGTCGATAAACGTATGCGCCTGGCTCGTATGAATATCGGCAAGCCGGTATTCCGGGCTTTTTGGAATATTGCTGTAGACGTCCGCATATTTCTCCATGGCCAAGTACATCGCCTCGTCGCAGAGCGTACCGCCGCAGAACAATCCGCGGATATATTTCTGCTCCGGCTTCAGCTTGGCTTTGATCTCTTCAATCAGCGGCAGATTGAGCGGATGCTTATCGATCGTGCTTTCATCGACGCCCGATAAAATAACCGCCTTCAGCGCCGCTTCTTTGGTCGTCTTGGCGAAATGTCCGCCCGCCTGAACGACAGCTTCTTCGGAACCGCCGATAAAGCAGACGACGACCGGTTTGCTCATGCTCTTGATTTCGGCCAGCACTTTCTGTTCCACGCTCTTGGCAGGCGGTTTGGAGACGAGTACGATGACTTTCGTCGCCTGATCCTCGTTCAACGCTCTCATGCCGTCGAGCATCATAATGCCGCCTACGCGTTCGCTCAAATCTCTGCCGCCCGTGCCGATCAATTGCGACACGCCGCCGCCGAAATCGTGAATGCGCACGCTCACTTCCTGGCTTCCGGTGCCGGAGGCGCCGACAATGCCGATGCTCCCTTTCCGTACGGCGTTGGCAAAGCATAATCCGGTATTGCCGATTATGGCCGTGCCGCAGTCCGGGCCCATCATGAGCAGCCCGCGTTCATGCGCGATCGTCTTCAACTCCACTTCCTCGTCCACGCTGACATTGTCGCTGAACAGCATGACATGCAGGCCGCGTTCCAACGCTTTCTTCGCTTCACGGGCCGCGTAAGCGCCATTGACCGAGATGACCGCCAGATTGGCGTCGGGGATCGCGCTTGCCGCCGAGTCGAGCGTGGAATACTTGATTTCGCTCGTTCCTGTGCCGGCGTCCTTTTTGTCGAATAACCGCTCGACCTCTTCGTAAACGCTTTCCGTCAGCTCGTCGGATACCGTCTTGACGACGATCATCAAGTCGCTGTTTTTCGCTTCCTCCAGCTCAGGAGTCATTAAACCGACATTTCGCAATACTTCTTTATTCATTTCCGTTCCCATCGCGATAAAGGCTTGATCCACGCCTTCCATCCGATTCGCTTTCGTCGACAACGACATGAGAGAGACGGAATCAAAGTAAGTGTTCTTTTTAATTACAATTTTGGTCGCCATATCTTACCTCCATCTATGTTGTGCTATCAGTTCCAAACCGTGTATCAGTCCCATCGCGATATCCGTTCCGGACGAGGATCCGATGTTTAGCACCGCCTTCAAACTGCGAATCGCTTGTTCCGGATCGCCGTCCGTTAACGAGCGGAGCAGTTCGACGACGGACTCCCTTACTTGGCCGGCCGCCGCTTTGATCAAACCCATATGGCTGATCGGATTCGTCAGCCCGGCCGCCTCGTTTGCGATATCCGCGCAGAGCGGCCGATACCGCCGAAGCGGGCTGTTCGGCAAGTTGACAATGGTAAACAAACCGAGCAAATAATCGTCGCCCGAAGGGGTCAGCCCCGGACCGAGACCGATTAATGTTAGCGCATGGTCCCTTGCGCCTGCCGTATCGCCCTTCGATAAAGCGAAGAGAAGAGAGGAGGAACGTTCCTCCAACCGTTTGGAGACTTCCGCATCGAACAGATTGTCTCGGGCTGCCGCTCGTTTCATGCCGCCGTTTTTGCCTTCCAGTTCTACAAATGCTTTCGCGGCGATCAGATTGCGCCTGAGACGCCGATCGTCGAGCGGATAGTTCGGGAGCGCGCTTTTCCATGCTGCGGCATCAGCGATCGAGACGGCCAGTTTGCGTTCCACGTACAGCATCGCACGATCCGCATAGACTCGATCGCCGGCGGCAATGCCCAATCCGGATAAACGGCCGGCCCGGATCACGATCGTATTGGGCCCGTTATCGATCGTGCAAGCCGCAATCGTGTACAATTCGCCGTTTTCAGTACATTGCACGTTAACGGTTCGATCGAACCGGCTGTGGACGGATCCAAGGAATGCGGAATTTCGTATACGTTGCATGAATGCCGCGTCTCCGGACGTTGCAGCGCTTACATGAAGCGTTCTGTCGACCCGGCTTGCTTCGCGATTGATGATCAGGCGGATTTCCCCTCCTTTGCATGTGATGAAGTAGCTTTTCCGGTCAGGCGCAATTCCTATCGAAAGCCGCTTGCACCTTTTTGGATCAGTGAAATCTATTGCCCGAGCATGGGCGAAGGTGCTAGAATAAAAGCAGATACATGGCAGAAACTTGGTCAGCTCTCTTTACTTTTTGAAAACTTTGTGAAATATTACACAAAATCTTTCGCGGTCTTTCACAAACCGTGCCTGACACCATTATTGTAGATGTTTATCAGCGTAATCGTCATTGTACAGCGAGACTAAAAAGAATCGATTTCCACTGGGCATATTGCACAATGGGGAAACCGAAGGAGCGTGCGATGGATGTTGACGGTAAGAGAACTGCTCAAAATTAAAGCGATCGACGGCATCAAAATCGTTGCGGGGGAGAAGGGGCTGGACAACGAAATTTCGATAGTCAATATTATCGAAAATCCGGATGTCTTCGACTGGCTCACCTCGAACGAACTGCTGCTATCGACAGGGTATATTTTTAAAGACAGCGAAGAATTGCAAAATAGAGTCATTAGAGAGTTGGCGGAAATTAATTGCGCCGGCTTATGCATCAAGATGAAACGTTATTTTGACCGACTTCCTAAGAACATGATCGATTTGGCGAACAAGTACGGGCTTCCGCTGCTGGAATTGCCTTTCGAATATACATTGTCGCGGGTGATCGCAATCATTAACGAGAAAACGAATGCGGATTACGACGCGCTGAACCGCAGATCGCTCGATCTCCATAACGATTTGTTTCGAATCGCCCTGGAAGGAGGGGGGCTCGAGCAGATTTCGGCGGAATTGTCGGATACGATCCGCAATCCGGTCGTCATTCTGGATCGGGATTGGAATTTGCTTCATTATACGGACCGTAAAGACAACGGTACGCCGCTTGCGCAATTTCTGCATCTGGCCAAGAACAGGCCGGCGTTCCCGCTCGCTTTCACGGATACGATCCCTAAATATATCAGCGACATCAAAAAATCGATCAAACGCATGTACTGCGCGAACGGGCTGGAAATCAAATGCCATATTATGCCGATCGCCGTAACCGATTATGTATACGGTTATATTGTCGTGCTGCAAACGGTGCGCGGGTTGGAGGAGTTCGATTATGTGGCGTTGGAGCACGCGGCGACCATCTTGGCGCTCGATCGGATCAAGGCGAGGGAGATTACCGCAGTCAAACTGCGAATCAGGCAAGATTTCTTCGACGATCTGCTTACCGGCAAAATTACATCCGCGGAAACGCTGCAAAGCTTGTCCGATTTGCATGGCCTGAAGGTAGACTATTCCTATTATTGCATTGTCGTTCATATCGAACCCGATGCAACCTATGAAGATATGGTCCATCGCAGGTACGAACTCGAGCATACGGCCAAAAAATGCGCCGATCTCATCTACGGCATGTCCGGTAAAGCGGCAGGGGAGTTGACTTGCTACTACAAGAACAATCAGATCATCGTTTTGATCGGTCGAAACGAGAACAAACCGCCCGTCCCGATCAGCGAAGCGAAATCTTTCGCTCAAGAACTGTACGGCCTGCTTGCCGGGAAAATAAACAACACGACGTTCCGCATCGGAATCGGCCGGGAGTACCCGTCGATCTATTCGCTGCACAAGAGCTTCTCCGACGCCCATGAGACGATCCGGCTGATGTTGAGGTTTAAGGATACGAAAGCGGTCTCCCATTTCGACGACTACGGCGTATATCACCTGCTGGATACGAATATGAAAATTCCGGACATGGAAAGCTTCTTCCTGCAAACGTTGGGAGCGGTGCGCGATTACGATCAAGAGCACGGCGTCAGCCTGATCGACACCTTGGAGTATTACTTCGCCCATCAACAAAATGTAAGCGCGGCCGCCAAAGCGATGTTTATTCACCGCAACACGTTTATTTACCGCATCGACAAAATCAAGGAACTATTGCATACCGATTTGAAAAATGCGGAGGAACTTCTGCAAATCCAGTTGGCGTTGAAAATTTTCCGTTTGTTGAATAAAGGATAGGGGGATAGGGTAGGGGGGATTCGCTCTCGTTATAGCAATTTGTACGATTGCTTTTCCTCCTTTGTCGATATCCCCTTTGTTCAGTCTCATTCCGTTCGTCGACATCCCTTTTGCTCAGTGTCAACCCGTTCGTCGATATCCCCTTTGTTCAGTCTCATTCTGTTCGTCGACATCCCTTTTGCTCAGTGTCTTTCCGTTCGTCGATATCCCCTTTGTTCAGTCTCAATCCGTTCGTCGACATCCCTCTCGTTCAGAGAGCCGGTCGCAACGATTTTGTTGTGAACATGCCGGCATAAACAGCAATCCCATTTCTTGTCCCGGGTTCGCCGGCCAAACTGGCGATTCGTTCTTTATTAACTTTATAGCAATTGATGCGCCCCTCAGGCCTGAGCGAGAGGGATTTTGACAAAAGGCGTAAAAAAGAGGTCACTTCGGAGTTCGCGAGCACGCCAAAAGGTTTTTCGCAAGGTTTACACTTTTGAAAAAACTATTAAAGGTAAAATATGGAGTTAATTTGTTGATTTGGACCGGTGAGAGAGAAATAGCGGTATTTCCTGGAGCTAAATTTGGCAGGTTTGGCAGATGTATAGATTTTCCATGAAATAGCGGTAGTTTTTGGCGATAATGAGGTGATACAGCCGTTTAGCTACAAATTAACGCCGGTTTTTGGAGTTAGTTAGAGTGTGGGAAGTGTAGATCGCCGTGCACCGGTTAGTTAGATTGAGGAAGTGTAGATTGCCGTGCCCGGTTAGTTAGAATGCGGAAGTGCAGGTCGTCACGCCGTGCCCCGGTAAACGGAGCAAAAAGGAGCCGTCAGAGATATTTCTTCAGACAGCTCCTCATTATTTTCCACTAAACTTTATGCAAAATCCTGTAACCGTACGGCGGCAGCGATAATTTAGCCTTCCGCCCTTCGACGGCAATCGCTTCTCCGCTCAATTCGTCGTTCCATACTCCTTCCGGCAGCGCCATGTCGATCGTGCGCGCACGTTTGCCGGCATTCATCGCAATGACGAAATGATCCTGGTCGTTCCAACGTTCGTACACGAGCCGCGAGTCGTTCGCTTTGGCATGCAGGAAGCGGAATTCCCCGTTGCGCAGCGCGGCATACCGATGTCTCAGCGCGATCGTCTGCCGGTAAAACGCATGCAGCTCGCGATCCTGCTTCGACTCGTCCCATTCCATGCATTTGCGGCAACCCGGATCGTGTCCGCCGGTCAAACCGATTTCATCGCCGTAATAGATGCATGGCGTTCCAAGGAACGTGAGCTGGAACGCCGCCGCCAGCATCATTTTGCGCTTGTCGCCTTCGCATAGCGTCAATAAACGAGCGGTGTCGTGGCTGTCGAGCAGATTGAACGTGGCCTCGTTCGCTTGCAGCGGATAACGGAACAGTTGCGAATAAATATTGCCCGCGAACGTCGCGCCGTCCGTCCGGCCCAGCGCGAAGAAGTCCAGCACCGCGTTCGTAAACGGGTAGTTCATCAAAGCGTCGAACTGGTCTCCTTGCAGCCACATCATCCCTTCGTGAAACAGCTCTCCTAGAATGTAAGCGTCCGGGTTAACGCCTTTCACCGTTTTACGGAACTCCCGCCAAAATTGGTGATCCACCTCGTTGGCGACATCCAGGCGCCATCCGTCGATGCCGACTTCCTCGATCCAGTAACGGGCCACCTTGAGCAAATATTCCTTCACTTCCGGATGCTCCGTATTAAGCTTCGGCATATGCGGCTCAAAGGCGAAGGTGTCGTACGTCGGCACATTGTCGATCACTTCGAGCGGGAATTGCCGTACATGGAACCAGTCTTTATACTTCGAATGCTCGCCCTTTTCCTTCACATCGAGAAACGGCGCGAACGTGCCGCCGCTATGATTGAAGACCGCGTCCAGCAAGACGCGAATGCCGCGGCGATGGCATTCCGACACTAATATTTTCAACGTTTCGTTCGAGCCGAAATGCGGATCGACCTTGAAGTAATCGCGCGTGTCGTATTTATGATTTGTCGTCGCCTCGAAGATCGGCGTGAAATAGATTGCGGTAATGCCTAAATCCGCCAAATAATCGAGGTGATCGATCACGCCCTGCAAATCCCCGCCGAAGAAATTATAAGGCGTCGGTTCGCCGCCCCAAGGCTCCGCGCCTTCCGGATCGTTAGTCGGATCTCCGTTCGCGAAGCGTTCGGGGAAAATTTGATAGAAGACCGCATCCTTGACCCAGGCCGGCGGTTGGAATACGTCGCCCGGGTTAAGGAACGGGAATTCGAACAGCCCGAGGTGCATGTCCGGAGCTGCACCGCTGAACCCGCGCTCGGTCATCCAAACGGTCTCGCCCGCATCGCGCTTCTTGGAACGCGTTCCCCCGGCCGGCCGCGCTTGCAGCTTAAATCCGTAGCATAGCCGGCGGAAGGGAGGCTTCACCTCCGCTTGCCAATAATCGAACAGTTCGTCGGAACCGATGATGCGCATGGGAACGGTTTGCATTTGATTCCACGGCAAGTATTTGTCCCCATAGATGACTTCGGCGTTTTGCACGTCCGCACGCTTCGTCCGCAGCCGTAAATGGATCGTTTGCGGGTCGTATGCGTAGGCCCAATTTTGTTTCGGACGATGATAAACCGCTTCTAGGAACATAGATATCCTCCTCAAATGTGTTATTTTAATAGGACGGTAGAGTAGGGCGGAAGATCCAACTGCCCGTCGGATAACTTGGCACCCGTTCCGCTGGCCAGGGCAAGCGTAGAGAATGAAGTATCCCGTACAGCGACCGATTGCCGCTCGCCCGATAAATTATGCAGAACGAGCGCCTTTTCTTGGTTCGTTATTCTTGCATAGGCGAGCACGCTCGCGTTGTTCGCGTTATAAGATACGATATCGCCGTTTTGCAAGACGGCGTGTTCGTTGCGCCATTGAATCATTTTGCGATAATGATGAAGAAGCGAATCCGGATCCTGCAATTGCGTCGAAACCGAGCTTCCCCCGTCTTCATTGTAGAAAGCGGGCATCCACGCCGTTTGTCCCGTTCCGGCAGAACCGTCGTCCGTCTCCGCCCAAACCATCGGTTCGCGAATGCGCTCGTCCGGTTTCATGCCAAGCATGCCGATTTCCTCGCCGTAATAAATAAATGGATTCCCAGGCAGAGTTAATAAGATCGAAGCGGCCATTTTGGCGTGCTCTACCTTTCCGTCCAATTCGGACATGACCCGATTTTGATCGTGATTCGTAAGGAAAATAGCGTCGATAAACGTTCCTTGAGACGATTCCTTGTAAAATTGGTAGCTTCGGCTTAACGTAAACCCGATATCCGACGCTTTCTCCGAGCGGGCGTTCGACAGAATCGTTTTCGCTAGATCGAAATTGAAACAGGAATCAAGCGCTTGATTGAGATAAGGCCCGATCGTAGCCGTCGTATCCCATACTTCGCCGACCAGATAGGCGTTCGGATTGACTTCGTTCAAGCCGGCGCGGAATTCCTGCCACCACGCCTTGTTTTTCTCTTTCACTTCTTGGCTTGCTGCGTTCGATTTGAAATCCTCATAGATATGTTTGGCCGCATCGAGCCGGAAGCCGTCAAACCCTTGCTTAAGCCAAAATTGGCCGATCTTGATCACTTCCGCCCGTACTTCAGGGTTGTCGAAATTCAAATCCGGCATTCCTTCCCAGAACACGCCCAAGTAATGGTCGTTCCCGGAGGAATGCCAAGGGTTCGAGCCGGTAGCCCCGTCGGTGGCAAGTTTCTGTCCCGGTTCGGCCCAGGTGTACCAGCTCCGGTAAGGGCTGTCCGCATCGGCCGCGGCCGCTTGAAACCATGGATGCTCCGTACTTGTATGGTTGACGACCAGATCCATCAGCACTTTGATGCCGCGGCGATGCGCCTCGTCCAGCAATTCCTTCAAATCCTCCATCGTGCCGTATTCCGGGTTGACCTCGTAATAATCGGTCACATCGTAACCGTGATAGCTGGGCGACGGTTGAATCGGCATGAGCCATATGCCTCCAATCCCCAATTCCTGCAAGTAGTCAAGCTTCTCCGTCACCCCCCGCAAATCCCCGATTCCATCGCCGTTCGAATCGTAAAAACTCCGCACGAAAATTTCATAATAGACGGTAGAAGGCTGTTCGTGAAGATCGGCTGCGGCAAGGAGCCCGTCGAAAGCCGGCACATTCCCGGAAGCCGTCCGCTCACTCTGAACACCGACATTTCCTCCGGCGGGTTCGACGTTCGAACATGCGGCGGTCGTAACAAGGATCAGCACAACAGCCCATAATATTGGGAAGACTCTGCGCCCCATCCGCGAATGGCGTCTTTTTGTCCGCCGGTAATTCATCCTTTCGACGCTCCCGCCGTCAGGCCTTCAACAAGGAAGCGCTGCAGGAAAATGAATAGAATCGTAATCGGCAGGGCGATTAAAACGGCTCCGGCAGCGAATGTCGTAAAATTGCTATTTTGAAAATTCGCAACCATATCCCAAAGGCCGACCGCTACCGTCCATTGTTCTTTGGAACGAAGTACAAGGCGCGCAAAAATAAAATCGACCCAGCCTCCGACAAAGTTCGTTAAGGCAACGTACGTGAGCATCGGCTTGGACAATGGAAGCATAATCCGCGCAAAGATCGTCAAATGGCTCGCTCCGTCGATCCGCGCCGCTTCTTCGAAGTCTTTCGGAATCGAATCGAAATAGCCTTTCAATACAAAAGCGCCCAGCGAAGCCCCCGCCGTATACACGATAATCATAGCCGCATGCGTGTCGAGCAAGTTCAATTGCATCAGTAAAATATAAATGGCGATCATGCTCATAAAACCGGGGAACATCCCTAGCACAAGCAGCACCGTTAACGACAACTTGCGTCCTTTGAAACGGAAGCGCGATAATGCGTACGCCGTCATGGTAACTAATAACGTGCCGAAAATCATGCTTAACGTCGTTATTTTTAACGTGTTCAAATACCATTTGCCGAACAAAATGCTTTTGGACGTGAACAGTTCCTTATAATGCGCAAGCGTAAATTGTTCCGGAATTAAAGTAGCGCTAAACAAGGACGTTCCGGGGCGGAAGGAAGACAGCAAAACCCATAAAGCAGGATAGATGCAGCAGATGGCCGCGATAATCAGAAAAACGTAACTGGCCGTCAGCCGCAATGTCGATTTCCCGGTCCGGTTTGATTTTTTCATCGGATCATATCCTCCTCTTTAAATGAACGTGACCTGCTGTAGCTCCAAATGGACAAGGAAGCGATAATTAGGAAAATAATAATGCCGACTGCGGACGCCATGTTGTATTTATTGTTGTTCAGCGTTAATTTAAACAACCAGGTAACCAACAAATCGGTGCTTCCCGCGTACTGGTAATTGCCGTTGACAGGATCGCCGTTCGTTAGCAGGAAGATCACGTTAAAGTTATTGATGTTTCCCGCGAACTGCATAATGAGAATAGGAACCGTCGTAAATAAAATATACGGCAGCGTAATCGATTTGAATTTCATCAACGGACTAGCCCCGTCGATTTCGGCCGCTTCGTACAAATCCTTCGGAATTGCCGTCAACACGCCTAGAATAAGCACCATGGAGACCGGTATGCCGACCCACATATTGACAATAATGACCGTCACTTTCGCCCAGAACGGGTCGGTAAGCCAAGGCAGCTTTTCCAAACCGAAATAGCCTAAATATTGATTGATCGGCCCGAATTGCCCGTTGAACATATTGCGCATGACCAGCAGCGAAATTAATTGGGGAATGGCGTAAGGAATAATGAAAATCGTCCGCCACAGCGTTTTGAAACGGATTCCCGCCTGTTGAATGACGATTGCCACGAACATGCCGCCGAAGTAAGTCGTTACCGTTGCGATTACCGCCCAAATGACCGTCCATTGCAGCACGCCGAAAAACGTCCTGCTCCACGATTTCAACTGCATCAGATTGATAAACGTATCGAATCCGACCCAACTGACCAGCTTCATGGGCGGGACATATTCGGGAGACGAATAGTTGGTAAAAGCCAGCAAAACCATAAAAATGATCGGCATAATCGTTAGGAACAAAATTCCGATCGCAGGTACGGTTAACAATACTTGCGGGAAGTTTTTATCCATCAGACTCGCTATATTTTTACGGAAAGAAGGGGCCTTCCCGCCTTTCTCGCGCAATTTTCCCATATCGTAAGCGTCTTTGACTGCATAAATGTAAAATGCGATAAAGATCAATAACGCCAAAACAGTGATCAATCCGCCGATCAGCAAATAAATGGAGTGGTCTCCAGCCACGTTGACGACTTTTTTGCCGACTTTTTCGAATTTGCTCGGCGTTTCTCCGAGCGTCGCAAGCCCCCATAGCGCATGCCCGAGATTGGCGATAAAATAATATAGTCCGAACGCATCGATACATAGGAACAGCAATCCTTTTATAAACTGTTTATTGTAGATTTGTCCCAAACCAGGCGCGAGCAATGATAACAAGGCTGCTTGCTTACGATGATTGCCCATTCTCATCCGGTCTCCTCTCTAACGGAATCACCCGTCGCCGGAGCGGCAGCGGGTGAGAGATCCATTATTCATACTTAAACTAGGTTAATTTGATGCGCCAATGGACTCATTGATTTGTTTCACTGCGTTATCGAGAGCTTCTTTCGGATCTTTTCCTTCGTTCCAAACGGTCGACATAGCGGCTTTAATCGGATCCCATACGCTTCCCATTTCCGGAATGCTTGGCATCGGCTGCGAATTTTTGAATTGCTCCAAGAAGCCTGCTACGATTTCATCGCCCGTCACGCTCGGGTCGGCCGCAGCTTCCTTATTGGCCGGCAACGCGCCCGTTAATTGGAAGTCAAGCAATTGCGCTTCTTTCGTGGAAGCGAAATGAGCGAACAATCTTGCCGCATTTGGATATTTCGAGTAAGAGTTAACATACCATGCTTTGATGCCCGAGAACGATACGGAAGGTTTTCCGTCAATCGAAGGGATGGGAGCGACTCCGAAATTAATGCCGGATGCGCGAATGTCGCCGATCGCCCAAGGGCCGTCAATATTCATCGCCAGCGTTCCGCCGGTAAATAATCCCTTTTTAATGTCGTACGTCACGTCACCGGATTTGACCGGCAGCACGTCTTTGCTTAACGAAGCGTACACTTTAGCGCCTTGCACGGCTCCTTCGTTGTTCAGACCGATGTCGGTTTTATCCGTTCCGTTGTTTCCGAATACATAACCGCCCGTTGTAGCCAAGAATGGATATTCGAAATAGAAGTTGTCAATTTCCCACATAAAGGCGTATTTATTGTTTTTGATATCGTTAAATGTTGCTGCGAATTCTTTAACCTCATCGTAAGATTTCGGAGGATTCGGCACTAAGTCTTTGTTGTAGAACATCGCATAGGTCTCAATGGAACGAGGATATCCGTACAAAATTCCGTCATAGGAAGCGCCTTGAACCGCAATTTCCGAGTTGGCGCTGCGCGCTTCTTCTTCAAAAACGTCATTAGGAAGAACAAGACCGGCTGCGACCGCTTTGCCCAAATTGTCGTGAGGGAAAAGTACAACGTCCGCACCGAGGCCGGCAGGCCCGTCATTTGTCAGCTTCGTCACTTGATCTCCTGCTCCGACCTCATCCATCTTCACAGGAATTCCGTATTTTTCTGTAAACTGTTTCGCAATTTCTTCCACGAAAGGTCGTTCTTCTTTACTTTCCCATATAAGCAAAGTCGCGCCCGGTTCAGGTTCAAGCCCTTCAATGTCTTCCCCGGCTTCGCTATCCCCGCCTGTTTCCGGTGCCGGCGCTTCCGTTTGCGTTCCCGAATTCACGGGCGGTTCCGCCGACTTTCCGCCGCCGCATGCAGCCAAGGTAAGCACCATTGTAAGAGTTAGAATAAGTACTAGCATTCTTTTCATTTTTCGAACCCCTCCTGAAAATTGTTGGTTTCCTTTGAAACGAATTCGTTTTCTAAGCTAACGATATTTCGCCTTCGAGCCTGTTCGGGAAGAGCAAGCATCTGAAGAAACGCAGCTTGTAAAGGCGACAGCGCTTTGTGCAAACGTTTGTACTAATATGCGGAAAGGCCAACTTTTTTAGCCGAAAGCATAAAGAAAATGACGCTGCAAACGCTATCTTTATGGTTTGATCATACATGATATCGATTGATGTGTAAAATCGTTTGCACAGATGGTTTTTACGGAAAAAACGTATAATTTCTTACCTTTTCTCCCGATTACGGCAAATATCAAATGAATTGAACGAATTTACATTGCTGTTTTCGCGATGATGTGCACTTGCTTTTCGTATTTACATTTCAGCATATTTGCGCTAACATGGAGAAAACAGTTGGTTCAAACGGTTGCACTGTGGAGGGATAATATGTCAGTTACGATTAAAGATGTAGCCAAAAGAGCGGGGGTCTCGCCTTCAACCGTGTCTCGCGTTCTTTCGAATCATCCGAGAATCAGCAGAGAAACGGTTGCGAAGGTCAAACGCATCATGGAGGAAATGGGCTACCACTCCAATATTATGGCGAGAAGCCTTGTTTCCAATAAAACTTTTACGCTCGGGATGATTTTGCCTCGGCCGGCGGAGGAGTTGTTTCAAAACCACTTTTTTGCCGAAAATATTCGCGGTATCACGACTCAAGCCTCCCGGAACGGATATGACGTCCTGATGACGTCCGGCAGCAGCGAGAACGATGAAATCGAAGCGATTACGCGATTGGTAAAGGGGCGTAGAGTGGACGGCATTATTTTGTTGCAGTCGCGCAGGAACGATCCGATCGTGCAATTTTTGCAGGAACACAAGTTTCCATATGTCTTGATCGGAAAAAGCGAGGACGTTCCGGAAGCATATTGCGTCGACAACGACAACGTGCAAGCGGCATACGATGCGACTTCGCATTTGATTTCGCAGGGACACGAACGAATCGGTTTCGTCAGCGGGCCGCCTAATCTAACCGTTTCCTCGGATCGGCTTGCCGGGTACCGCCAAGCGATGGAACAGCATAAGCTCCCGATGAATCCGGAATGGATCGTGGAAGTGGAGTTTTTGCAGGAGAGCGGATACCGGGCCATGTCTTTTTTTATGAATCAACCGGAACGGCCGACGGCGTTGGTTGTCATTGACGACAGCGTCGCGTTCGGGGTGATGCGCGGATTGACGGAGCTTGGCTTTCGAGTTCCGGAAGATTTGGCGTTGATTAGTTTCAACAATATATACTTGTCGGAGCTTTCGAGCCCGCCGCTAAGCAGTGTCGATATCGGCATTTATCAGTTAGGGTATATGGCTTCGCAATTATTGATCCGTTTAATTCAGAACGAAGCGGTTCAGCCGAACCGAATGATCGTACCGCATCGTTTGGCGATCCGCGAATCGACATTACATCATATTTCGAAACGGAGTTGAACTTAGTGAACACTTACTTGGACAAAAAGCCTTACTTGATCGATGCGGTTATTGGAAATTCCCGTTTTCTCGCCTCTTTGACGAAGACGGGAAGGATGGTACGGTTATGGTGGCCGCATGTTGATATCGCCCAGCATGTCGATACGATCCGCAGCGGAATTCGGTTGGACGGGGTGGGTGGCAAGACGAGTTGGTTCGACGGGGAGGAAGACGGCTGGAAGCATGCCGCCCGATACGTACCTCAAACGAATATATTTGCCGTTGCGGCAAATTCGGACAGATGCCCTATTTCGGTCGAGACTCATTATTATGTCGTGCCCGGGCAGGATATCGTTGTTTTCGATTATCGATTCACAAATCGAGGGACGGAGCCGGTTCGTTTTTCGCTTATTTTTTACAGCTCGTTAATGATCGGGGAAAACCCGTTCTATCATACAAGCCGCTTTGACGATGAGAACGATGCGATGGTTCACTTTCGGCATCAAGTTTTTTTTATGGCTTCGGGTGCAAACGTATGCACAAAATATCAAGCTTGCGATGCGTGGGATAATGCGCAGAACGGCGCTTTAAACGGGAATAACATCCAAATGGCCCCGGACGGAGCGATGGAATGGGAATTTGCCGAGCTTGCGCCGGGACAAACGGTGACGATGCCGGTTTATTTGACCGCCGGCAGCAGTTTGGCCGCCGCGGCCGCTGCGTTGCAGCATGCGAAGAGCCGTACGGCGGATCAATGGGCCGAGCAAACGGCAGCCTATTGGAAGCGATTTTTGCAATCGGCCAAGCCTTGTCCGCTTCCCGGAGTTGAAATAAACGAGCTGTACGAACGCTCCTTGCTGGCGATGAAACTGATGGCCGATGAACAGAGCGGCAGCATTATTGCGGCGCCTGAATTCGACGAACATTTTTCGCGATGCGGGGGATATGCCTTTTGTTGGGGACGCGACGCCGCATTTATTACCACCGCGCTGGATAAGGCGGGATTGACGGATTTATCAACCCGTTTTTACGATTGGGCGTTAACGGCGCAGGACCCAGACGGCTCGTGGCAGCAGCGCCATTATCACGACGGCAGCCTTGCCCCGTCCTGGGGGCTGCAAATCGATGAAGGCGGCTCGATCCTATGGGGCATGTTCGAACATTATCGCGCATTGCCCGAACGGGAGCGGGATTCGTTTGCGCGCAAAGTATGGTCGGCGGTCAAGGCGGGCGCGCAATTTTTGGCCGAATTTATCGATGAGGAAACGGGGTTGCCAAAGCCGAGCAACGATTTATGGGAAGAACGGGAAGCGGAACATACGTATTCCGCCGCCGCGGTATACGCCGGACTAAGGGCGGCTTCGCGTTTCGCCGAACTGATGGAAGAAGAGGAACTTGGCGCACAATGGCGCGCGTCGGCCGGGCGCATATCGGAGAGCATCGTCCGTTCATGTTGGAATGATGACAAGGGCATATTTTACCGGGGAGTAAAAAGGAAGATCTCGCGGGAACAATACGAAGAGGCTTTATCGCGGAATGTGCCGGTTTCGCTTGCGGAAGACGGCAAAGGATATCCGATTTGCCGTTTGCAATACGATGATGTAGTCGACGTCAGTCTTCTTGGCGTCTCCATGCCGTTTGCGGTGATTTCTCCGGACCATCCGTATGCCGTTCGAACGGCCGACACGATCGAACAAAGCTTAACCGTTTCCGGAGTCGGAGGAATTCGGCGCTATGAGGATGATGTATATATAGGAGGAAACCCGTGGATTTTAACCACGCTTTGGCTCGCCCAATACCGTGCCGTCAACGGTCAAACGGCGGAAGCGCGGGCTTTGCTTCAATGGGCTATCGACCACCGCACGGAGATGGGGTTGCTTCCCGAGCAAGTCGATCGCGAGACGGGGGAGACGGCTTGGGTCGTTCCGCTTACCTGGTCGCACGCGATGTTTATTTTGACAGTTCACTTACTGGCGGAACAAGAATGATGTCGGGATCGCCCACGCAATATTATTAGTTGTAACATTTTTTTAATTCGCAAGCTTTAATTCGCAAGCCGTACCCGCAGAATGCAATATGCTCCAGCGCATTGGTTCTGCGGTTTTTTTTGCCGATCATTTCGTAATTTCCAATTGTAAAAAATTGTGTGTTGAAATGCGGCGCGGATTTGTGATAAATTATTTCTTGTCGCTTCGGCGGCGCCAACGAAGTTCAGGCGAAGCTTGAACGGATGATGGTATCTATTCCGACCAACATTTTGGAAGGAAGTAGAAGTTGACTTTTATAGAACGATTTGATATGATGAAATTCCTGTTCGACGTGATTCGACGTTAACGAGTGCGAATGAAGTCGACGGGGTAAGTTCTTTGAAAACTGAACAAATGGATCGCGTTTAATCAATAATTGAGAACGACAAGTTCTCGTCAGCAACGAAATTTTGAGCTATTCGGCTCTTTCATATTCGGTTTTATCGGCTCTGCCGATGGAACCCTTAATGGAGAGTTTGATCCTGGCTCAGGACGAACGCTGGCGGCGTGCCTAATACATGCAAGTCGAGCGGAGTTCGTTTTGTAGCTTGCTACGAAGCGAACTTAGCGGCGGACGGGTGAGTAA
>NZ_JAHLPR010000040.1 GCF_018918005.1 Paenibacillus sp. MSJ-34 | reverse complement strand
AACAAAATCCCCTCCAAAGAATGTTTTCTCAACAATCTCATTCTAAACGAGGATTTTGACTATGGCTCCCTTTATTTTTGAAGCCTTAGCATTTTACACAATTATACGGACTCAACTCTGATTCTGTAAATTTGTGCGAAAAATCATACACAGTGTGCAGCGCATGGGTCGAATCAGCCGCTTTAATACGAAATTTCATACACACATCGGAGATCAGAGTCCTGATTCTGTAAATTTGTGCGAAAAATGAAAAAGACAACCTTCAGAGCCTTACGGGGGCGGGGCTGGCTCTTAGAGAAGGTTGTCCGTTTATTTTTAAGTAAACGTCAAGATGCTTTGTGTTTTCGATACGTTCGCTAGGTAACCGTCCTATACGTACGAAATGTTACAGGTACACCTGAATGTTTAGTGAGAAGGCAATCATTTTAAAAGCTTCCCACTTTAATTTATAGAAGGTATATTCGCTGATCGGCGGATCGAAGATTTGGTTGTAGACGACATAATTATAGACGCGATCGGGCTTGACCATCTCTTGAATCAACAGCTTCTCGCGATGCGGCAGCCGTTCGATAATGCGTTCAATGCGTTCGCAATATTGCTTGCGTCTCTCAGGCTCGTCCACATTGTAAACTGCAACGTCCGCGGTTTTGTCGCTCGTTTCGTTCGTTCGTCCATGCAATCGTTCGGTATACGAGGCCGTTACGGCCGTTTCTCTTATTTCAAAGGTGACGGTTTTGAAAAAACGGTATTTTTCCAGCGCATCTTCTACGGCCGCTTTCGTCCGTTTCCGGTCCAGTTCGCGAAGCTTAGGGATATTCACTGGTTGAAGCATACGATCACTCCTTTGTAAAAAATCAGGTATATATCGCATTTACGGAATATTTGCCGGGCATACGGTCACCGAGTCAGGCTTGCCCTCGGCATCGTGGCGAGGGGAATGCGAGAACAAGCCGTGATCAAGATCGATAGATATGCAACCCGACGAAAAAAAGGAATATATTCCCGAGAGGGTGTTCTTATTATAACACAAAATAGGAACGTGTGTTCTTATTTTTTGCGACATATTTCGACTTTTCTAAAGTTGTGGCCTAATTTTGTTTCGTAATGCGAACCGTTTTCGTCGCGTTATCCCATTCTACGTTGTATCCCAGTGCTTCCGCCATCGATCTTGCGGGGACATAAACGGTGGATTCGATCAAATAACCGTCGCTGATCGGTTGATCGTTGACATAAATCTTGATCGAGGAATCAGCGTCGGGACTCGGTTTCGTGTCGGGCTTGGTGCCGGACTTTCTCTGTAGCGAGTATCGAGCAACAATCCCATCTGCGATCGCATTCGCACAGTGCCGGCGAAAAGCGTCGGATTTGAGCAATTCGGCTTCCTGCCGATTCGTCATAAACCCGCATTCCACCAAGATAGCAGGCATGTTGGATTCCCTGAGCACATGGAAGTTAGCGGTTTTCACGCCCCGATCGTACAAACCGGTCTGCTTGACGAGCTGCCGATGCACTTCATTGGCCAAGGCAACGGATGCGGCCGGCTTGGTCGTATAGACGTACGTTTCGATACCGCGCGCGTCGTTCCATCCGCCGGAGCCGAACGCGTTGGCGTGGATGGATACGAACAAATCCGCTTTCCATGCGTTTGCGCTGTTCGTCCGTTCTTTCAACGGAACGTCGCGACTGTCTTCGAACGTGAACATCGTCTCCACGCCTTCGTATTGGGCGAGAAGTTCCGACGTATATCGAGCGACGGCGGCATTGAATTGATATTCCCTAAGCGAGCCGTCCGGCGCACGTTTGCCCGGCGTTTCCGGCCCGTGACCGGCGTCGAGGACGATTTTCATCGTACATCACCTTCCCCTTTTCGTTTTAGTATGGCTATTAATTCCTTTATACGTTCGGGCAGGGGGAGCCCGAGACGGCCATAGTTTTCCGTAATCGAAATTAGTTCATTCGCCAAATAAAAATAAATGGCACCCGTCATAATGACGTCGGTGCCAAAAAGTACGTCGAGCCGATGGCCGATCAAAATGATCAGCAGCATCAGACCTTTCTTCGCCAAGCCCCAAAATCCGATCTCGCTGTTGAGCCCTTTCTTCTCTTTCAACGATGCGATCAATCCAGTCACGTAATCCAGTGCAACAACCAGAAGAAAGAACCCTAGCAATTCGCTCCACCCCCCGTATGCGTAAGTTAAAAAAGCGGCGAATATCCCGGTGGCTCCGGCAGTGGCCGTTTGCTCAACCGAGTGGAGGCCGAGAAATTCGGCTAGTAGTTTTAGGTTCATTTGTGATTCTCCTTTCTAAAAATAACCCCGGTCGATTCGGGACTTGTCAAGCTTCTACTTGCTTCAGTTCAACGTTCGGGCGTGTTGCATATATATATGCTTCGACCCGTTCTTTGTCCGGTTGGGGTAAGTTGTACGACGAAACAATCGTTTTGATATCTCCCTCGCCCATGTCGTGGCGCGTAATGCACGCCCGTGCGATTACCCTGATTTGAAAGTCCTTCATCTTCATCAATCTCCTTTACATAGTCATCATTTCGGCTATGGTAAGCTCCAAGTCTGTGATACGTGACTTGGTTTCTTCCAATTCTTCCGACAACGGTTTTCTGTACACTGGCGGCGCTTCCGGATCATTCGGATCAGGAAATAAAAACTGAATTTGCTTTGTTTCTGGATCAAAACACCACCCCTTAGCCTTGGCAAAGTCTTCGGCATATTGTCCAGGCTCAAGCGTTGTCATCTCGATGGCATCCGGGTCCAGTCCCTGCAGTTGTTGATATACAGCAAAGTCCTCTTCCTTGGTTGATTCAATGCCCGCGCTCATCTCGCCGCGCTGAGCTACAATGCTGCCGTTCGTTCTAACCCAAAAGAATCTTCTGCCGAGTGGTTTTATTTCTCGCATTGTCAACCCTCCCTATGTTCCCAGTACAATATAAGTCGAATTGTAGTTAATGTCGCTAAATAAAGTGTAGTTGATAAAATCGTAGCCAAATGTAATCTGGTCAAATTTACGGCTGTTTGTGTAACGATCATAGTCGTAATGTCCTCCTCGCAAAGTGACTACAATTTCTGTCGATATCACCGAACTGTTTGTTGGTTTAAAGGCAGCAATTGCCCCCTCAGCACTTGCATCGGCTCGTATGATATGACCATAATCTCGATGACCAAGGCTCCCCCCAGTAAAAACACTCGTATTAATAAGAAATAAAAACGGTTGAAATGGTAAATTAGATATTGTCCCCGTTTTTTCCGTAGTCAGCGTGCCAGTAACAATTTGGATATCCCTCCGTTCAACCAGTGAGCCAACCACCCCGCCGATATTTACTCCTTGTCGCACATTAGACGCTATCAAATTAGCAAACTGAGCCATTACCTTCCCGGCCCCGTTATGGTATCCAGCCGGGATGATGTACTGTCCGTCCTGTTGTGTGATCGTTTGGTTTACTGCGCCGTTGTTGGGCATCGTCCCATTCCGCCGCGTTTTGGCGTCGGTGTTGTAATACGTCTTTCCAGTCAATACGTCGGCGTCGGCGGCGTTGCCCGACAGTTCGAGCGTGCCTGATCTTTTCGTTTTTGCATCGGTGTTATAGTAAGTTTTCCCCTTCAACACATCGCCGTCGGCAGCGTCCCCGTAGAGGGATAACGTACCCGTTAGCTTTTGACCCTTTGCATACGCTGTTTTTGGGGCTAGGATGTCAGCGGCAGTCGCAGTTGCATCCCCGGTCTTATCGGTTTCGATGGCCCCGATGTTCTCCGCCATTCGCTGAAACGTGTCGCTCGGGCTGGTTGGTACCCCTTTGTCAGTGATAGCCCCGGCGACGAGCGTTTTCCCATCACTGACAGATTGCTTTACCTCGTCAAGATCCGCTTTCCTCGCCACATGATTCGCTTCGGTCGGCGCGCCCACTTTGAACTGGCCTGCCTCGTTGCGTTGCACGATGCGATTGGCGGTTGCTTCGGGTGTTGCGCCGTGAGCGGTAGCGGCGTTATTATGCGAATCAAGGTCGGACTTGGTCGCGACCCCCGCATCGAGGATATCGTAATTTTCATTAAAGGAAGCCAATGTTACGTTTTCGTTTCCGAGCGGTTTTTTGAGACCGAGTCTTGGCGTTAAGTCTGGCATGTCACCGTCACTCCTTTCAAAGTTTCCAAATTTCGAATTGCTTCCAGGTCATTGGATGTTCGTCAAAATGATTCCACACAATATCGGCGGCATCCAGTTCGTCCCATGTAAGATAAGTAAACTCATACCTCACCGCCAAATGCGCCGGCTTGATCTCTTCGATCGCCGCTTTCAAATCGTCCAAATTCGCCGGGATGCCGCGCGTGTCGACGAAGGTGATCGTGAATTGGTACTGCTCGGGCTGCTCGCTCACTTCCACTTTGCCGCCGTCGTACGCTTCGGCAACGTTTTGAATCAACTCGACCGTCACCGTGCCGACGCCGCGCAGCTTCGATTTGATGACCGAGCGGCGTTGGTCGAGCGGCTTGGCTCCATCGGTAGGCAGATCGCACAGCTGCTCCCACAGCTTCAGCCCCCATGTAGCCGTATCGACGAACATTTGCGCGAGCGTGTCGTCGATCGAAGCTTGCAGCTTCCCGATTTCTTCGGCTTCGCAATCCAGCACGTTGTTCATAATCGGCGATCCCGCATAGAAGTAAGGCAAATAACTTCTCATCTGCCTGCCAAGATCGTCCCGGCCCGAATCGCGGCCAACTTTAAGCTCAAGCTTCATGGCAAGTCACCGTCCCGACCACCGCGACGCCGTCGGCGGGAATATCGATATTGCCGGAAGTCCGCCCATTAACGCTAAGCCCTTGATAATCTACAACCGACGGGGTATCGAGAATCAAATTCGCGATCCGCGTATACCGGACGACCGGATCAAGAAACGCCAATGTCTTCAAGTAACCGCGCATCCCTTCCTCGATCGCTTCCCGCACCGCCTCCAGACTCGCGCCTTGCGTCAGCACAACTTCGACTTCCACATCGATCGGCACCTCTTCGGCCGCCTTGACGGTAACGGAAGCGCCGATCGGGCGCATCTTCTCGATGTAATCGGCGACTTCGCTTACCAAAGACGCCGCGGGCGCTCTCCGTTCTTCGTCCAGCAGGACGACCTCTACCGTACCGTTGCCGTGGCGCAGCGGAAACACTCTCGCTTCCGCGATGCCCGGCACTTCCAGCGCCCATTGCCGGTATTCGTGGGCGTTGCCGCTCGTTGCGGGCTTGCGGACTTTGGCCAGCAAGCGCTCCAGCAGCGACCCGTCCGTCTCCCCGTCGTAGCCGCCCTGTGTCGGCTGCTCGTTCGTCACTCGCTCAATTCCGGCCATATCGCCCAGGATCGAATCGATCATTCCCGCAAGCACATTGCCCCCCGTGCCTGTCTCAACGGCGACGATACGCACAACGGCTCTGCCGTCTGCCGCTACAACAGACTGTTCCTCACTGCGAAACAGCGTTCCGCTTCTCGTTGCAAACAGCGCACCCTTCGGCACAACCGCTCCCTTTTCCCCATAGACGATCACTTCCCCCGCAGCCGCCACCGGCGGTTTGCGCGTGAGCCCATATTCCGCGGCGCGCAAATCCAAAAATTCATCCGCGCTCGTCTGGGCAAACCCGAGCTCCAATACGCGATCCAAATCCGCGTACGACTGGGCGATCTCAATCGCCGCCGGCGACAGCACGTCATAGACGAACGAGCCTTCCTGCTTCGCTACGCCGGGCTGTTTGAAACGCGCCAGCAACCGCTGCAATACGTTCTCCCAAGTATGCTGCTCAAACACGGATCTCCACCTCCCCATAAACGGTATCCACCGTCATTTCAATGTCAAAGCGGTCTCCGGCCGCTTGTATGCGATCGATTCGCACTCCCGTAATATACGGGCTCATCATAAGCGCCTCCCGAATGTACCGCTCCGCTTCGCTCTGCTGCGCAACGGACGAAGGGGCGCTGCCGATCAAGCGTTCCAGCTCGCTGCCGTAATCCCAACTATAAGCGAGATAACGGTATCTCTCCGTGCGCAGCGCCTTGTAGATCCATACTTTCAAAGCTTCGGTACCTTCCGTCAGCACCAAATTGCCGTCCCGCAGCTTGAAATCGTCACGCGCAAAGTCCCATGCGTACTCCTTATACAAAGGAAGCTCCTGCGCCGTTTGCTCGAGCATGCCGGGCGGCACGTCGACAAACGGAAAAACATTATCCATTCGGCTTCACCACCTTACACAGCACGATAAACGTTTGTCCGCCTTGCATCGGCATGACCGCCACCGTATCGCCGATTCGCAGCGCGTCGACGACGAGCAGGTCGGCCGCCGCCAGCAGATCGTCGGGCTCAAGCTCGATCCCGGCGGCTTTGATCTTTAACGACGGAGGCAAGGCGGAAACTTCACCTAGCATCATAGGCAAGGGATTATACTTCTTCCCTTGCTCCCGAATAAACTCCACGAGCCAAGACATGTCGGACATCTTAAATCGCCCCCGTTTCTTGCGCTTCGAATTCATCCATCGTATTCCGGTAGTTCAAGTTCAAACTAACCGTATGCTGGCCGTTCTCAAACGTATGCGTGTCGTTATCGATATAAAAAAGACCGGTCAACCCGGTCACTTCCTCTTCGATCCTTACAGCGTTGCCCGCGATCAGATCGTATGCGTCCGGTCCCCCGATCAATTGGACGGATGCGGTCGGATCGACGCCATGCAGCATCGCGTCGGCCGCCTGCTTGGCATCCTTATTTTTCTCGATCGAATACACCTGCTGCAGCAGACCGTATTTTGCGCGCCATCCCTGATGCTCCGCCTTGCCGACCGGTTCGCCTTTGTCGCCTACGATGACGACTTTGTTCACCATATTGTCGATCGTCTCGTCGAAATTGGCTTCCACCAGATCGGTCGCGGAAGTTAAAATCCGCTTCGCTACCGTCGCTCCTTTTTCGATCACTTCCAGCTTGCCTTCCCTCATCCGCGGCATGTAGGTTTTGCCGGTCCGGCGCGAAGCGGCCGTATAGGCGGCCATAATCGCCTCGTACGCCGTCTTGCCGACATGCACAAAGCTTTGTTTCACATTCGTTGCCGCCAGCTTCCCGACAGGATATTGAAATTCCGCGCATACCAGCTTCGCGATCGCTTCGGCCGTAATCTGCTTGAAATTTTTCGCAATATTCGATTTTTTCAAATAGATTAATCCGTCGTAGGCGGTATAGGAAATTTCCGTACCGGAAAGCGTCCTGTTCTTCGTAAAAACATATCCACGCCATAATTCCTTCCCTTGCTCGTCCAGCAGCATCAACATTTCGCCCAAATCGATAAACACTTTCGGCAAAAAATGATCATGCGGCGAATAGACAAGAGACACTTCCAGTTTCCGCGCCACTTCGCTCGCATCTCCGCTCCATACGAAGCGGACGGCCAGGTCGGTGATATCGGTAGAAGTTCCTCCGCGCGATATATGCAACAATTTCACGTCGACCCACCCCCTACACGTTCAAAACGGCGCCGATCCGCAGTTTCCGTTCGTCCTTAATGTTGTTGTTCTCTTTGAGCGCTTTCCATTTCCCGCTGTCGCCGTATACTTTTTGCGCAATTTTCATCAGCGTATCGCCGCTTTGCACCGTATACGTCTTGGGCGGCGTCCGATCGGCGGGACGGGCGGAGGAGGCCTTGGAAACCGGGGTTTGTCCGCCTGCTCCGGGTACGGTTTTCGCTTGAAGAAACCGGTATTCGCGCAAATCCAGAGTGAAATAGACGTCTTGCGGCCCCTTCCGCTGCGAATAGTTGAAATTTTCGATCGTCATCGCCTCGTTGAACTTGACGCTCTCTCCTGTAATTTTCAAGCGGATCGGCCGCTTGCTGTCGCGCCAACGTTCGATCGTTTCAATACATTTGGCGGGAGGAGGAAAATCCGCATATTGACATAAACCGTCGTCCGCAATCGGAAAATAGCTGCTTAACGAGACGGATTTCAAACGCCGCTTGCCGATCAGCACCGCTTCGCCCAACTCATGGATATTTACCGTCGTATTGTTCAGCCCTGTCTGGATCTCAAAAGATTGCGGCGGAACGGGAAGCCATAAACTTTCCGCTTCATTATTGAAGCTTAGTTTGAATGTAATCAATGTTCTCCCTCCTACGCCATATTGAATCCGGCGCCCTCCAGCTCATTGCGCAGCAGCAGCGCCCATTTCTTGAAATCCGCCTCTTCGCGGGCCACGGGATGGTTCAAGTTGATCGTAATATTCCCGCCGCCGCGCCCATTGCGGTACTGGTTCGCTTCCTGCGCCGTCAATACGGCTTCATTCTTATGGAGCAGCGCGGGATAGTTGTCGTACGGAACGCTGCGCAAACCGGCTGCATGACCATTCGCCGACGCTCCGCCTTGATCCCCGACGATCTGGTCCTTGACCCAACCGAGCGCTTCTCCCAGCCAGCCGGCCACTTTCCCTATCCCTTCGACAAGCGGCTTCAATACGACCCACAGTCCTTCGGCAATCGGCTTGAACACATCCCATAACTTTTGGGCAACGGCAATAATGATCTCGATGATGTCGGAAATCGCCCCGAACACCGGTTCAAGAATCCCCCATACGGTTTGGATAATATCTTGAATCGTCGGCCATGCCTCCATCCAAATATTCCAGAGAAACGTAAACACATCGACCACCCTGGCAATGATCGGACCGAGCGCATCGAAGACGGCGCCGATCGCTTGCTGGAATACGGGCATGTTCTCGACCACCCAACCGATCACGCTTTGAAACAGATTGATGATGGGCGGCAGCAGCGGCGTAATGAACTGCACCGCTTTTTGCACAACGCCGCTAATAAACGACACGATCGGCGGCAGCAGCGGCATAAGCCAATTGATAAATTGGGAAGCCTGTCCGCTAATTAGCGTGAACAGGTTCGTAAACGTGCCGGCAAAACCGTCGATCGAAGCTTTATTATTTTGTAAAAAGGCGACGCCTTTCCCGATTCCGTTCGCGATTGCCGTGCCGATTTGGCCGAACAGCGGGGTAAGCTTCTCCACGATCGGGATCAGCATTTCGAGCGCGGGCTTGAGCGCTTCCAGCATTTTCAGTCCCATATCTTGGACTCCCGCTTTAAAAGATCCGGTGATCGTTTTGATCATTCCGCTACCGGTCTTGGCGAATTTATCCGTTCCTCCGGCGAACGCTTCCGACAAGCTCATGCCTTTATCGTTCTTTATCCCGGATAAATCTCCCCCGGTCCCGTCCTGCGCATGGAATCCGAATTCCTTCAGCGCATCGCCGCTTCCCTTGCCCGTTTTCAAATCGATCAGCGTCTTGACGGCTTCGTCCAATGATTTGCCGGGGTTGACGGCGGCCATATTTTGCGCCAGTTTCACCAGTTCCATGGCTTGCTTCGAATCTCCGCCCGTCGCCTTGAGCGCATTCACCCCGGCGTTCATGACCTCGTCCGCCTCGAACGGGGACGCGTTCGCATGGGAACGCAGCATGGCGACATATTGCTGGGATTCGGCTTTCGCCTGGTCTCCGCTCAGCCCCTTGCCGCCCGCTCCTATGAAATGTTCGATGGACATCATTTGTTTTTCCAGATTCATGCCGCTTTGCAAGGCGGACCCGATGCCGCCGGCGAGTTGGGAACCGAATTTAAGGGCCGCGGCGCCGACGTTCCCCATCATTTTTCCAATACCGGATATGACGCCTGCAATTTTTTGCAGCTTCGGGCTGACCATATCTTTCAATATGGCGGCAACTTTAATCGGAAATTTCGCCATTCCCTTGACGGCCGAAAACATCGATTTAAACGAGTCGACAAAAGGCTGGACTTTCGTGCGAATGATCTGTACTTTTGCGGTAATTTTTTTGATGGCGGCCGATGCGGTATCTCTCACTTTTGTTACAATAGGGATCGTCTTCTCGCGAATACCCTTTAATATATATTTTATCTGCCAAATTTTAGGGGTGATATGATCCTTCACCTCTAACGCTAAATGAACAGGGGTTGCAATAAGCCAATGTACGGCCTTTTTCACTTTCGGGTATTCTTGAAAAAATATCGAAGTGTTCAACATAAGCCCCACCGGCCCAAATTTCATTTCCTGTTTGACCGTATGCGCCATCTTCAACAACCCGTCCCACGTTTTTTGAAAAACGGGCTTTAACGGTTCAATGGCTTTATTGACATCGGTTTTGATTTGTATCTTGAGTTCTTTCAATTCTTCAATTTTCTTTTCGAGATCGGTCAGTTCTTTTTCCGCCTGCTCTTTTTGCACCGTCACCGTCAGTTTGATGTTAGCCATTTGTTTCACCGCTTCCGTCAGCTGTTCCATTTGCTGTGCGGACTGCTTGATCGCCTCTGCGATATTTTTATTCTTCGCCATTCCTCTCACCTCCTTACAACGCCGGCAGCGTCGCCCATACGTTGCCCGTTCTGGCGAGGCGCTCCCGCTCTTCCAGTTCCAGCTCATAGAAAGCGCGGATCAGGCTCCGCTCCCCGGCGGGCATGTTGTGGATTTCGCTCGGTCGGATGCCTTTGCGGCTCCAGTAATAATAGAGCATCTCGCAATAGCCGTCCGACTTTATCCGTTTTTTAACGTTTGCACCGAATCTTCGCCGAAGCCGGACAGCGACGAAATAACGTTATACAATTGCGTCACTTCGCCGGGCAGCAGCAGCTTGGACTCTTCGATAAGCTGTTTCGGCGTCGCGGCGCCGTAGGCTTCGAGCAAGGCCGCGTCTTTGAGCGACGGATCGACGATGCCCTTAATCAGCGTAAAAATTTGCACGCTATTCGTGCTGATATCTTCGACCTCGCCTTTTTTGCCGAAAGAGATCGCAATATTTTGAATTTCCTCGAACTCGTCCATCGTCAGCGCTTGGCATGTGAAGACGACCGGCTCGCCAAGCAAGTCGCTCAGCCGCTTCAGCTCGACCTGTTCCGTCGGCCGTTGAATTTTCGTTTTGTCCATTTTCAATAAAAGATCCAGCGTGTTTTTGCTCATAAGCAGCAGTCCTCCTTAAATGAAGTTCAATTCCTTCGCAGCTTTTTGGTTATGCGGTGAAGGTTTATAACGAAGTCCCCAGTTGAGTCTTTTCCAAAAGGGTTGAATCGAAAATTAAGGGACATTTAGGACATATTCCGTATTGACATAGTCCGCAAGGAAAGGAACTTGGGGTTCTCGTCCAGCCAACGCCAAGCACATCATTCAACCGCCCTGCTCCCAAGTTCGCGGACACATGAGACGCTAATTGTGACAAACAGCCCGATTTCGGACAGTTCGCGGACATACGATCCGTTATTCTCGGCAAAAGAGTAAAAATAAGCCCTTCGACGAACAAATAACGGAACCAATGTCCGCCTAAACAGCAAATAAGCGATTTAGACGCGAAATAACGGCCCTACGGTCCGGAGCAAATTCCAGATGCAACGCTAGTGGCTAAAAAAGCGTTTTTTGAGAACGAAGCCGAACAAAACGGAATAAGCCCCAATGTCCCCCCAAATTTCGTGGCCCTTCTACAGAGCCCGCGAATTACTTCGCAGGCTCGATCGCGTCGGCGACGGTCCAGTCCGTAAAGGTAAACGGCGCTTCCACTTCGCCTTTCTTCTTCAGTTCCCAGTTGATCAACGACAAATCGTTGAAGCTGGCGTCTTTAATAATCACCCGTTCGGCGCCGGCCGCCGACGGATCCGCCAAGCTGGAAACGATCTGAAAGCGCGGATTGATTCCTTGCTTCAGCTTGTCTCCAAGCAACTTGATCATGCGGGAATTCGCCTTATGCATGCGCAGCGTCCCGCTCCCTTTGTACCCCATAAATTTGCTGTCGGTCGCGAATTTGCCGGATAACGGCACATCTTCCTTCTCGATTTCCAACTTCGCTTCCAATCCCATGACCTCGGCCACATATTCGCCGTCCAACCACGCTTCTCCGAACGTACCGGAAATAACTTGTTCACCGTGAAATTTCGCCATTTGCAATCCCCTCTTCCTTTATCCTTCTTATAAATAAACGGTCAACGAAACATCCTCGATCGCATCGAGCGGACGTTCCTTGGCCGTTAGAAACACTTGATCGCGCGTGTTCGCTTCTTTCATTTCCTGCTCGCTCATTTTGGCCACCTCTTCGGCGCCGAGAATCGATTTTAAATAGGTGCGCTGCGCGGCGATATCGATTTCCGCCGTATTTTTGCCCGGATCGAGAATCCCTTCCTGTTCCAGTTGTTCGAAATACGCGTTGATCGCGGAAACGAGCAGCAATTTGTTCATGTAGCTGTTCTGCACTTTGCCGATATATAGATCTTCGATCGTGTCCTTGATGTCGTGGTACGTTTTGTTCAAAATGCGCACCACTTTCACCTTCTTCCAATCTTCGCCCATTTCTTCGGTCGTTGTGACAAACGATGTGACGCCGCGCGCGATTTTGACCTTCTCGCCGTCGTGGTAAAGAATGAACCGGCCTTTCGTCACCGCTTCGTCCGCTTCCGCCTTCGTCAATAGCGGCACGCTCGTTACTTCGGGCAGCACTTGAAACGTCGGCGCCACGGTCAGCGGCAAGCCGGCGATCAAACCGGCGATCCGCGCCGTATATTGGCTGGCCGAATACGTAGCCCCGCCGGCTTCGATACCGTCGGTCGCAAAATTGACGACCGCAGGATGATCGGCAGGCGCATGCGGCAGCACGGCCATCACTTTGCGTTCTTTGTTGGCGAACAAATTTTTCGCCCAAGCAGACAATACCGCCGTATCGGCCGATTCCACGCCCGGGAACGCGACAATATTGAACTTCATCGTTTCCAACGCTTCCAGCGCTTCATTATAATTTTCCGCCGCTTCCGGAAGGACGACCAGCTTCACTTCCTTCGGCATGCCCATAAAAGCTTGTTCGACGTACTTTCGGTTCTCCGTGTGCAGATTCGCGGGAATATCCTCGACCCCAAACAAAGTGTAAGCTGTTGCGCCGCTGACGGCGGCGTCCTTCAACACCAATGCGACGACGCCCACGGCGCCCTGTTCGACCGCGGACGCGGCCTTTTGTTTAAATACGATATTTACGCTTGGCAACCCCATTGTTACCCCTCCTAATCGGTTTATCCATTCATCTACAAATTTCATCAAACGACATCATCGAAACGCACGCTATTCATGCGCTCGTACTGCGGGCGTTCCCTTTCAACATCGGCCGAAAGCTCGATCCGCAAATAGGCTTCGTCGTCGCGCCGGCCGCCTTGCACCTCCACGATTTCGAACACGCTGCCGTCGGGCGCCGTCAATACGGGCGAGGCCATGAAGGCCGCCAGCATTCGGCCGGCCGTCTCCAGCAAATCGAACAGGTCGGGATCTCCCGCCTCATCGGTTGGCGGAAAATAGACGATCTCCCAGGCGAACTGCGCCTGATACCCCGAAACATTGAGCGAATCGGCATCGTATTCCAACCACTGCACATAGAAAGACGGCTCCTGAAAGCCGCTCGGCGCATAATTGACGTCTATTCGCGGAATATGCGGGAATGTTGCCCGAAGCTTGGCGCGAATCGCATCCAGACTGCTACGAAGCATCGGCATCGCCCTCCTTGCCGAAACGGTCGCGCGGCCTTGCGCCTGCCCGCCTCATAGTCCGCTCTCCCGTTCGATTTGCGCTTCCGTATGATGCCCGCCCGGACGATACGGCGCCAGGGCGCGATACCTCCCGCCATAACCGCTTACCGCCACGACATCGCCGGCGTCGATTTGAGCCCATACAGGCAAATACAACATATACGTTTCCTTCGCCTTCAATCGCGGCGCCGCCCGCTCGGCATCGCCGATCCGCTTCCGCCGCAAGCGGCAAGGATAGGTTCCGATTTCATTCCAGCGCTGCACATACGGCGTGCCGTATTCGTCGAATTCCATTCCCGCGCGCATGACGACGCAAGTTTGCCCTAACAAATGCAGCATTACAACCACCTTCCCGCACATGGTTTCAACAGCGCAGCGACGGCCGGGGGCAGCAGCGACGGCTCGCCCGGCTTCCAGTACGTGACGGAATAATCCCCAAGGCGCTCCGTCATCATCCCGGCTTGATCGCAGTACAGCATTTTGGCGTACAGGAGGCAGGCAAGCTCCACCGACGCCGGCAGAGGCGGCGCGCTCCCGTCGCCCGTTTCGCCCGGAAGAACATATCCCGCTTCGTACGTAACGACGATGTTGCGGTCGCCCTCGGGCCAAACCGCCGGATGCAGCAGCGTACCGTCGTCGAGCGCTTCGAATTCAGGCGCGGCTCCGTCCGGCTCGACGGCGACCGCGTGAACGCGCCGCACCGGCAAACGCCGCAGCTCGATCGTTCGCGAGCCGGTGCCGCTGTACCGTTCCGTTCGCTCCGCCAGCCGCAGCGATCGCCCGCAATAATGTTCGATCGCTTGCGAAGCGGCGGCGATGCACATCGTAAGCCGCTCGTTCGGGCTGTCGTCGTTGTCGGGCAGGCCCAGCATGTTCTTCAACTTCGATAGCGTAGTAAGAATCTCGTATCACCTCTTTTTCCGCACGGCAAAAAGGCCGCCTTTTATCTAAAAGACAGCCTTTGCCGTGCATCGTATTTAGGATGGAGCCCAAACGAATCAAACAACCCGATTCCTCTGTGCTCCATTCTCTATGCTATTACAATATCACGATTACGAACAAATGTTCTTATTCTATTCTTTGTTTTCTCTTATATTTTTCTTTGAGCAGGCCCGGGCGGGGCGGACGAGGGCTTAGCATTTACTCGTATCGCTTCGATATTTTTACCGCTTGCCGCGTTTTTTCGAGCGACATAATGTTTTCCTCGTAATTGTTCCGCGCCACGCCGACGAACAGAATATCGATTACGTTCAACTGCGCGATCCGCGAAGCCATCGCTCCGCTGCGGATGCTTTGCTCGAGCGAGCTCGTGAATAACCGGATGTCGGCCAGTTCCGACACGGGATTGCTGCCGAATTTGGTAAGCGAAACAATCGTCGTGCCCGATTCCTTGGCGATCGTTAGCGATTGGACGATATCTTCCGTCCGCCCCGAATACGAAATGCCGAACGCGACATCCCCTTCCCGCAAATTGGCGGCGATGGTCGCTTGCGAATCAAAGTCGTACGCGCTCTCGCACCAACGGTTGATCCGCGTCAGCTTCTGTTTGAAATCTTGCGCGATGACGGCGGAAGCGCCTACGCCGAACAAGGCGATTTTGCCCGCATGCGTCAAATGTTCGATCGCCCGTTCCACCTGATCCGCTTGCAAGACCGACAGCGTGTCTTGAATCGACCGCATATTGTTATGCGAAACCGAGTCGATCAAGGAAGCGACCGGCCCTTCCATTTGTATTTCTTGGTACGTATCTTTCAATTCCTTATTGCGGGCCAAATCCGCCGCGATTTTCAGCTTCAATTCCTGAAAACCTCTGTAATGCAGAGATTGAGCCAGCCGTACGATCGTCGCTTCGCTGACCTCGGCCAACTCTGCCAATTTCTGCACGGATAGATGAACGACTTCGCTCGGATGCTGCAATATGTATTCCGCGACTTTCCGTTCCATCGGTTTCAACGATTGGAGCGCTTCGCGCAAACTGACGATTCCACCGGCAATCATGGATTCACCTCTTCAAATATTGTGAAAGCGTTGCGAAACTCGGCTTTCCAATATTATATCAATACGCCTCAGGCTTCTGCTAGGTTTTTCATGATATGCCCCGTCAATTCGGCAGCGCCAGCTTTCCCATCACGATATCGCGCGAGGCCCCCGTTGCGGAAGACAAATGATTCGGCAGCCCGAACATATAATGATCGGCAAACACCGCAAACGCAATCGCTTCCTTCGCATCGCCGTCGATCCCCCATTCTTCGGACGCCGTAAGTTTGCATCCTGCCGGCAGTTCCTCCTCGATCATCTTCATTAGCGTGCGGTTATGAGCTCCGCCCCCGGAAACGATAATTTCTTCAATGCGATAAGAGGGAAAAATAAAATCGCGATAATTGCGAACGATGGATTGTGCGGTAAAGGCGGTAAACGTTGCGACAATATCTTCGGGAGCAAGCGCGGCGGACTGAGCTTCTTCAAGCCATTGCTCGGCATAGAAAGCGCCGAACGCTTCTCTTCCCGTCGTCTTGGGCGGACGGATTGCAAAAAAGGGATGCTCCAACATGCGGTCGAGCAAAACTTGATTCGCCTTCCCTCGCTCCGCCCAAGCGCCGCCTTCGTCGTAACTCCGCTCGCCGCCCGACAGCCTGTATACCGCCTGATCGATCAGCATATTGCCCGGACCCGTATCGAAAGCGAAAATCCCGTTGGACGAAGCGCCGGCGGGAATAACGGTGCAGTTGCCGATTCCCCCGATATTTTGCGCAATTCTCCCTTTGGACGGATGCCGCAGAAACATATAATCGAAATAAGGAACGAGCGGCGCTCCCTGCCCGCCGACGGCCATATCCGCCGTTCGGAAATCGCCGACGACCGGAATGCCCGTTTCTTTGGCGATCACCGATATATCGCCAATCTGCAGCGTTGAAGGAACTTCCCACCACCTCTCCTCGCTCGCGGCAGGAATATGCCACACCGTCTGGCCGTGCGAGCCGATCAAATCGATTTCGTCCGGCGCAATGCCGGCCAGTGCAGCCAACCGGCGCACGGCATCGGCAAACAAGCGGCCCAAATAAAAATTTATTCCGCATAACATCGCCGCGCTGGAATGCTCGAGACTGCAAGCCTGTTTCAATTTCTCGCGGACTTCGCCGCTATACGGAACGGTTGTAAAAGCCGCCAACTCGATGTCCGCGTCAAGCCCCTGTCCGCCAATCCGCACAAGGGCGGCGTCGATGCCGTCGAGCGACGTTCCGGACATTAAACCGACGACGAAACGGCTATTTTTATGAATATACGTTTCCAACATGCTATCCTCTCCCGCTATAAAGTAACTTTCTTTCATTATTTCAATTCATATGCAGTAAGCGCTTCATCATTTTCGACCTATTATACCGTTTTTGAAATAAAATTTCAATTAAATATCAAATTACTTAAATTTTATTTTACAAATAATCGTTTATGCTTTATACTTAAAAGTGGAAAATAGTGGGATAAATACTGAAAAAGGAGAGAGACGTCATGCTGAATTTGTTGGGCGAATTAACGACAGAACAGTTGAATCCGCGCACAGCGCATATTGACGGGCTGGAAACCGAACAGATTATTCGCTTGATCCACGAAGAAGATCGGCAAATCGCCGATTCCATCCGCGCAGCAATTCCGCAAATCGCGGCCGGCGCCGATATGATCGTCCATTCGCTGCAAAACGGAGGCAGACTGTTCTATGTCGGTGCGGGAACGAGCGGTCGGCTCGGTATCCTTGACGCCTCCGAATGTCCGCCGACATACGGGATCAATCCCTCGCAGGTCCAGGGCATCATTGCGGGAGGCATGCGGGCGGTAACGGAATCGGTCGAAAGCGCCGAAGACGACGAGCAATTGGGCATTCGCGATATCGAAGAGCGGGACGTATGCGCCCAAGATTGCGTCATCGGCATCGCGGCGAGCGGCCGAACTCCATACGTGCTCGCCGCCATGAAGCGTTCGGCGGAGCTCGGGGCAAGCGTGATCGGTTTATGCAATAACCGGAACACGCCGATGAAGCAATTCGCCCGGCTCGTTATCGAAGCGGTTACCGGACCGGAAGTCATCCTCGGCTCGACGAGAATGAAGGCCGGCACATCGCAGAAACAAATCCTGAATATGTTGACGACGACCGCGATGATTCGCCTGGGCAAAGTATTCGGCAATTTAATGGTGGATTTGCAGCCTTCCAACGAGAAACTGCTCCATCGCGCCAAGCGGATCGTTCAAATCGCCACGAGCGGCACCGATGCCGAAGTGAACGAAGCGTTCGCCGCTTCCGGCGGCAATGTGAAGCTCGCCATCGTCATGATGCTGGCCGGACTGGACCGCGGCGCCGCGGAACAATTGCTCGCACAGTCGAACGGATTCGTCCGCGAGGCGTTAAGGAGGGCAGGCAGCGATGCCGATTCGCTTCAAGCCGGCGATTCCGAAGCTGCGGCAGCAGACGGTCCGGCGTAACGCGATATGTATCGCCCGCGGATGCAATTATCCATCATATCCTTGTTAACGGGAGCATCCCGTCCCACGATATCCGTGAGACGGGATGCTTTTTGTGTTCGCCCGATTCTAATGGTTCTCGTAATCCAACAACGCCAAGATCAACACGACCGCTTCGGCGCGGGTGGTGAAATCGTTCGGCGCGAACGAATTGCCTCCTCGGCCTTTCATCAGCCCCGCTTCTGCGGCAGCCGCAATATAGCCGCGCGACCACTTCGGCGCGCTGTCGGCATCGGCAAACGTCAAGGCCGCATCGGGATCCGGCTGCAGCGAGACGGCGCGAACGGCCATCGCGGCGATTTCCGCGCGGGAAATCCGCTGTTTCGGACGGAACGTATTGTCGTCATAGCCGGTGACGATGCCCGCCTCGACCGCTTGCATGACAAAGCTTCGAGCCCATGCCGGAATGCTCGCCGAATCGGCAAAATCGATCTCCCCGCCCGCTCCGGCCGCGAGATCCGCTTGCGCGAGCGCGCGCATCAGCATGGTCACAAACTCGGCGCGGGTTACTTGGCCTTGCGGCCTGAACGTGCCGTCCTCGTAACCGGTGACGAAACCGAGTTCGACGGCTCGCAGTATCGCGTCTTTGGCCCAATGTTCGGATATATCCGTCAGTTGCACGGCAGGCGCCGGCTTCTCGCCCGGCTTCCGGCCCGGCTCTTCTCCGCCGCCGTCCGGTTCTTCAGGCTTCTTGTCATCCGGCTTCTTCTCGCCGACGGGACTCGTGACGCTTCCACCGCCGCCTCCTCCGCCGCCGCTGCCCGGGCCGGTCGACGCCCGCTTCACCACGAGACGGTAGTCGGCCGTTAAATTGCCGACCGTCGCCGTAATAACGGTTTCGCCGGCCGCTCGCGCCGTAACGGCGCCTTGCTCGTCAACGGCCGCCACGGAATCGTCGCTGCTAAGGAAGCCGATGCCCGCCTTCAGTTCCGCAGTGTCGCCATTGCTGTATTTTCCATATACGCGCACTTGGTCTTTCCCGCCGACCGGCAGTTCCCCGGCTCCCGCAATCGACAGGCTCGTTACGACAGGAGCGTCCAAATCCGCAATGCTCATATCGGCATAATAAGCGTTCAATATTCGATCGTATGCCCAGCCTTCCTTCGCCAGCATTTGCGCACCGTACTGGCTCATGCCGACGCCATGCCCGTTGCCGCCGCCGTAGAAGGTGACACGCTCGATGTCGCCCGCTTCCCCTTTCTCGATATCGAACGTGAAGAACGCGGAATAGAGAATGCTCGGATTTTTCAACGTCTGCGCAAGATCGTAATCGCTCGATCCGCCTTTCGCGCGGTAAGCGAGAATATCGGTTTCGCTGCCTGTATCGGTTTTATTCGGACGAATCGTAAACCGGATGTTGAATTCCTTGACCAGCTTATAAGTGCCTGTGCTGCCCTCTACGATCAATTCGGTCATGTTGCCGCCCGCTCCGCGTTTGGCGACGACGAGGTTTTGCAGCGTCCCGATTCCTTCGTCCGGTATCGGCAGATTGGCGAAGCTGCCGTCAGCCTGTTTCGTCAAAATAAAATTCGGATCGGCCGCATGCCGCAGCTTAATATTTTTACTAATCGTCTTTTCCAATTCGGCGCGGCTTAATCCTACTTTCCAACGGAAGTACAGCGAATCGGAATCGTATCCCGTCAGCGACAAATCGCGATAGAACGCCGCGACGGCTTGTTCGTCGGCCGTATCGATTTCAAGCATGCTGCCGCTGTTGTTCGGATCGTACGTATAGCTTCGCGCCGTTAAATACGGAACCGCCGTTCCAGGGAATCGTTGCGTTTCCGCATCCGACCATACTTCATGCTTGGACGCTCCGTAGCCGCCCGACGTCGAGTAGAATCTGGCGTCTACCAGCAAGCCGCCGCTAAGCATGATCTTGCCCGCGGTCTCGTCGACCGCTTGATGGGTCAAACTATTCTCCGCTTGGTTGTTGTACACCTGGCTAAGCGTGCTGTCGTCGATATGAAAGCCTTCATCGGCGAAACGGCTGATGAAATAATCGCTGAGCGCGTACGTCCGGGCTGCGACCGCCTGCGCTTTCAACGCCTCCAAGCCGAAGGAAGCCGGCATTTCGCTAGGAACGACTTGGTATAAATATTGCTCGATTCCGACCTCATTGATCAAGCGCAGCGTGCCCGGAACGGGGGATAGGAACACTTCGAACTCGCCGCGATATTTCGGCACCCCATGCGCTCGCTTGAGCGAAGAGATTTCCAGTAACGAGCTTGCATTGCTCGGGGCTACATAAATGCGGTTCGTCGTCCGGTACAGTTCCTCGCCGTTCTGCTCGATGCGAATCCGTCCGTCCGCTGCCGTCAGCGCGATCGCAGCGTTCCGCGCGATATCGAACTGCTTGCCGCCGATTTTATCGGTAAGACGAAACGGCTGATCGGAACGGATCTCGATCCGGTTATGGTTCAGCTGCGTCATATCCGTAATATCGGCGATATCGTAACGTATGCCGACGCGCATCCGATCGCGCGGCGTCTCGCCGTTCAACACGATCTTTGCTATTTCGCCGCTGCCGTTCAGATGAATGTCCGCGTTGTTTGCGCCGACCATCACTTCATTAAGCGTTCGCTGGACGATGCGGCCGTCCAAATCTTGCTCTACCGTCAAGTTGTCCGCCAGTCTCAATACGCCCGCGTATTCCAGCTCCAGCGTTCGGTCGGCGGCGTTTTTGGCCATGATCTTCTCGGTCAGCAAGTTGCCGGGGCCTTCGCTGTCCGCTGTCATCGCATTGCTCGGAGCGCTCTCGTTATGCACCCGATCGACTGCCGTGACAACATAGGTATATGCTTGCCCGCGAAGCGCCGTCCGGTCAACGTAAGATTGCTGCGCTTCGCCTTGCGTTTTTCGGACCGTCGTCAATAATTGGGCCGGGTCGGACATATCCGGCGCGTCTTTCCCCTCATGACGGTAAATCGCATAATAGGCCGCGTCTTCGTTCTGTGAGGCGTCCTCCCACCGCAATTCGACTCCGTCTGCCCGGGCCGATACGGCAAACTTCAATACCGGCGCGCTTGGAGCTTCATTATCCAGCCACGTGAGCGCTGGCGGCAAAGCCGGATAGCGGTAGAAATCAGACGCCAGTCTGTCCTTCATGCCTCTCGGATTCGAGAGCACATCCTTGGCGCTGAAAAACATGCTGCCGCCAACCGCAGATGCGAAATTGCGATTATATGTTACCTGATTTGCCAGTTCCTCAGGATCGGACCATTCGTTTACGCGATAGACCGCCTGCCCGATGTAAAGATGCACATCGCTCCCTTCCGTTACCTTTTTCCACCAATCAAGCACCTTCTCATAAGCGGCAGGTCCGTTTCCGAAGTGCCAATAAATTTGCGGCGCGATATAGTCGAGCCATTCTTCTTCCACCCATTTCTTCGTATCGGCGTACAAAGCGTCGTAACTTTGCAGGCCGTTCGTATCCGAACCGGCCGGATCGGTTCCCTTGTTGCGCCAAATGCCGAACGGGCTGATGCCGAATTGGACATAAGGCTTGCTCGCTTTGATTTTGTGCGACAAGGTCTCGATCAGCGTATCGACGTTATTTCTGCGCCAATCTTCTTTTTTCGCAAAGCCCGCTCCGTACTTCCGGAATTCCTCCTCATCGGGAAAATCCACACCGGTCACCGGATACGGATAGAAATAATCGTCGAAATGAACGGCGTCGATATCGTAGCGATCCACCACTTCCATGACGCTGCCGATGAAGAAATCTCTCGCTTCCGGCACGCCGGGGTTGTAATACAGCTTACCTCCATATTCTTCCACCCAATCGGGATGCAGCTTCGCCGGATGATTAGCCACTAATTTGTCTTTATCATTATGCATGCTGATCCGATACGGGTTGAACCACGCATGGAACTCCATATTGCGCTTATGCGCTTCCTCAAGCATAAATGCAAGCGGATCGTATCCCGGGTCTTTCCCTTGCACCCCGGTCAGCCATTCCGACCACGGGCCGTAATCGGACGGATAGAACGCGTCCGCCGTCGGTTTAATTTGGACGATGACCGCATTGATGCCCGTCGCTTCCAGTTCGTCCAATAAAGCGACGAAATCTTTCTTTTGCTGTTCGGCGGTCGTCACGCCTCTTTGCGGCCAGTCGATATTTTCGACCGAGGCGATCCACGCCGCGCGCAACTCGCGTTTGGGCGGCTGCGATTGCGGCGAATGAACAATGAGCAAATAATCGACGAGCTTGCCTTCGAAAGTCGCCCTGATTTTCGCCGTACCGGCCGCTTTAGCCGTCACCAACCCGCTCGCGCTTACTTCGGCCACGCCCGGATCGCTGCTCTGGAACGCGGCCGTCTCGGTCACGTCCTGCTCTTCCGTCAGCAGCGTATACGTCGCAAGCACGCGCGCCTGCTTCTCTTCGCCTACCGTCATCGGCGCCAAGTCCGCGATGCGGATGCTCTGCAGTACCGGAACCGGCTTGACGACCGTTAACGTATAAGAGAACGATTTGCCTTCATACGAGGCAGCAATGATCGTCTCTCCTTCGCTGAGCGCCGTAACGACTCCGTCATTCGCAATCGCGGCGACTTCCGGTTTGCTGCTGCTAAATTCGACGCCCGACTCGATCGCTGACGGCTCCGAACTCCCCTCATAGAACGCCAATGCCTTCACCCGTTCCTGTGAGCCGACATCCAATCCTGTGCTGCCCTCAAGCTCGATGGCGGCTATTTCCGCCGCCGCATCCCCTACCGTCAATTCATATACTGCCTCCCAGACGCCGTATTGCGCCGTAATTGTCGTCATGCCTCCCGCGACGGCTCGCACTAGACCGGTTTCGTCAACCGAGGCGATCTCCGCGGAACTGCTGGTGAACGTAGAGCCGGCGGTCACGTCCTGCACGTCCGTGCTTCCGCTATTGGTAGCGAACACCTTGGCTTGCAAGCTGTCGCCTGCCCGCATCTGTCTAAGCCCGGTAATTTCAACGTTCGCCGGATCGGAGCTTGTGTAAATCGCAGATATCTGGTCGAAATATACCGTCCCGCCGTTTTTGTTATTATCGCTCGCTTCCACGATATAGATTTGATTTAACTTGATCGGAGTCTGCAAACCGTTCGGTACCGAAGCGGTCACATACTTCCAACCGACCCAATTGAATGCGCCGGAATTCGTGAAATCAAGTGTCGGCTTCGTTCCCGCCGCATCCTGCAATTGTCCGCGCAGCCAATGATTATTGCCGTCGCCGTACACCCATGCGCCTATTTTCTTCGGATATCCTTCCAGCAAACGTCCCTGCGCTCCGCCGGCATCCTTGAAGTTCATATAAGCCGCCGAAGTGCCGGATGTCCCGGTAAAATCGTAAGTGAGTTTGCCCGAAGCATGTCCGTATTTCACCGGTCCGGGTCTGACATTCCTTTCGAGCTTGGTGGAGCCCGGCACCGTGCGAATTTCGGAAACTTGAATATCCGAAATATCTTCAAAATCTTCGATTAACTTCGCAAATGACGATGCCAACGCGTCCGCAACGGGAAAATCCATCTCTTGCGGTACGGGCGGATCCGGCAATCCCGGCTCGCCGTACACGTCATCCGTTACATTGCCGGCATTCTCCTCCTCGCCAAACACCGGTACATCGCCGTCCTTCGTGCCGCTATTTTCTGCGTAAGCATACTGTGAAGCGCTTTCAATACTAATAAAACTTGTAAATAGCGTTCCCAACAAAACGATGATCGCAATGATTGCAGCCGCGCTTTTTCTAACTCTGTGTATACGACGGAACACGGTTCTCACTTCCTTTTGCCAGTTTTAATCGATTCGCGATCTGAAACTTCTTGCGCAAGGCAACACCACCCTTTTCTTTTTCTTCTGAACGATTGATTTGAGCGCCACTGCGGATAAAACTTCAACTCAGTGTTTGAAATATTATTTCATACACTTCCAATTTCAGAGTATAAATTTTTCACAGGGATTTGTATATCATGCAAATAGTCCTGATTTTTCACGACCAAAAAAGAATCCTAACGGACTAGCCTGCGACAAAATCAGGCATCGTTTTCTAAGTGGAAAGTCCTGCCTATTCCTATCCATGCATCCGATTATGCATCCTTTTGTCGAAATCCCGTTCGTTCAGGTTAGAGATGATTGATCTTGAGCATATTGTACACGCGCCTCTTAAAGGCTTTCGACATCAGAATGGTTAGTAGGAAATTCGCACCGGTCATCGGCGATCGATCGTTGGTGTACAATGACTTCGATGTGACGGATCCAATGGGTCAAAGCGAAATCTAATGCAGACATGCACGTGATATAACTGCAAAAATCCAGTTGCATCACCCGATTTGGAGGGATATTGCCTTACTAACTGCAGTTCTCCATTTACTCCTGCCTGAATAGCTCCAAAATGAGAAAAACGAGCTTTATTAAATGGATTTTTGCAGTTATATTGCTTACAAAAGCCGGTTTTGCGCGAAATAGATGGATTTTTGTGGTTACTGCGAGGGGGAACTGGAAACAACGTCTAATCTTACTTGGTTATTAGTAACTTTGGGATGAATGGGAAATTCTGGTGGCGCAAAAAAAGCTTCCCTCTGGGAAGCGAATTGATTATGATTTTTATTCAATTTCCCACTGAACGAGAGGGATATCGACAAAAGGAACGAAGGAGCGGAGAAGCCGCCCTCGCTCTCCATTCCGAGCGCTGCTTACTCTATGATCTCCCCGGATACTGTCATTGCGCCGATAAATTCACCAAATACGTCGTTTCCGAACAAGATGCCGCGTTCGCTAAGGCGGTAGCCATGCTCGGTCGCCGTCAAAAAGCCGGCCTGCACCAATTTGCGCAGCGGAGCGGCGAACACATCGTCCATCTCGGCGCCGAACTGTTCGCGGAATCGGGCGCGGCTCGCGCCTTCAAGCATGCGAAGGCCTACCATCATAAAATCTTCCATCGCTTCCTCACGGCTGACCTCATAGCTTTCCAGCCGCGGCAGCCCTTTGCCGGCAGCCGTATTGTACGGTTGAACTCCCTTAATGTTCGCATGCCTCGTCCGGTTCGCATACCCGTGCGCGCCCGCGCCCAAACCGTAATAATCTTCATTGCGCCAGTACGTCATATTGTGCCGGCTGGCAAATCCGGGCTTGGCGAAATTGCTGATTTCATACTGCTCGTATCCGGCTTGTTTCATGCGCGACATAATATGCAAATACATCTCCAGCTCATCGTCCTCATGCGGCAGCGGGAGCTCGTTTTTTTGGTACATCGTATGGAAGAGCGTATTCTCCTCCACTTTCAGGCTGTAGATCGAATAATGCGGCAAGTCGAGCTCCAGCGCCTTCGTGACGCTATGGGCCAGCATTTCCGTCGTTTGATTCGGCAGCCCGAACATCAGGTCGATCGAGATGTTGTCGAATCCCGCCTTGCGGGCGTTCTCGATGCTGCGGTACACATCGTCGGTGTCATGAATCCGTCCGATCCCTTTCAGCAGATCGTTGTTGAACGATTGGACCCCGAAGCTGATCCGGTTCACGCCGCCCTCTCTCATGACGTGCAGCTTTTCCAAATCGGTCGTGCCCGGATTGGCTTCCATCGAGAATTCGATTTGCGCATGGCGATTAGGGAAATAGGTGCGGATCGACCGCAAAAAATAGTCCATCTGATCGGGCAGCAGCACCGTCGGCGTTCCGCCGCCCACAAAAATCGTATCGATTCTCTCCGGCGGATGAAGCTTCACCGTCTGTTCCATTTCCCGCTCCAATGCTTGCAAATACTCCATCACCGGCTGGCCTTTGAGCACATACGAATTGAAGTCGCAGTAAAAACATTTATTCGTGCAAAAAGGGATATGAATATAAACCGCCTTCGGCGCCCGAATCGTTGCCGCCGTCTCCCGTTCCCGTCCTGTCATCGTCGCTTCTCCCCCCTCTATGCGAAAAGGAAGCGCAAGGCTTCCTTGTTAATTGTCGTCGATTTTCAATACGGCCATAAAGGCTTCTTGCGGCACTTCCACGCTGCCGACCTGCTTCATCCGCTTCTTGCCTTCCTTCTGTTTCTCAAGAAGCTTGCGCTTCCGGCTAATATCGCCGCCGTAACATTTGGCGAGTACGTTCTTGCGCATCGCCTTCACCGTTTCGCGCGCGATGACTTTCGTCCCGATCGACGCTTGTACCGGCACCTCGAACATTTGGCGCGGAATCAATTCGCGCAATTTCTCGCAGATGAGGCGGCCGCGATGATACGCGCGTTCCCGGTGGACGATGAAGGAAAGCGCATCGACCTGCTCGCCGTTAAGCAGAATGTCCATCTTGACGAGGTTCGATTTGCGGTAGCCGGACAATTCGTAATCGAACGAAGCGTATCCTTTCGTGCTCGATTTCAATTGATCGAAGAAATCGTACACGATTTCCGCCAGCGGAATATTGTAAATAATGGTCACCCGATTCGTATCCAAATATTCCATATTCACGAATTCGCCGCGCTTGTTCTGGCATAATTCCATGATCGCGCCGACATAATCGTTCGGTACGATAATCGATGCCTTCACATACGGCTCTTCGACAAAGTCGATTTTGCCCACTTCCGGATAGTTCGACGGGTTATCGATTTCGATAACTTCTCCGTTCGTCAGCGTCACTTTATAGATAACGCTCGGCGCCGTCGTAATCAGCGGAATGTTGAATTCCCGCTCGATCCGCTCCTGGATGATCTCCATATGCAGCAAGCCGAGAAAACCGCAGCGGAAACCGAAGCCGAGCGCGCTCGACGTCTCCGGTTCGAAACGCAAAGAGGCGTCGTTCAATTCCAGCTTTTCCAGCGCTTCGCGCAAATCGTTGTAATCGGACGTATCGATCGGGTATAAGCCGCAGAATACCATCGGATTAATTTTGCGATAGCCAGGGAGCGGTTCCGGCGTCGGACGTTTCGCATCGGTCACCGTATCCCCGACGCGCGTATCCTTGACGTTTTTAATTCCCGCGACGATAAAGCCGACATCGCCGACCGTAAGCTCGTCCACGATGGTCATGCGCGGTTTGAACGCTCCTACCTCAATGACTTCGAACGTCTTGTCCGTCGCCATCATTTTAATTTTCGAACCGGCTTTGATCGTTCCGTCGACGACGCGTACGTAGACGATTACGCCTTTGTACGGATCGTAATGCGAATCGAATATAAGCGCCTTTAACGGCTGGTCCGGATCGCCGTTCGGAGCGGGCACTTTCTGCACGACCTGCTCCAAAATTTCTTTAATGCCGATGCCCGCTTTCGCCGACGCAAGCACCGCTTCGCTGGCGTCAAGACCGATGACGTCTTCGATCTCCTGCTTCACCCGCTCCGGCTCGGCGCTCGGCAAATCGATCTTGTTGATGACCGGCAATATTTCCAAATTATTGTCCAATGCCAAATAAACGTTTGCAAGCGTCTGCGCTTCGATGCCTTGAGCCGCGTCGACGACGAGCAGCGCGCCCTCGCAAGCCGCGAGGCTGCGGGAAACTTCGTACGTAAAGTCGACATGTCCCGGCGTATCGATCAAATTAAGCAAATATTCTTCGCCGTCGTCGGCGCGATACGTTAAACGAACGGCTTGCAGCTTAATCGTAATGCCGCGTTCGCGTTCCAGGTCCATCTTATCAAGCACCTGATCCTGCATTTCACGCGAAGTCAGGGCGCCCGTATACTCCAAAATGCGATCCGCGAGTGTCGATTTCCCGTGATCTATATGAGCGATAATGCTGAAATTGCGTATTTTCTTTTGTCGAGCATGAATATCCGTCATTCCTTACCCCCACCACGATTGCCAAAATGAAAACCAATAATTAATTATATCAGTTGTTAGATAAGGCTTCAATGCTCGAACGCGAATCCGGGCGAATCTTTGTTATTCGGCGATCGATCCGAACAGCGATACGACAAAACGAATGCCGCCGCGCGACAAAGTTTGCAGCAGGCCTGCCGTCTTGTCAGCCAGCCTGTCGACGGGCGCCTGTTTCACCGGAACATCGAGAACCGGCTGGAACGGCTGCTCCGATTGCGGCACCGGAACGTATGCCCACGGCGATTGAACAGGCTGCTGTACTCCCGTCTGCGGCCACCCCCATTGCGGCGTCTGCGCTTGCTGCGGCATTTGCTGCGGTTGCTCGCCCGTCTGCGGCGCTTGTCCGTACTGCGGATACGTTGGCTGCTGCGGATATTGCAATTGCTGCGGCGGGATCGTTTGCGTCCAGACGGGGGGCGCCGTTTGGCCTTGCACCGGCCCTTGAATCCGTTCGATGCCCGACGAAGCCAAGTCCAGCGCGTACATGATGCCAAGCGTAATGAAAGCGCCGATAATCAATATTCTTTTCATTAGTTTCGACATGGCTTCGTCACTCCGTTTCTTGCGGATCGGCATCTGCGCTCGCCTTCTCCGCGTCCCAATACAGCTCGGCAATCAAGCCGGCCAGCACATCCGCCGTACGATACGATTCCTCAAGCGTGTTGTCGATGCCGCCCACTTCGATCAAAATGCTGTTGCTCGATAAAGATTGGTTATATTCTCCGTTGCCGGTCTTGGCCGATTTCCCCCATATGCCGCGGGATAAGCCGGGATAGCGCTTCTCCAGTTCCGTATGAATTTCGTTAGCCAATTTTTCGTTTTCGCGCCAATTCTCGTTGCCGTGCCCGATAATGAAATAGACTTGCGCGTACGATTTGCCGTCGATCGTTACGGTCGTTTTGTCATGCCGCTGCGAATCCCGGTGAATATCGATAAAATATTGCAAATCTTTATGGACCGCCATCGCTTCTTTCACGGTCGTGCGCGAATATTTGTACGAATAATTCCAATTATAATTTTTGACCGTCGATGCGTAGTCTTGATCCGAATGAACGACACCTACGCCGAGTTGCTCCAGTTTCGACGCCATCCGTTTGCCGACGAGCGTAATATTTTTCGTGGCGCTGGAAGGGTCCTTCACGTCTTTTTGCAGCACCGGGTTCCACGACTCGCGGTTATGCGAATGATAGATGAACACCGACTTTTTATCGGCGTTTGGCGTTTCCGCCGGCTTGTTCCCCGGATTGTCTTCCGGATGTTCGGCCGTATGATCGGAGCCGTTATTCGGTTCGCCTTCCGGTACCGCCTCGCCGTTCGGATCCGGCTCCCCGCCCGGCGCCGGCAATCCCGGGCCCTGATGGTAATCTTCCGGGGCCGTCAGCGCCTCGTTGCCTTTGCCGACCCGCAGCGGAACCGCTTCATCGCCGCCCAAACCGGGCACTTCGCTGGCGACCAGCGTTTTCGGATCGAGCGGATTGACGCCGGTCAACATCCGGAATAGAAACATTCCGACATTCTGCCGCGCAAATTCGGAATGAGGCGCGGAAACGTTCAAATGCGGCACCTCCATTCCTATCATATCCATAAAGAAGTAGCTTGAAACGGCGGCGGCCAATCCTTTCATCGAAGCAACCGGCGATGTGTTCACGTTTTTTTGCACCATTCCGCCGAGCCCGAGCAATATAAAAAAGAACATCGAACATAACGCGAGAATGACGAACATTCTCCCTGTCGCTAAACCGTGTAACAATTTTTGTTTCATTCTAGGCACGTGAATCGCCTGAAACGTCGCTTTCATGGATCGTCCTCCCCATCGTTCGTATAGACGGAACTTGAGCTGCGCTGCTTCGCTTTCGGTGTCCCGCCTCTTAATCTATGTATTTCAAATCTATGAGGACAATCTAGTAAATAGAACCAAAACATAATTGAACATTTTAGTAGGATCAGCCTAAAAGGCGCCCCCCGACGACGGCCAAACAGCAAAAAACGCCCCTAAGCCAATGTTCTTGACTTGGGGCGGGCCCTAGACGCGGTCAATGCGTATAAGCGGCGACATTATCCGTGTCGATCGCTTCGTGCAAAGCGGCGTTTAAACCGCTGGCGATAATGTTGGCGATATCTTCGATAAATTCGTCGATTTCTTTCGGCGTTACGATCAAATCATGGCCCAGCGGCTGCAAAATTTCTCTGACCAGCGCGAGCCGGTCCTGTTCATGGATATCGTCCAGCAATCCCATAATTTGCTTCGTTTCGGTCGTTTCCTTCGCGAAATGCTCCCGCATCAGTTCGATCGCGTTGTTGACGATCGTCGAGGCGTAACAAACGGTCGGGACGCCGATAGCGAGGCACGGAACTCCCAGCGTCTCCTTCGTTAGTCCTTTGCGTTTGTTGCCGATTCCGGAGCCGGGATGAATGCCGATATCGGCGATTTGGATCGTCGTGTTAATCCTCTCCAGCGCTTTCGATGCCAGCGCGTCGATGGCGATAATCAGATCCGGCTTCGTCTTCTCTACGATGCCTTGCACGATCTCGCTCGATTCAATGCCGGTAATGCCCAGCACGCCGGGAGCTACGGCGCTGACTTGCCGGTAGCCGGGATTCACTTGATCGGGCATAATTTCGAAATAATGGCGGGTCACCATAATATTTTCCACTACAATCGGCCCCAAGGCGTCGGGCGTTACATTCCAGTTGCCGAGTCCGACGACGAGTGCCTTGGCAACCCGGCTGACGCCGATTTTTTCCAGGAAAGCTTCGAATTCCTTGGCAAACTTGGTCGCAACGCGGTCCTGCAAATCGGAATCCTTCTTCCGGAGCTGCGGCACCTCCAGCGTGACGTAATGCCCTTGAATGCGGCCGAGCGCTCTCGCCCCTTCCTCCGTTTCCACGTCGATCCGCGTAATTTTAATCCCATCCTCTTCTTCGACGTTTTCCGCCACGCCGGGGATCGCTCCGCCATGGACAGCCTCGGCCATCTCCTTCGCTTCCAGAGCCAAATCCGTTCGCACCGAATAGCGCTGCAAATCCAGTTCCATTCTGCAAAACTCCTTCCAAACCGCTTTTTTGTATATTGTGCGAGACGTGCCTCCCGTTTATGCAGGCGGCTTTCGAAAAGTGGCCGAAAAGCAATTGTCTTGCAATTTGCCTAGTCACATGATAGAATATTTTAAGTTGTGGGATCTATATCGATTCTAGTTATGCAATACTTATGCCTTACAGGAGGTGAATGCAATGCCGAATATTAAATCCGCTGTGAAACGTGTAAAAACGAACGAAAAACGCCGTTTATTAAACGCATCCCAAAAATCTGCGCTTCGTACAGCCGTTAAAGCCGCAGATGTCGCGATCGCTAATAACGAAGTGGAAACTGCGAAGGCCGCTTTGATCGTTGCTTCCAAAAAGCTGGACAAAGCCGTAACGAAAGGTTTGCTCCACAAAAATGCAGCAGCCCGCAAAAAATCTCGTTTGGCGAAAAAATTAAACGCTCTTACCGCGCAAGCGTAAGCAAGCGCTTATACATGAAACAAAGTCCTGAGCTATGGAAGCTTCAGGACTTTTTGTTATGCGCATCAAGCGGCCAGCCGCAGCAGGAACAGCTCGATGCCCAATATTTTGTCGACGCGACCGCTTTTCATTTCATAATCCAATTGAGCCAGATCGGCCAAAATCCGGCTAAGACGGCCCGCGTCGAATTGCTTCGCCTGTTCCGCCGCCAGCTTCACCGCATAGGGATGCAATCCCAGCGAGGACGCCATCTGCTGCTGCGAATAGCTTTGCCGCGCCAATTCCTTCACCTGCAGCATAATCCGGAATTGCCGCGCGATTAAAGCGACGATTTTAATCGGCTCCTCCCGCTGCTTCAACAGGTCGTAGAAAATGCCCAGCGCCTTTTCCAATTTCAATTGCGCGATTTGCTCGATCAAAACGAATATATTTTGCTCGCTGCTCCGGGCGACGAGCTGTTCCACCGTTTCCGGTTCGATGACGCCGCCATCCCCGGCAAACAAGCAAAGTTTCTCGATTTCCGACGCCAGCGTCTGCAAATTCGTCCCCGCGCAGGCAACGAGCGCCTCCGCAGTGCCGGCGGCAAGATCGCAGCGGCGTTCGCGCGCTTGCTTCTTAATCCATTGCAGCAATTCCTCGGCGCCGAGCGGCGCAAACGAAATGACCGCTCCGCATTCCTTCGCTTTTTTCACCGTTTTTTTGCGCTCGTCCAGCTTCTCGTTCTGCACGAAAAAGACGATCACGCTGTAATCGGCGGGATTATCCATATATTTCAGCAGCCGGTCCGTTTTATGATCGATTTTGTTCGTATCTTTGCCTGCCGCGAACACCGTGGAATCGCTAACTAGGATCACTTTGCGCGGCACAAGAAACGGAAGCGTCTCCGCTTCTTCGACGACCGCTTCGATCGGCGTTTCGTTCAAGTCGAATTTCGTCAACGCCAAATCGCGGTTTTCCTGCCCGATCACATGGGAAGATAAAAAGTGGATAAATTCCCGGATACGGTATTTTTCCGTCCCATAGCAGACGTAAATCGGTTTCACCATACCTTTTTGTATTTCTTTGGCAGCCGTTTTATAATCCACATTCGTCCCTCCTTCGCTGTATTCGATTGTAGCAAAATCGGGGCGCGGCAACAACAAAAAGACTGCGCACCCGCGCGCAGCCTTTTTGTTTGAACATCTATATAAACATCCGCGAAGAAGTCCTAGGCTCTTCTCGCGGACGGTCATCCGACGCAAGGGGCGTCGATGACTTCTCGTTTATATAATATACGATCGCATGCGTCAATGTGTGCATGCGTTCGTGCCCCGACTTTCGTCTGCCGCCGCCTATTTCTTGGCGAATTCGCTGGCAGCGACGGTCTCCGTCACCGTCTCGCCGCCGTCTTGCGACCATTCGTAAGTCAGCGTCTTGCCGTCTTGGGACCATTCGATTCGATGAACCGAACCGTTCGGCAGTTCCTTCTCGTATACCACTTTGTTGTCGGTATCCGTGACCTTCAATAGGCCGGATTCAAAAAACGCAGTGAAGCGAAGATCGGGCGAAGGCGATTCAAGGCGAGTCGTCTTCGCGATTCCCATTCTCATATCCATGGCAGGATCTTCTACACCCGCCTCAGGACTCGCTGCTTCCCCTTGGGAAGCAATGCCTGCATTCTCGGGAGCGAATCCTTGCGCAATGTTATCCTGAGAACCGGTCCCTTCGTTTGCGTCGCCGGACTTATGCACTTCTTGCGGCGCTGCTCCCGCCGCCGGCTCGTCTCCTTTGTTGCTCGCGGGCGCTTCCTTCTCCTTCGGACCGTTTGCTTCCGGTTTTGAATCCGCCTTCTTGTCGGGTTGCGCGCTTTCCGTCGTTACTTTGGACATGTCCTTCGCTTCGTCCCCGGGCATATCCGCCGCGAACGTATCCTGCGATGCCGCAACTCCCGCTTGATTCGCGGTAGACATCAGTTCCATATCCGCTTGCTGCGACACTTCCGGTTTATACAACACCATAAACAAACCGACAACGAAGCCGGCTGCCACAACGCCGCCGATCGCCCGGAGAGGAAAGCGCTCGCGCCAACTCCGCTTCACGGGCGCTGCCGTGATGGAGGCAGCCCCGCCTTCAAGCTGTCCGTCCTCCGGCGATTGTTCCTTCGCGGCAGCCAGATCGATGTTTTCCAATTGCGGCAGAATGGTATCTACGATGCTGAATTTCGGCATGACTTTCGGCAAACTTTCCAGCTCGGCGGACAAACGCTTCAACCGCTCGAACATGACTTGACATGAAGAGCATTCCCGCAAATGCTCGTTCAGGTGGTTGATTTCGCTCTCGCTCAGATCGTGATCCATATATCTGTTCATTAATTCCATCACCTCTGGACATGTCATCCTCGAACACCACCCTTCTGATAATCTTGAAGTAACGTTTGCAGTTGCTGTCTCGCTCGAAACAGATACGATTTCACCGTATTGAGCGGCAAGTTTAGCGAATCTGCAATTTCATTATAGGAAAAATCCTGTAAATATCTCAAAACGACTACGGCCCGATGATGGTCGGGAAGTTTATCGATCGCTTCATGAATATCTTGCGCCACATAAGTTGCCATAACCTCGTTCTCCACACTATGATCCCCCGTAAAAACGAGATTATGTTCCTCGATGGAAACGGAAGGTTTATTGCGGCGAAACTTATCGATGCAAATATTGGTAACGATTCTTTGCACCCATGTTTTAAATTGCGCTTTTTCCTCGTATGATTGAATTTTCGAATAAATCCGAATGAGCGCCTCTTGCGAAGCGTCTAACGCATCTTGTTCGTTATTCAACAAATAAAAGGCCGTACGGTAAACATGGGTTTCAATTTTACGCAACAGAGATATTAGAGCGTCGCGATCGCCCGATTGAGCAGCTCTTATGAGTTCTTGCTCTACCACCAGGATCCCCCTCTCTTGCAACATTACAGACGTGATTTCCCGTTATTTTGTTGCACTGATTATTATATTAAATTAGACTGTTCTTTCCATAGAAAATTGACACGGACAAATGCTCTTGTTTTAGAATACCAGAAAAAAAATAGACCGTATACCTGAAACTTCTGAGAAAGCGATGCCATGAAAAAGATAGTTTCACATCGCTTCCTCTATAAGCTTCGTACGAACATAAATCCCGTCGCGGCGCACCTGCATCTGTACTTCTCCGTTCTTGTCGGTGCGCAGCGTCGATACTCCGAACGCTTTGAGCCGATCCAGCACTTGCGCGGTCGGATGGCCGTAGAAGTTCGCGGCGCCGACGGAAATGACGGCCGTTTTCGGCTGCCACAGCCGCAGCCAATCGTCGGTCGTCGACGTCTTGCTGCCATGATGCGCCACTTTCATGACGTCCACCGGACGAAAGGCGTCCGTTCGCGCATATTTGTCGACGACCGCAAGTTCCGCCTTGCGCTCCATATCTCCTGTGAATAAAAAGGTCGATTCCTTCATTTTCATGACAAATGCGACAGAGCGGTCGTTTTGTTCTTTCGTAATCGTTATACGCGGTTGCTGCGAAAATGTCGCAGACGGATAGATAAATTTTATTTCGGTATCTTTATCCAGCGTTAGCGTTTGGCCGTCGACCGCCGCGTATAGCGGAATCCGCTTTTCATTCGCCGTGCGAAACAGCTTCGCCGCCGCATCGCCCGGTTTCAGCGTTCCGTTGAAAATGACCGCTCGCGTCGGAATTTGTTCGAGCACCGCTTGCAATCCGCCGATATGATCTTGATCCTGATGGGTCGCAATCACAGCGTCAAGCTTATGCACGCCGCGCTGCTTCAACAGCGGAACAAGCAATTTTTGCCCGACTTCGAACGGATCTTTCCGCTCCTTCCATTCGTCGCCCGGCTTGCGGAACCGTACCGTTCCTCCTCCATCGACCAATAGCGTCTTGCCGTGCGGGGTACGGATCAGAATGCTGTCGCCCTGGCCGACGTCCAAAAATTGGACCGACCCGTTGCGATCCCATAATGCGGGTTGATACATGTGGGCAAGCAGTCCGCCCCATAAGCAGAAGACGGCGCATAACGGGATCCATCTGCGAAGCGGGAGCGATCCGGCAGCGCTGCCGCCGCCCGCGAAGCCGGCCAAAGGAACGGTCTCGTCTTCGTCGGGGCCCCCCGCGGATCGCGCCGCGGCCTCGCCCGCCGCATGCCGGCGCGAATGGAGTTGTCCGGCCAAATAGGCGAACGCGACGAGCAGGGCATAGTACAGCATGACTTGCCAAATCGCCGGCTTGGGCCAAATCAATAGGAAAGCGTCCGGCCCGTTCATCCATGAAACGATGCGGAAAACCGGCTCGGTCAATCGCTCGGCCGTCCATGCCGCGAATTGCCCGAGAGGCGTGTAGATGATGCCGAGCGATAAGGTTGCCATGCCGAGCGGCAAGATGATTAGGCTGATGAATGAGACAAGCACGATATTGGCCGCAATCGACAATAAAGAATATTGATGAAAGTAATAGATCGACATCGGAAACGAAACGAGTTCGGCGACGGCATTCAGGCTGATCAAAGCCGCGGCCTTCTTCGACCGGAGCGGGAGCCATCTCTGCATGCGGGGCACGCCGAGAATTAATCCCGCCGTCACGATAAACGACAACTGAAAGCTGACGTTCACCAAATAATAAGGATCCCACCATAACATCAGAAGCGCGGCGATGCACAATATATGCAGCCCGTCCTTCAGCACCTGTTGACGCGCGGCGTACAACGCGACGATCGCCATCATTCCGGCGCGGACGACGGAAGGCGACGCTCCCGACAGCAGCACGTAGAACGGAATCAACGCCATAACAAGCAGTTGGCTCGTTTCTTTCGTCAGTCCGAGCTTGCGGAATATCCAGAAGAAACAACCGATAAACACGGCGACATGAAGCCCGGAAATGGCCAGAACATGCGTCAGCCCCAATTTGGCGAACTCGCGAAACCGCTCGGGGTCCAAATCGTCGCGCATGCCGATGACAAGCCCCTTCATAAATCCCGCATAACGTTCCGCAAACAATTCGTCCAGTTTGTCCCCCAGCTTCGCGCGCAGCCTGTCGTTCCAGCGCAGCAGATGCCCCCGGTTCCATCGCTTTCGCCCCTCCGGCTTGACGACGACCGAATCCGTTCCTTTTACGGCTGCGATCCAATGAATGCGCTGCGTACGCAAATATGCGCCGTAATCGAAGGCGCCGAAATTCCGCGCGCCGGCGGGCCGCTTCAACATTCCTTCCAATTCGACCCGGTCTCCCCGCTCCCATCGTCCCGCAATTTGCTGCCCGCTCTTTTCCGTCAATCGCACTTGAACAAGCAATGTCTCGTTGATCGAAATATGCTCATTCGTATCGGCAAATCGCACCCATTGGCCGCGCAAGCGAAAATCGGCGCGATCCCCGTCCACGTCGACCGGCGAATCGATCGTCCCGGCCAGCCGCACTTCGCGCTCGTCCAGGTTGCGCATGTCATCCGCCAAGCCGCTCGCATTGCGCATATCATTCCAATGCCAATACAGGGCAGCCGCACAAAAAGCAGCCCAACACAACAGCGCCAACCTAACCGATACGGCGCGATAATAGACGAGAATCGGTATGAAGCATAATGCCGCGGCGCAGAGCGCCGGCAAATGAATTCCGTTCCACAGGCATGCGGCGCCGCTGCCCGCGATCCAACTGATTGCAAACCATACGACCGGCCGTCGATCCGCCATCCGTTCATCCCCCTTATTCCATACAAAAAAACCTCTGCCGTTCCATCGATAGTGGATTGCAGAGGTTCTTCCTCATTTCCCGAACGATTCGATCATCCGGTTGTCTATTCGGTTATTAGACTTAACAATTAATCGGTAACGTCCATGATCGTCTCCCGCGGAGGCTGATAGCTCTCCAAACGGCGGAATACGATTCCTTTCTGCCGCATCATCGCTTCGACCTTCTCGCTATCCTTCGGATAAGGCCTGTCGTATACGATTTCGGCGATTCCGCTGTTGGCAAGCATATTCGCACATGTCCAACAAGGCTGATCGGTAACGTACACGGTCGAGCCTTCGCGGTCGATCCGATCGGTAAACAGCAGCAAATTTTGTTCCGCATGGATCGTGCGCACGCAGCGCTGCTTTTTGACCATTTCCTCGCGCCCGTCCACAATCGTCATTTCATATTCCTCCGCGACCATACAGCCTGCGTCCGTACAGTCGTCCACCCCCATCGGCGCGCCGTTGTATGCGGTACCGAGCAGTTTCTTCCCTTGCACCAGCACCGCTCCCACATGGCGGCGCGGACAACGCGAGCGGGTTGACGCCATATAAGCGATATCCATAAAATACGTATCCCAATCTTTGCGCACCGTACACTCATCTCCATCAGTTATCGTTTCTTTTTATTGTACCACGCCGGGTCAATGATACGGAAATATGCGCGGAATCACTATGACGCGCTCCATGCTCGTTTCATATTATAAAGCAACCTTGCTGCGCATTTTTTCCAATATTTTCGGGCCGATTCCTTTTACTTTCGTCAAGTCGGAGACGGATTTGAATTTCCCGTTCCGTTCCCGGTATGCAATAATCGCCTTCGCCTTCGCTTCGCCAATCCCCGGCAGCTCCATCAGCCTGTCGATCCCCGCTTCGTTCACGTTAATTTTCCCGGATTGGTCCGCATCGCCCGCAACTGCCGTACCGCCGGCGGCCGCATTGTCCCCATTGCCGCCGTCTTCCAATAAAGCCGAAGCTGCAACTTGTCGTTCCGAATCCGGAGTTTGCGGCACATCGGCCGTTGTATTGACGGCTGCGGTTTCGATATCGCCGGCCCCTTGCTCTTGAACGGAAAGACGGTCGTTTTGCGCCGGGCCTCCCCCGGATGCGCCTTCGATCTCGTCGAGAGCCTGCTGCATCGATTCGTTTAATTTCGTCCAACCCGGAAGTTCCGCTTGACCGGGGGAGCGGGCGACCATCACGACGACGGCAAGCAGCCCGGCGCATGCCGTTATATACACGAGCGATTTCTGCATCGACCATAGTTCCCTAAGCTTACTTATCATACCGAATGCTCCTTTGCAAACATATTCGGGCCTTATCGCCCGGGGAGAATCTTGCTGCTTGCAAAACATATGGAAAAATCCGAATATTGGGCAAACCGTTGCGCATATACTGGGGAGAAATGTTTTTGACATCAGGCTTCACTACTTTACTGCATTGCAAACTATTTTGAATCGAGTGGGAGGGATCACGATGACGGTTGGATTTATAGGAACGGGAAGCATGGGAAGTATCTTGATCGAATCGTTCATCCAATCAGGCAGTCTTGAACCGGGGCAAATTATCGCCAGTAATCGAACCATGCAGAAGGTTCGTCAATTGGCAACGAGATATCCGGGGCTTAGGGTCGCATCCTCCAATACGGAGACGGCCAGGGAAAGCGATCTCATATTCATCTGTGTGAAACCGTCTGAATTCAAAACGGTAGTGGACGAGATCGAACCGTTCGTCGCCGCTACGCAAATCGTCGTCTCGATTACAAGTCCGGTGCAAATCAGGCATTTGGAAAGCCGGCTTGGATGCAAAGTGGCCAAAATTATTCCGAGCATTACCAACTATGTATGCAGCGGACCATCGCTATGCATATACGGAAGCCGCATCAATAGAGAAGACCGGCTGCTGCTGGAAGATTTGATGGGATCGGTCAGCCGCCCGATTGAAATCAAGGAACGATTCACTCGGGTAACTTCCGATATTTCCAGCTGCGGACCGGCCTTTATCGCTTTTTTCTTGCAAAAATTCATTGACGCTGCCGTTGAAGAGACCGGAATCAACCGCGATCATGCCGCCCGTCTCGGGTGCGAAATGTTATTCGGCACGGGCAAGCTGCTGACCGAGGGCGAACTGACGCTGGAACAGCTTCAGCGCCGTGTGTCCGTACCCGGCGGAATTACCGCCGAAGGTCTGCGCATTCTCGGCGCCGAGCTCGACGGCGTGTTCCACCAGTTAATTCGTACGACGCATGCCAAATACGAGGAAGATCTCGATAAGTTGGATCTGCTGTTTGGCAGCGAAAAGGTTAACCCGCAACAATATTGACCAGTTTGCCTTTCACGGCGATGACTTTGCGGACGGTTTTGCCGGCCATCGCCGCTTGAACGCCCGGCAAGGACAGCGCTTTGTCCCGCATCGCCTCTTCGTCCAAATCGGCGGCAATCATGGTGCGCTCTACGATTTTCCCGTTCACCTGGACGACGATCTCCACTTCGGCGTCGACGGTCAGCGCTTCGTCGTAAGTCGGCCATGGCACATAGGTGATCGATTGTTGACGGCCGAGACGCTCCCATAATTCTTCGGCCAAATGCGGAGCGAGCGGCGAGAGCATTTGCACGAAGTTCTCCATCGCCTCGCGCGGCAATTGATCCGCTTTATACGCATCGTTGACGAAGATCATCAACTGGCTGATCGCCGTATTGAAGCGCAAATGTTCGAAATCGTCGGTCACTTTTTTGATCGTTCTATGCCATGTTCTCAGAAAATCTCCCTCAGCCGGCGCTTCCGTAATTTTCGGGTTCAGCGCCCCTTCTTCGGTAATAAACAAGCGCCAAATGCGGGACAAGAAGCGGTACGTTCCTTCCACGCCGTTCGTATTCCACGGCTTCGTAGCTTCGAGCGGCCCCATGAACATTTCGTACATGCGCAGCGTATCCGCGCCGAACTCGTTCACGATATCGTCCGGATTAATGACATTGCCGCGGGATTTGCTCATTTTCTCGTTGTTCGTGCCGAGAATCATGCCCTGGTTGACAAGCTTGTGGAAAGGTTCTTTCGTCGATACAACGCCGAGATCGTACAATACTTTATGCCAGAAGCGGGCGTACAGCAAATGGAGCACCGCATGCTCCGCTCCGCCGATATACAAGTCGACAGGCAGCCACTCCGCTTGTTTTTCCTTCGAGCAAATTTCCTTGTCGTTCTTCGGATCGATGAAACGCAAATAGTACCAGCAGCTTCCCGCCCATTGCGGCATCGTATTCGTTTCGCGGCGCGCCGGTTTGCCCGTCTCCGGATCGACCGTATTCACCCAGTCGGTGACATTGGCGAGCGGAGACTCCCCCGTACCCGACGGCTTAATATGATCGACGTCAGGCAGGACAAGCGGCAATTGATCTTCGGGCACCGTCTTCATCGTCCCGTCCTCCAGATGCAGGATCGGAATCGGCTCGCCCCAATAGCGCTGTCTGCTGAACAGCCAGTCGCGCAAACGGTACGTTACTTTTCCTTGCCCTTTGCCGTTTTGTTCCAGCCATTCGATCATGCGCGCGATGGCCTGTTCGTTGTTTAAGCCGTTCAGCAGGTCCGAATTAACGTGCTCGCCGTCGCCGGCATAAGCTTCCTTAGCCAAATCCCCGCCTTTTACGACTTCCAGAATCGGCAAATCGAACTGTTTGGCGAATTCCCAGTCGCGCTGATCGTGACCCGGAACGGCCATAATCGCGCCGGTGCCGTAACCGGCCAACACATAATCCGCGATCCAGATCGGCGTCTTCTTACCGTTAACCGGGTTAACGGCATAGGCTCCCGTAAATACCCCCGTCTTTTCCTTGGCCAGATCCGTGCGTTCCAGATCGCTCTTGCGCGCCGCCTTCTCTCTGTAATCTTCCACCGACTTCCGCCGGTCTTCCGTCGTAATTCGATCCACCAATTCATGCTCCGGCGCCAAGACGCAATAAGTCGCTCCGAACAACGTGTCGGGCCGGGTCGTAAATACGGTCAATTCCGCATCATGCCCGTCAATCGCAAAACGGACTTCGGCGCCCTTCGATTTGCCGATCCAGTTCCGCTGCATATCTTTAATGCTCTCGGACCAGTCCAGTTCCTCCAAGTCTTCCAGCAAACGTTCCGCGTATTCCGTAATTTTCAGCACCCATTGGCGCATCGGCTTGCGGATGACCGGATGGCCGCCGCGCTCGCTTTTGCCGTCAATGACTTCTTCGTTGGCGAGCACCGTGCCGAGTGCGGGACACCAGTTGACAGGCACCTCGGCCACGTAAGCGAGTCCTTTCTTATACAATTGGATGAAGATCCATTGCGTCCATTTGTAATAATCGGGATCGGTCGTGCTGAATTCGCGGTCCCAATCGTAAGAAAATCCGAGCGATTTGATTTGACGGCGGAAATTGTCGATGTTCTTGAACGTAATGTCGCGCGGATGCTCGCCCGTATCGAGCGCATGCTGCTCCGCGGGCAAGCCGAACGCGTCCCATCCCATCGGGTGAAGGACGTTATATCCGCGCATCCGCTTATAGCGGGACACGATATCGGTCGCCGTATACCCTTCCGGATGGCCGACATGCAAGCCTGCGCCGGACGGATAAGGAAACATGTCCAATGCGTAAAACTTCGGCTTATCCTTGTCTTCGGTCGTTTTGAACGTTTTATGCTCGTCCCAGTATCGTTGCCATTTCGGTTCGATGACGAGCGGGTTGTAACCTTGCTGTTGACGTGTTGCGTCTGCCATCAATGATCCTCCTTAGGGCGGCATTCTATAGGGTCCGCCTCGTTTCGTATTCGTTTGAATGAGAAAACTTATAAAATCAATGGTGCCAAAAAAACCTCCCATCCATAGCGTAAATATCGCTAGGGACGAGAGGTTCGCTTCCCGTGGTACCACCCTAGTTAGCGAGAGGCATGCTTTGCCTTCGCTCCCTTTGGACCCTTAACGCGGGCAAGACGTTGCGATTTCAATTCGCCGGCGGAATCGCTTCCTCCGATCCGCGAGCCAAGTTCATCGCAATACTCCGAGGCGAGTTCGTTCGCAAGTGACGATCGGCTTGCACCTTCCGCCGATTCTCTGATTACGCCCATAGCAAACTACTATTCCTCATCAACGCGCTTTTTCGTATATCGTCTTTACTTATTGATTATAAAAACTGCGGCCCCGGATGTCAAGAAAGCTCGAATGCCCGGATGCCCGAATGTTCGAACATTTTTCCCTTATCCGGCTTTATTTGATCGCGACATAAAACAAGCGGCTCGTGTCGTCTTGCGGAGGCTCCCATTTGAAGTCGCCGTATATTTGAACGTCCGCAAAGCCGGCAGCTTTTAATTGGGCATACAGCCAATCCGGATGATAGGCCCGTTGAACATGGACTTCTTCAAAGCGCTCGAACAGCTCTTCCGACAGCGAAGCGCCTTCCGCCCGCGTGAAGAATGTAATATGATGCTCGATCTCGCTGCGAACTTCGTCCAGCTCGCATGTCCATATGTATGCCACCGATTTTTCGTTTAAAACGAACGGCTGCTCTTCCGCGTATTTGGCGAATTGCGCCGGTTGATGCACGTCGAACATAAACGTGCCGCCCGCCTTCAACCCTTGATAAGTATGGCGGAACGCTTGCTTGATGTCCTCTTCTTCCAGCAAATAATTGAAACAATCGCAAAACGAAACGACCGAATCGACCTGCCCGGGCAATTCCCAAGTCCGTATGTCTTGCTGCAGAAAAAGCACGCCGCCTTCCCGGTACATACGGTTTGCGTACGGCGATTGATCCATCTTCCGTCTGGCGATGGCAAGCATGTCGGAGGATAAATCGATGCCGGTGACCTGAAATCCGGAATTCGCTAGCGGAACCGTAATGCTGCCGGTGCCGCAACCGAGATCGACGACCGTTTTGGGCATGCCGTACTTTTCCCAGCCCGTTCGCGCGAACCGAAGCCACTCCGGATACGGCATATCCTCCATTAACCTATCGTATACATGCGCGAATCGTTTGTAAGATCTCATGCTGCATCACATCACTTTCGTTCGTTCGGACTCCGCTGCGCGTCGCTCGATTGCAAATATGTCCAATTTTCCTTCTGATAGACGAGCCCGTCCTTCATCAGCTTCCCGAGCGCGCGTTTGAAAGCGGCTTTGCTAATGCCGAAACGCTGCTTAATCAAATCGGGAGGCGTCTGGTCGGAATACGGCATTGCGCCGTTCGGACGTTCCTTAAGAAACGCAAGCAACCGGTCGGCGTCTTCCACGCGTCCGACCTCCTTGCGCGGAGCCATCGCCAAGTTGACTCTGCCGTCTTCCCGCACGAAACTGATACGAACGTTTACCCGCTCGCCCAATCTAAGCAATCGCGTCCGTTCCGACGAATGGATCATGCCGATCGCGCCGAAGCCGAGCACGCCGCCGTCGACGAGCACGAATGTCCCCATTTGCAGCGGCTTGTATACCGTTCCTTCTTTCCATTCGCCAAGCCAAGCGGACGGCGCCCGGAACGCGAGCGGCTCCAAATCTTTCTCGCCTGCAAGCTTCGCCTTGAGCCTTCCCTGCTTGTCATGCTCCATGATGACGAATACTTTATCGCCGACCTGCGGATGCAGTTCCTTCATCTCGGGCAGTTCGCGAATCGGCAGAAGCAGCTGCCGCCCAAGACCCATTTCCAGAAAACAACCCAGCCGGGGATGAACGTCGGCCACCTCGAGCAAAGCAAGCTCCCCCAACGTAAGATAAGGTTTCCGCATCGTAGCCGCCAGGCGGTCTTCCGTATCGTAGTACAGGAATACTTCCACCTCTTGGCCCGGCTCCACCGTTCCGGCGAGTTCCGTATAATGCAGCAATACGTCCTGCGTTCCGTTCGTCAGGAAAAATCCGTAAGGCGAAACTTCGCGCGCAACCGGTAAAGTTACGATCGTACCGGCAATCAAACTCATACGCTTTTCACGACCTTCGCATCCGACCAGAGCCGTTCGATGCTGTAATACTCCCGCTCGTCGCGGTGAAAGACGTGAACGACCACATCCCCTAAATCGATCAACACCCAGCGCGCCGAATCAATCCCTTCAATGCCGCGTACCGTGCCGCCGCTTTCCTGCACGCGTTTGCGAATTTCGGTCGTAATCGCCTGGACTTGCGTATCCGAATTGCCGTGGCAAATGACGAAATAATCGGCGATGAGCGATATGCCTTGCAGATCGAGCGCGACGATATTCATTCCTTTTTTATCGTCCGCCGCCTCTACGGCTAAATTCATTACATCCTTTGAGCTTAAAGTCATTCATTAACCTCCATTTTGTTGGATTAGTGCGTTTCTGGCTAAGACGGTTAGCGGATAAATCCGTTTCTTACGGGTCAGCAAAAAGTGAATCGTCGAATCAAAGCCTGCCACAAGCGCTTCGTCAAGGCTATGTTTGGCCAGTTCCCGAATATTATTCACATTCGGAAAATCTCTTCCCGGCTCGATATAATCCGCCAAACAAACAACTTTGTCCAATAGCGTCATCTGTTCCCGCCCGGACGTATGATATCGGATCGCGTCCAGAACGTCCCTGTCCTTGATGCCGTAATCGCGTTCCGCGACGAACGCTCCGACCGGGGCATGCCATAACTGTTTGTCGTGCTCCAGCAAGTCGGCAGGCAATCGATGTTCGCGAATAATGCGCTCCATCCGTTCGGTCGGCCAATATTTCGCTACATCATGCAAAATGGCCGCCAAGTCCGCCTTCACCGGGTCGGCGCCGAATCGCTCCGCCAGAATGACGGCCGTGTCCATCACGCCTTGCGTATGTTCCCAACGCCGCGCCGGCATCTGCTCTCGCACCTTGTCAATCAATATCGCTCGGTCCATGAACTTCTCCCCCATCTATCGATTCGTACAGCCGATTCGCTTGAATATATTGCCGTATCTCTTCCGGCACCATGTAACGGATAGATTGCCCGGCTGCCGTGCGTGTGCGGATTTGGGTCGAGGAAATCTCGAATTGCGGCATTTCCGCAAGCGCGAGGCGGGCCTGCAAGTAATCCGGAAGCCGGTCTAGACGCAGCGCCGTGCCCGGCCGTTTTACTCCGATGAATGATATGTCGCGGGCTAATTGTTCGATATCCCGCCATTGCGGCAACATATTGATCATATCCGCGCCGATAATAAAATAAAACGAATGCTCCGGATACGATTGCCGCAATTGCCGCATCGTATCGACCGTATACGACACGCCTCCCCGTTTCAACTCGACGTCGAGCGGGCGAAAATGCGGGTTCGACCGCAGCGCGAGACATACCATGTCCCAGCGCTGCTCCGCGTTTGCGCCGGGCGAGCCCGGTTTATGCGGCGGACGGAACGACGGCATAAACCATATTTCGTCCAGCCCCATTCGTTCGCGCACGCTTTCCGCCGCAAGCAAATGGCCGTTATGAACGGGATCGAACGTCCCCCCCATAATTCCGATTTTTTTCATATCGCTTCGTCCTCCAAACAACGAGAGGTGCGCCGGAGGCTACGGCAACTCGATCTGTTTATTTTCCCGCGACTCTTTATATAGCACGATCGTTTTCCCGATGACCTGCACCAGCTCGGCTCCGGATTTGTCCGCCAACTCCGGCGCGATTTCATGCGGATCTTCCGTACTGTTGTTCAGCACCGAAACTTTGATCAATTCTCTCGCTTCCAGCGCTTCTTCGATGTGCCGCACCAATTGATCGTTCGTGCCGCCTTTGCCGACTTGGAAAATCGGATTCAAATGATGGGCAAGCGATCTTAAATATCTTTTTTGTTTACCGGTAAGCATATTCGGTATTGTCCTCCTCAAACTGTTGTCGAATTTCCCTGGCCATTACTCCAATAGTGCGCCGCGCATCGTTTCGATCGGAGCGGGCAGCCCGGTCCAATATTCGAAGGCGTATGCCCCCTGGTATATAAACATGCCCAAACCGCCGTGAATTCGGCAGCCGCGCCGTTCCGCCTCGTTCAGCAGCTTCGTCCGGAGCGGGTTGTAGATCAAATCGCTGACCGTCATATCCGGACGCAGCCAATCCGGGTCGAGCGCAATGGCGTCGACATGCGGATGCATGCCGACCGACGTCGTATTGATAACGATGTCGATCTCCCCATGCAACGATCCGATGTCGTCCATGCCGATTCCGGCAAGCGGTCCGAACGCTTGAAAATCCGCCGCCAATTCCCGCGCCTTCTCCGCCGTGCGGTTCGCGATCCAAATGCCGTCCGGTTTCTCCTTCGCGAGCGCATACACGATTCCGCGTGCGGCGCCGCCCGCTCCGATGACGAGAATCCGTTTGCCCGCTATGTTCGGCTCGGCTTCTTCCTTAAGCGAGCGGACGTAGCCGATTCCGTCCGTGTTGTATCCGGTCAATTTGCCGTTGTCGTTCACGATCGTGTTGACGGCCCCGATCAAACGCGCGTCCTCGTCGATTTCGTCCAGCAGAGACATTACGTTCACTTTATGCGGAATCGTCACGTTCACCCCGCGGAACCCCATCGCCCGTACGCCTGCAATCGCGTCCCGAAGCGCTTCGGGTTTGATATGCAGCGCCGTGTATACGCCGTTTACCCCTTTCGCCCGCAAAGCGCGATTATGCATATGCGGCGATTTGGAATGGCGGATCGGATCGCCCATCACGCCGAACAATATCGTATCGCTGTCGATATGAACCGTTGTATCCTTGCTCATCGCTAGCGTCTCTCCCCTTATGCGATATTATATTAACGAATCGCGCAGCAGCACCTTTACCCCTTTCGGCGCGTGAACGCTCAACAAAGCGCCGCTGTCCCCGTTTACTTTAATCCATCCAAGCCCCGAGACGAACACATCGCAGCGGGCGCCGCGCGGTACGCGAATATCATGCTTCGTCCACGGCGGCAATTCGTCCGCATGCTTGCGGCTTGGGGGGGCAAGCAAACCGCCCCGATGCTCGGCGTACAGCTCGTCGGCTTTTTCCAGCTTCGTTCGGTGAATGCCAAGCGCGTTGGACAGGTAGCATGTGAACGACTGGCGCTCCCCTTGCACGAAATCGAACCGGGCCATAGCGCCGAAGAACAAAGTTTGTCCGGCGTTCAGTTGATATACGGAAGGCTTCAACGGCCGATCCGGCATAATAACGCCCAAATCTTGGCGCGTAACCAGTTCGCTCAACCGGGACGGATAGACGATTCCCGGCGTATCGATAATATACTTTCCGTCGTCCAGCGGAATGTGCACCAGATCGAGCGTCGTGCCCGGATATCGCGAGGTCGTCAGTTCCCGGTCCAGATCGCTGTAATCGCGTATCAACCGGTTAATCAGAGTCGACTTGCCCACATTGGTAGCGCCGACGACATAGATGTCGCGTCCGCGCCGGTGCTCGCCGATTTTGGCCAATAGCCGTTCGAAGCCTTGATTTTTTCGGGCACTGACAAGCGCAATATCTACAACCTTCAAACCCTGCTCCTTCGCCTGTTTCTGCACCCAATTCGTAACCCGGTTGAAGTTGGTCACTTTGGGCAACAGGTCGACTTTATTGACGACCAGCATGACCGGATTATTGCCGACAAACCGCTGCAATCCGGAAATCAGGCTGCCTTCGAAATCGAACAAGTCGACGATATGGATAATAAACGATGAATCGGCGGATGATCCGATTCGGCTCAACATGCGCAGAAAATCGTCTTGATCGATCGCCACCGACGCCGCATCGTTATAATTGCGAATGCGGAAGCATCGCTGGCATATTGCCGGCTCACGCTCCAACGCTTTGGCGGGTATGTATCCGGGACGGTCCGGCGCTTCGGTTTGCAGCGCGGCGCCGCAGCCGGCGCATGAGTTAACGGGTGTTCGTTCTTGTTGTTCCGTCAAACGATAACTCCTCCTTCCATGTTACCAATCTCCTTTTTTGCGCAAACGACCGACGATCGCTTTCTCCATCCGACGATTGACCCGCGTCCCGAATCCTTCGTCGCGGATCGATATCGGCTGTACCAATATCGTAAACAATCCGGCCCGATTGCCTCCAAGTACGTCGGTCATCAGTTGGTCGCCGATGACGACCGTCTCTTGCGGCTCGAGCTTCATTAACGCCAGCGCTTTGCGGAAGGGCATAACCTTCGGCTTGCGGGCGGAATAAACGAAAGGAATACTAAGCGGCTCCGTAAACAGATGGACGCGTTCGCGCACATTGTTGGATACGATCACCGTTTGAAATCCGATCCGCTTCGCCTTAGCCAACCATTCGATCAATTCCGGCGTCGCATGGGGCTCCTTGGCCCCGACGAGCGTATTGTCCAAATCGGTAATGATTCCGCGGAACCCGCGGTCGTAGAGCGATTGCAAATCGATATCGTATACGGTCTTCACCCTCAAATCGGGCATAAACTTTCTTAACAATCACGTCACCTCGGTTTCATACGACAAACTATATCATATTCTTTCTTTTTCGTGCAAAAATTGCCGCCGCCTCCGATTTTTTTCGCGCAGCAGAGGCGGCGGACAAAATATATCGCAGCAAACGGATTCATTAGGCGCTAATGAGAATGCAATCCGTTGTTCTTTCCCATTATAATCGCTGTTTTAAATGTTTGATCTCGGATTGCGCCAGCGCCAATTCCTGCTCCGTAATCGATTCGGGACTGTATTTGGCCTTTTCGAACAATTGCAACAGCACCGACCAAGTTTTCGCGAGCGAGCTTCGCTCTTTGCTCCATCGGCCGACGGCTTCCCTGACCGTCTCGTGATCCGCCCTTTGCAGCCCTTTGCGCCGGCAGTAGCGAAGCCATCTTTCCGTTTCGACGATCAGCATTTGATCCCTTGTCAGCTTTTTGCCATACGCGATTCTTAGCATGAAGCTTCGAAGTCCGGAACGGTAACGCCACAGCAAGAGTCCCGCGCCAATCGCCAGGACGGCGCTAAGCGCGATGATCCATATCACGCCCTTCAAGCCGGAGGAAACCGGGGCATTTGTTGCCGTCTCCGTCTCGGCCGTTTCCGGAACGAGCGGAATGGAAGTCTCGACGTCCGGTTGTTCTAAGTCATAATACGCCGGCAGCACGAAACCGGGAGTCGCTTCTACCGGAATCCAGCCATAGCTAGGAAAATATACTTCCGCCCAGGAGTGTGCGTCCGCGTTCGTAACCGTATACGTCCCCGAATCGTCGATCGTTTCGTCCATCATTTGCGGCATCGACATTTCCGGACGGTATCCTTCCCGTACGCCGGGAGCGTACCCTTTGACCCAGCGGGCGGGAATGCCCAATGAGCGGGCCATCATCACCATCGCGGTGGAATAATAGTCGCAATAGCCTTGCTTAATTTCGAAGAGAAAACTTTCCACGAAATCGTCGCTCACTTTCAAGCTCGTATCCGGCGAATTCGAATAGATGAACGACATCCGCAAATATTGCTCCAGCGCTTTGACTTTATCGTAAGGTCCTGCAGCCTCCTCCGTGACGGAGACGGCCAGTTCTTTTACCCGTTCCGGAAAATTGTCGGGCAGCTGCAAATAATCCGAAAGTTCGTATTGTTCGCTGCGGATTTGCTGAAACGTCACCTGACGCAAGTCGTTCTCGTTCATGATCGGAACTTGAGAGACGATCGTATACGTTCTCGGATAGGCCGGGCCGGAGCCTTGCCTTGCCCAGCGCAGCTCCATATCTTTAGGCTGCCAGCGCACGCGGCGCATTTCCGCCTCGCCGTCGATCTCCATCACCTTGGCGATCGGAAACGCCCCGAACAGGACGGGAAACTGCTGATCGGCAATCATCGTTACAGTTTGGGTTAATTCCCGCGTTTTCACCAGCGAGTTATTCCCTGTCAACGGCAACTCCATATTCGATATCACCGGGACTGAAGACCGCCCTTCTTCCGCATTTTCCCAGCCTTTTCCCGTATACAGCGACTTCGTTTCCCCCCGCCAGTAGCTGGAGCCCGTCGTCTGCACTTTCATAATCGGATCGAAGCTGTATTCGAAACCGCCGCCAAGCTCGGAGTCCTCCCGGCTATAGCCGGAGGAGGCGTTGCGCGATATCGAGACCGCCTCTCCCTTGCCGTTAATAAAGACAGGCACTTCCTCGCCTTTCATCGTTTTCCACGCCGTATAAGGGTCCATCAGCAGCGGTCTGGCTTCCGGCATGAATATGCCGGATAGTATGACGGCCGTGAAGATGAGTATGACCGTCATAATCAGCCTAAGCGGATAGCTGGCGACATAATTCCAGCCCTCCGGATATTTCGCCTTGAACCGGTTGAAATGTTCGGCGGCGAGCCACCCTAAGCCGGCGATAACGGTCAAGGCGACTTCCTCCCACAGCATCGCCATCGTAAAGGAATCCAATATGCCCAAGCAGACGATGTCCACAACCAGAAAAGCGATAATTCTTCCTTTGCCGACAACGATATGATTAATGAATTCATATAAAAACCAGATCAGAAGGGCAAACCATAAGTAAGGGAGGATATCGAGACCAAATTGGACGAGCCGCTCGTGAAACTTCCCGTCTATGGAATGCAGCAATCCGTACCGGTTCAGTACGAAACCGTGAATGGCGACGACAAGGACGGCAATGATGGTCCTGCGCGCAGCGATATGAATCGGCATCAAGGCATGTACCGCGAAAACGGCGATTAACGAAAGGCGGCAGATGTCCAACGTTTCATTATACCAGACAGGTTCGACCATCGCCTGCCATTGCCATAAAATAATGACGATAAATAATTGCGAGAGCTTAGATTGCCATTCCAATGCAAGCAAACGAACGAAGCGGGAATTTGCAAGTTTCATGATCAACCTCCCAATACCTTCGGCAAGTCTTCCAATGCGGAGACGGAGTAGCCAAGATGTCCTTGTGAGCGAATCATTGGAAGCCAGCCGCTCGTTCCGTGCGAACCGTCAATGTGAAGATGGCACGGAACGAGCTGCATGCGCTGCGCCCAACGGAGCAATTGCAGCATGGCATCGTCCGCCCTTGGGCTGACGATGGCATACACGGACCCGTTTCCAAGCGATCTTGCATCGCTTTGCAAGCGCGGGAGCAACGGTTCGTCCCCGTCGGCTTCGGCCTCGAGTAAATGTTCGAGAATTTGTTTCCGGTTTTGCGGCGTCTGGACCGCTTGGAACATTTGAATCGATTTGCCGTACGAGTACAATCCCATCGGAATGTTTCGCTTGGCACCGTACTCGATCAGCGAAGCGGTCACGGATACGGCAAGCTCGAATTGCTCCGCGTCCGCGTAATTGTCCTTGTTCCGGTCAAACACGATGATCGTTACGGGCAACGACTCCCGCTCGAACTCTTTCGATTTCCATTCGCCCGTTTTCGCCGTGGCGTTCCAATGGATGCGCGAAATGCGGTCGCCGTATATATATTCCCGGACCCCGTTAATTTGGGTCGTTTCTTTGAAGGAACGGTTGAGCAGCGCCTGCCGTGCGTATCCGGCTCTTCGCCGGTCGAACAATTTCCAATTCCGGATTTCCACCGTTTGCGGAAAGACGGAAAAGTGGCCGGGCACCTTAAACACGCCTTTATGTTCGAATAGCCCGAATATGTCCTCGGTTACGCATTCCGTCTCCCCGAACGTGTAGATCCCCCTTCGAAGCGGCGGCGTCACGTATTCCATGCTTCCGCTTCGATTCCAATGGGATAGCAGCAGCGTTTCGAATTCCAATGTCTCCCCGTTCCGGCGAAAGAGCCGGTCTTTCAGCACGACGTAAGGCGTCGTCCATAAGCCGGGGATTTGGACATGAAGCTTTGCCTTCAATTGTTCGCCCGAGTGAAATACGTTGCGCGGGATGCCGCCCTGCTCCAACACTCTCGTTCCGCGCGCGCGCGATATGCCGCTCCAGTAGCCCATCGTTAAATAGACGGTGAGAACGCTTGCCATGCCGAGAAGCATAAAGGCCGTTTTGCCGCCCTGAAAAAGCAAATAGAACAACGAGCCTAGCCAAAAAGCGAGAATAATCCAAAACCGTTTGGAAAATGTATATAATTTAGAAGTTGAGGACATTTTGCTTCGCATCGGTTAACGCTCCAATCGAATCGGGACGTTCACCTGCTCTAATACGGACTGAATCAACGCGTGCGGCGTCATGCCGTTCATTCTCGCCTCGGGGCGAATCAAGACGCGATGGGCGAGAACGTACGGAGCCAAATATTTCACGTCGTCCGGCATGACATAATCCCGTCCTTGAATAAAGGCATGCGCCTTGGACGCCGTCATGAGCGCCATCGACGCGCGCGGGCTCGCTCCGAGCATGGAAGCCGAATGGTCGCGCGTTTTGCGGATAATATGTACCAAGTAGTCTCCGACTACAAGATCCATATGCACTTGCCGCACTTCGGACTGAATAAGGCCGATTTCCTTCATATCGGTTACGGACTGAACCGAGTCGATTAACTGGCCTTGATGTTGCGAAAAAATCAATCGCTTCTCGGTTTCCTCATCCGGATATCCTAGCGTCATCTTCATCATAAAGCGGTCCAACTGGGCTTCCGGCAGCATATACGTTCCTTCGAAATCTATCGGATTTTGCGTAGCGATCAACATAAAAGGATGCGGCAAAGGATGGGTCTCCCCGTCTACCGTAACATGGCGCTCCTCCATCGCTTCAAGCAAGGCGGATTGCGTCTTCGTCGTTGCGCGGTTAATTTCGTCCGCGAGCATAATGTTCGTCATAATCGGTCCGGGGCGAAAAATAAACCGGTCTTCCTTCGGATGAAAGATGGAAACGCCGGTAATATCGCTCGGCAATAAGTCGGGATTGCATTGGATTCTGCGGAATTGGCCGTCCATCGTTTTCGCGACGGCTTTGACGAGTTGAGTCTTCCCTGTGCCCGGCACATCTTCGATTAGAACGTGGCCTCCTGCCAAAACGGCGGTTAAGAGGAGTTGAATTTCTTCGGTTTTCCCGAATATGCAAGCTTCCAACTGCGCGCGAATGGCTGAAACGGCTTGTAAAGACTCCTGGCGTATAGTCAAATGAAAACCCCTCCTATACAGTAAATAATGCATCTTTCTTTTATTTTACATGAATGGAAGGGGGGAGTATATAGTAGAGTTGCATAGCCTTAGGTGGCATTTCTTACAAAAAACCCCCAAGCCGAAGGCTTGAGGGCGTTAGCTACCCTTTCGGTTTGACGAGCAGCGCCGCCAAAAACGAAAAAATGATCGCCGACGATATCCCGGCGCTCGTTACTTCGAATATGCCCGTTATGACGCCTACCCAACCGTCCCGCTGCAGCTCGGTTAACGCGCCGTGCACGAGGGAGTTGCCGAAGCTGGTAATCGGCACGGTCGCGCCGGCGCCGGCGAATTTAATGAGCGGCTCGTACAATCCGATTCCGTCCACCACCGCTCCCGCAACGACCAACGTCGTCATCGTATGGGCCGGAGTCATTTTTGCCACGTCAAACATGAGCTGTCCAATGACACAAATGATTCCTCCAACAATAAACGCCCATAAAAACTGCATACTGCATGTCCTCCTCTAATGTCAAACTTATCGATTTCATTATTTGCCAAACCGTGTCCCCTTATGTACGGGCGACCGCGCTTATCGCTAGAAAAATGAAAAGAAACCCCGCATTGGCTGCGAGGCTTCTTTCATCGGCATGGCTACATGAAACAAAGCAAAATGATGACCAAAAGGATAAAGAGCACTAAAATGATAAGCAGGTTCCTATACTTGTTCGACATCGCGCTCTCCTTTCCGGGAGGAGAAAAATTAGTCACCTGCTACATAGTATGTAGATTGCCGGCAATGGTGCGAAGGGTGGAGCGTTTGCGTCATGCGAAACGATATGGATACCGCCTGCAGGTTTAGATTACCTTCGCGACTTGTAAAACTCATGATACAACTTCATCAGCGCTCTTTTCTCGATCCGGGACACATAGGAACGCGAGATGCCGAGCTCCTTCGCGATTTCGCGCTGCGTCCGCTCCTCTCCCCCTTGTTCAAGGCCGAATCTGCCGATCACGACTTCCTTCTCGCGGTCGTCGAGGATGTCCAAATTTCTGTATATTTTACTTTTTTCGATTTTCAACTGAACTTTATCGATCACTTCATCCGAATCTGTTCCCAAAATGTCAATTAATGTAATTTCATTTCCTTCCTTATCCGTGCCGATGGGATCGTGCAAAGAGACGTCTTTGCGGGTTTTTTTCAAACTGCGTAAATGCATCAGGATCTCGTTTTCAATACAACGGGCCGCAAATGTCGCCAGCTTCGTCCCTTTGTTCGGCTGAAAGCTCTCGATCGCTTTAATCAGCCCGATTGTGCCAATCGAGATGAGATCTTCCAAATCCTCGCCGGTATTATCGAATTTCTTGAGGTTGTGAACACGAACCGATGTCATCCTCATGCTGAATAAATTGTTGGCGTTTTAACTCATCTAGTGCTCCGACTGCAGTAATCTGTACTTCGTTCCCGTCGTAGCGAATAATAACTTCATCAACCAGGGTCTCCAGGATATGTCGCTTCTCCTCAAGGGTAAGCTCGTCGCCGGCGCTCTCGATAAAGTTTCGGACAGCCTTGGAGACCTCGGCAATCCGATTGGCCGATATTTCCTTCTCCGCTTGTTCTGACAACTGCTTTTCGTACCCGGCAAGCTCTTGCTCCAACGACTTTAGTCCGGCATTAATCTTTTGCATTTCGGTAAGCATCTCCTGCTCATCAATGACCTCCCGCTTGAACATGATTTTGATTTTTTCCTTTTCCTTCTCCTTCTGCTCCAGCTGACGTTTGATGTGGTCCGCGGCGGATTGAAGTTCCAGGTTAATTTCATTCGATTTGCTTTGCAGCCTTTCCATATAATCATCGGGATCCGACAATGTCTCCAAGATCAGCTTCCAGACGTAATGGTCCAGCATATCGGCGCGTAACGTTTGAGTCGGGCACTTCTCAACTCCTTCACCGTACTTCTTCGGGAATAGGTTCGGACACCTGTAGCAGGTATAACGGATCTTTTCTCCCGTTTCTTTATTTACTCGGCCTGTATAAGTAGTTGCTTGCCACATTCTGCCGCAATGCCCACACCGGATCATGGATTTTAACAAATACTCATATTTTACATTCCCTGACCGTTTCATGTTTTTCTCTTTCTGCACCTGGGCTAATTCGAACAGATTCGGGTCAATGATACTTGGCACGGTAACCTCGATCCAATCCTTCTCCTCGCGAAAGGAATATGTTTTTTTCGGTGTACCGTTCTTGGTTTTCTCCCCGCGAATCTTCCGGGTTTCTCTACGATTGTAATAGAATTTGCCGATGTATACCTCTGAAGTAAGGACCCTTCGAATAGAACTGGCGCTCCAGTTCCTGCTTTCCCCCCGTTTGGGTACCGCCCCTAAGGAATAGAGTCGATCCCCGATTTCACGAAGCGTATAGTTCTCATGAACATACCAGTGGTATATCTTCCGGACAAATTCGGCTTCCTGCTCATTGATAATCAAAGTATTTTCATGAAGGTCATATCCATAGGGAGCCACACGCATGGGCATGATCTTCTTATCTTTTTCCACCGCTTTAAGTCTTCCACGTACCGTCCGCTTCTTGATTAAGGACAGCTCATATTGAGCAATCGAGCTCATGAGATTGAAAAACAGCTGCCCTTCCGGCGTATTCCGATATTCCGTGTCCACGAACACCAATTCAACCTGGTTCCGCTCCAGCTCTCGGCAGAGGATTAATTTATCGGTTAAGTCCCTTGTCAATCGATCGGGATGGGTAACAATCAATCGAGCGATCTTTCCCTGTGCGACGTCTTGTCTCAATTCATTCATCGCCGGACGGTCGATGTCCTCACCCGTAAAACCCTCTTCGCGATAAATTTTCAGATTGGCTTTCGGGATTCCCAAATCCTTGGCTTTCCGAATACATAATTCTACTTGCGCATCCAGGCTGGTGCCCTCTGATGCTTGCATCCCTGTAGAGACCCGTGGATATATGGCCGTATACATGGAGTATCACCACTCTCCTTTCTTACTGCTAATACTTCCCAGTATGGACAAAGGGAGAAACAAAAAAACCGGCTTATTCAGTCGGTTTCAAGATCAAACGCTTTAAGATGTAATCTATAACGGCATTTTTGGCTTCTGCAGCGGATAAGGTGTTTGAGATTTGTGCTGTATCACTGCATAAAGTATGAGGCACATATACGATTTTGATTGTCGGCATTCGCTCCATACTTTTCACCTCAATACACCTTATTCCGTCTGCGGTTTGTCCTATCACAAGCGCATGGTGTTTTGGATATACTTGAACTCCGTTTCCATGATTCGAACAATAGCCGATTCATTATCCGCCCCAATGAATGTCCAGTACCGGTGCCCAGGTACAACGGATTGACTAATAGATCCTGACCATTTGAAGGAAGTGGTTTTTAGAGTAGTCATTAGATGATCCAAACTTAATAAGTCACCATGATAAAGATCTACGACGATCACATCCGCTCGTGATTCTAATCGGATAAAACGTTCTTGATCCGTATTTGGCTGAAGAACATATCCATTTACATCTCTGCTACGATCCTTAGCCAGTCTCAATAACGGAACTATGTCTTCCATACAAGTTAAAACTGTCCCGCTAAAATCAAAATTTTTAAAATCCCATCGTTCCATTACAAGCCCATCCTTATATACCCAATCAAAAGGCACGCGGTGGATAATGCCAAATTTGGCCAGCAATTCATTGCTGAATCTTCTTCTATATTTCACTGGATGATATAGGTCAGAAATAGTTGAAGAAGATTCCGAAAAATCCCCCAGCAAGAGTGTTCTTAACTCCGATGTCCTTAAATCAAATGCCTGTATCAATGCTTTTCGACGATTAGGCAAGGAAAGTTTCCGTAGCAGAATACCGAAAGTTATTGGGTCGGTAGCTGCCAGTTCTTTCACCTCATACCAGTCTCGATCGTGCCTGCTGATATAAGTGATTTCGTCTATTTCATCATGGATGAATTTAAAAGCTAGTTGAAGAAGATCGTCCTTCAACTAAGCTTTACACTCCATCATCTTAATCCCGTATCAATGCATCCATCATCAACTCTCCACAAATGGAGCAGATTCTTGTTTCTTTCGACCAAAATCCTCGCACAACCCGAAAATCAACGTGTTTTTGCTCCAAATGTGGAGCAACCGGGACAGAAGTCAAAGCAAATGATACCTTTACATCAATGATGTGGACCATCGGGCCCCACCTCCTTTCTAAGCAAAAACTGCGGTCTGAACGGTCGATGAAACAGAATCTGAGGGAGAGATGTAGATGGATAACGTTCAGAATATTAGAGATATCGATATTTTGGGATTCATGAATTCATGTCATTGGAAGCAAAATGCGAAAACTACTTCAGAGAATGCTTCTTATGAGAACTCTACTTCGCAAGAATGTTTACAAACCGCCCCAAATGGCAATCATGATATCAAGAGCTTAAGTTGGGAGAAGGTGCTGTTGTTCTTGAATACAATGTATGCATTTCGTTGGCCTGAAGAGGACGTCGAGATATGTTCACCAGAAAGTGGTTCTCTTGCATTAAATGAATGGATCTTTTCAACCCAGATTCAAGGCAAAATCTTTGCCCCCGTGCTACTGGATTACCTTGATAATAAAAAGTCGATCAAATCCACCAGCTACTTTTCTTTGATGGAATACGCACTAGAGATCATTGATTTTTTTAAAACCCGTTATGGGCTTGATGCTAGATCCATTCAAAACAAAGAATTGGCAAATAAAGATGCACTTATTAATTTCATTGAGCATTCTTCCTACAATTTCGTTCAACGTGACATGATTCTAGCAATAGCTCGCAAATTAATCTCTAATGGGTTCGAATTAAAGAAATCAACAAACGGTATTTCTACAAAAAAGAGGACTCAAGATATAAATCATCCCGCTATCACTGCGCATATTAAAGATTTACACCGTTCAGGAGTCAAGGAAAAAAGCGTTAACGGTAAATATAAAATCAGTTACGCCCTATTTTTAAACTGGTTGAATAAAACATACGTTCAGTTCCAGAGCACTTCATGCGACGAATTACCATTGTCATTAGTTACTGAGGAGCATTTACTCGAATTCAAGCAATATTTACTCCGTTTGGAAAATAAAGGGATATATACCAAGCAAACGGTTAGCAATTGTTTTTACGATATCCGATTTCTTCTGGCTAACCTCTATAAATTGGGCTGGCTTGCTAAAGACATAACAATGGATGTTACAGGAATCCCGTACGAGAGATACTATTATCGCGAGTTACCAACAGATGCTAAACTCCAGTGTTTTTTTCATAATATCCAACTCTATTCTGATCATCCCACATTGGAACTGGCAGCCTTTGGGTTGATGCTTTGTCTCGGTTTGCGAATTCATGAAGTTGCTAACATTCGCTATCAGGATATCAATGTCGAGAATAGAACCATCTCTGTCTTCGGAAAAAACGAGAAATCGGCCATTCTACCCTTACCTGATCCGCTACAGAATTACTTTCAAAAGCTTGTTGTCAACAAAGGTCAAGATGTCCATCTGTTTGGAAACAACAGCCAATCAACTATTCGCAAATTAAGGGCACAGTACAAACTTTATTCTTTTGTCTCGGGATGGAAATATCCAGGGGGGCCCCATTTACTGAGGCACACTTTCATCAGCAGGTTGTCGGAACGTACAGATTGCCCGTCACAATTGCTTATGTACTTGGCAAGGCATGATCGGCCAGAAAATACTGCACGATACGTCCACCGGAGCCCCAATCAATTAACAAGTGCTGTAAACAAAATCAATTACTGAGGAGGTTCCCATGCCTAAAGTAATCAACGATACAAAGTATACCGAACTTAAAGAACAACTGAATCAGCTGTTATGTCTTTATGGTCCAGAGAAAATGCGGCAAGTTATGGAAACCTTGCCTGTCCAGACACAGCCAAAACCTAATATGCCCCCGGCAGTGCGGAACGTTTCATTTCTCGAAGCCGTTGATGCTTTCTATCAAAGCAGCAAGTTTTCTGGACTTAGCCGGACCACGCAAACAACGTATCGGTCAGAGATGAAACTTTTCCAGCAACATGTGAAGGAAAAGTTTGGCAACGATCCGCAGTTTGAAAAGGTATCAAACGGCGAATTCTTGTCCGACTATATTAAGCTTAATGAGGATCCTAATACAAAAGCCAAGAAGTCTTCCTTTCTTCGAACCTTCATAAAGACCACATACAAAATATTCTTTGGTCATCAGGATCTCGGGGACTTGAAGACTATACTACGCGTTCGATGGTCAAACGATGACGCACCAAAAGCCTTTACTAAAGTGCAGATCGCGGAAATCTTGCAGATCGCTCAAGCTCGTAACCACGATAGCCTTTACACTGCAATTATCTGGACTTTCCTTGGGAGTGGAATTCGCATAAACGAGCTCTGCCATCTAAGGATCGGTGATATCACTCCTGATACTCAAACAATCAAGGTAACACCCAAAGGGGCTGAGAATACCAAGAAAGTCCGAAAAATCAACGAGCTCGCCCTAATGATGCTCACAGATTTTATAGAGAAAAAATACAGTCGCGCTCGCGAGGTGATGCCAGATTCCGATTATCAGAGGCTCTATATCTTCTCAAGCACTGCCGGGGATAAACCCATTACATCTAGAGCCATTCAGCAATTTATGAAACGTATTATTCGCGAGTCTCGGTCGATAAAAGAGGAAGACAAAGATCGTTTAGGTCCTCACTCTTTTCGTCATTCTTTTGCCGTTCAAGGCCTTGAAGCGGGAATCGATATCTATACTCTTGCAAAGCTTCTCGGTCATGAATCGCTCGACAGTACGATGAAGTACTTGAGACTTTTCGACGATCAACTGCGAGACGCCATAAACAAACACCCATTCGCTCAAGAGGTTGTTCAGAAAATAAGAGAAAGGCTGGAGAACAAATGAACCGTTTATTATTGGATTCCACATACTATGCCAACTGGAAGAAGCATACTCACCTCAAGGATTCAGCAATTTACACATATAGCCGCCAGTTCATGAAGTTTGAACAATATCTGAGCTTAGACTTTGAGGGAGAATTGGATTTCGACAAATTTTACTACGACACGGAATCTGAGACCTATCGACCTATTGATGCTGATTGCATTGATGGTTATATTCAGTTCCTGAAGCAAAATTTTCAGGCATCAAAGAATACCATTTTCAATAACATTGTTTACCTGAAACACTTCTTCACGTTACTCCACGGTCTTGGGATGATTAAAAATAACCCCATGAAAAACTATCCGAATCCGTATTATGAACGCCGAATAATAGATCGTTCCCTCTCCATTGGTGAATGTCAACGATTATTTCAAGCAGCGCTTAAAGCCGATCCATTTGTCCGGAAGTTCTACATCCTCATATTGCTAATGTCAACGACCGCTCTTCGAAACAGGGAGATTATACAGCTATCGTACGAACAGATTGATTTTGAGCGCAAGGTTATTCTGGTGAACAAAGGGCAGAAAACCTCCTCCGAAGTCGTTTATATGCCCGATTCCCTCGTTGTTGAGTTGGAGCGTTATTTGCATCATCCGGTTGTAGAAGAATGGCGGAATTCCGGACATTCCGAGGTTTTCTTTGAAAACAATCGACCACTAACAAAAGCAGCATTAAACCGAATCATCAAGAATCTTTGCCTAGAGGCCGGCATACAAAAGACAGTCACTGCCCATAGTTTTCGACATACAACGGCATACTTGATGCAGAGCAGTGGGATTGACATTATCGCTATAAAACGACAACTACGCCATAAGCAGTTATCAACAACTTTGCGATATGTTCCTCCAGTTGACGCTGCGAAGCTGCTGAATGACGCGTATTCCGATCTTCTTCAATAACCAACAAAAAGAACCCGAAGAAAGCAAAGAAAAAATGCTTCATTCGGGTTCATTATTTGAACAATTATAGTACACAAGGACAGACTACTCCCGTGTTGTAATTAATCACCATAAAGGGAATTGGATACCGAAAGCACCTGGCTCGAGGAAATGGTATCAATCAACTGTCCCGCGAGGACATGATTTGGGCCAGAGGATGGCCACTCATTAGGCTTCCGTTGGGAACAGAAGCGATAGAAAGAATAATTACATTATAAATCTAGTAATGATTAATTTCAATGTGTAGTGTCCAATCGATTCACTCGTCCCAAATCCCATTATTTAAATTCCCCATCAGCAATTCTCGAATTCCCATGCAGAATCGCTCCTCGGATGGGGTCAACCCGTTATCCGAATTCTCTTCGCCTAATTCACCATTAACCCCATAAAAATAAAGATTGCTTTTCAGTTGAGATGAAAACCACGGATTCCCTTGTTGATATCGCCGAATTTCAGCATCGTTTTCATCCGGATATACCAGAACACCCGGAGCCGAAGAACCCTGATTGGAGAAAGCATCCATGTATGCATGAATCTGATATAAATCATTTTGTTCCAAACCCGTTGGTTTTGATAAAGTTACAAAAGTGTGTTTATATTTTGCATCGACTACCGCTAACACTTGTTTCGAAGATGGCCTCCGTATAATAAAATCCGGCTTTTGAGCAGCAATCTTCTTGCCGTTCCCGTTTACAAACAAATGGCCAACGGCTTCTCTAACTCGTCCAGTATGGATCACCTCTACCCCTACAAGAGCATTTCTTAGAAGATGATAAACATAAAGCTCCCAAATTTCAGCCATATCCAGGAGGGTTCCTGTTACTTCTTGGGCCCCTTTCAAAGAGACCCCGAATGATTTTTGTTGCAAGATTCTTAAAGTTAAATCAACAACTGGACGATAAGATTCAAGGATGGGGGTATATTTAATTTTGGGAATCTTATAAATGGTCTTATAGCTTTTACATCCTTCGGATTGGAGTAAAAGGCTTATGATTTCCCTTCCTCTGTCGGACAACCAGTTATGTGCATTTCGATGCCCCAATTCCTTTTTAATTCTTCGATAACCGTTACTGAGTATGTACGCAATGTCAGGATGAATAACCTTGCACCTGGATAGACTTGCAAGTCGATTCGTCCCCTTGCCTACCTCCAGAGCCGTTTCCATCACTTTCATACGACCGCGCAGCGATGGAGCCTTCAATGTTTCTTCCATTCGAGTATACGGTAACCCATGCTTTGCTCCACGGATAAGCTGCTCACCCCAAATTCGGGCGATTAGCTCCCACAGCCACATATTCGCGTTACGATAGGAGCCCTTGCTTTGAATCATGCGCACTCCCCAAATGGTGCTAATCCAACGATGAAAGGAGCTTTCATAACGTGGTGTTATACGCAGGGTCCTCCCCATATATTGGATTTCTCCAACATACCTTCCCGCATACCAGCGTCCGTGGCGAAACTCGATTACCGGCTCATCCTCCGATTTGTCAGTGAGACGAATTGTGAACAGTTCTTTATCGAGATAACGGCACAAATTCTGCAACCATATCTTCTCATCATCATTTATTAATTCGATCTCAGATAAGTCATTTGCAATGATTTCTGTTCTTCCTTGTGCGGACCTCATACCTTCCCCCACAGGAAAGTGCTTTTCGCTTGTTCCATAAATTGCTTTCTTTCGTATGAATCGGCCCCGGACAAATACTGTTCCAATAACGGAGCCAACGAATAATTCCACAAAGCAGTTACAGGCCCACGAGCTTGCTTATTCCGGTTCCATAGTACTTGCTGAACGCCCGGTTGTGAATAAATATACTTCTGGGCAAATGAAACCACGTCACTGAAATAGGTATGACCAATGACATAAAGCGGTCCCATATGTTCATGCCCAGCTATTAAATGATTCAACTGGACGCAACGGTCCGCTAGAAGTTCAAATTCATCCTCCACACGGTTCCATTTACGTGGTTTTCCATACTTCTGCGGCCAACGTTCCCATTTTCCCTTCAGTAAAGTGACTAGATCATTACGATCAAACCCACGGAAAAACCAGAGAAATCTGCGGCGAAGTGCAAAATCGACTTGTTCCAGCGATTGGTCAATTAAATTCATAGTTCCAATAATATACAGATTCTCGGGTACAGTTAGCGGATATGGTTGGCCATCCTGGCCGGCAAGCAGAACAGCACTTTCACGATCCTCCATTAAGGAAAAGCACTCTCCCAACACCTTGCTGAGATCCGCCCGGTTCATTTCATCGAGAATGAGGACATAAGGCAAGCCTTTACCGTTTCCGCCTTCCGCTGCTTCAATTTCCTCTAAGACCTGTAGAAATACGCCTTTTTTATAAATGGTCCGATTCTGTTCAAGCTGCATCCCCCGTATAAAATCTTCGTATCCATAGCCCGGATGGAATTGTACACGGCGAATCCTCTGCTCTACTAGCTTGTTCACATCCTCTTGCTTTTTAAAGAATTCCCCCGCTCCCCACAGGCGTAACGTCTCTTGGCGAATAAACTGTCCGGCTAATTGCTTTGCTTCATGGGTTTTCCCGGTTCCCGGAGGTCCATACAAAACAATCTGCTTCTTGATTTGCAGCCCTTGAATGGTGAGAACCTCCGAATCATGGTCACTATAATCCCAACATTCAACGAGTGGACTTCGATAGAAATCAAGATCCTTTTCTCCAAGAATGTCTTCGAGCTTTGTTCGAATAGCCAGGATGCGATCATCAATATCTTCAGGCACGGAGTCTTCATCCAGAATTTCCAGGAAGGCCTCAACAATCTGTTGCTTATGACCCTGACTAGCCATTCTTTCATATTGATCAGGGTATAGGAGGTGCAAAATAATATGTCGGGATAGCGGGTTCGTGTCCTCCTTTATAGTATCGAGCATATTTCGTACCTTGATATGGTCGGATAAAAACATAATCCGGTCATTTTCAGGTTTCTGCAGAACCGCATCTGCGAACATAGCTATATAACGTATTTCATAATAACGTCTTGTATTGTAGGCGATACCCGGTCCGCCTATGCCATGCTCCAATGCTGTCAGTGCCTCATTCTGATCGTCCAGTGTAAGTCCAGCAAATGATGCAATCGTATTTAAAAGTTCCTTTTTTCTTCGAAATGTAATCGTGGAGGGAAACAGCAAGTAGAGATAGACGAGTTCGCATGCAAGCTGAACAACCTCTTGCTTCTGACCCTTCAGTTGTCCTTGCAGTTTGTTCTCAAAGATCTCTGATGATTCATCTACGTTCTCTATGAAGCAAGCCTTAAATGCATTCAAATTCGCTGTGGTCCAAATTTGTTCAGGCGGCCAAAGCAATGATGTTCCTTCAACAAGACTTTTCTCTTTCCATTGATTCGCGTAATGGTAAATAGCGGCTGTATCCCATTCTTTAAATTGTGCCATAAACCTATACTTCCTTTCATTGTTGTTTAAAGGCGAGCTCCGCCAAGGGATGCTACTCCGGTAACTTTAACAATGATTCAAATATATTAGTTTTAATCGAAGCAGAGTCACAAACTGTAGTTAGGGGGATTGTCTTGCCAATTGCCTGCTTAAGCCCCCAGTAACGATGGATCGATTTTTCTTTTGTCTTACATCTCCATAAACCATCTGTTTCTTCAATTGAGAAATGATTATCTAGACGATAGGGGTCATGAAAAAGCCAGTGATCCGAAATGGCGGGCATTCGTTCCCACTTCGTCAGATCATATTGAAATCGTGACAATGTTATCTCCGGATAAGCTTCTTCACCCTCTAAATCAATCTCAACGACAAATACATCCCCATCTCTCAAGTCCTGAACCATTTCATTACCGGCAGAGCCGCCTTCCATTTGGTATACCTTGATAAAGTTACTAAGCAACCAGCCATCCTCGTAGCTGTCTGATTTCCAACGAAGGAATTTGGGATTCAGAGGAATGAAGCCTTGTTCTTTACCAATGACGTCCATTTCGTTTAAGAGCAGATTTATATTTTTATACGTTTCTCGCAGCACTCTTACTGATAGACTAATATTTCCACCAAACTCATTTGCTGAAGACATATTTACCCTCCTGTACTGAAATATGCACTGGCCAATGCATAGTTCGTTGTTCATGTGATTTTCCATTGAATGAATATGCATTTTCATGAATTGTTAATTTTTCGATACCGTTGAGAAACCCCTTGAATCGTTCAAAGCCTTTTTTAATGAGAAGATCGGTGAGATCTTTGATTATCAGCTGCTGCCCCATATCCAAAGAGGTTATTTCGATATTTTTCAGTTGTTCTAATACGTTTTGCCAAGCTAAGAAGCCTAACGAGATATCTGGAGATATTATGGATCGACCGATCAATTCTGCTTCAACGGGAATCAGAATATCGCAGGGAGCCAGAAATATAAGATAAGCCTGGCGTCCTTGTCGATATCTTCAAGCAACCTGGAGTATCGCGCTAACTGGTGGCAGCTTTCTTCGGGAGTAGCGATTTCCTCTGTATCCTCATCGTTAGATGAAAGTCCACTATAATATTTCACTTCGATCCCAATAACAACTCTGGGATGATCTATGACCAGATCAATTTCTCCTTCCGCATGGCGAAACCAAAAATGCATTTTATATTCGTAATCTTCGATTAAACCAAGTATCTTCCACCATAATAAATCCGAGTTTTGCACATCATTCCGGAAGCGAACAGCTTGCAATACATGCTTCAAACCGAATTGAAAAGGTAAATAACGAATGGTTCCAAAAAAATCTCCGGTTAATTGGTCTTCAAGGCGATCTGACAAATTGCTTCCGGACCTTGAAATTTTGTTATGAATTTCAGCGATCAAGTTCTTGCTTCCTCCCGCATCTCAGTTATTGTTATTTGGCCGCAATGACCTCTGCAAATCACCCAGCACAATCAAAGCCCCAGCCTTATGCAGCGGCTCATTCTGCTTCTCACAATGAAACAGCTGAATGCAGGATGGGCAGCCGTCCGAACAACCACAGCTGCTAATGATCTGTTGGGCTTTCTCCAAGAGAACCTCGAATTTTTCCGCAACGACCTCGACTATACCTGAACCGCCTCCTGCTTGGCTGTCGTAGAAGAACATTCCGGGCATTCCAAACAATGCTGAGCCAGAATAAAAAGAGGTGTGCTGAAAATCAGCCATACTGCACCTTACAACGGCCGGTATCGCCGAAGCTATGGCATGTTCAACCGCATGAAGGCTTCCCTCAGCCATGGTCTCCAAGTCAATGGTATCGCGATCCAGTACATCATTGAGCAGACCTTTAAGTTCATCCCTTCCTTGGTGATCCCACATCAGCCAAAACGCCTCGGTTTGGAAACTGACAGGATATGTGTTTGTCAATTGCACGGTTTCGGGAGGCGTTGCGCCGTGATTGTAGATTTTTTTGTAGCCAAATGTGCTTCGTTTTACGATGATGTTTCCAAGATTGGATTTGATCGCCGCGTCACTTCTCAGTGGATTGGTTATGTCATGGATTTCAATGCTATCGCGAACAATTCCGCGGGTATGATAATCCGTTCTTACCGGCTCCACAACCACTTTGCGTTGCTTACCGTTGACCCACTTGACCTTATAGAAGGTACGATTGTCAGGTCCCAGAAATACTGCATCCACGTGATAATCTCTTATTAAGGAACGCTCATCTACACTTTGAAACAAGATGTCCTCATTCCAGCCGTTCTTGGTTACAACCGTATAAGTAGCCCCCATTGTAAACAAAGTTTGATATCTTGGCGTTTCACCATGATAGAGGAGTTTTCCTTCGATCTGCTGCCACTGGTCGCTTGCTTCCGCAACCACCTTGCGAAGCGCCGAAGAGCGAACATAATTCATAGCATTGGTCAACGTTCCCCCCAGTTCGTGAGCTGCGTATGCGAGATGCTCCTTTAATAGCTTGGGATTCGTTGTATTAATCGCTGCTGATTCAGGCGGGAGCTTAAAGAATTCTTCAGGATTGTGGGCAAAGTATTGCTGCAATGGCTCTTCCTGAAGCATCATAATCACCACACCGTCTCTGCTGCGTCCCACTCGTCCAGCCTGCTGCCAAAAGGAAGCCTGGGAGCCAGGGTATCCGAGTAAGATACATACATCCAGACACTTCACATCAATTCCGACCTCTAGGGCGCTAGTAGTGACCACTCCAAGGATCTCGCCTTGCTCAAGTTTTTGTATGGTTCGTTCTTTAACTTCTTGCGTGAGGTACGCATGGTACGGCAGAAAAAACTCATGTGGTTCGTCTGCCGAAAGCCCGCCATGATCATGAAGATGGCTGCGCAATATCATGTTTAATTCACGACTTAAAAGCTGGGCTTGCTGGCGGTTGCTTGTGAAAATGATACTTCTTGGCCATCTTCCATCCTTGTAGATCGTGCGCAGAATCTCATAGAGATCGGAAACAACAGCCCTTTTCTTCTGTTCATCGTCTGATAAGCCAGGATTCCACATCAAAATCGCTTTCTTCTTTACTGGCGCTTGTACACCCGATATTTCATGAAATCCTTTCAGTCCACGCATTCCTGTTAATTCTTCAGCTAGATACTTTGGATTAGCAATGGTAGCCGAGCAGGCAATAAACTGGACGTTTTTATTCCCCAACCTGTCACATAACATTCTTAATCTGCGAAGGACCAAAGAAACCTTTGAACCTAACAAGCCTGAGTATTGATGCAGCTCATCAATAACGACAAACCGAAGATTTTGCAGAAAGCGCAACAGCCCAGGGCCTTTTCCCTTAGGCGAACCTGCACCTTGAAGAATTAAATGCAGATAGTGTACGTTGGCCAGCCAATAGCGCCCCTCAGAGAACACGAAGCTAGATGCCTGATCTTTTCTCATATGCTCTGGAACGTTACGTTGCCCGTGGAGAACCCCAACGGATAATTGCTGTCCATTAACAGAGAATCGAGAAAATCCATTAAGCGAGATTTGATTCCCCTGCTCTTCTACATCATCAGCCCATTTTTTCAAGTGAGCGTACTGGTCCTCGACTAATGCCTTGAACGGGGCCAAATAAAGCGCACAGGCATTCGGATCAGCAACCAATTTTTCGATGATGGGAACATTGTACGCCAATGATTTTCCAGATGCGGTTTTCGTGCAGAGAACGACATTTCTGCCTTCACGGATGTTCTGTATAGCTTCCCCTTGATGCTCATACAGTTTATTAATCCCCAGAGAATGAAGCTTCCGCTGCAGCCAACTGGGCATAAGGATTTGGTCAGCATAAGCGCCTTGGTTGGCGTCAATTTGATGCACGTGGACGTCACTTCGAATACGAGTTCCGAGTTCGAGCAAATTCTGGACGAGTTTTTCACTATCGAATACATGTTGAACAGGAAGTCTTCGGTCTGTGAGCAATTCCATTTCTTCCGGTGTCAGCATGTCGTCCAAGATTGAATGTCTATCATGTGAACAATAAACGCCGGATGGTTTGTTTATATAGGACTCCGTATCGGGTTCAAGGGAGCGCCATTCTGAAACTCGAATCCCGTTTGCCCGTTGATGGATCTTACGGTAATAGCCCTTTGGATCCGCCTTATAGCTGATTTGAATGAAGTCCCCGTAAGGTCTTTGGCCTCCGCAAGCGGAACAGATTACAGGCATTCTTAATCGATCCCTTCTATCAAAATATTCAGCAGCATTTTGGCTCCAGGTTTGAACAATTCAATATTCCCTTTACCTGGGAGCTGCACGCAGCTAGGACATCCTTCGGCACAAGGGCAGCTCTCAATAAGTTCAAGAGCCTTTCGAAGCACTTGCGGAAGTTTCTCATAGATCGCTTCGATGGTCCCGAGACCGGACCCGTTCTCGCCATAGAAGCCGATAACAGGTCTATTGGCAAAAGCCGTCATCCCGCTCGCCGAAAACCCTGTAAAATCATTAGCGTCGCAGATAATGAGGTCAGGAATAACCGAAGTCATAGCGTGACCTGCAGCGTGAAGGGAAGCTTCAGCCAATAAGTCGATGGATCTGCCCTCATCCGCTAACTCCTGAATGCCATTTTTCAATTGGCTCCATTGAGAATCCGTTAGTGTAACCCACATTCCTTCCGGAGTGAATCGGGTGACGGACGGATGATCCAATTGAACCTGCTCAGACTCATGCTTCTGTCCGAAGTAAACTTTTTTATAACCGAAGACACTCCGCTTAATCTCCAGTTCACCATAAGCCATATCGATTCCTTCGATGTGTTGCTTCTGATAAGTCTGCATAATATCGATGATATCGCGATAAGTAGATTGAGTGTAATAGGTTAGTTCCTGAATAGGCAATACAATAATTTCACCTTTTCTGCGATTGATAGAGTCTACTCGATAGCCTTTCTCTCCAGGAGTCCAATAGATCGCGCCTTCATAAAAATCACGAAGAGCACTCCACTCATCCAAACTGTCTACTATCGTTTGATTTTGTCCCCGAATGGTTACGCTGTAATTTTTACCAGACATTGATCGAAGACTAAACTTGTCATCAACGGTCGCCTCATCGTTAGCTGTTGCAGCTACTTGCAGTACAGTCTCAATATAATCTTCGAGTAATCCAGGAAACATGTCCTGCAAGTCTTCCTTCGTGACTTCTCTCCCGAGCTCTTCTCTTAGTAACGGGATGTGCATGGCTAACAACTTGTAATTTGTTGGATTAATCCTAACTACCTCGGGAGCTTTATAGATAAATTCAAGCGGGTTACGCATGTAATACTGCTGAAGCGGTTCATCCTGCCAGATCAGTATGGCAACACCCTCGCCTTTGCGGCCAACACGTCCGATCTGTTGGGAGAATGCCGCTTTCGATCCGGGATAACCAACAAGAACGGCAAGACTCAAATCACCGATATCAATCCCGACTTCAAGGGCATTGGTAGTAATAATGACATGAATGTCGTGGGACTTGAGTCTCTCAATAATCCGTTTCCGAGTATCATTCGGCAGTATTCCGGTATAAAATGCCGCGAGTTTTTCTCCTTCCACTTTCTCTTTTGGTAGTCGGAGAGGCTGGCGCAAGACGTCTTTGATATAACGGGTAAATACCATAGTCTGGCTGCGAGAAGGTTGAAAAATGATGCTCTTAATCACTTTCTGATCAACAGTCATGATCTGTTTCGCCATCGTAATGGCATCGGTAGAAGGCGCGCGGCGGACTTGTTCATCGGCTGACATACCGGGATTCCAGAGGACGATCCCCTTTTTCTGATGGGCGGAACCATCTGTATTGATGAGGGTGAATCCGCTAAGACCTGTAAGATCCTCTGCTAATCTAATAGGATTTTCAATCGTTGCTGAGCTCGTAATAATCTGGATGTTGTGAGTATTACCAAGTTCTCGACAAACCTTAAGCAGGCGTCTGAGTACCAATGCGACATGACTTCCGAATGTACCTCGGTACATATGCATCTCATCAAGCACTATAAATTTGAGGTTCCGCAGATAATTTCGAATGTGGTGTGCGGTCGCGTACTTCACCTTCTGAACTTGCCCGAGAATGGAGTAATGAATCATATCCGGATTCGTCATCCATACCTGTGCTTTTTCCATGATTCGCTGCCGCGGCCCATTCTCGGTATCACCATCCAGCCGGCCGATATGAATCAGGCGATCTCCTAAGTGCAATTGAGTTTCAAACCACTCATCCAAGGAAGAATTATTCTCCGTTCGTTGCATGCCAAAACGTTTAATTTGATCCAACTGATCATTTGCTAACGCTTTTGTTGGAAATATGTATAATCCACGTTCTTCAGGATGGTTATATAAACGACTAAGAATCGGCAGGTTATAGGACAACGTCTTTCCGGATGATGTTGAAGTGACCAAGACAACATTCGACCCAGAATGGACTGCATCGGCTGTTTGTGCTTGGTGAGAATATAACTGCGTAATTCCCATTCGATGTAAGGCGTCCTTGATGGGCTCTGGCGTTGATTCAGGAATATCCGCAAAAGTAGCTTTTTTCGCAGGAAGTGTATGAACATAAATCTCGGCAACTTCTTCCTCGGCCAACTTCTTCAGCTTATCCAGTACATCATCGGATGAAAACTCATGACTTACTACGCCGGGAATTCGGTTATCTTCACATAGAATAAATTCTTCTTTCTCTAGAGGAACGATAGCAAAACAAGAAGGGCAGTAAATTCCCTCTTCGTATCCTCGGAGGTTTTCAATTACAGGAGTCCAGTCTGAGCATTTGATCCCGGTTGGCGAATATTCTAGGAGCCGTTGCTCCCCGACTTGACTGATCTTATTAGAAATTTGAATCGCCTTCAGCATACTCGTGCATGCGGAACATTTCAGAAATGCCATTCCTAATCCCTCCATCGCTAATGTCTGCTGATCATATTAGAACATACTGATTAGACAACATGTTGTCATAGAATATACGTTCTCATGGAATAAAACCCCCTTGCTGCTAATTCGACAATATAGGCAATAAGTCCTGTAAAAATAAGAAAAACCCAAACAAAGTAATAAAGAAACGCTTTGTTTGGGTAAATTGTATTGTATATTTGTTATTGTTAATGGGAAAGGCTCAATCAATCACGATACCTGTGCATGAGGGATCTCACTCTGATCAGCTTCTTCTACTCCCATCATCATTTTATAATGTGCATGATGATTTGTAACTTTGAATATTTTTTCAAATATATTAAGGTATCTAGCGTTTGTATCTAATGGATGTTCAATATACAAATCATCACTTGCAAAATGTGACCCGTCATTTGCCCAGGATAAAAGCGATTTACATATTAACTTTTCCTCTTCATCGAATTTATTCAGTATATCATCTTCACTAAAATTACCAAATACTTTAAAATAGTTTTCTATAATTCTACGAATCAAGTTTTGAACCGTTGTTGAAGAACTACTCTGTGTTGCAAATCTAAGTTCTTGCCACATTAACTCATATGAAGTTTTTATTGGATTTGTATCATAGGATTGAGCCTCAGTAACATTATTAACTTTTCTTATAATCCAGAATGTTTCATCATGTAATTTTCCGCCTTTTGAACGCTTTTTATTAAAAGTTACTTGTTTACGCTGAAGCATAATGCCCGAAAGCTGACGGTATTGCCTGTCCAGGGATTGACGAATATAATGTCCGTATCACAGAAAAGGAAAAGGATGCCTCCATATAGCGTGAGCCTGTTC
>NZ_JAHLPR010000039.1 GCF_018918005.1 Paenibacillus sp. MSJ-34 | reverse complement strand
ATTCCGGAAAGTCCAGTCCCAAATTTATTTTTCAAAGATCAACTGGAAATTTTGAAGGCGGCCGCCAGTCCCCTAGGGGACTGGAAGTAAACTCAAAACTGCCTTCAAGAAATACTATATGAGGAGGAATTGACATGAGTTTTCTGAAAATCAACGAAGAGGTACAGCAAGCATTAGCGGCATCCAAGCCGATTGTGGCATTGGAATCGACGATCATTTCCCACGGTATGCCTTATCCGGACAATGTGAAAATGGCGCTGGACGTTGAGGAGCTCATCCGCGAACAAGGCGCGGTGCCGGCAACGATCGCCATTATGGACGGCAAAATTTGCATCGGCTTGTCCAAAGAAGAAATCGAGCGTTTGGGTACGGACCAGAACGTATTTAAAGCGAGCATCCGCGATTTCCCGCGCGTATTGTCCGGCAATTTGATCGGCGCGACGACGGTGGCGGCGACCGCTTATGCAGCCAACTTGGCCGGCATTCGCTTCTTCGCGACAGGCGGACTGGGCGGCGTACATCGCGGGGTAAACGAATCGTACGATATTTCGGCCGATTTGACGCTGCTCGCCGACTGCCCGATCTGCATCGTCAGCTCCGGCGTGAAATCGATTCTCGATATTCCGAAAACGATCGAATATTTGGAAACGCTGGGCGTGCCTGTGTACGGCTACGAAACGGATCGCTATCCCGGATTTTATGTGCGCGATTCGGGGCATTCCGTCGAGAAAATCGAATTGAACGAATTGGTTGATTTGCTGAAAGTAAGAGACGAGATGAAATTCCGCTATGCGGTATCCGTCGCCGTGCCGATTCCGGAAGAAGCGGAGCTTGATCCGCAATTGGTGGAAACGACGATCACCGAAGCTTTGAAAGAAGCCGAGCAAAAAGGCATTTCCGGCAAGCCGGTTACGCCGTTCCTGCTGTCGAAAATTAAAGAAACGACAGGAGGCAAGAGCCTGGATTCGAATATTAAGCTGATGAAAAATAATGCGAAAACCGCTGCGAAAATCGCGGTTGCTTTCCATGGCGTATGATTACCGTAATTGGCGATTTGCTTGTCGATATTTTGGTGACGAAGGAAGCGACGAAATTCGGAACGGATACGGACGGATCGATTGAAGTTTGTGCGGGCGGGCAAGCGAACAATGTCGCCTATTGGTCGGCGCGGGACGGATCGGAGACCCGGCTGATCGGCAAAGTGGGCGACGACGTGTTCGGCACGTTCTTAATCGATACAGTGCGGAAGCAGGGAACCGCCGGCGGCATCGCAGTCGATCCGCATGCGCCGACCGGGAAAATCGTCGTGCTTATTGACAGCGAGACCGGCGAGCGCTCGATGATTCCGGACCGCGGAGCCAATTTGCTGCTGTCGGAAAGCGATATTACCGGCATCGAGGACAGCGATTTGCTGTACTTGTCAGGCTATAGCCTGTTCGTGGATCAGCCGCGCCAAGCGGTCGAGCATGCCAAGCGCATCGCTGTTTCCCGCAACATTCCGATTGCGCTCGATCCGAGTTCTACCCATTTCCTGGAGGGAAGGAAGGAAGAATTTCTGCGGTTTTTGGAAGGCGTTACGTTTCTGTTCCCGAACTACGACGAGGGCGTGTTTTTGACAGGGGAAACGGAGCCTCATAAAATTTTGGCCGCATTAAAAACGTATGTCCCTTACCCTGTCCTGAAATTGGGAGCCGACGGCTGCCTCATGTTCGATAATGAATTATGCGTGCAAATTCCGGCGCCGAAAGTGAAGGCGATCGACGCTACCGGAGCGGGGGATTCGTTCACCGGAACGTTTCTAAGCACGTATGTGCGGACCGGCGACCCGACCCGCGCGGCGGAAAAGGCGATTCAAATTTCGTCCAAAGTCGTGACGCAAATCGGCGCGCGGCCGATGTTTTAACCATAGGAAAGGCTGTTTCTACGTCAATTTGACGAAGAGACAGCCTTTTTTGGCATTCGGCAGCCGGAAACCGCCCCCGGCGGGCTTTTTCCTCCCCGGTTCTTTTATTACTCGACTAACATCCATTCTGGTGCACAGTAACCGCAATGGTTCGCTAGCGTGCATTAAATTTTCTAACTGGGATGCGGTGCCAAGCAAATATAACGGATTTCCGAGGTCTTATTTTTTAAATCCCAGTCGAATATTTGGAATTAACGGATTTTCGAACCGTTAACATGGCGCGATCGGCCTGAGAATCCCTGGTGTTGTTAGTTTCGACAAAAATAGAACCCTCAAATCCGCTAACTCCGCCATAACAGCGTTATTGGATCGAATAAGGCCTCCAAAATCCGTTAAACTTTGTTCATCCCAATCGGAATCGTCGGCTTGAAACGCAATAAAACATTCGATGCAAACGCTCGTGGCAATGATTCGTTTCATCGACCTCGTATCCCATTGTTTACGGTCATCCGGGCTGAAATAGCTGGAAAATTGCAGCTGCTCGGGCGAAATTCGCATTTACATTGCGGGGAGAGCATCCATAGCCCCCGTTTTAATTATTTTTCAGCGTGCTCGGCATGCTTTTTATTTTTTGCTCGTCCGGCGTAATATAGAGCGTTTTTTGGTTTTCATAGATGACGAAGCCCGGCTTGGCGCCGTTTGGCTTGCGGACATGGCGGATCAGCGTGTAATCCACCGGAACCATGCTCGATTGCTTCGCCTGGCTGAAGTAGGCGGCAAGCTGCGCCGCTTCTTCCAGCGTCGCGTCGCTGTAATCGGTGCCGCGGATGACGACATGCGAACCCGGAATGTCTTTCGTATGCAGCCATGTATCCGACGGGTTGGCGAGGCGATTCGTTACATATTCGTTTTGAATATTGTTTTTGCCCACATAGATCGGGATTCCTTCCGACGAGGTGAAGCATTGGACGGTCGGTTTGTCCGATTTTTTCTTTTTGCGCGTTTTTTTCGCGCGATCGCGCAAATAGCCTTGCTCGATCAATTCCTCGCGAATTTCGTCAATATCGTGCAGCGACGCTTGTTCCAATTGCTGCAGGAGCGATTCGAAGTAACGGATTTCCTCCTGCGCCATGTCCATTTGCTGCTCGATTACGGCTAAGCTATTTTTATATTTGTTATATTTTTTTAAATAGCGTTGCGCGTTCTCGGACGGTGACAGCAGCGGATCGAGGGCGATCCGGATCGGGCGTTGTTCTTCGTCGTAATAATTGACGACCTCGATTTCTTTTTGCCCGCGTTCGATTTGATGAATCGAAGCAAACAGCAATTCCCCCGCAATGCGGTATTGATCGGCGTCTTTCGCTTCCTCCAACGATTCGCGCAGCTTGTCGATTTTTTTGACGTTTTTGTTCTTCTCGTTCTGCACGAATCGAATTAAGTCGCCGACCCGCTGCTTCACGGTATCTCTCAACGCCTTATCCCCGTAGAAGGCTTCCATGCAAGCGCTGATCGTATCGAACGTTTGCAGCTTGCCTTCGATTGCGGTCAAGGCAACGGCGGAGAAGAACGTCTTGCCCTTCTCGTTCTCCGCAAGGGTCGGCGCGTAGCGGTTGTCGCGGACGTCTTGCATCAGCGCGGCGAAAGCGCGCCATAAACTCGCAAGTCCGGATATCGCCGAAGCGGGCGCTTCCTGGCGGCTGCGATATTCGATTTCCCGGGCGATCAGCGGGCTTAACCCGCTGAAGCGGTCGACCAGCGTATGCGCGATATCGGTCTCCCGGGCCGCCGCGGGTTCTTCCCCGTTTGCGGCGTCCGGCTCGGCAGCCGCAGTCATAATGGCTGCAAACTCGTCCTCCGCCACTTCCAACGGATGCCGTTTATGCTGTTGCGGCGGCGCGACGTAGCCGAACCCGGGCATGACGATGCGGTAGCTGCTAATAGCGGGCGTCACGTGATGGATTCCGTCCACAATCGTGCCGGTCGGCGGATCGGTTAGAATGATGTTGCTGTGCCTTCCCATCAGTTCGATTACGATTCTTTTGACCGATATGTCGCCTAGTTCGTCGCGCTGCCGCACTTCGATATGAATGATTCGTTCCATCTCGATTTGGCGCACCGATTCGATGACGGCTCCTTCGCAATGTTTGCGCATCAGCATACAGAACATCGGCGCTTCCTGCGGATTGAGAAATTGCTGTTGCGTCAAATGGACGCGGGGGTAGGTTGGATTCGCCGACAATAGCAGCTTCACGTTCTCCCCTTGCGAACGAAGCTGAAATACGAGGTCATGCTCGGTCGGTTGATAAATTTTATTAATACGGCTGCCGACGCAGCGCTGCAGCTCTGCGACGACGGCTCTCGTTACGATTCCGTCTAATGCCATATCATTATCTCCATTTCGCCATTTCGTCTATTTTCTAATGATGCCATACTTTCGGAAAAAATTTAAGTGCAAAAACTCATTCGCGTTGCAATAGGCTTTTACAGACCTTTCGTGCAGATCAAGCTTTTTTCGGCCGTTTGTGAAAATCCCCCTCGTTCAGAAGCGAAGCACCATGAGAATTTTGCATCCTAAATACCGTTATGAGACTGGGGTTATTGTGCCGGACACTGTTTCAGCCTGCTGAGCGAGGGGGATTTCGACAAAAGGGGTTTGCCGTATCCGCAGATCTGTGAACGAACCGGTTGAACCTGTCCGTAAATGACTTGTTGCCGGAAGCGCGGCAAAACGCTCAATGCAACGCTAGCGGCAAAAATCGGATTCCGGCTTATTCATAAGGAGGCGAAACTTCCGTCGGCTCTCGCTTGAGCCATGCAACAATATGGCAATCGTTTCCGTTCATTACATAAAACCTATTTCAGAAAGAAGGGATACCGTGAAAAAACGATGGGTGTACGGTCTGCTGCCGGTCGCCGGCGTGCTGGCCTTGCAGTTTGCCCTCTATTCCGAGGCGAAAGGCGTGAAGGTCGATTTCGAACAATCGGTGCGTGTTGTCGAAGGAGACGCTGCCGGAATACCGGCCAAAAAGACGGTGCGTATAGAACTACCGGACAAATGGGAGCGTTACTCCGATTTCGAAGCGCTAAAACATGCGAAGCAAGCGGAAGTTTACGTCCCCGGCGAACTGCCCGCAGGGTACCGGCTTCAATATGTGGAAGCGCAGGGCGCAACCTTTAGAGGGATCTATACGAACGAAAACGAAACGCAAACGCTCCTCTTCTCCCAAAGTCCTGCAGAACGCGATGCGCCGGATCGGGAAGGCGAGTGGAGCCGGCAAGGAAACGAAACCAAGCTGACTTGGTCCTCGGCGGGGCACCGATTTGAACTGTCGGCATCCGGCCTCGAACGGCAGGATTTCATTCGATTCCAAAACTCTTTGCGCTTGCTTCGGAATATGTCGGGCATTATGACGCTTCCTTTCGAAGTGATTGCCGAAGCGAATCTAACGGATGCAAGCCGCGGCCAAAAAGACCGCAGTTTCACGCTGTTTACTCCGCAAACATGGAAGGAGTTTGTCCGCAAGCAGCGCGACAAGGTCGAAGAGAAACGGGAAGCGGCGAAGGACGAGCTTCTGATCGGGCTGTTCGCGGGCGAAAAAGGAAGCAGCGGCTACAGTATCGCGGCATCCAGTGTGACGATGCAAGACGGACGGATCACGGTTATGTTCCATGAATTGCAGCCGCTGCCCGATATGGATTACTTGACGGTATTGACGTATCCGTTTCAGGTGATCAAAGTCGACATTCCGTCCGGATACCCGGTCACTTCGGTTCAATTCGTAACCGGGAACGGGGAAGCCATTGCCAACTTGGCCGTCCCGCCAAACGAATAACGATGCGATTCGCCCCCGGTCGCTTTCGGTTTGAGCGCTTCGAAAAAATTTGCCTCGCTGGAGGAGCCCAATTTGGGATATTTTACGGCTTGTCAGAATACATTTACCCTAGGTGTCTGTCCAAGGATGCTTTTGTCCGGCTTGGCGGATGCCGATCCTAATGATCAATCAATGCGGAAGCGGGAGGGGTAATCGGAGCATGGAACGTAAAAATTGGCACCAGATGGATACACTGGAGCTGCAGCAGACGCTGGATGTCACCGGACAGGGGCTTTTGTCCGAGGAAGCGCGCAAGCGCTACGAGCGATTCGGGCCGAATGAACTGTCGGAAGGGGAAAAGATCTCCCCGATTACGCTGTTGTTGAATCAATTTAAAGATTTTATGATTCTTGTGCTGGTGGGGGCGACGCTCATCTCGGGGTTGCTCGGCGAATATTTGGATGCGATTACGATTATCGCGATTATCGTACTGAACGCGATTCTCGGGTTTATACAAGAATTTCGCGCGGAGCGTTCGCTTCGCGCATTGAAACAATTATCCGCTCCAACCGCCAAAGTGTTGCGGGACGGGGAAGTGCGGCAAATTCAGGCGAGCATGCTCGTTCCGGGCGACGTCGTTCTGCTGGAGAGCGGGGACCGGATTCCGGCCGACATCCGTTTTATCGAAACGAACAGTTGCTATGTCGAAGAATCGGCGTTGACGGGAGAGTCGGTTCCCGTGAGCAAACATTGCGAGCGAATCGACGAAGCGGACGTTCCGCTCGGCGATATGAAAAATTTAGGCTTTATGGGTACGATGATGACGCGCGGCACGGGCAAAGGCATCGTCGTTCGAACCGGCATGGATACGGAAATGGGCAAAATCGCGGGATTGATCCAAAGCACCGAGTCGGCGGAGACGCCGCTGCAGCGCCGTTTGGAACAGCTTGGCAAAATATTGATTGTCGTCGCTCTCGGCTTGACGGTCATGGTTGTCGTCGCCGGGATATTGCACGGGCAACCGGCGTACGGCATGTTTCTGGCCGGCGTTAGCCTTGCGGTTGCCGCCATACCCGAAGGGTTGCCGGCGATCGTCACGATCGCGCTCGCGCTCGGCGTACAGCGGATGATTAAGCGCAAGGCGATTGTCAGGAAGCTGCCTTCCGTCGAAACGTTGGGATGCGCCTCCGTCATCTGTTCGGACAAAACGGGCACGCTGACGCAAAACAAAATGACGGTCACCCGTCTGTGGCTAGGCGGCCGCAATTTGGAAGTGACGGGGGAAGGATACGAACCGTTCGGGCAAATTCTGGACGACGGCAAACCGGTGGAGCTGAAAAACGATCAGGCGCTGCGCCGGTTGCTGCAAGTTGGCGCCTTGTGCAACAACGCTTCGATCTATGAAACCTTCCCCGAAGAACAACGCAAGAAAAAAGCGAAGGAAGAGCTGAAATCGACATGGGAGCTGAAGGGAGACCCGACGGAAGGCGCGCTTGTCGCGCTGGCGGCCAAAATGGGGATGACGGCGCAGTCTCTCGGCGCCATGTATGTGCGGGAACGGGAATTTCCGTTCGATTCGGAACGGAAGCGAATGTCGGTGCTGGTGAAGCATCAGGGCGGACGTTTAATCTGTACGAAAGGCGCGCCCGACGTGATGCTCGAACAATGCGCCTATATGCTATGGGACGGCAAAGTCGTGCCTTTTACGGCAACGCTGAAGCAGAAGGTGCTTGCGGCGAACGAGGCGATGGCGAAATCGGCATTGCGCGTTCTCGGGATGGCGTACCGCGATTTGAAGCCGACCGATCCGTGCAATACGGACGAGTATGTGGAGAAGCAGCTCGTCTTCGTCGGCCTGACAGGCATGATCGACCCGCCGCGCCGGGAGGTGCGCGATGCGATCGCAACTTGCCGCCGCGCCGGCATCAAGACGGTCATGATTACCGGAGATCATCAAACGACGGCCGAAGCGATCGCCGGACAGCTCGGCATTATGCCGCGCGGCGGGCAGGCGCTCTCCGGCCAGCAATTGTCGGCCATGACGGACGATCAACTCGACCAGCATGTCGAGCGCGTGTACGTCTACGCCCGCGTATCGCCGGAGCATAAGCTCAGAATCGTCAAATCGCTGCAGCGCGGCGGGCATGTCGTTGCGATGACCGGCGACGGGGTCAACGACGCTCCCGCCATCAAAGCGGCCGATATCGGCATTGCGATGGGGATTACGGGCACGGACGTATCCAAGGAAGCTTCGTCGCTTGTGCTTAGCGACGACAATTTCTCCACGATCGTGGCGGCGATTGAGGAAGGCCGCGGCATATACGAGAATATCCGCAAATTTATTCGCTATTTGCTGGCCTCCAACGTCGGGGAAATATTGACGATGTTTCTCGCGATGATGATGGGATTCCCGCTGCCGCTCGTTCCGATTCAAATATTGTGGGTCAATTTGGTGACCGACGGTTTGCCTGCGATGGCGCTCGGCGTCGACCAGGCCGAGAAAGATTTGATGGAGCAAAAGCCGCGCGGCGCCAAGGAAAATATTTTTGCCAGAAGGCTCGGGTGGAAAATTATTAGCCGCGGCGTATTGATCGGCATTTGCACGCTCGCCGCCTTTTGGCTGACGCTGCGGGTCGATCCGCAAAGCGCCGCGCAGCTGACGCTGGCGCAAACGGTCGCTTTCGCCACGCTTGTCATGGCGCAATTGATTCATGTATTCGACTGCCGCAGCTCCCGTTCCATTTTCCATCGCAACCTGTTTCAAAACCGCTATCTCGTATTGTCCGTCATATCTTCCGTTTTGCTGCTGCTTGCCGTCATCTATATCGAACCGCTTCAGCCGATATTCAAGACGGTTTCGTTAGGCATGCGGGAATGGGCGATTACGTTCGTCATGGCAGGCATTCCGACTTTCGTGATGGGAATCGGCAGCGTGCTGTCCGACGGCAAATCGAAACGTTCGAAGCCGGGCCGTCCGATGATTGGAAGCACGAACGTTCGGGCTTCATAATTGTATAAAGACTTGCCTCGATAATGCCGATCATCCCGTCGCCACGCGTACAACGTGGGGCGGGATGTTCGCGTTCGGTCGGTTTTGTGAAAATAGGTTCAAAACTCTTATGTTTCGGCCCGATTTATGATAAAGTATTATGGATAGCTTGCTTAAGGATGGGATGGAGATGAAAACGGATTTCCGCGAAGCGTTGCGGCAACAAGTTCTTGTCGGCGACGGAGCGATGGGGACTTACTTATATCAAATGGGTTTTCCGGTGGGCATTTCGTATGAAGAATTGAATTTGCTTCGTCCCGAGGTCATCGCGGACGTGCATAAACAATATGTGGATGCGGGAGCCCTCCTGATCGAAACGAATACGTTCTCTGCCAATCGGGATAAGCTCTCCAAATACGGCTTGGAAGGCAAGGTGGAGGAAATTAACCGTGCCGGGGCGAGAATCGCCCGTCAGGCCGCCGGCGATCAAGCCTATGTCGTCGGGGCGGTCGGCTCGATCCGCGCCGGCAAGCGGAAAAACATATCCGATGCCGAGCTTGCGCTCAATTTCGAGCAGCATATAAGCGCCTTGCTGGAAGAAGATGTGGACGGCATTTTGCTGGAAACGTTTTACGATTTGGAAGAATTGCAGCTTGCGCTGCGCGAAGTGCGGAAACGAAGCCCGCTTCCGGTTATATGCCAGTTTGCGGTGGAAGACGGGGGCAGAACGTTGGACGGCCGGACGCTGGTCGAATCGTTCCGCGTGCTGGCGGGCGAAGGAGCGGATGTGATCGGATTCAACTGCCGCACGGGTCCGAACGGCATAATGCGTTCGATCCAAACCTTGCAAGGAGGAGCGGGAGTCCCGTTATCCGTATTTCCAAATGCAGGTATTCCCGATTATATAGATGGAAAATATGAATATATGGCCACTCCGGAATATTTCGCGGAATTCGCTTTGAAATTTGCCGCCGGCGGCGCGCGAATTATCGGCGGATGCTGCGGCACCACGCCGAAGCATATCGCGGCGATGGCAGGAGCGCTTGCCGGCTATGTGCCGGAAACGGCGGCGTATGAGTCCGGCGCGGCGGCGGCAACGATCGCGCCGGTTGCGGAACCGGCGCAAGCGGAAAGCTTGGCCGTGGAGGGAAGCCGGACGGACGCCGATGCGGCCCAATCCGGCGGCGCAAGCCGCGAGCCTTCGCTGGTTGACCTCGTGCGGAGCCGCCATACGGTCATCGTAGAGCTCGATCCGCCGCGCGATCTCGATATTACGAAATTTATGAACGGGGCGCGGGCGCTGAGGGACGTGCAGGCGGACGCGCTCACGCTCGCCGACAATTCGCTCGCGGTTACCCGCATGAGCAACATGGCGCTCGGATTGAAGGTTAAGGACGAAATCGGGCTGCGCCCGCTCGTCCATATCGCCTGCCGCGACCGCAACTTGATCGGCACGCAATCCCATATGATGGGGCTCGACGCGCTCGGTATCGATCATGTGCTTGCGGTGACGGGAGATCCCGCCCGGTTCGGGGATTTGCCGGGTTCCAGCTCGGTATACGACCTGAGCTCGTTCGAAATTATTCGGATGATCAAACAATTGAACGAAGGGATCGCGTTCTCGGGCAAACCGTTGAAACAAAAGGCGAAGTTCGTCGTCGGCGCGGCTTTGAATCCGAATGTGAAAAATTTGGATAAAGCGGTTCAACGGATGGAGAAAAAAATCGAGGCCGGCGCGGACTATATTATGACGCAGCCGGTATACGATCCCGAGTTAATCGTCAAAATTTACGAGTCGACCAAACATTTGAGCATTCCGATTTTTATCGGCATCATGCCGCTGGCCAGCGGGAGAAACGCCGAATATTTGCATAATGAAGTGCCCGGCATCCAACTATCCGACGAAGTCCGCAAACGAATGGCCGGACTCGAAGGGGAGGAAGGGCGCAAAGTAGGAGTTGAAATCGCGAAGCAATTGCTGGATACGGCGGTCCGATATTTTAACGGCATTTATTTGATTACTCCATTCATGTTTTACGAGATGACCGTCCAGTTAACGCAATATGTGAGAGAAAAAGCGGCCCGCCCGGATTCCCACTTGTGTCGGTTACCGGAATGAATTAAAATAGTGTAATGGATGTGGTTTCCATGGTACGAAGCATGACCGGATACGGTCATTCCGCCAACCATTTCGGCGGATATAAAGTGCAAATCGAGATCAAATCGGTCAACCATCGTTACAGTGAAATCGTCGTGCGGATGCCCAGGGAATGGACTTGCTTCGAAGATGCGATGAAACGCGCCGTCCAACAGCGCATTAAGCGCGGACGGGTCGATATTTTTATCCATCGGGAACGCGAAGGAGAGGGCGGGTCCGCCGTCGATATTCAATGGCCGATGGTCGAAGCGTATATGCAGGCGGCGGATCGGCTGAGGAACCGTTACGGCTTGACCGATCCGGTAAGGCTGCAGGATATATTGCAACTGCCCGACGTCATCGCGATGCGCGATGAAGCGACGCTGTCCGAGGAAGAGATGGAGAAGGAACTGCTTGCGGGGCTTCGCGAAGCGCTTGACGGGCTTTGCCGTATGCGGGCGCGCGAGGGTGAGCATCTTGCCCGGGACATCATGGACCGGCTCTTGTACTTGGAGTCGATCCACGCCGAAATGGCGGGTCTCGCTCCGACGGTCGTCGAGGAATACCGCACGAAGCTGAAGCAGAAGCTGGAAGATTTGCAAGACTCCGCTTTTACAATCGACGAATATAAATTCGGAATGGAAGTCGCTCTATTTGCCGAACGCTCCAATATCGACGAAGAGTTGACACGGCTGCGCAGCCATTTCGAACAATGCAGGCAACTGCTGCAATCCGAAGATCCGGTCGGGCGCAAACTCGATTTTCTCATTCAAGAGATGAACCGGGAAGTGAATACGATTGGCTCCAAAGCCAATCATTTGGCGCTTGTGAACCGTGTCGTAGACATGAAAGCCGAACTGGAAAAGATTCGCGAGCAAGTGGCTAACATGGAATAAAGGAACTTTTATAGGGGGAACCAAAAAAATGGCAATCAAACTGATTAACATCGGTTTCGGCAACATCGTGTCAGCGAATCGAATCATTTCAATCGTAAGCCCGGAATCCGCACCGATCAAAAGAATCATTCAAGAGGCGCGCGATCGCCATATGCTGATTGACGCTACTTACGGGCGCCGTACACGAGCGGTTATTATTACCGACAGCGATCATGTCATTTTATCCGCGGTTCAACCCGAAACGGTTGCGCATCGCTTATCGACGAAAGATGACGACAACGACGAATAAAGATGGAGAAGATTATGAGATCAGGTTTGTTAATTGTTTTGTCCGGTCCTTCCGGCGTCGGCAAAGGCACGGTATGCGGCGCGCTGCGCAAGAGAAGCTCCGAGCTCGTCTACTCGGTTTCCGCTACGACGCGCCAGCCGCGGCTTGGCGAAGAGGACGGCGTGAATTATTTCTTTAAGACGAGGGAACAGTTTCTTGACATGATCGAACGGGACGAGCTGTTGGAATATGCGGAATACGTAGGCAACTACTACGGAACGCCCCGCCGGTTCGTCGAGCAGACGCTCGCTCAAGGCAAAGATATCATTCTGGAAATCGAAGTGCAGGGAGCCTTGAAAGTAAAAGAAACATTTCCGCAGGGCATCTTTATATTTTTATTGCCTCCTTCCATGGACGAATTGAAAGATCGGATTAAAGGCCGGGGAACGGAGAACGATTCCGTGATCGATCACCGCATGTCCGTCGCGGTCGATGAAATCAATCTGATGAAACATTACGATTACGCGGTCGTCAACGATGAAATCGAGAAGGCGTGCGATCGGATCCAGGCGATTATCGTGGCGGAACATTGCAAAATTGTGAAATAGATTTGGAAAAGGAGTGGTAATTCGTGTTGTATCCGTCCATAGACGAAATGATGAACAAAGTAGACAGCAAATATTCGCTCGTTGTAGCGGCATCCCGCAGAGCCAGACAGCTTAGAGACGGGGAGAAAAGCGAACTGCGCAACCCGAAATCCCATAAGTTCGTAGGCGTCGCGTTAGAGGAAATTTACGGCGATTTGGTGCAGATCGACCGAAGCAAGCAATAAACGATTCGTAGATGATCATTGCTCTGACAACCGAAAGGTTGTTATTTTTTTCGGCAAGGAGGGTGGCCATATGGTAAAAGGAAAAACGATTATCGTGGGCATTACCGGCGGAATTGCGGCCTATAAGGCAATCGCGCTTTGCAGCAAGCTTGCGCAGAGCGGTGCGGAGGTTCATGTCATTATGACGAAGTCGGCCGCGAAATTCGTAACCGAGCTAACATTGCAGACGATTACGCGTCATCCGGTCTATACCGATACGTTCGACGAACGCGATCCTTCGGTGGTATCGCATATCGATTTGGCGGACCGCGCCGATCTGGTTGTAATCGCTCCCGCAACGGCGAACGCGATCGCCAAGATGACGTACGGCCTGGCCGACGATATGCTGTCAACGACTTTGCTCGCCACGACGGCTCCGATCGTCGTTGCTCCCGCCATGAACGTTCATATGTACGAGCATCCGACGGTTGTCGCCAATATGGAGACGCTGCGGAAGCGCGGCGTCATGTTTGTCGAGCCGGGCTTCGGGCAGCTTGCGTGCGGATACGTCGGCAAAGGAAGGCTGGCGGAGCCTGAGGAGATATTCGCGTGGATCGAGTCGTTCTTCGCGCGGCGCGGGCGGCGGAACGAGCCGCTCAAAGGGCGAAATGTGTTGGTGACGGCGGGGGGAACGATCGAGCGGATCGATCCGGTAAGGTACATTACGAACGATTCGTCCGGCAAAATGGGATTTGCCATTGCGGAAGCGGCGCATGCGATGGGGGCGCGGGTGCATCTGATCGCGGCGAATGCCGCCATCGATCCGCCGTCCGGGATTCAAGTGACCCGGGTCGTTTCCGCGCAAGACATGTTTGATGCGGTCATGCGGCATATGGCCGAATCGGACATCATCGTCAAGGCGGCGGCTGTGGCCGATTACCGGCCGGTTCAAGCAGCTCTGCGCAAAATAAAAAAGTCGGGCGGGGAGCTTACGCTCCATCTGGAGAAAACGCCGGATATTTTGCAAGAAGTCGGCGCGCGGAAAACAACCCAGTATGTGATAGGTTTTGCCGCGGAAACGGATAACTTGGAACAATACGCGATGGACAAGCTGCGCCGCAAAAACTGCGATCTGCTGGTAGCGAACGACGTTACGGCGGAAGGCGCCGGTTTCGGCAAGGATACGAATATCGTTCAAATATACGACCGTAACGGGCTGGTCGAAACGTTGCCGCAAATGGCGAAATCGGAAGTGGCCTTCCGATTGCTGCAGTTCGTCGCCGGTCGGTTGGCGGGTGAAACGGATTGATGCGTTATGCCAAAGTCATCGTGGATGTGCCCAGCAAGCAAACGAACCGGCCGTTCGATTATGCCGTTCCGGCCGAGCTTGCGCCTTGGATCGAGGTGGGGAGCCGCGTAGGCGTTCCGTTCGGCCCAAGAGTCGTGCAAGGATTCGTTGTCGCGCTCAGCGCCGATTCGGATATGGACGCCGGCCGGGTGAAGCCGGTTCAAGAGCTGCTGGATCTTACGCCTCCGCTCTCGCCGGACTTGATTGAGCTGGGCGCGTGGATGAGCGCGCAGTACGTATGCCATGAAATAACCGCTTTGCAGGCAATGATTCCAAGAGCGTTGAAGGGAAAAGCGGAAAGATACGTCAGCTTGCCCGAACCGGGTGCGGAAGGCGGCCCGAACGGAGAAGCGGACGGATGGGCGGCGGAATTGCTTGCGGAGCCGGCGGAGAGCGAAGTGCTCGAATATGTCGAGCGGAACGCCCCGATCCGTCTGGAGCAATTGAAGCAATCCTTTCCAAACGATGCCTCCTTGATCAAGCGTCTGCTGCGGACGGGCAAATTGATCGAAACACAGAACATTAAAGACAAATTAGCCAAGAAGACGGTGAAAACCGTCGAGTTGCGCATTGATGCGCGGGAAGCGGAAGCGGCGTTGGAATCGTTGTCCGCGAAAGCCCGCAAACAAAAGGAAGTGCTCGCCTTTTTACTTGACCGTATGGAACCGATCGGGCTGCGAGATCTGATTGCTCAGCTCGGCACGACGGCGGCAACGGTCAAGGGGCTGGCGGACAAAGGATGGATCGAAATACGGGATGTGGAAGTTTTCCGCGATCCCTACGCGGAGCGCCGCTTCCGGCCTACGGAACCGTTGCCGCTCACGGCGGAACAAAGCCGCGTCTACGCGCAAATCGCTTCCGACTTGGACGCGCGCCGGCATGAAGCCTATTTGCTGCACGGCGTGACCGGAAGCGGCAAGACCGAGGTGTATTTGCAGGCGATCGAGCGATGCATAGCTCAAGATCGCGCGGCGATCGTGCTTGTGCCGGAAATTTCGCTCACGCCGCAAATGGTGGAGCGGTTCAAAAGCCGCTTCGGATCGATGGTCGCCGTCATGCATAGCCGTTTGTCCGACGGAGAACGGTATGACGAATGGCGCAAAATCCGCGAAGGGCGAGTGAAGGTGGCGATCGGGGCGCGTTCGGCCGTCTTCGCCCCGTTCGAACGGCTCGGGCTGATCATTATCGACGAAGAACATGAAACTTCCTACAAGCAAGAGGAGAGCCCGAAGTATCACGCCCGCGATGTCGCCATGAAACGCGCGGAACGGCATGGCGCGGTCGTCGTGCTCGGTTCGGCCACCCCTTCGTTGGAAAGCTACGAGGCGGCGGTCCGCTCGCGAGCCGGGCGGGAGGCGGCCGTTGCGTCGAACGCCGAAGCCCGCTCAATGAAGGAAGAGGGACGAACGGAACTGCGGCTGAAGCTGCTGGAAATGCCGACTCGCGTCGGAGGCAGGAAATTGCCGCAAGTGCATATCGTCGATTTGCGGGAAGAATTGAAGAACGGAAACCGCTCCATGTTCAGCCGCGCGCTTCATCAAGCGATTGCGGCCCGCCTGGAGCGGCGCGAGCAAATCGTGCTGCTGCTCAACCGAAGGGGATACTCTACCTTCGTCATGTGCAGAACTTGCGGATATGTCGCCGGGTGTCCGGACTGCGACATTTCGCTCACCTATCATCAAAAGTCGAACCGCTTGCGCTGCCATTACTGCGGCTATGCCGAAACGGCGTCCTCGGTGTGCCCGTCGTGCGGCAGCGAGCATATTCGCTATTTCGGCACAGGAACCCAGCGGGTGGAGGAGGAGCTAGCGAAGCTTTTTCCCGGCATTCGCGTCGTGCGTATGGATGTCGATACGACATCCGCGAAGGGGGCTCACGAGAAGCTGCTCGGCATATTCCGGGACCGTAAGGCCGATGTGCTGCTAGGCACGCAAATGGTGGCGAAAGGGCTCGACTTCCCCGACGTTACGCTCGTCGGGGTCATAACGGCAGATTCGGCGCTCAATATTCCGGATTTCCGCTCCGCCGAGAAAACGTTCCAACTGCTTACGCAGGTTGCGGGCCGCGCGGGCCGGCATCACTTGCCCGGCGAAGTGTTCGTGCAAACGTACACGCCGGAACATTATTCGATCGTACACGCCGGAGAACATCATTACGAAGCGTTCGTCTCGGATGAGTTGGAGCATCGGCTGAAGCGGATTTATCCGCCCTACTGCCGCCTTATATTGATCACCTTCTCGCATGAGCAGTTGCCGCTGCTTGTGCGAATGAGCGAAAATTTCGCAAACCGGCTGAAGGAAGAAGCGGCCGCGGCAGGATGGCTCGCTCCGCTCCATAGCAGCCAACCTGACGCGATGGAATTGCTCGGTCCCGTCGCGTCGCCCATTCCGCGCTTGAAAAATAGATACCGATTCCAATGTATGATAAAATATCGGGGAAGCATGGATTTGGCGGGCATGATCCGTCGGACGACGATGGAGTTCGACGACGCGATGAGGCGCCATCAGCTGCAAATCGGCGTCGACGTCGACCCGCAAATGCTTATGTAATCATTGACGTTATCAATGGGAAAGAGATAAGGAAGGTGCGATAATGGCCATTCGTTTGATTGTGAAAGAGCCTGATCCGGTGCTGCATGAAGTAGCGAAAGAAGTTACGAAGATAACGCCGAACATTCATAAATTGTTGAACGATATGGCGGAGACGATGTATGACGCCGAGGGCGTCGGTTTGGCCGCGCCGCAAATCGGCATATTGAAACGCGTCATCGTCGTGGATGTCGGCGACGAAAACGGGCTGATCGAATTGATTAATCCCGAGCTTGTAGCGAAAGAAGGGGAGCAGTTCGGGCCCGAAGGCTGCCTGAGCATTCCCGGGCTGAACGGAGACGTTCGGCGCGCACAGCAAGTAACCGTTAAGGGGCTGAATCGCGACGGGGTCGAAGTGACGATTACGGGCACCGACTTGCTCGCCCGCGCGTTCCAGCACGAAATCGACCACTTAAACGGCGTATTGTTTACGGATATCGCGGAAAGCGTATATGAAATTCAGCCGCGCAAAGGCAGGGAATGACAGATGAACATCGTATTTATGGGCACGCCGGATTTCGCCGTGCCTTCCCTACATATGCTGCTCGAAGAAGGATATAACATAGCGGCCGTCGTCACCCAGCCCGACCGTCCGAAAGGGAGAAAGCGCGTCATGACGCCTCCGCCGGTCAAGGAGCTTGCCGAGTCGCGCGGCTTGCCCGTACTGCAGCCGGTCAAAATGCGCAGTCCGGAGGCGATTGCGGAAATTGCGGCATTGAGGCCGGATTTGATCGTAACGGCAGCGTACGGACAAATATTGCCGAAGGCTGTGCTAGAACTGCCGCGGCTCGGCTGCATCAACGTGCACGGCTCGCTCCTGCCCAAATACCGGGGCGGCGCCCCGATTCAACGCTGCATTATGAACGGCGAGAAAAAAACCGGCGTGACGATTATGTATATGGCGGAAGGATTGGATACCGGCGACATGATCAGCCGCGTCGAGGTGGAAATTGCCGATGAGGATACGTCGGGTACGTTATTCGAGAAGCTGAGCCTAGCCGGCGCCGACTTGCTGCGCCGGACGTTGCCCCGGCTAATCGCGGGAGAAATCGCCGCCGAGCCGCAGAACGACGCCGAAGCCACCTATGCGCCCAATTTAACGCGCGAGGACGAACGGATCGATTGGAACCGCTCGTCTTGGGAAACGTATAATCAAGTGCGCGGATTGGTACCTTGGTCCGGAGCGTTTACGCATTGGAACGGGGAAGTGTTCAAAGTTTGGGCTTGCCGCAAGCCGGAACGGACAGCGGAAGGCGGCGCCGCGCCGGGAACGGTGTTAACCGTCGGCGAGAACGGCATCGAAGTGAAGACGGGCGACGGCTCGCTATGGCTGACGAAAGTGCAGCCTGCGGGCAAAAAAGCGATGGACGTGTCCGAATTCGCGCGCGGCAGTAAATTGACGAAAGGGACGATACTGACGTGAGTCAATCCCGGCATAAACCGTCGGCGCGCGAGGTGGCCCTCGACGTGCTGACCAAAGTGGAACAAGAGCGGTCTTACAGCAACTTGCTGTTAAACCAAACGCTGCAAAAGCATCAGCTCGCGCGCGAAGAAGCTTCCTTCGCAACGGAATTGGTGTACGGTACGATTCAGCGTTTGAATACGATCGATTATTTTTTGGAGAGATTCGTATCCAGAGGCATGTCGAAATTGCAGCCATGGGTACGAAGCTTGCTTCGGCTCAGCTTCTACCAACTGTATTATTTGGACCGGATTCCGCCTTACGCGGCCGTGGGCGAGGCGGTTAACTTGGCGAAGCGCCGCGGACATCAAGGAATATCGGGCATGGTGAACGGCGTGCTGCGCAATGTGCTCCGTGCGACGGACGAGCTGGAAATACCGGCCTCGCTTGATCCGGTAAAGGGGATTGCGCTTGCTCATTCCCACCCGGAGTGGATGGTTGCCCGCTACATCGAGCAGTACGGCGAAGAGGAAACGAGGGCGATCTGCGCTTCGAACAACGAGCCGCCGCATGTGAGCGTGCGCGTGAACCGCAGGCTAATTTCCCGCGACGAAATGATGAATAAAATGGCGGATGCCGGACATCGAGTCCGCGCTTCCCTGCTGTCGAGCGACGGCATCGTCGTCGAGAGCGGCGGCAATATGGCGTTCACCGATTGGTACCGTGCCGGGCTCATCTCGATTCAAGACGAAAGCTCGATGCTCGTTGCCGCCGCGGTAAATCCGCAGCCTGGCATGAAAGTGCTGGATTGCTGCGCCGCGCCGGGAGGCAAGACGGCGCATATGGCGGAGATGATGGACGATCAAGGCATGATTCTGGCCAACGACGTGCATCCGCACAAGCAAAAGCTGATTGCCGAGCAGGCCGACCGCTTGCAGCTTCGATCGATTCGTACGATGGTAAGCGATGCGGCATTGTTAACGCAAAGGCTGGAAGACGCTTCGTTTGACCGCGTCCTGCTGGACGCCCCCTGCTCCGGTTTGGGCGTCATTAGGCGCAAGCCGGACTTGAAATGGACGAAGGCCAGCGAGGAAATCGCGGAAATTATCGTTTTGCAGCGCCAATTGTTAGCCGAGGCGGGACGGTTGCTCCGTCCGGGCGGCATTCTCGTTTACAGCACCTGTACGATCGAGCAAGGGGAGAACGAAAGGCAAATCAGCCGCTTTTTGAAAGAAAATCCTTCTTTTATACCGGCTGACGAGTCTACGGAGAACGAAGCGTGGCGGAGCGCAATCCGCCGCACCGGACCGCATCCGGCAGGCGCCGGAATGATGCGGATTTTGCCGCATCAATTCCACTCCGACGGCTTCTTTATCGCCAGAATGCAAAAACAAATGTGACCGCAACCGACCCGCCCGCCAACCGCAGCGGGTTCGCCTACTTTAGCGGCGCATTTTTTTATGTTAAAATAAATCGAATAGGATCACACTAGAGATTACTATGCGTGTTCACAAAGTGATCGAAAGAGGACTTTTTGAACAACCTCTTATAGGGTGGAGACCGTTCTTTTCATAGATTAGGGAAACTATACTGTACAGGTTAAAGGTTGTGGAAACTTATCATGAAGCCTTTTATTTACGATTATTCATTGGAAGAATTGCAGGCATGGATGCAGGAGAACGGGGAACCCGGTTTCCGCGCCGGCCAAGTATTCGATTGGCTATACGGCAAACGGGCCGACAATTTCGAAGAGATGAGCAATTTGCCGAAAGAGCTGCGAAGCAAGTTAAGCGATCAATTCGAATTCGTAACGCTGAACGAGATTACGAAATTCGAATCGAAGGACGGCACCGTGAAATTTCTGTTCGGCCTGCATGACGATCATGCGATCGAAACGGTGCTGATGAAGCATAACTACGGCAACAGCGTTTGCGTCACCACCCAGGTGGGCTGCCGTATCGGCTGCCGGTTTTGCGCCTCGACGCTCGGCGGTTTGAAACGCAATTTGACGCCCGGCGAAATCGTCGCGCAAGTCGTTCAAGCGCAAAAAATATTGGACCCGCGCGGCGAAAGAGTGAGCAGCATCGTCATTATGGGAACGGGCGAACCGTTTGAAAATTATGAAGCGACGATGAAATTTTTGCGTATTATGACTCATGAAAAAGGCATGAAAATCGGCCAGCGGCATATAACCGTATCGACGAGCGGGATCGTCCCGAACATTTATAAATTTGCGGACGAGAATACGCAAATCAACTTAGCTATCTCCATCCATGCGCCGAACGATGCGCTCCGGTCGAAGCTCATGCCTGTCAACCGGCGGTTTCCGTTTGCCGACGTCATGGAATCGCTGCGTTACTATATTGCCAAAACCGGGCGGCGCATTACGTTCGAATACGCGTTGATCGGCGGGGTCAACGATCAAGCCGAACATGCGGAAGAACTGGGAGAAGTGATTAAGGACATGCTCTGCCACGTCAATTTGATTCCGGTCAATTACGTTCCGGAGCGGAATTATGTGCGGACGCCGCGCAACGATATTTTTACGTTTCAGCGGGTATTGCAGAGCAAAGGGATCAATGTCACGATCCGCAGGGAACAAGGACATGATATTGCGGCGGCATGCGGGCAGCTGCGAGCGAAGCATTTGGAGTTAGGTGCGAGGTGATTGAAATGAAAGTCGTACATCGAACGGATATCGGACGGCGAGCGGTGAATGAAGACCGTTCCTGGGCGCAGCGGCTTGAGAACGGATATATGCTCGCGATCATCGCCGATGGGATGGGCGGTCATCAGGCCGGGGAAGTTGCTAGCCGCATCGCGGTTGAAACGGTCGCGGAGAGGCTCATGCCGCTGGCCCCCGGATTAACGGGGCCGGCGTGCGCGGAGGCGTTGCGCGAGGCCATATTGCATGCCAACAACGTCATTTATGAAATGGCGTCGCAAGACGAGCGATACCATAATATGGGCACGACGATCGTCGCCGTTCTGTTGAACGGGGAAAACGGATTTGTCGGTCATATTGGGGACAGCCGCGCATACAACATAAATGACACGGTTATTCGCCAACTGACGGACGATCATTCTTTGGTGAACGAATTGTTGAAATCCGGCCAAATCAGCCTCGAAGAATCGCGCCGTCATCCGCGGCGCAACGTTGTCATCAGGGCGCTGGGAACGGATGCCGAAGTTGAGGTCGACATCAATCCGATCCAACTGGAACAAGGGGAAATATTGCTGCTCTGCAGCGACGGCCTTAGCGATTTGATGACGGACGAAGAAATCGCGGCGATCGTCAGTTTGCCGAGCCTATCTCTCGAAGAGAAAGCCGAGCGTCTGCTGCGGGATGCCTTGCAAGCGGGCGGAGAGGATAACATAACCGTTGTGCTGCTGGAACAAACGGATGACGCGGACAACGGTATCGGCAAGGGGGTGGAATAGATGATTGGTCACGAATTGGGGAACCGTTATGAAATTGTAACGCGCATCGGCGGCGGCGGAATGGCGCTCGTGTATAAAGGGCTCGACCTCCTGCTGAACAGGTATGTGGCGATTAAAGTGCTCCGCCAGCAATTCGTCCATGACGAGGAGTTCATCCATCGTTTCCGGCGCGAAGCGCAATCTGCCGCCTCGTTGTCGCATCCTAACGTTGTCAGCATATACGATGTCGGCCAGGAAGGCGATACGCATTATATTGTCATGGAATACGTGGAAGGGCATAATTTAAACGAGATCATTAAGGAAAAAGCGCCGCTGCAAGTCGAGGAAGCGGTGCATATCGCATCCCAAATTTGCGACGCGCTCGATCACGCGCATCATAACGAAATCATTCATCGCGACATTAAACCGCATAACATATTAATCGGCAAGAACGGCCGCGTGAAGGTGACCGATTTCGGCATTGCGCGGGCCGTTACATCGTCGACGATTACGCAAACCGGCTCGGTTGTGGGTTCGGTGCACTATTTTTCGCCGGAGCATGCGAAAGGCGTGGCGACGGGAACGAAGTCGGATCTTTATTCGCTCGGCATCGTGATGTACCAAATGTTGACAGGACAGTTGCCGTTTCTCGGGGAAAGTCCGATCAGCGTAGCGCTCAAACATTTGCAGGACGAGTTCGAAGAGCCGCGCAAAGTGAACAAGTTAATTCCGCAAAGCGTCGAAAATATTATTCTCAAGTCGATGCGTAAAAATCCGCAGGAACGCTACCAGTCGGCGCAGGAAATGCTGCGGGACTTGGAAACATGCTTATCGCCGGAACGCCTGCATGATGCGAAAATAACGTTCGACGACGATGCGGATGCGGATGCCGACGATCAGAAGACGCGCGTCGTTCCGGCAATCCGGCCCGAGCCGAAAACGGCCAAGCCTTCGGCCTCCGCTTCGCGGGAACCGAAGAAAGAGCCTCCCAAGCAGGATCGGGAAGCGGAGGAGCCCAAGAACAATCGCCCTTGGGCCAAGCCCGTCGTTTGGATCGGCTCGACGCTGCTGGTGCTCGGATTGATGTTCGGACTTGTTATGTACGTTTTAAGCCAAGTCGTCGTGCCCGAGGTGACGATGCCGAAGTTGATCAATTTGACGGAAGAAGAAGCGGTCAAGCAGCTTCACGAATTGGGCCTCGAAGTGGAAGATCCGATTATCAGGGAACCGAAGGAAGGGTTCGATAAAGGCATCGTCTTCGACCAGAGCAAACCTGAGAACACGAAAGTGAAGAAGGGCTCGTCCGTCATCATCTCGGTCAGCGAAGGCACGCCTCAGTTTAAAATGCCCGATTTGAGCGGCCAGAAATTCGCGGACGCCGTACGTATGCTCGAAAGCGAAAATATCGACGCAAGCCAAATTAAACAGGAGGAAGGCTATGACGATGAGATGGAAAGCGGCCTGATCTTCAAGCAAAGCCCGGCGGAAGGCGAGATGGTCGATCCGAAGTCGGTGCAAATTACGCTGACGGTCAGCAAAGGCAGCGAAACGTTCAAGATGCCGAGTCTGATCGGAAAAACCGAGAGCGAAGCGATCGCTATCATCGAGAAGAACGATTTGAAATTGGCGAAGGAATCCGGGGGCATAATGCGGGAACCAAGCTATTTCCAGAAAGGGGAAGTATTCAAGCAATGGCCGCATGAACCGGGCGAAGCGGTCTCGAAAGGAACGGAAATTATGATCTACGTCAGTTCCGGCTATCCGCCGGAGGCGATCGTATATGATTTCAATATTCCGGTATCGCCGAAAGAAGTCGGTACGGAAAGCAAGATCCGGTTAACTTATACGGACGCCCGCGGCGAAAATATCGAATGGGGCACGCAAAATATAACCAATCCGCAAATTTTCTCGGTCGAGCTCGTCCTTGCGCCGAACAAGGACGGCGCGGTATCCGTCTTCCGGGATGGAGAATTCCTGGACACCTACCCGGTATCGTATATGGAAGCGAAGACGGGAACGGTGAACGTTCCGCAGCCCGACATTCCTCCCGACACGGATGCGTTCTATGAAGAAGAACAGCATCATGACGGAGAAGCTCCGGAACAGCAATTTACGGACTAGACTACGAACGGGAGGCAGCGACTATATGCCGGAAGGCTTGATCGTTAAAGCGTTAAGCGGATATTATTACGTTCAGCCGCTGGCGGAGGAAGGGCCGCAAGCGGAAACGGTGCAATGCAGGGCGCGGGGAATATTCAAGAAGAAAGGCGTCTCCCCGCTCGTAGGGGACAAGGTTCGATACATGTTGACCGAGAACGGGGAAGGAACGGTGGACGAAATCTTCCCCCGATTCTCGGAATTGATTCGGCCTCCGATCGCGAACGTGGAGACGGGCATTCTTGTATTCTCCGTGCGGGAGCCTGCGCTCAATCTGCAATTGCTGGACAAATTTCTTGTTCATATCGAACATGCCGGGCTCGACCCGGTTATTTGCTTGTCGAAGGAGGACTTGCTCGGAGCCTCGACGGGAGATAAGGCGCTTTTGGCACAGGCAAAGGAAATGTACGAAACGATCGGTTACGAGGTGATCGGGACAAGCGCGGTAAGCGGTTCGGGGAGGGAAAGGCTTCGTAAATTGCTGGCGGGGCGCATCAGCGTATTCGCCGGTCAATCGGGCGTCGGCAAATCGTCTCTGTTGAACAGCATCATTCCCGGGTTGCATCTTGAGACGAACCGGATCAGCGCGAAGCTCGGCCGCGGGAAGCATACGACCCGGCATGTGGAACTCATTCCGCTCGAGGGCGGAGGCTTTGTGGCGGATACGCCGGGTTTCAGCCAGTTGGACTTTCTGGAGCTTGGGGTCGAGGAACTCGGCTCCTGCTTCCGGGAATTCCGCGAATATGCCGATCAATGCAAATTTCGCGGCTGCACCCACTTGCATGAACCGGGCTGCAAAGTCATCGAAGCGAAGGAAAGCGGCCGCATCGCGACAAGCCGCTATGAGCATTATGTGCAATTTCATGCGGAAATGAAAGACAAAAAACGGAGGTATTAATTATGCTAACGATCGCACCATCTATTTTATCAGCCGATTTCGCCAAACTGGCCGCGGAAATTCAAGATGTGGAACGCGGAGGCGCCGATTGGATTCATGTCGATGTCATGGACGGGCAGTTCGTCCCGAACATTACGATTGGGCCGCTCATCGTCGAAGCGATTCGCCCGCATACTGCGCTGCCGCTCGACGTGCATCTTATGATCGAAAAGCCGGAGTTGTACGTACCCGCCTTCGCGAAGGCCGGAGCGGATTGGATTACCGTCCATGCCGAAGCGTGCACCCATCTGCATCGCGTCGTTCACTCCGTTAAGGAGCTTGGCGTCAAGGCAGGCGTCGCGATCAATCCGGCAACGCCGCTGGCCGCGGTGGAGGAGATCCTCGACGATATCGATCTCATTCTCGTTATGACGGTCAATCCGGGATTCGGCGGACAAAAATTCATTTCCGGAACGCTATCCAAAATTAGACGCCTGCGCAGCCTGTTGAACGAGAAGGGCTTGCAACATGTGCATATCGAAGTGGACGGGGGCATTCAAGCGGAAACGGCTCCTGAGGTATATGCCGCAGGAGCGAACGTGCTGGTAGCCGGGAGTGCGATATTCGGCCATCCGGACAGGAAAGCGGCGATCGACGCGATTCGCGCAAGCGTTCGGCGCGAAGGGGACTAGAACGACTTGACCAAGACGTTGTCGTTTATCGTAAGCAGCGTTTTATGCGGAACGCTGCTTGGCTTATACTCGATCCTGCCGTTTCCCGTCAGTATGATCGCGTCGCTGGCCGCCATCTTTTTAGGCATCCGGTTTTTTAAAAATTTCGAATCCGTCAAGATGCGCATCGGTTTCATCGCGTCGGCCGTCGTCATTTATTTTATATTCATTATCGTATTGGCATTTGTGAATTATATTCGGGAACATCCGATTCCCGTATGAGGAATAGGGCATGCGTTCCCCGCATACATATGTTTACATAGCGAAGGTTCGAAGTTAGCGGGGAGGGTGAAGCATGAAATTTTACACGTTCAAATTGCCGAAGTTTTTGGGAGGATTCGTGAAGGCAATCTTAAATACGTTCCATAAAAATTAACAAGCGTATTCAATGAGTTATGGATGTGCCGACCGGGGTCGACAACTGCAGCGGTGACCGCAAACTTTATTGAATTTAAACGTAGAAAAAGCACCTGTCGGCCAGGTGCTTTTTGTCCTGCATATTCATCGTAATGGATTACACGCGCGTTACTTTGCCGGCTTTCAGAGCGCGAGTGCTGACGTAGACACGTTTCGGCTTGCCGTCTACCAAAATCCGAACTTTTTGTACGTTTACGCCCCAAGTGCGTCTATTTTTATTATTCGCGTGAGACACGTGATTTCCGCTTCCCGGTTTTTTGCCTGTTACATAGCATTTGCGAGACATATTGTTACACCTCCTTGTATGAAGACCCTGCATAAAACAATACTTAAATATAATAGCATAGCCAAAAAAGCTTCGTCAACTCAAATAAAAACTTTATTTATTTATCCATTATCTTATAGTACAATGTTGATTAGTCCATAATACTCAAGAAGGAGTGGATAAGGATGGCCATTCAACTCGGTACGGAATATGGGAAGATAAACATATCGGACAATGTCGTGTCGATCCTGGCAGGTTCGGCAGCTTTGGAATGTTATGGGCTCGTAGGCATGGTTTCGCGCAAGCAGTTGAAAGACGGAATTACCGAACTGCTTGGCCGCGAAAATTTAACGCGCGGCGTAGAGGTACGCAGGGAAAACGATCAAGTCCAAATCGATCTGTACATCATTGTCAGTTATGGAACAAAAATATCGGAAGTTGCGCATAACATTCAGGTTAAAGTGAAATATGTGTTGAACGAAGTTCTAGGGCTTCACGTCGATGTCGTCAACGTTTATGTGCAAGGCGTCCGCGTATCAAGTTAGGAAGGGGAATTCACGGTTGAGGAAGCTTTCATTAAATGGAGCAGATTTTACGAACATGGTATTGGCAGGTGCCGAGCGGCTGCATGAGCAAGCGGATCATGTCAATTCATTGAATGTATTTCCGGTTCCGGACGGAGATACGGGAACGAACATGAACTTGACGATGACTGCCGGAGTGGGCGAATTAAAGGCCAAATCTTCGCCTTCGATCGGCAAATGCGCCGAAGTGCTCTCCAAGGGACTGCTTATGGGCGCGCGAGGGAATTCGGGCGTTATTTTGTCGCAGTTGTTTCGAGGTTTCAGCCGGGCTGTGGCCGGTCTGGACGAGGTGGATGCGGCGCAGTTCGCAGGAGCGCTGCAAAGCGGTGTCGATACGGCTTATAAAGCGGTCGTCAAGCCTGTCGAAGGCACGATATTAACGGTAGCGAAGGAAGCGGCGAAGCATGCGGTGTCGCACGCGCGGCGCCATCCGGATGTTATCGAATTGATGAGGGAAGTATGCGGCAAAGCCCAGGAGGCGCTGGCGAGAACGCCCGAACAGCTGCCTGTGCTGAAGCAAGTAGGCGTTGTCGATTCCGGCGGGCAAGGTTTGGTTTATATTTACGAAGGCTTCATGAAGGCGTTGGAGCAAGGCGCCGTACCGTTCGCCGCGGAACATGCCGCTCCGGCCGAACGGTCGGTCAAGCCGGCGGAAGATAGCGCCGTACCGGATATTCGCGTGAGCCGTCAATCGGCACAGTCGAAATTGGCAACGGAAGATATCGAGTTTCTGTACGATATGGAGTTTTTCATCAATTTGAAACTGGGTAATTTTTCCTCGAAACCCTTTGACGAGCAACATTTTAGGAAAGCGCTTGCAAAAAATGGGGATTCGATTATTGTGATTGCCGACGACGAAATCGTCAAAGTGCATGTTCATTCCAAAGCTCCGGGAGATGTGCTGACCCAGGCGTTGCAATTCGGCGAATTGACGAAAATCAACATTTTGAACATGCGCGAGCAGCATCGCGATTTGCTCGCCGACGGCGGCGACGTCGCTCCGATGCCGGAGTTGTATGCCGCAATCTCGTCTGAACCGGCCAGAGTCGAAGTCAGCGCGGAACCGCCGGCGGAAGAAATGGCGCCGTACGGCATCATTGCCGTCGCGTCCGGCAAAGGCATTACCGACATCTTCACCTCGCTAGGCGTCGATATCGTATTGACCGGCGGACAGACGATGAACCCGAGTACGGAAGACTTCGTCAAAGCGATCGATTCGATCGCCGCGCAGCATCTGTTCCTGCTGCCGAACAATTCCAATATTATATTGACCGCGCAGCAAGCGAAAGATTTGACGGATCGCAACGTTACGGTCATCCCTTCGAAGACGATTCCGCAAGGAATTGCCGCGGCGATTGCATTCCAAGAGGATGAAATGCCGGAAGCGAACGAAGAAGCGATGTCGCAGGCGATCGCGAGCGTACAAACCGGACAAGTAACGTACGCCGTGAGAGATACGAACTTTGACGATTTGGAGATTAAGGCCGGCAACTATATCGGCATTCACAACTCGAAAATTGTTGCCGCTACGGAATCTATAACGGAAACTTGCAAGCGTCTGCTGGATCATTTGCTGGAAGGCGGCGCCGAAATCGTTACGGTTTTGACCGGAGAGGATGCGGATGAGGCGGTAACCGAGGAACTCGTACAATGGCTTCATGAAGCGCATCCCGATGTGGAAGTCGAGATGCATGAAGGCGGACAACCCGTGTATCATTTTCTCTTTTCGGTTGAATAAACGAAGGAAGATCGTCTAAGGGATTGCGCTGAACTTATTATATGAATAATGAGGAGGGACCGTATGGGGAAAATTCGAATCGTTACCGACAGTACGTCCGACATCCCGCGCGAGGTGCGGGAGAGGTGGGGCATCACCATGATCCCGCTGAAAGTTCATTTCGGCGAGGAGGAGTATTCGGACGCCGTTACGATCGAGCCCGCACAATTTTACGAAAAACTGCAGCAAGCGAGCAAATTGCCGACGACGTCTCAGCCTTCGCCCGTTGACTTTGTGGAAGTGTATGAGCGGCTTGGCGCTGAACCCGGCACGGAAATTATTTCGTTTCATCTCTCGGCGGCGCTAAGCGGCACATACCAATCGGCCGTCTTAGCCAAATCGATGTTGGAGGACAAGATCGACGTTACGATTATCGATTCAAAGTCCGCATCGTACGGATTTGGCATGTTGGTCGTGACTGCCGCCCGGTTGGCCGCGGAAGGGAAGAGCAAGGAAGAAATTTTGGAAGCGGTCGAAACGCTCCGCCAGCGCAGGAAACTATATTTTCTCGTCGATACGTTGGAATATTTGCAAAAAGGCGGACGTATCGGAAAAGCTTCGGCGATGCTCGGCACGATTCTAAATATTAAGCCGATTCTGTCGATTGACGATGAAGGCGAAGTCCATGCGGTCGAAAAGGTGCGCGGCCATAAAAAAGCGGTAGCGCGCATTATCGAGTTGTTAAAAGGCAATTTAGGGAGCATGAGGGTCAATATTACGATCGGATACGCGACCGATCGAAGCGAAGCCGAGGCGATGGAGGCGCAATTGCGCGAACATTTCGACGTTGCGGAAGTCGATTATACGCTGATCGGCTCCGTGATCGGCACACACGTAGGGCCCGGCGTTATAGCGGTGTTCATGAGTCCCGCCTAAAACGAAGTAATGAGGGAATAAGATGGAACTACATAACATTTCGATTCGAAAAGTACATGGCGTGACAGCTCTGAAGGAACAAGAGCTTCACGCCTTCGGCATCTGTACGGTCGACGATCTGCTTGAATATTTCCCGTACCGTTACGAAGACTACCGCCTGCGGAATCTATCCGAGGTTAAGGATGGGGAGAAAATTACCGTGCTCGGAAAAATCGTAGGCGTGCCGGTGCTGCAGCGATACGGGCGAAATAAATCGCGTTTGAGCTGCAAAGTGATGATTGAGCAATGGATGGTGACGGCGACTTGGTTTAACCGCCATTTCCTGCGCGATCAGCTTACGGTCGGCAGGGAAATCGTCATGACAGGGAAATGGGAGCAGAAAAGGATGCAGTTAACCGTGGGCGAATCCGAATTTCCGGATCGCGGCGGAGGCCGCTCGGGCACGCTGCAGCCTGTCTATTCCGTCGGCGGCAAAATAACGCAGGCATGGATGCGCAAGACGATGACGCAAGCGTTGACGCAGTTCGGAGCGATGATCGAGGAAGTGCTTCCGCAGCCGCTCGTTGCTAAATACGGTTTTATGCCCCGGAAACAGGCGATTGCGCATATCCATCAGCCGCAGGATGCGGCGGAAGGCGGGCTGGCCCGCAAACGGATGGTATACGAGGAATTGTTTCTGTTTCAGCTGAAACTGCAAGCGTTCCGCGCTCTAACGCGCAACCGGATGGACGGAGCCGCGCAAGCGGTGGATAACGCAACGGTTCGTCAATTTACGCGCAGTTTGCCGTATGAATTGACGGACGCGCAGAAGCGGGCGGTTCTCGAAATTTTGAACGATATGCGCGCCCCATATTGCATGAACCGTCTGCTTCAAGGCGATGTAGGCTCGGGCAAAACTGCGGTGGCGGCGATCGCTTTGTATGCGACGGTAAAGGCCGGGTATCAAGGAGCGCTTATGGTGCCGACGGAAATATTGGCCGAGCAGCATAGCAGATCGCTGCAGCAAATGTTCGCGCCTCATGGCATCGAAGTCGGCCTGCTTACGGGCAGCTTGACGGAACGCAAACGGCGCGAATTGCTCGGCGCGCTGCAAATGGGCATCATCGATATCGTTGTCGGTACGCACGCGCTCATTCAGGAGGACGTGTTTTTCCGCCAATTGGGATTGGTCGTTACGGACGAGCAGCACCGGTTCGGCGTCAATCAGCGCAGCATATTGCGGAGGAAAGGGATGAATCCGGACGTGCTGACGATGACGGCGACGCCGATTCCGCGTACGCTCGCCATTACGGCGTTCGGGGATATGGACGTATCGACGCTGTCGGAGCGGCCGAAGGGACGCAAACCGATCATTACTTATTGGGTCAAGCACGATATGCTGGACCGGGTGCTCGGCTTTATTCGCAAGGAAGTCGATCAAGGCCGGCAAGCTTATATGATATGTCCGCTGATTGAGGAATCGGACAAGCTCGACGTGCAGAACGCCATCGATCTGCACGTGCAAATGCAGCAGGCGCTGCCGCAATACCGGATCGGCTTGCTGCACGGCCGGATGGCGGCGCAGGAGAAGGAGGAAGTGATGCGCATGTTCAGCGAAGGCAGCGTACATGTGCTTATCTCCACCACGGTCGTTGAAGTTGGAGTCGACGTGCCGAATGCGACGCTTATGATCGTCATGGATGCCGACCGGTTCGGCTTGTCGCAGCTTCATCAGCTGCGCGGACGTGTCGGCCGGGGCGAGCATCAATCGTATTGCGTGCTGATCGCCGATCCGAAATCGGAGGTAGGCCAGGAACGCATGCAGGTGATGACGGAGACGGACGACGGGTTCGAAGTGTCGCGCCGGGATTTGGAACTGCGCGGGCCGGGCGATTTTTTCGGTACGAAACAAAGCGGGTTGCCGGAATTTCGGCTTGCCGATATGGTGAGCGATTTTGCCGTACTGGAACAGGCCAGGGACGATGCGGCGGCGCTTGTGGCGGAAGAACGCTTCTGGACGGCTGCGGAATATGCGCCGCTGCGCCGTTTCTTGCAGCGCGAACAAATTTTCCAGGGCGATCTGTTGGATTGATCAATTAGCCAAGCTATGCGGCATATACTTGGAAAATAGGTCTTTTCCAGGAGGTGCTCGCGTTGAGCTATCATAAATACGGCATCGATCCGGCCTTGGTCGAGCGCGTGAAGCTGAAAATGAAAAATCCCGTCGTCAAAGACAGGATGAAGCAGTTAATGAACGGAGTGACGAAATACGATCTTCAGGATCGCGTCAAAGTCCGCAGGCTGCTGAAGACGGCTTGCGGCATTTTGCATGAAAGATTGACCAGTGTGCAGGAAGAACAAATCGTATCGTTCGTTATCGATCAAAAAATCGATCCGAATAATACGTTTCATCTGTTAAAGCTATGGGGCATGTTCAGGTAATGCGCCGGGGCATCGAACAAGCGTCTTCTTCGAGAGAGGCGCTTGTTTGCGTATTGGCGTTTTTTTGGGCGATTCCTTTCGGAAAAGACGTTGACTTGGAAACGGCAGATCGTTACAATGAACTTAAGTTAGTTAGTTGGATAACTTACATATGCGAGGGAGATGAACCTATGGCGAAACCGAATGTCGTTTCGAAAGCGGATTTGCTTGCTTCAGCCAAGCGTTGCATTGCAGAAGACGGAATCGGCAAGCTCACGCTCAAGGCGGTTGCCGAGGGAGCGGGCGTTACGCAAGGCACGGTATTTTATCACTTTCGTACGAAAGATCAGCTATTGTTCGAAATTGTCAAAGATTTATGCGAATCTTCATGGAACGATTTGAATAACCGGACCGTTTCGCTCGAGCGCAGGGAGGGGATCGGGCAAGCGCTGCAATCCGCCCGAAGCCGCTGCCAATACCGATCTTTTTACCATCAATTGTTTTATTCGCTTGTAGTCGCCGGTTTTCAGCAAGCCGATATTCGCAAACAACTCGGGACATTGCTTCGGATGGAAAACGACCGCCTCAGCCAATTGCTGGACGGCGCGGGACAGAGAACGGAAGAACTGCCGTCCGGGACGGCCGCGATTCTTATCAATGCGCTGATTGACGGTTTAGCGCTGCAAGCTCTGTTGAACGAGGATTTTCCCGTCGACGAGGCGTACGATGCGGTCGAGCGGCTTTGCAACTTATGGTTTGACGCAAGCGAATAGGGAGGGATTGCAATGATTTTTTTTGCGATATTCGGTTTTTTGTTATGGCTGGCCGCTACGCTCGTTTTCAGGTTCGGCGGTTCGGTCTTGCTCGATCCCGGCAATATGACGTTGATTGTTGTCCTTTTTGCCGTCGTTCTGGCGATGCGGCCCGTCTTAATCGGGTTGTTCAAGTTGCGAAACGTTTCCCGCGGCGAACGTATGCATGCTGCCGTCTCGGTGGCTGTCCCCGGCATGCTGCTGGACATGTTCAGTATTGCTTGGTACCAAACGGTCTTTCCCGGGTTGACCGCGGAACAACTTCCGCTTCTGTGCGCATGGCTTTTCTGGGCGTACGCGATCATGATCCTCTCCGGCTTGCAACGGGGAAAAGGTCGGACGTAGCGTCTCCTATCTGCTTCGGCTTCTCTCCCGAATGAATTCCGCGGCCACTTCGGAGTCGTCGAATGGCAGCTTGTCCGTTTTAACGATTTGGACCGTCTCATGCCCTTTGCCGGCAATAATGACGCAATCCTGCGTCCCTGCCGCATGGATCGCGTGGCGAATCGCTTCCCTGCGGTCTGTAATGCGCAAACAGCGGTCGGCGAAAGGATTCGCGCCCAGCCCTCGCGCCATCTCGTCAATAATGCGATCCGGATCTTCGGAACGGGGATTGTCGGACGTTAGAATCGCGAGGTCGGACCATTGCGCGGCGATTTGCGACATCATGGGACGCTTCTCCCGATCGCGGTCGCCTTCGCAGCCGAAGACGCAAATCAGCTTGCCGCTCGTCAGTTCGCGCGCCGTTCTCAAAGCCTTTTCCAGCCCGTCGGGATTATGCGCGTAATCGACAATAACCGAAAAGTCTTGTCCGCTGCGTATCGGTTGGAACCGGCCCTTCACCCCCATAAACGACGCAAGGCCTGAGCGAATATGCTCGACGGGCACGCCTTCGATGAGGCAAACGGCAATCGCGGCCAGCGCGTTGTAAATATTAAACCAGCCGACAATGTTTAAACGGATCGGAAACGCGCCCCGAAACGTATTCGCCGTAAACGTCGTCCCGTCCGGCATCGTTCGTATGTCGCTCGCCCATACGTCGGCGGGATGGCGGATTCCGTATGTGACGAGGGTCGCGGAAGTTTGTTCGGCGATATATTGTGCCGCGGGGTCGTCCGTATTTAATACGGCCGTCTTCGGCGGCGCCCCGAATTTATTGCCGAGTTGAGCGAACAAGAGCGCTTTCGTATGAAGATATCGATCCATCGTTCGGTGGTAATCCAAATGATCATGCGTTAAATTGGTGAATACCGCCGTTTTGAAATCGCAGCCTCTCACTCTGCCCATATCGATCGCTTGAGACGAAACTTCCACAACGGCGTATTCGGCCCCATGCTTTTTCATATCGTGCAAATAGCGCTGCAACTCCAACGATTCGGGCGTCGTATTTACCGTTTTCTCCTGATGCTCGCCAATACGCATGTACATTGTACCGATTAAGCCGGTTTTTTGGCCGTAACGGTTCAGGATCGTTTCGATCATATGGGTTGTCGTGGTCTTGCCGTTTGTGCCGGTCACGCCGATCAGCTTCAAACGATGGGAAGGATGCCCGTAAAATGCGTCGGCCATAACGGCGAGAGCCCGCCGGGTGTCGCGCACTTGTACGATCGTTATCGGATCGGACAATCCGGCCATTTCCCGGTCGGTCATCAAGGCAACGGCTCCATTCGCTATCGCTTCGGCCGCGAATCGATGGCCGTCGACCGTCAAGCCGGGAATGCAGACGAACAGATCTCCCTGCTTCACCTGTCGGGAATCGACGACGATGCGGTTAATCTCAATATGCGGGTCGCCGGAAATTCGTGTCGTGACGAGTCCGATCAATAACGAAGATAACTTCATGCCAATCCCCTGACTTTGCGAATTTTTCACTTTATTTTTTGACAATCGGAGCCATTTTATCCGAATCGTTTTGCAAGAGACTTTGGGTTTGCGCTTTTCACAGTCGATTGATAAGGGACCCCTGATTCGGGCAAGCTAAATTAAGTTTTCTTCCTATCCATCTTAATTATGGAGGACGGATGACATTGAAGAACCGAACCCCGACCCAAAAAACCTCCCGGAAAGCACAGGCGGCGCTGCAAGGGAAGCTGTCAGGCGTAAAAAAAATTTTCCCGTTCCTGGGCCCGGCATTCATAGCGGCTGTTGCCTATATTGATCCCGGCAACTTTGCAACAAACATTACAGCGGGGTCGAAATACGGATATCTTTTGCTGTGGGTCATTGTCGTCTCCAATTTAATGGCGGTACTCATTCAATCCCTGTCGGCTAAGCTGGGCATCGCAACAAGGAAAAATTTGCCCGAGGTAGCACGAGAACGAATACCTAAATTCGTTTCCGTTCTTTTATGGATTCAAAGCGAACTTGTCATTATTGCAACGGATTTGGCGGAATTTATAGGGGCTGCGTTAGGATTATATTTATTATTTCATATTCAGATGGTTCCGGCTGCCGCGATTACAGCTGTCGGATCATTTGCCATATTGGAGTTTCAGCGGCGGGGATACCGTACTTTTGAGGCCGTCATCGGCTCCATGGTTTTTATTGTCGTATTGGCGTTTGCGGTCCAAATCTTTTTGGTGAAACCCGATTTTGCCGCTGTGACCAAAAGTATATTTACGCCAAGGTTTCAAGGGACGGATAGCATTCTGCTCGCTGCCGGCATATTGGGCGCGACGGTGATGCCGCATGCCATTTACCTGCATTCTTCGCTTACCCAAAATCGGGTCGTCGGAAAGAACGAGAAAGAAAAAAAGCAAATTTTCAAATTTGAGCTTATCGATATTATTATAGCAATGGTCGTCGCGGGGGCGATCAATATGAGCATGCTGGTCGTGTCGGCGGCATTGTTTCATAAATACGGCTTGTTTATAGAAGATTTAAGTATTGCTTTCGACGAATTTCATAAGTATGTCGGACCGACTGCTTCGATTTCATTCGCTCTCGGTTTGCTTATAGCGGGATTATCAAGTTCCGCCGTCGGTACATTGTCGGGCGATATCGTCATGCAAGGGTTTATTAACAAACGAATCCATTTATATATCCGAAGAGCGATTACGATGATTCCGCCGCTGCTAATCATTATTTCAGGCGTCAATCCGACGAATGCGCTAGTGATAAGCCAAGTCGTGCTTTCATTTGGAATTGCTTTTGCGCTGGTACCGCTCATTATGTTTACAAGCAATAGGAATATTATGGGGGGATTAGTGAATCGCCGCTTGACAACGATATTGGCTTGGATCATCGCTTTTTTAGTCGTCCTATTGAACATATTTCTTTTATTTGAAACATTGTTTTAATGGCAGTAACGATTATTCGTTTGCACTCATTCGGCCGGCCAATTCTTTCACATATTTGGACAATCGAATGCTGATTTCCGAACGCATAACATCCCGAACCATTCCAAAGCGTTCCTCGTATCCTCTGCAAATAAAACGGTGATATATTACCATATCCGCTTGCTCGTCATTCATGATTTTAATATTACGCCTTGACAATTCGCGGCGCAGTCTGTACAAATCCGCACTTATTCGGTTCATTAATACCCGGCCTGCGGTCAAATAAAGCTGCTTTAGAAGATTGGAACGGTTCTCTATGTCTTCGATGCTCTTTTGTACCATGCTTAACATGTACGGAAGCAGGATACAGTCCCGGATCATGATCAACTCGTCCTCCGTAGGCCGTTTCCGGGAGTTCTTTGCGTCGTGGCGATGTTCGTATTGTTCTTGATGCTCGGTAAGCAGCATTTTGGACTTCCACCGTTCGTTGCCGTCCAGTTTGCTCATTTGTAATGGCCTCCAATCTGTTCCGCCCGCTCGCGGGCTACTCCGGACTGTAGTAACGACGATGCCCTCATAATAGCGGCGCTGCCATACTTATCCTTAATCTCATCCGTTACTCTTTCCAGGCGGTATGCCTTGATTCGGTCGTCGAAAAAAGTAAGCTGAATAACGTTATCGTCTGTCAACTCGGTCAATGCAACATAGAGGTGGCTAACGGGCATGCCGCTCCAATGTTTACGGAAAATTCCGAGAGCCGCCGATGCGACTTCATGTGAAAGGGAGGTAGGATGAGGAATCGTTACCTGTCTATGAAACGAGGCCGAACGTTGGCCATCCGTTTCCGCCGCTCCGACGGACACGACCCGCCCGATATAACCCAGCCTTCTGCTGCGGCGGCAAACCTCCACCACCAATTCCAGCAGCACAACCTCAATATCTTCCATCTTCCGATAAAGGCTGCTTCTGAGCGCCTTGCCGTGGCTAACCGATTTTAATTGATTGCGAATGCTTGCCACGACAGGGCTGGGGTCTATTCCACGCGCCGTCTGCCAATAATATTCCGCCTGTATATCGCTTTGTTTACCCATCTCCCGCCGCATGCGCCTTTTAAAATCATTCAGTTCCAGACGTGCAATGTCGCCGATCGTGCAAAGACCCATGCGCGTAAAATGCCGAGTCATTCGGGAAGCGACCATAAACATTCGATGCACCGGCAACGGCCATAATACGGATTCCAAATTGTCGAAGCCAAGTTTAAAGATGCCTTTGGACGTCTTTTTGGCAAAATTGTCGGTAGCCATTTTGGCCAACACTTTCGTTGGTCCAATTCCGCAACGCGTCCAAACTCCCGTCGATAGCAGGACATGCGTTTGGATCTCGCGGGCAATCTCCTCCGGCGCCCCGAAATAACCGATAGAACCTGTAATATCAAGAAACTGTTCGTCAATGGAATAAGGTTCGACCTGGTCCGTAAAGGACTCGAAGATCTCGGTAAGAAGCAAGGATATGGTGATATAAGTTTGCATTCGGGGCCGTATGACGACCAAATCGGAACATTTCGCAAGCGCCTCGCCCACTCTTTCGGCCGTTGTTACGCCGCGTGATTTGGCCACCGGGCAAGCGGCCAGAATGATTCCGGATTTTCTGGAAGGGTCGCCTACGGCTACCGGCTTGTTTTTTAAGTCCGGCCGGCCCGCCTTTTCAATCGAGGCATAGAATGATTGTCCGTCAATTAACATAATGGTTCGCTCTTGATGCATGGCAATTCACTCCTATAATCGATTCGGAGAAGTGCTAACAAAGTCGGTACACGCCGCCCAATACGAACGTGTATTCTTATTATATACAGAATGTACGTTCGTAATGCAATGGGAATAATTAGAATGTAAAAATCGCCAAGATACTCCTAAATCTACAGCAAATAAGTTATCGATAAAGCAGCAAAAAGAAGAAGGCAGGGGAAGCGAGCGAGGTTTTGTCAAAAATTTCAATTCTGAAGATACCGGGTAAGCCCCCTTTCGATGTCGGACTTCACGACACTCCACAGCATGGACAATTTGCGGTGGTATCCGCGGCAAAGATAAAGGGCTTCGATGCCATTTGCCGTTCGATTCTCCTCATATACGCGAATGCCGCGCGTCTTCAGCCTGTTTCTGATTCGTACCAAATCTTTGTGGGTTTGATCTTGCACCTGGCGCAGATGGTTAATATAGACTTCGGGCATCTTTAAACGGACGGTTCCAAGAACGTTAATATCCCGCTCCAGTACATCGAGCAAGATCGGGAGCAGCACGTATTGTTTGACGAGCAGGAAATCTTCTTCCGTTTGCTGGGGAACGGTTTTCATGCGAACACTTCCTTAACGGTTGTATAATTTATTCCAATAATCAAACATATGTTCCTGTTATGATTATATTCAGAATAGCGAATACGGATTCTCATTTCAAGCGGAATTTTCGCGATTTGCAAAAAATAAACCAACACCCCGTCCGCGAGCGCGGGGGCAGGGTGTTGGGAGCGCACGGTGCTTATGCGCAATTTGCTCGACCGTCGGCATGATCGCATGCAGCCGATCGATGTGGGCCGCGGCGGCATATACCGCATTCGCCAGCGCCGCCTGCTGTTTGCCTTGCCGTTGGTTGGCGTGATTGAATATATTTAAAAGTTCGGGGTAGTTCGCAAATAAGAGCTTGTAAAATGTTTCCGTAATAGCCCGGCCGTTCGTCTCCAACACCGGTACAGTCGATTTAATGATATCGTTCGTTGATTCAACATCGTTCATCCCTCTTTTTCCATCGTATAATGTGTTGCATCCCTTGGCATATCGCCATGAGTCCCAGTATAGTACCGGTAAAGGGAGTGAATTGTGATCTAAGTCACAGAAAAAACGGCCGAAAGGTGAACGTTTCCGATACAAAAACCGCCTTTATTAGACAAAATATTCTGAAAATTCTTTCTTCTTAAACGATGCATGTTGTGGTATAATAAATGTATCATTTCAAAAAAAGAAAGGATCAGGATACCATGTGTCCCCGAAGGACGAATTCCCAAAGGACAGTCTGGAAACGTTATGATCTCTCCTACACTTAGCTTCGTCATTGGTTGATATGTCGGCTTGCCAACAACCAATTACGAAAGAAGAGTGTGATGATGCGAAGGATGAAGTCCTCGAAGTTTCTTCACGTGGTTGGTTGTACGTTTGAAACGAAACCAACGACGATAAGAGGGAACTTATATGAGGAGAAAAGAAGAACGGATTCAACAGGGTAAACAAATTGCTGTCATTTTAATCGGTACGTTTATTTTGGCTTTTAGTTACTATCACATCAATTTTCAGAATAATTTGGCGGAAGGAAGCTTTGTCGGTTTGGCATTGCTGGGCAAGTACGCGTTTGACTGGTCGCCTGCGATTACGATGCTGATGCTCGATATTCCGATCATTGTCGCTGCGATGTTTGTGAAAGGGCGCAATTTTTTGCTCAATACGGTAATTGCCGCAGCCTCGCTGTCCATATTTTACGATTTGTTCGAGCGCTTCTCGCCTTTGGTCATGGACTTTCGCCATAATATGCTCATCGCGGCGATATTGTCGGGCGTAACGACCGGATTCGGAGCCGGGATCGTGCTTCGCTTCGGCGGAGCGACGGGCGGCGACGACATCTTGGCTTTATTTCTGAGCAAGTGGACCGGAATTTCAATCGGAACGATGTTCATATTGTTTGACGTGATCGTATTATTGCTGTCGCTTGTTTATTTGCCGATCGCCGAAACGTTGTATACGATTCTTGCGGTCAGCATCGCAGGGAAAATGATTACATGGACCGTTCACTACGGCGTGAAAGGAAAGATTGCATTGCCGGTTAGGAACGGGTAAGAAAGCAGGGAGATAAGGCGTTGGACATTTTTTTGACAAAAGAATTAGAATAAGAAAGCGCACGGATCGGCAACGATTTGATGCGCTTTTTTTTGTTTCCGCCCGCTTCCGCTGGGCAAACACACCTATTTGACGCTCGCATATGATACAATGGATAGTTGCAGACAGAAAGGAGAGGTTCGAATATGTTCGGCACAACGAGACATTTTTTTGCGGAAGGGAATACGGCGCGGGGTTTGCACAGCTTGTACGAATCGGCTTTTCGGGGGCTGCGGCATGTCATTGTGCTGCAAGGAGAACCGGGAACGGGGAAATCTTCGCTCATTCGCCGTATCGCAGAGGATATGTCGGGTCGAGGGCAACGCTTGGAACTGTTCCATAGCCCGCGGGATCCGGAAACGCTGGACGGGTTGATCGCGGCCGATTTGCGGATCGGCGTCGTCGACGGCTCTGCCTTTGCCGATGCGAAGACGGCGCTGCCGGGGACGGCCGTGCAAACTTTCGATTTCGGAGAAGCCGTAGACGCGGGGCGATTGGCCGACCGCCGGGAGGAAATTGCAAATTTGCTGGAGCGAATCGGTACGGAGCATCGTGAGGCGTACGAATGCTTTCAGCGCGCTTTGCGCATCCATGACGAATGGGAACAGATTTATATCGGGAACATGTCGTTCGAGAAGGCGGATCGGGTCGTAGAGGAGCTTATGGCCGAATTATTCGGCGATAGCGGCCAAGGGACGAACGAAGCAGGCGGCATAAGGCATTTATTCCTTGGAGCGGCGACGCCCCAGGGAGCTGTCGATTATGTGCCCAACATTACGGAGGGGGCGAGCAAGCGAATTTTTATCAAGGGACGTCCGGGTTCCGGCAAGTCGACAATGCTGAAAAAGCTGGCCGCCGAAGCCGAGAAACGCCGCTTTCACGTGGAAATGTTCCATTGCGGCTTCGACCCGAACAGTATCGATATGGTGATCGTCCCGGAGCTCGGGACGGCGATTTTCGACAGTACGGCTCCTCATGAGCACAATCCGAGCAGGGAAGGCGACGAAATCCTCGATATGTACGAGCGGACGATGGAACCGGGAACCGACGAACGGTATAGGGAGCAGTTGGCGCGGGTGAAGTCGGACTATTCGGCTGCCATGAAGCAGGCGACGGCCTGCTTGGCTGCCGCCTATTCGCTGCGTCTTCGGCTGCGGGCCGTTTACGCGACCGCAACCGATTATACGGTGGTAGACTGTATAGGCGGGCAAGTGCTTAAGGAAATGGAACGGTTGGCGGGCACGGCTTATAACGAAAGCGCGGGCGTATCCGGTTAGGCTGTAAGCATCTCTTGCGGCACCCTGAGAGGTGCCGTATTTTTATGGAGATATGATGGCAAACTAGGAACAAATATCAAAAACGAAATGGTTTGATGAGTCTCCCGTTTGAAGAAAAGAAACCGCGACGAAAGAGGCGTAACAAGCAAGCATGGACGGCGTTTATATCAAAGAGACGAGATGTTTTAAGACATCAAGAGTGTTTCCCTTGGACGTCAACAATCATGAAACGATGTTCGGGGGCAAATTAATGTCCTATATCGACGACATCGCTTCCATATCCGCTTCCAAACTGTGTCGTGTCACTGCGGTAACGGCTTCTACCGATTCGGTCGATTTTCTCTATCCGATTCGTCCCACCGATTCCGTTTCTTTGGAATCGTTCGTCACCTGGACGGGAAGAACTTCGATGGAAGTGTTCGTGAAAGTCATTACGGAAGATTTACGAACCGGAGAGCGGAAAATAGCGGCCACCTCTTTTTTGACGTTCGTGGGGCTCGACGAGCATAACAAAGCCGTGCCGGTGCCGAAGGTCATTCCCGAAACGGAAGAGGAGCATAAAATGCACGAAACCGCGCCGCAACGGGCGGAAATGCGGAAAATCAGAAGAGAAGAAAGCAAAAAATTCGCCGACTATCTGCTCACGAAATATCCATGGGAATAACAAGGGACGTCAGAACAAAGAATGGAGTACGAACATGTCCGCTAAGCGGGCATGTTTTTTTTTGTTCATTTGCCTGCAAGACAGAGTCAGTCCTAATGTAAATATTTACCTTTTAATTTAATTAAACTTTAATGTTCATTTAATGCTGCTTTCAGACTCGGTCTGTACAGTACAAACTAACACAAAAAAAGGAGGGATTAACATGTGATCCCATAAGAGAACTCGAAGCTTTGTTCAAAGAGATACCTAAAATGAAAACGTCTATATATGGAGGGATAGGAAATGAAATGGAATAAAAAAAATGTATTGGTTCTTTTGGCGCTTGCAGTGATGTTGGTGGCGGCAGGATGTTCGGGCAGTGCGGATCCCGGGTCCGTAGACGATACGAATTCGGGCGTGGAACAAGGCGATACGACAACGGACGGCATGACTGACGTTCCGGAAGGCGGCACGGAGGATACGGGGGGCATGACCGATACAGGTGACATGGGAGAGGCTCCAACGGATTCCAATGTGGAGGACCCGGCGGCGGATAGCGGAGATGCGCCGGCGAATGACGAGGATGCGGCAACGGATGCTCCTGCGGAATCGTCCGACGATATGCCGGCGGATGGGCAATGATAAGAGGTTGTTCAAAAAGTCCACTTTTGATCACGAAGAGTATATTGGGAGCGGAATCGACATCGAATCTTGCGTTCACCCTCGAAGTCCGGTGCTCATGTAGGTTTTGCCTACACTCCGCTCCTCCTTCTTCGGGTTCTCGCAACCTTCTCGGTGCTGAAAAGTCGACTTTTAGAACACGCACTATAAGAATGGCAATAACATAATTTAATCTAATTTTAATATAGGCGTAATTTTGTTTTAATGTTGCGCCGGTATACTGTAACTATGTAATCGTGAAAAAGAGTAATCTAGGGGAAGGATAGTTATGAAACCGGATAAAATAACCGTATCACTCTTGTCGTGCGCCGTGTTGCTCGCAGCGATCCATCATTCCGCCAAAGCCCGGACGAATGAACATTCGGACGCTTGCGGCGAACCGCCGGCTTCCGAGACAACCTTATCGCAAGCTGGTAAGAAAACGGAATAAATCCGGTGTTTTCAGACCGTCCCCTTTCCAATATATATTCCTTTCGGCGATTAACCGAGCCGGTTAGCGTCATGAAGAGCCCAAGAGAATCCTTGGGCTCTTCGCTGTCTTTGCTTACTTAGGAGCCACGTCTGCGCTAAAGTTTTAAAATATCGATAAAATTTAATGCCGCAATAGCGATGGAAATGTGGAACAGCATCTCAAACCATGATTTCCTCGTAATCGTTTGATAGGCGACATAGACCGAACGAATGACGATAACGATGAGAGCAAGCTGGAACAAAAGATGGAATACCATACGTTTCCCTCCTTTTGCGGGCGTTGATAGAGCGCCCTTTTAATATAATTCCTTAAAGTATTGTATTCTTCAACGATAAAAAGGACAGGGCATCGATCATAAATTGTTGCAATAAAGGCTGTCAATCGCATGATATAATGGATAGGAGCATGGATGCCGGTCGATTTAATTTTTTGAAATGGGAGAGGAATACAATGAGTTTAATTAAAACGTTTGCCGACGGGGACGAAATAACGGGATTTTATTTGCTGAAAAGCGCTGCGGTCAAGCAGACGAACGGCACGCCGCCGAAGGATTATTTCGATCTGATCCTGGCCGATCGAAGCGGGGAAATTTCCGCTAAATTCTGGGATGCGGCGCCGGCCGACAAGGAGACCTATTTCGCGCCGATGTTGGTGAAGGTAAAAGGTATTGTTCATACATACAGGGAAAAGCTGCAATTCAAAGTCGTCCGGATGAGGCCGGCCACCGATGAAGACGGCTATTCGCTGACGGAATTTATCCGGTCGGCCCCGGTCCCGCCTGTCGATTTGGTGGGCGTTATGAAAAGAACCGCGGCAAGCCTTACGGATGAAGACATGAGAACGATTGTCCAGTACGTTATCGCCAAAGTCGAAGATAAGCTGATGCATTATCCGGCCGGAAAAGGGATGCATCACGCTTTTTATGCGGGACTCGCGTACCATATTGTCAGAATGCTTGAGTTAGGGGAATTCGTAGCGAAGCAACGCCCGTTTCTTAACCGGGATTTGCTGCTGGCGGGCATCCTCATTCACGATATCGCGAAAACGGAAGAGATGGACGCCGAACTTGGGATCGTGAAGGATTACAGCTTCACGGGCAAATTGCTCGGGCATATTTCATTGGCCGCCAATTGGACTGTGGAAGCGGCAATTGCAAGCGGCATCGATACGAATTCCGAAACGGTCGTTCTCTTGCAGCATCTCATTTTATCGCATCACAATTTGGGGGAATGGGGGAGTCCGGTGCAGCCGCAGATTCCCGAAGCGGTAGCGCTGCATTACATCGATCAGTTGGACGCGAAGTTGCAGGCGGTGGAAGATGCGGTGGATACTTTGCCGGACACGGAACAATGGACCGCACCGCTGCGAATTATTGAGAATAAGCAGATTTATCGTGCAAAAATAAAGCAAAATGCGCCTGTTTGAATAGGTTGTTCAAAAAGTCATCTTTTGATCACGTAGCGTTTTTGTGCGATGAAAAATGTTTTCCTTATGCCAAACAAAGTTGGCTGCTTATAATAAATAAGTTTTGAGGCAACAATGTTTCTCTAGACCCACACAAACTTCATCGGATAATATAGAATTCAAGCATGATGATAGAGTTTGATGGAAAAGGATTGATTATGTTGCAGCCAACGAAAGTAGCCGGTTTATCTATTGTGAGCAATACGTTTGTCGTTTTGCTGAAACTTATTGTGGGAATCATTACCGGATCGGTCGCCGTCGTTTCCGAAGCGATTCACTCCTCGCTCGATTTGATGGCGTCCGTGATCGCATTTTTCTCGGTTCGAATTTCTTCCCGGCCGCCCGATAAGGAGCATCCGTACGGTCACGGCAAATTCGAGAACATTTCAGGCACGATTGAAACATTGCTTATTTTTGTTGCGGGAATATGGATTATATACGAATCCGTTCACAAGCTCCTTCACCCCGAACCGATCCGGCTGCCGATGTTGGGCGTGTCCGTTATGCTGATCGGAGCGGCTGTGAATTTCGTAGTCGGACGATACGTGAAAAAAACGGGCGAAAAAATTCAGTCCGTTGCGATGCGTTCCAACGCGTTGCATCTGTTGACCGATGTTTATTCGTCGTTAGGGGTCGCTGTGAGCTTGCTGCTGGTCAGTTTGACCGGCTGGCATATTCTCGATCCCCTGATCGGTATCGCGATAGCGCTGTATATTATGAAGGAAGCCGTATCGCTCGGAAAGGAGTCGTTCCTGCCTTTATTGGACACCCGATTGTCCAAAGAAGAGGAGGGCCGCATCCGGCATATTATCGATTCTTACAGCAACGAGTTTATCGAGTATCACGATCTGAGAACGAGAAGGTCCGGGCCCGAAGAATATATCGATTTCCACTTGGTCGTTCCGTCCGATATTAATGTTGAAACGGCGCATCATCTATGCGACCGCATCGAGAAGGATATTCAAGAGGTGCTCCATCGGCCTAAAGTATTTATTCATATCGAACCGGAGCATGAAAGGAAATACACGAAACCCCTCAAGCAATCGCAGTAACGATTTATGAGTATTCGCCTGGTATGGGAAATAAATACATGAATCATGGTGAATAAATAATGTATTTGTACAAATCCTAACTTACAAATACCACCTAAACATACCAAGGAGGATATATATCATGAAAAAAGCATTGTTTTGTTTCGCGGCCGCTATGTTGCTGACGGTTAGCGTTGCTTTTTCGGCTAGCGCACAAACCGTTGCAACGACGGGTACGACGACGACAGGCGTCGGCACCACTACGACCAATTACGGCACGACCACAAACGGAGTAGGCGGTTACCGTACTTACGATTCCGGCTTCGATAACGCTGGAGTGACGAGAACGGGCAACAACGTAGGGCAAAGAATGACTAATTACAACGGCGTAACGACAGGAACGACCAATTACCGCGCCTATAATACGGGAACGAACGGCGGCAACTGGGGATGGCTGGGGCTGCTCGGTTTGATCGGTTTGGCCGGCATGATGGGCAGAAACAGAAATCCACAATCGTAAACTCATAAGCAAGAAAGATCGCTTCACCGGCCTTAAGAGGCTTGGGGGAGCGATCTTTTTTGTGCCGCAAAAAAAGCCCCGGCGGCGGGACTTTGAGCTTACGGCCGTAAAATAATTCGGGCGCCCCTTTCGGAGCGCCCATCATGGGAGAGGAGAAACCGGACGAAGAACTTATGGGGAAACGTAAGTCTTCTCCGCGGTTGTCTACGACATTCGATGATGTCGATAATTTAAGTATTGCCCATCTTGTCGGAATTATACATTCGGGGAAATATTGTAATAATAACGACATGAAAAGGAAAAGATCAGCTTGCCGGCCGATTGCGCCAGTCTTGGCATCGGACGGCTCAAGTGGTACGATAACATAAGCGATCATAATGTTGGGAAATGCAGCAAAGCGGGGGAACTTCATTGAGAGTAATTTCAGGCAAGGCGAAAGGCCGTCCGTTAAAAGCGGTGCCCGGCATGGGCACGAGGCCGACGACGGATAAAGTGAAGGAAGCGATATTTAGCATGATCGGTCCTTATTTTGAAGGAGGGGCCGCGCTCGATTTATTCGCGGGGACGGGAGGACTCGGGATCGAAGCTTTAAGCCGGGGGATGGAGCGCGCCGTCTTTATTGATAAAGATCCGAAAAGCGTCGAGGCGATCCGGCACAACTTGCGCGCCGCGAATTTGGCCGAGCAGGCGGAAGTATACCGCAATGACGCCGTACGGGCGCTTAAGGCGCTCGAGAAGCGCAATGCCGCATTCGATCTTATTTTCCTCGATCCTCCTTACCGTATGAAGGATATGGACGAATTAATGATATCGATGGCGCAAAAAAAATTGGTTCGCGAAGGAGCGACCGTTCTTGTCGAATTCGATGCGGAGCATCATTATCCCGAGACGTTCGACGCGTTCCGTTGCGTCAAGCTTTCAACTTACGGGGACACGAAGGTGGCCGTATATTGCTATCTCGCTTCCCAAGACTAGGCGCTTGCTTCCGAAGCGAGTTTTGTTCGCAGCAAACCAAAGAATCAACGCTCACAAAACAAAGCGTATGCTTCCGAAGCAAGTTTTGTTCGCAGCAAATCAAAGAAGTAACGCTCACAAAACAAAGCGTATGCTTCCGAAGCAAGTTTTGTTCGCAGCAAATCAAAGAAGTAACGCTCACAAAACAAAGCGTATGCTTCCGAAGCAAGTTTTGTTCGCAGCAAATCAAAGAAGTAACGCTCACAAAACAAAGCGTATGCTTCCGAAGCAAGTTTTGTTCGCAGCAAATCAAAGAAGTAACGCTCACAAAACTCTAAGGGGGAGCCAACATGACCGAACAAACAAAACGGACGCCGAGAGTAGCCGTCTACCCGGGCAGCTTCGATCCGGTAACCCAAGGACATATGGATATTATTCAACGCGCGGCGAAGCATTTCGATAAACTGATCGTCGCTATACTTAACAATACGAGCAAAAACCCGCTTTTTACGGTGGAGGAGCGGAAACATCTGCTGATGGAGGTTACGGCGCATTTGCCTAACGTTGAAGTGGACAGCTTCCGCGATTTGCTGGTGAACTATATGCGAACAAAACAAGCGCATGTCATTGTGCGGGGAATCCGCTCGGTAACCGATTTTGAATATGAGCTTCAGATGGCGTCGACCAATCATAAATTAGATGGAGATATCGAAACGATATTTATGATGACCAACCCGAAATATTCTTACTTAAGCTCGAGCATCGTGAAGGAAGTCGCGCAATTTGGCGGCCCCGTCAACGATCTGGTTCCTCCGGTGGTGGAGCGGGCGCTGCGCGGGAAGTACGCCGGCAAGGAGCACTAGCGTTGCATCGTAAAAGGATGCGGATTCGAGTTTATGGAAGTTGTTATGCGCGATTGGGCCGCAACTGGCCGTGTCGAATACCAGTTCCTGCAAAACATGCATGTATTCCCCCAACCAAACAGGAAATGAGGGAAAAAGCCGGCGATTCGCGCTGTGTGCGCTAACGAAACGCAAACACGCTAATAGCCTGTAAATCACCTTGATGCTCGTGTAACGAAACTAAAACACGCTAATGAAGGGGAAAAGGCGGCAAAATCGCCGATTTTCAATGAATAGCGATATGTGCTTTCGTTAGAATGGGATTGCCTTCGAATAGCGAAGTATCCCCTTGGGACTCCGTCCCCAAACCACCCATGCTCCGTTTACGGTTTGCGGGGACGAAACGCGGCGATGGCGGCCGAAAGAACGATCATCAAGCTTAACAGCAAAATAAGCCATAGCAGCAGCGCGTAAGGCTGGACGGTCGTTAATGCGCGAAACAGCGATTCGACAAGCGGAGCGGACGCCTCCCGGGAAGCATCCCCATTCTGCGGCGCGTACAATGTGGCGAGCGCCCGAACGTTGCCTCCTACAAGACGTTGCAGCGGCTGCCATAACGCGAAGGTAAGGACGAACGCGACCGCGGCGTGCAGCAGCCGCGCGCCGAGAAAAGAAGCGTAGCTTAAATCCGTCGCGCGCGTAATGCTGCGAACTTGCAAGTGCGCGCTAATGCCGCTCCAAGCGAGAATGGCGCCGAGAAAGGCCATTTGCCACATTTGCGACGCGAACGGAGCGGTGCTGACGGCATGGGCGCCGAGATTGATTTCAAAAAAGCCGTTGATCGCATAACGGCTCATTTCCTGAGGCACGGCGAGACGTACGACTTGAATGACGACGGAAAATATCATCATATACCCGCCGACCATCAGCAAGGTTTGAACGGCGGAGCCGACCGCTTCTCCGAGCAGTTTGCCGAAGCTGCGCCCGTCTTGGCGGTGCGCGTCCCGCATCGCCGCGATCATGCGCCGGACGCGGGCGAACATCCCGCCTGTCACAGAGGCGTAACGAGCCGGGGCGGCTCGCTCCGGCGCCGGTTCAGGCGCCGGCGGGGCGAACCAGCGCAGCAGCAAACCGGTAATGACGATCGACGACCAATGAACGATCGCGATCATGAGACCGAGTTCCGCCTGATGCAGAAAGCCGACGCCGACAACGACAATCATAAAAACCGGATTGCTGACATGGGACAATGCGAGCAGCCTTTGCGCCTCCTGCCGGCTGAGCGCTTTCTGCTGCCTCAGCTTGACGGCGGCGACCGCGCCGGCGGGATAACCCGCGGTCCAGCCGAGCGACATCGCCCAGCCTCCGACACCGGGGATGCGAAACAATACCCGCAGCAGCGGGTCGATTAAAACGCCCAAGGCATGAACCCAGCCGAAGGCGATCAAAATTTCCGACAACACGAGAAATGGCAGCAAGGCGGGAAAAACAAGTTTCCACCAAATGGATAACCCTTGAAGCGAAGCTTGAAACGCTTGGTCGGGGTACAGGACGATACAAACGACAAGCAATACAGCGCTAAAACCCATAATGACCGTGACGATCGGACTGTCGTGCCGATTGATTGCGCCGAACATATTCTTCACCTCTTCGCATAGACATACGCAATAGTACATGTCTACGCGGACAGGCGTACGTTTAGACCTGCCGAAGAAGACGGGGTTCGAAAAGTCGAACGGCGGATTTTTTGCATAGCCTCTTAAGGAAGGAGCGACCGAAAGACCGATGGGGAAACAATATGCGAATAGAAGCGGCATAAAGCTGCTTCTCTATATTTTCGGCATCGTCGTAGCAGCTTATATTCTCGTCTTTATGCCGACGCCTTATGTTATCTACGAGCCGGGCAGCGCCGAGGAAATTCGGCCGATGGTATCCATCCCGTCCGCGGACACGACGGAGAACGGCGCATTTATGCTGACGACCGTATTGCGGAAAAACGCGAATATCGTCTCGATCGTGGCGTCGACCTTCGACGCGAACGCGCAAATTTCCAAAAATAATTTGGCCGGCCGCTCGGAAAAAGAATACGCGACAGAGCAATTGATCAACATGAGCGATTCGCAATCGAACGCGATGATGGCGGCCTATACGCATGCGAACGTGCCGTTTCAGGTCGTTACCGATAAGCTGGTCGTTATATACAACATCCCCGAGTTGGAAACGCATAACGATTTTCAGTCCGGGGACGAAATTTTGAGCGTAAACGGCGTGAAGATCGAAAAGTACGAAGATATGGCTTACGCGCTGCAAAACAACCGTGTCGGAGATACGATCCGGTCTACCGTACTGCGCAAAGGCAAAGAAACGGTCGTCTCAGCCCAGTTGATCGAAATCAAAGATCCCGAAGGGAAGTCGCGGGCGGCGCTTGGGCTTCGGCTCGGCATCGTGCAAAAAGTGAAAGCGGACGATCCGTCCAAGCAAATTACGTTTTCGGCCGGCGATATCGGGGGGCCTTCTGCGGGACTGATGTTTACATTGGAAATTTATAATCAATTGACTGCGGGAGATTTGAGCAAAGGCTACCGGATCGCCGGCACGGGAACGGTGACGCCGAGCGGATCGGTAGGCATTATCGGCGGGGTTCAGCATAAAATCGTCGCGGCGGACCGCCAGCGGGCCGATATCTTTTTCGTGCCGCAAGACAATTACGCCGAAGCGAAGCGGAAATGGGAGCAGATCAAATCGTCGATGCAACTCGTTCCCGTCAAAACGGTGGATGAGGCGCTGGACTATTTGACGCAGCTCCCGGACAAAGATTAGCGGCGGAGCGGAGGTTCGTAATAGTCGCGGAACAATGCGCGCGGCGAAGAGGCGGCGGTTGCGGCGGCGTACACGGAGGAGGCGCGCAAATCGAGCGCGAACAAAGGATCGGCTCCGGTCCTGTTCGCATATTGCGCCGCATTCGTCACGACCGGCACTTTCGCCGTCTTTTTCATGCGCTTTAACAGCTCTTGTCCTTGGCGGGAAAAGCCGAGGACGCGCAAATAGCCGGCGCCTTGCCGCAACTTGTCGGGCGTCAGAAGCCGTTTCGGATGCTGCAGCAAAATATGGGTCAAGGTGCGCTGCAGCTTCGTATGCGTATACCTTTTCGTTTTGAGCGCGGCCAGCAGCGCAGCGACGCTGACGGAAGGCAATAGGGGCAGCGCCTGCTTGATGCGGTGCTCCAAGCCTTCGTTCACCTCATGCAGCCCGGCCAATTCCGCGGCGGATCGCGCCAGCAAGCTGTGGAACAACGGGCCTGCGAACGCTTCCCAGCCGATGCCCCCGCGTCCGGCCGCGATTTCCCGCCGCAGTATGCGGTAGGCCTCTTCCGGCATGTACGGCCGTACCGGCTCCGGATCGCCGCCGGCCATTCGTTTGCGGATCGCGGTCGCGCTGGCAATATGCGCGTCGGTAAAGCGCTCTTCGCCGTATCCCGCCTTCACGCGGGCTACCGTATACGGTTCGATCGCGCTCCGAAGCCGTTCCAGCGCGATCAAATAATGAAGCCCTAGCGTATTGTTGGGCTGGGCGAGCAGCGCGGACAGATCGGCGGCGTCGACAACGCCGGAAGCGCTTGCGGCCGCATACGCGGCGACCGCCGCGGCGAAGGCGGTCGGGTAGCTGGCGCCGCGCTTCAGCTCCGCCCGGACGAGCTCGCGCAAGCCCGGCGGCTCGTCGCGGAGCAGCTTGGCGAGAGCGCGCAACTGCGTCAGCTCGCCGCACTCGCTGCCGAAGCATAGCGCGTCGACGACGCCGGTCGCATCGAGCGCGCGGACGGCGCCGTAGGCGAACCATTCCGCCGGCTGCACGGCATAGGCGACCGGCAGCTCGAGCACGAGATCGACGCCCATGGCGAGCGCCATCTCCGCGCGCGCCCATTTGTCGACGATCGCCGGTTCGCCGCGCTGCAGAAAGTGGCCGCTCATGATCGCGACTACGGCGCCCGCGCCGGTTTGTTCTTTCGATTGATGGAAATGATAAACATGTCCGTTATGCAGCGGATTGTATTCGACAATGATTCCGACCGTTCTCAACACCCACAAATCCTTTCGTTTCGGTTCATATCTTACTATATCACGGCGATAATAAGGTTGACAAAAGCGCAACTGAATCGCTATAATAATCTTTGTTTGTTTGGAGTGATGATATGCATTTTCATTTTCGCGAAATCGGCAAAGGAAAGACCGCCGAATTTCATCAAACGATCGATGTCAATCACATTATCGAAGGCCGGAACGACATTACGTCGATCAGCCCGCTGCGGGTCGACCTGCAGGCGAGCCCCGCGCCGGAGTCTGTGGTCGACGTTCGCGGGGAATTGCACGTTCGGATGGATCTGAACTGTTCCCGCTGTTTGGCTCCGCTCACCGAAACATACGTCATTCCGTTCCACGAACAGTTTAAACAAATGGAGAATCCAGCCGAGGCCGACGAAGACGAAGAATTGATCTTCGTATCCGAAGATCAGGTCGATATCAAGCCGTATGTGGAAGAAACATTGTACATGAATCTTCCTTACGTTCCGTTGTGCGGCGAGGATTGCAAAGGTTTATGCCCGACTTGCGGGCAAAATTTGAACGAACAAGCCTGTAGCTGTTCAAACGAGCGAATCGACCCGCGGCTTGCGGGACTGAAAGATTTTTTCAAATCTCAAAAGTGACGATTGCGAAAACATCCGGAATTATAGTAAGGAGGTGGGAACATGGCAGTACCTCAAAGAAGAACGTCCAAAACGCGTCGCGACAAACGTCGCACTCACTTTAAATTGGCGGTGCCTGGAATGGTAAAATGCGAGCAATGCGGCGAATTGAAGCTTGCTCACCACGTCTGCAAAGTTTGCGGAACATACAAATCTAGAGAAATCATTAGCCAATAATGCGCTTAAGTAGTACTTCATCTATGGTGGAGTGCTATTTTTTTGCCGTAATGAAGGCGTTGGGGCGCGGGATGGCTGCGGCAATGATGCGAATATTGTAAGGAATACAACATACTCAAGGGCGCAAAGCCGGAATTGGCCGCATAGGATCCATTGCAAGCGTTGAAGAGCGGGCGCTCACTTCGATGAACTCTCGTTGGGAGTTTTTTTGTTTGTTTTTTGAGCGATTATTTAATATACTTAGCACTAGTACCAGGTTCTAGATACCGGTGAACAAGGAACGGGTCAATAACGGCCGGTCGCGCCGATGGATAGAGATGGACGAAGCGGTTGAAACGAACGACTTGAAATACATATTGCGATTCAAGATTTTGAATACGGCTGGAAAGGTGGTGCGGGACATCGAACGTTTACCCAAAAGACAACGGCAGCAATTATTAGTCAAAATCATAGAAGACAATCCGTTCGTAACCGACCAGGAGCTCACCCGGCAGTTGAAAGTAAGCATTCAGACGGTACGGCTCGACCGGATGGAGCTGGGCATACCGGAGCTGAGGGAACGGCTGAAATTGATGGCCGAGCGCTCGTACGATTCCGTACGCTCGCTGCCGCTGCACGAAATCATCGGAGATATTATCGATCTGCAGCTTGACCGCAGCGGCATTTCCATCTTTGAAATAAGGGAGGAGCATGTATTCTCCCGTACGCATATCGCGCGCGGCCATCATGTATTCGCGCAGGCGAATTCGCTCGCCGTCGCCGTCATTAACGAGGAAATCGCCTTGACCGCTTCCGCGGATATCCGGTTTATACGTCCGGTTCATCTCGGCGAAAAATGCATCGCCAAGGCGTATGTGCGCTCCATATCCGGTCAAAGAGGGAAAGCGAAAGTCGAAGTATTTACGTATGTGGGGGAAGAGATGGTTTTTCAAGGAAATTTTGTTATCTATCGTTCCGGCAACGAAGCGGGCAGCGAAGGAGTGAACCAGGAATGAGGATTGCCATTGACGCGATGGGCGGCGATCACGCGCCGGTCAGCAATGTGGAAGGCGCGATCGCGGCCGCGCAGTTATGGACAGACACGGAGATCATTCTGGTCGGGGACGAAGCCGAGTTGGAACGGCTCTTGGCGGAAAGAACGAAACCCGCGAACGTTCGGGTGCATCACAGCTCGGAAGTCATCCTCGCCGACGACGAGCCGGTTAAGGCGGTGCGGCGCAAGAAGGACGCTTCCATGGTCGTTGCCGGCCGGCTTGTCAAGGAGAAACAGGCGGAGGCGATGATATCGGCCGGCAATACCGGCGCGCTCATGGCAACGGGATTGCTCGTGGTCGGCCGGATGAAAGGAATCGAGCGCCCCGCGCTCGCGCCGATCATTCCGACGATGAACGATCAAGGCGTGCTGGCGCTCGATCTGGGCGCGAATATGGATGCGAAGCCGGAGCATTTGCTGCAATACGCCATCATGGGGAGCATTTACCGGGAAAAAGTATATGGCGTGAAAAAACCGCGCGTCGGCTTGCTCAACGTAGGAACGGAAGCGATGAAAGGCAACGAACTGACGAAAGAAACGTATCCTTTACTGGAACAGGCGCCGATCCGCTTTATCGGCAACGTCGAATCCCGCGACGTATTGAACGGGAACTGCGACGTGCTCGTATGCGACGGATTCGTCGGCAATATTTTACTGAAATCGCTCGAGGGGACGGCGGGGGCGCTATTTTCCGTATTGAAACAGGAATTTACCCGTTCCTGGCTGACAAAGCTGGCCGCCTCGATTTTAATGCCGGGCTTGAAACGGCTCCGCAGCAAAATGGATTATAAGGAACACGGCGGCGCACCGCTTCTAGGTCTTGATGGGATCGTCATTAAAGCGCACGGCTCTTCCGACGCCACCGCCGTTCAAAATGCGGTTCGCCAGGCGAGAGCCGCCATACGGAACAATTTCATCGAAACGATCTCATCGGAAATTAGCGGGAAGTGAGTTGTTGAACATTATGACATTACGTTCGGTTGGAATATTGGGAACAGGAAAATATGTGCCGGATCGCGTGCTGAAGAATGCGGATTTGGAAAAGATGGTGGACACGAACGACGAATGGATCGTGTCCCGCACCGGCATGAAGGAACGCCGGATCGCCGCGCCGGATCAGGCAACCTCGGATTTGGCTTTTCATGCGGCGCAAGCGGCGCTGCGCTCGGCGGGCATTACGGCCGAACAGCTTGATCTGATTATCGTGGCGACGATTACGCCCGATATGGCTTTTCCTTCGACCGCTTGCATTTTGCAGGATCGTTTGGGGGCGAAGAAAGCGGCCGCCTTCGATTTGTCGGCGGCGTGCTCCGGCTTCATATACGGTCTGGCGACGGCGAACAATTTTATCGCCACAGGCATGTATGAATACGTGCTCGTTATCGGCGCGGACTGCTTGTCCCGCATAACGGACTATACGGATCGCAATACATGCGTATTATTCGGCGACGGCGCGGGCGCTGCCGTGCTTGGCGCGGTGCCGGAAGGCCGCGGTTTCCGGTCGTTCGAACTCGGCGCGGACGGCTCCGGCGGGGAATTGCTCAATTTGAAGGGCGGCGGCTCGCGGATGCCTGCTTCGATCGAATCGGTGGAAGGACGGAATCATTATATTTATATGGCAGGCAGCGAAGTGTTCAAATTTGCCGTGCGCATTATGGGGAATGCGGCGGAAGAAGCGTTGAAGAAAGCGGGAATGACGAAAGAAGATATCAATCTGCTTATTCCGCATCAAGCGAACAATCGCATTATTCAAGCGTCCTTGTCCCGGCTTAATCTTCCGGAAGAGAAATGCATGATTAATTTGCCGAAATACGCCAATACGTCGGCGGCATCCATTCCGCTGGCGCTCGCGGAAGCGGCGGAGGAAGGCCGGATGCGGGAAGGAGACTGCGTCGTGCTTGTCGGCTTCGGCGGAGGCTTGACCTGGGGCGCTTCGGTAATAATTTGGTAGGTACTATACACGGCATTAGTATAATAGACAGTAATGAAAGGGGAGTTCACAATGGGGAAAATCGCCTTTGTATTTCCCGGACAAGGGGCTCAGGCGGTTGGCATGGGCAAGGACGTCTATGCCGCCGTCCCGGCTTCCCGCCGCATATTCGACCTTGCGGACGAAACGCTCGGTTTCCCGCTTACGGAAATCGCCTTCGGCGGACCTGACGAACAATTAAAACAAACGGTCAATACCCAGCCGGCGTTATTGACGACGAGCGTGGCATTCTATGAAGCGTTCAAGGAAAAGGGCGTGCGCCCCGATTTCGTTGCGGGGCACAGCTTGGGCGAATACAGCGCCCTGGTCGCGGCCGGAGCGATTTCGTTCGAACAAGCGGTTGCGACCGTGCGCGCCCGCGGCCAATTTATGGAGGAGGCGGTGCCGGGCGGACAAGGCGCGATGGCGGCCGCACTCGGCGCGGAGCGGGAAGCGCTCCGATCGCTATGCGAAGCGATATCGGCGGAGACGGGCCTCGTCGAGCTTGCAAACGTCAACTGCCCGGGACAAATCGTCGTATCGGGCAGCAAAGAAGGCGTGGAAGCGGTCGTTCAGCGCGGCAAAGAAGCGGGGGCGAAGCGCGTCATTCCGCTGGAGGTGAGCGGACCGTTCCATTCTTCGCTCATGAAGCCCGCTGCCGAGCGGCTTGCGCAAACGCTGCAGAACGTTGCGTTGCAGAACGCGGCGATTCCTGTCGTCGCGAACGTTACCGCCCGGCCGGTTGCCGAAGCGGACCAAATCCGCGAATTGCTTGTCCGGCAAGTATATTCCCCTGTCCTTTGGGAAGACAGTATACAGTGGTTGCTTGAACAAGGGACGGATACGTTTGTCGAAATCGGATCGGGCACGGTGCTTGCCGGTCTGATCAAAAAAATCGACAAATCGGCGCGCATCGTATCGATCAACAGCCTGGATGCGCTGCAAGCTTTCGCATGATCGTTTCAGCATGATAGAATGAGAAGACATTTTGGCAGGGAGGGAATTCGATGTCGAACTTATCCGGCGCGCTGCATGGCAAGTCGGCGCTCGTTACCGGCGCTTCGCGCGGAATCGGGCGGGAAATCGCATTGACGCTCGCTGAAGCGGGGGCGGACGTCGCCGTGAATTACAGCGGCAGCGAGGCGGCCGCAGCGGCCGTCGTCGAGCAAATTGAGGCGATGGGCCGCAAGGCGTTCGCGGTGAAGGCGAACGTCGGCAAAAGCGCCGAAGCCGAGGCGATGGTCAAACAAGTGCTTGACCAATTCGGGAAATTGGATATATTAGTGAATAATGCAGGCATTACAAGAGATAATTTAATTATGCGTATGAAGGAAGAAGAGTTCGATCAAGTGATCGAAACGAATTTGAAGGGCGTATTCAATTGCGTGAAAGCAGTAACCCGCCCGATGATGAAGCAACGTTCCGGCCGAATCGTCAACATCTCGTCGGTCGTCGGCGTACTGGGAAATCCCGGGCAAGCGAACTACGTCGCGGCGAAAGCGGGCGTCATCGGACTGACGAAGGCGTCCGCGCGCGAGCTCGCTTCGCGCGGAATTACCGTCAATTGCGTCGCTCCGGGTTTTATCGAAACCGATATGACCGATCAACTGCCGGAAGAAATACGGAGCGGACTTTTATCGCAAATTCCGTTGTCGCGTCTCGGCCAGCCGAAAGATATCGCCAAAGCCGTCCTTTTTCTCGTATCCGACGACGCCGCGTATATGACGGGACAGACGATTCACGTTGACGGCGGCATGTATATGTAATTCGAATCGGCGAACTCGTTGAACATATTTTTGCAGCCGGATTGTATGGTAATTTAATTCGAATTCTCGTATAATACCAAAGAGGAGGTGAACCGGATGTCCGATGTATTGGAACGCGTAAAGCGCATTGTTGTCGATCGTTTAGGCGTTGACGAGGCTGAAGTTACACTGGAAGCATCTTTCAAAGATGATCTTGGCGCTGATTCTCTCGATGTCGTTGAATTGGTGATGGAATTGGAAGATGAGTTTGATATGGAAATCTCTGATGAAGATGCGGAGAAAATCACAACTGTAGGTGAAGTTGTAAATTACATACAATCTCATACCTAATTTTCCGAAAGCAGGCATTGCTTTGGAAACAGGCATACAGTTAGTAAAAGTCCCGTTGCAAAAAACGGGACTTCTCCTTTCATCATTCGTTCCATTCGGGATTCATGAATGCAATCATTATTCTTGCGAATTGCAATCTATATAGAGGTGATTTTGTTTGAGGCAAAGAGTTGTTGTGACCGGAATGGGAATAATGACATCGCTCGGCGCAGACTTGGACACGCTATGGAATAATCTGATGGCGGGAAAATCGGGGGTTTCCTCGATCGATTCGTTCGATGTCGGCGAATATCCGACGCAAATTGCGGCATCCATTAAAGATTTCAATCCGGATGAATATATCGATAAGAAAGAAGCGCGTCGCATGGACCGCTTCGTGCAATTTGCCGTAGCGGCAAGCAAGAAGGCGTTGGAAGACGCCAAATTGAATATTGCGGAGGATGCGGACCCGGAACGCGTCGGCGTCATGATCGGTTCGGGGATCGGGGGTCTCGGAACATGGGAAGACCAGCATAATATTTTGCTGCAAAAAGGCCCGAAACGGGTTAGCCCGTTTTTTATTCCGATGATGATCGCCAATATGGCGTCCGGACAAGTGTCGATGCTATTCGGCGCCAAAGGCCCGAACAGTACCGCCGTTACCGCCTGCGCGACCGGGACGCATTCGATCGGCGATTCGTACAAGCTGATTCAACGCGGCGACGCGGACATTATGATATGCGGCGGCGCGGAAGCGACGATTCGGCCGACGGGAATGGCCGGCTTTTGCGCGATGCGCGCCATGTCTACGCGCAATGAGGAGCCGGAGAAGGCGAGCCGCCCGTTCGACATCGACCGCGACGGCTTCGTGATGGGAGAGGGCGCGGGCATTCTTGTGCTCGAATCGCTGGAGCACGCGCTCAAGCGCGGAGCGGCGATATACGGCGAAGTGATCGGCTACGGCATGAGCGGCGACGCGCATCATATGACCGATCCGGATCCGGACGGCGCGGCGCGCTGCATGAGCAAGGCGATGAAGGACGCGGGCATCGATCCGTCGGAAGTCGATTATATTAACGCGCACGGCACGAGCACGCCGATCGGCGATAAGTCCGAGACGCAAGCGATCAAGATCGCGCTCGGCGACCATGCTTATCATGTAGCCGTCAGTTCGACCAAATCGATGACAGGCCATTTGCTCGGCGCGGCCGGCGGCGTGGAAGCCGTCATATGCGGTTTGGCGATCAAGCACGGAATGATTCCGCCGACGATCAACATCGACAATCAAGATCCGGAGTGCGACTTGGATTACGTGCCGAACGTGCCTCGTCAAGCGGACTTGAAGGTGGTTATGTCGAATTCGTTCGGTTTTGGCGGCCATAATGCAACGATTGTATTGAAGAAATACGACTCATAAGGGGACAGTTTTTTTGAGCGCGGATTTGAAGCGGTTACAGCAGAAATTGAATATTTCATTTAAAAACCGCCAACTGCTGAAGCAAGCGTTCACGCATGCTTCCTATGTCAACGAGCACCGGTTCAGCGGCGGTCAGGACAACGAACGCCTTGAATTTCTCGGCGACGCGGTTTTGGAGCTGGCGGTGTCCGAATTTTTGTTCGGCCTTTATCCGAATCGTCCGGAAGGGGAACTGACGAAGCTTCGTGCGGCGATCGTATGCGAGCCTTCGCTCGTCAAATTTGCGGAAGCGCTGGAATTCGGGCAGTACGTTCTGCTCGGCAAGGGGGAGGAATTGACGGGCGGGCGAAGCCGGCCGGCCCTGCTCGCCGATGTGTTCGAATCTTTCATCGGAGCGCTTTATTTGGACCAAGGGTTCGATGTCGTCCGTACATTTCTTAGAGCGCATGTGTTCGAGCAAATTACGCAAGACGGCAAACTGCAAATTAACGATTATAAAACAAGACTGCAGGAGCTGGCCCAACATCAGAGCTTGGGCGGATTGGAATACCGGATCGTCGAGGAACGGGGTCCCGCGCATGAGCGCGAATTCGTCTCCGAAGTATATATGGGGGAAGATTGCTTGGGACGCGGCAGCGGAAGGTCGAAGAAAGAAGCGGAACAGCAGGCGGCCGCCCGCGCGCTTCACCGATTGGGCGCCGGTTCGGAACCGAAATCGAAATAAGGCAATAGACATAACCGGAAGCGGACGGTTGGCCGACTTCCGGTTTTTCTATGGGAATAATGCGCGGTAGATACGTTGCCGAAGGCGCGGCAGCGGGGCGCAAAAGCCTGGCAAAAGCGAGTTCAGTATTTGCGGCGGTTGTGTTAAAATAGGCTTTGAGGTGAGACGATGTTTTTGAAGCGGATTGAATTGTCCGGCTTTAAATCTTTTGCGGATCGGACGGAGCTGGAGTTTGTGCAAGGCATTACGGCTGTCGTCGGGCCGAACGGAAGCGGCAAGAGCAATATTTCGGACGGAATCCGCTGGGTTCTGGGCGAACAAAGCGCGAGATCGCTTCGCGGCGGCAAAATGGAAGATGTTATTTTCGCGGGCAGCGACGCGCGCAAAGCCGTTAATTTCGGCGAAGTGTCGCTTACGCTCGATAACGGCGACCAGGCTTTGCCGCTCGATTTCAGCGAGGTGACGGTAACGCGCCGCGTTCATCGCAGCGGGGAAAGCGAATATTTTATTAACAAACAGTCTTGCCGCTTAAAGGATATAACGGAATTGTTTATGGATACGGGAATCGGTAAGGAAGCTTATTCGATTATCGGGCAAGGGCGCATCGAGGAAATTTTAAGCACCCGCTCGGAAGATCGCCGAGGCATCTTTGAAGAAGCGTCGGGAATTGTAAAATATAAATCCCGCAAAAAGGACGCGAACAAGAAGCTGGATGAAACCGAACAAAATTTGCTGCGCATTCACGATCTGGTCAGCGAACTGGAGGATCAAATCGAGCCTTTGCGCGAACAATCGGAGAAGGCGGTTCGATATAAATCGCTGCGCGAGCAATTGAAAACGAAAGAAATTTCCATGTACGTTCATCAAATCGAACAAATTCATCGTTCATGGACGGAAGCGAGCGACAAGCTTTCGCAGCTGCAGCAATCCCAGTTGGAGCTGTCTACCGTCGTAAGCCGGCATGACGCGCATTTGGAGACGCACCGGATCGAGATGCGGAAGCTGGAAGCGGAATTGGAACAATTGCAGGAAAAACTGCTGCATTACAGCGAAGAGTTCGAGAAATGCGAAGGCTATGGCGAAGTATTGAAAGAGCGCAGCAAAAACTTGGCGCAGAACGACCGGCAGTTGAAGGAAACGCTCGAATCGAACGAGAGCCGCCTTCGGGACAAACGGGCGGAGACGGACGGTTACCGGAGCCAATTGAACGAAGTCGAAAGCCAGCTCGCTCGGTTGACGGCTCATTTGCGCGAGGAAGAATCCCGGTTGCTCGGAGTGGCCGGCGGGACGAGCAATGCGCCGGAGGAAACGCTGAAGGGCGAATTGCTCGATTTGATGAACCGAATGGCCGGACTTCGCAATGAAATTCGTTATGCGGATCAGCAGAAGGAAGGGCTGGCGCGGCGTACGGACAGGCTGAAGGAAGAGCAGGCGAAATGGCGCGAGCAGAAGGCGCTTTGCGACAAGCGGGAAGCCGAATTGGCCGCGCAAATGCAGGAAGCTGCCGCCGCCATCGAGGCGGTTCGCAACCGGTATATGGAAGAAAGCGATAACTATAAGAAGCTGCAAGGGCTGCTCGATGAAACGCAACTGACGGCGCGCAAATGGGAGCAGAAGCTCGATTCGCTCGTCTCGCGGCGCGATACGATGAAAGAGCTGCAGAACGATTTCGACGGTTTTATTCTTGGCGTGAAGGAAGTGCTGAAAGCGTCCCGCAAGAAGGACGGTTCCGGATTGCGCGGAGTGCACGGCGCCGTCGCCGAGCTGATCCGGGTGCCGGAACGGCTGGAAACGGCGGTGGAAACGGCGCTCGGCGCTTCGATGCAGCATATTGTCATGGAGAACGAAGCGGTGTCGCGCGAGGCGATCGCCTTCTTGAAGAAGCGCCAGCTCGGACGGGCGACGTTTCTGCCGCTTGACGTCATTCGCGGACGCTCCATCTCGGAGAGCGATAAACGGGCGATCGAAGGGGCCGAAGGCTTTGTCGGCATTGCCGCCGACTTGATCGGCTACGAGCCCGCTTACGCGAATATCGTCGGCAGCTTGCTCGGGTCCGTCGTCATCGCGCAAACGTTGGAACAGGCGAACAAGATCGCGGCCAAGTGCCAATACCGTTTCCGCGTCGTCACGTTGGACGGGGACGTTGTGAACGCCGGCGGATCGATGACAGGCGGGAGCGTGCATAAGAAGAGCACAAGCTTGCTCGGCAGACAGCGGCAAATCGATCAGATCGACGGGGAAATCAAGCAAACGCAGGAGCAATTGGACAAGCTGCTTCATAGTATACGCGATTTGAAACAGCGGCTTGCCGCAGCGGCGAAGCAAATCGAGACCTTGCGCGAGCAGGGCGAACAAAACCGGTTGCAAGAGCAGCAGATCGCGGCGGAACGCAAACAAGCGGAACTGGATGCGCGGCGGCTGTCGGAGCAATTCGAGATGTTCGAGCATGACCGGATTAGCTGCGAGCAGGAACTCGAAGCATTGAACGCCGCGCGCGAGGCGGCGGAAAGCCAGCTCGAGGCATTGCAGGCGGAGGAGGACCGGATCCAGCTCGCGATCCAGGCGGCGGAAACGGCGCGGAAGGAAAGCGAATCGGCCAAGGAGGAACTGCAATCGCAGCTAACCGATCTCAAGGTGCGGCAAGGGAAGCTGGATCAAGAAAAGTTCTCGCTGCAAGCGCAGCTGCGGCGAACGGAAGAGGAACTTGCCGCATTCGAGCAAGAGCTTGCCCGCAACCGCCAAGCGTTAACGCAATTGGAAGCCGATACGGCGACGGTCCGTTCCGAAAGCGTCAAGCAGCTCGAGGATTTAAATCAATATAAAATTTGGAAAGAACAATGCTCCGAACAAATCGACTTTAAGCGCGCCGAACGCGCGGAATGGGTACGCAAGCTGGAACGCGAGGAGAATGAGACGAAGGAGCAGCGCAGCGCGTTGCGGTCGGTGGAAGATCAGCTTCGGCATACGGAAATTCAGGTGAACCGCCTCGACGTGGAGCTTGACAATTTGCTCAAAAAATTGGCCGAGGAGTACGAACTGAGCTACGAACTGGCCAAAAGCCGCTATCCGGTGCCGGAAGATATCCTCGGTACGCAGAACGACGTTCGCGACTTGAAACGGAGCATCTCCGCCTTGGGCGACGTCAATTTGGGCGCGATCGAAGAGTATGAGCGGGTTCATGAGCGCTACCAGTTCCTGAGCGAGCAGAAGGATGATTTGATCGAGGCGAAAACGGCCCTCTATCAAGTGATACGCGAAATGGACGAAGAAATGGCGAAGCGGTTCAAGGAAACGTTCGACGCTATCCGCCGCGAGTTCGTCGTCGTATTCGTGAAATTGTTCGGCGGCGGCCGGGCCGACTTGGTTATGGTGGAGCCGGAGCGGATTCTCGAAACGGGGATCGATATCGTCGCCCAACCGCCGGGCAAAAAACTGCAAAACTTGCAATTGCTCTCCGGAGGAGAGCGCGCTTTGACGGCGATGGCGCTGCTGTTCGCGATATTGCGGGTGAAGCCTGTGCCGTTCTGCGTGCTCGACGAGGTCGAAGCCGCGCTGGACGAAGCGAATGTGACGCGCTTTGCGCAATATTTGCGCGAGTTTTCCGAGCAAACCCAATTTATCGTCGTTACCCACCGGAAAGGGACGATGGAAGAAGCGGACGTTCTCTACGGCGTGACGATGGAGGAGGGCGGCGTATCCAAGCTCGTCTCCGTCAAACTGGAAGACGAAGAAGCGGTTATCGCATAGCTGTAATTCATTATTGCCGTTTGCGGAAGGATGAAAAGAAAATATGAGTTTTTTTAAAAAATTAAAAGAAAGCATCGCAGCCAAGACCGAGGCGGTGACGAACGTATTCAAGGAAGGCTTGTCCAAGACGAGCTCGGCCTTGGTCGGCAAAGTGCAAGACTTGATTACGCGCCGCAAAAAAATCGACGAGGAATTTTACGAGGAACTGGAAGAAATTTTGATCGGAGCCGATGTGGGCGTGAATACGGTCATGAACTTGATCGAGGACTTGCGCGCCGAGGTGAAAAAACGCAAAATCGAAGAAGCGGCCGAGTTGCAGCCGATCTTGTCCGAGAAGCTGGTTGAATTGCTGCGCGGCGATGCCAATAACGGATTGGCGATGAACGATGCCGGCATTACCGTCATCTTGTTCGTTGGCGTCAACGGAGTCGGCAAAACGACGACGATCGGCAAATTGGCGCATCGTTTCAAGCAGCAGGGCAAAAAAGTGCTGCTTGCCGCGGGCGACACCTTCCGCGCGGGGGCGATCGAGCAGCTTGAAGTGTGGGGCCAGCGCGTCGGGGTTGAAGTGATTAAGCAGCAAGCGGGCTCCGATCCTGCGGCCGTCATGTACGACGCCGTACATGCGGCGAAGCAGCGCGGCGTCGACGTGCTGCTATGCGATACGGCGGGACGGCTGCAAAATAAATCCAACCTGATGGAAGAGCTGAATAAAATTTATCGTGTCATCGGACGCGAAATCCCGGACGCGCCGCATGAAGTATTGATGGTGCTCGACGCGACGACAGGCCAAAACGCGCTGAGCCAAGCGAGATTGTTCGGCGAGAAAAGCGGCGTGACCGGCCTGGTGCTAACGAAGCTCGACGGCACCGCCAAAGGCGGCATCGTCGTAGCCATCCGGCAGGAACTGAACTTGCCGGTGAAATTCGTCGGACTTGGGGAAAAGATGGACGATTTGCAGGAGTTCGACTCCGAGCAGTTTGTGCATGCTTTGTTCGCAGGCCTGATACAGGATGCGGAAACTCGTGACAACGAAGCGGAAAGAAAGGAATAGACGAGAGCCGGGGCGGGAACGTCCCGGTTTTCTGCGTTCACCAAGCCTTCATTTCCCCTTGGGCGCAAAAAAGCATATAATAAAGGTACGTAATGAAACAATCGATTATATCGAGGATTGAAGGTGTTATTCCTATGGCAAACACGCATGTTTACACGAGAAAGGAAGAAATCGCGAACGCCGTTACGCATGGCATCGGCATGCTGCTCAGCGTTGCCGCTCTTGTGCTGCTGGTCGTATACTCCTGCATGTACGGGAACGTATGGCATATCGTCAGCTTTACCATTTACGGGGTGACGATGCTGCTGTTGTATACTTCTTCCACGTTGTTGCACAGCTTTCCCGAAGGGAAAGTGAAAGATTTGTTCGAAATATTCGACCACGCTTCGATCTATTTGTTTATTGCCGGCACGTATACCCCCTTTTTATTCGTCGTTTTGCGCGGCACGCTCGGCTGGACTTTGTTCGGCATCATTTGGGGCATTGCGCTGTTCGGGGTCGTGTTCAAGGCGTTTTTCGTCAAACGTTTTCTGTTCATGTCCACGATTTTTTATATTGCGATGGGCTGGCTGATCGTGCTCGCCTGGAATCCGCTCGTCGCCGCGCTGCCGCAGGGCGGTGTGAACATGCTTGTCGCCGGAGGCGTTCTGTATACGCTCGGTACGATTTTCTACGTCTGGCGCGGGTTTCCGCATCATCATGCCGTTTGGCATTTATTCGTTCTGGCAGGCTCGATCGTTCATTTTTTTGCGGTGTTTCTCTACGTACTGCCGATTCAATAACGGTTTGAACAACGTTTTGAGGAGGAGATTCTATGCCGGCCATGCCACATGAGTACAGCGCACGATCAAGTCGGGCATCCGGCCGCCAAATGGAGGCGCGGCGCTGGGATTTACGGAAACTAATCCATTTGCTCATCGGCAGTATGCTCGTGGCCGCGGGCCTCGAATTGTTTTTAGTGCCGAATCAAGTGATCGCCGGCGGCTTTGTAGGCATATCCATTATGCTGACCCATTTTACGGAATTGAAATTAAGCTTGTTTCTGTTTCTGTTCAATTTTCCGTTTATGCTGCTGCGCCGCCGCGTCGGCCGTCCCTTGCTGATTGCTTCGCTGCTGTCGCTCGTGTTTGTTTGCCTAGGAGCCTACCTTCTGAATCCGTTGCCCGCGCTCTTATCGAACCCGTTCTTGGCCGCGGTATGCGGCGGAGCGTCGTTCGGTCTCGGGATGGGCATGATCATCCGCTTCGGAGGCGATTCCGTGGATCAGGCGGAAGCGGCCGTCCGTTACTTGCACCGGGGAAGGAAGCTTATTACGGCAGATGAAATTGTGTTGTGGAGCAACCTGCTGATTCTGCTCGGCGCGGGATTCGTCTTCGGCTGGGAACAGGCGTTGTTCTCGCTTGTCGCTTACTATCTCGCTTACCGTATGGTCGATGTCGGTTTGTACGGGTTGCCGCTTACGAAAACGATGTGGATCGTCAGCGGGAAAAGGGAAGAGGTCGAGCGGGCGCTGCGCGCCGCCGCAATCGAAGTGCGCCAAATTCCGAACGCTTCCGAAGGGGACAAGCGGTCGCTGCTCATATGTACAATTAAACGCTCCGAGGAAGCGCGGCTTACATCCCTCTTGGCGAAAGCGGATCCCGAGTGCATGGTGACGGCGGCTCCCAACGAAGTCAACAGGAAATAGCCGCCCGGACGAAGACGGTGATGAATGCCGAAAATAAATGTTAAGGTAAATCACTTGACATTGGTTTCGGATTTCGGTATGATAATTGTCGGCGCATGTGTCAAGTATTTGACCTTGACTGCAAGCGCCGGGTTCGCTCATCCGAGAGTAAAGCGTCAGATATGAGGTTTTCAGGAAGGGAGTGGCCCTGAATGAGCGAAGGGAATGTGCTCGACAAAACGAACCGCATCAATATGCTGTTCGATTTTTACGAGCCGCTGCTGACTGAGAAGCAGCAAACGTTCTTAAAGTATTATTTTCACGACGATTTCTCGCTCGGGGAAATCGCGGCGGAGTTTGACATTAGCCGTCAAGCGGTTTACGAGCATATTAAAAGGGCCGAACAAATGTTGGAGGCCTACGAGGACAAACTCCAACTGCTGCGCAAGCATAAACAGCGGCTCGATTATTTGGAGCAATTACAGGCGATGTTGAAATATATGCCGGAAGAACGGAAAGAAGAGACGAAGCGTATGATGGACGGTTTGCGAAACGTCGATTAATACGAGTGGAGGTGAATCGCCATGGCATTTGAAGGTTTGACCAGCCGCCTGCAGAACGTGTTCAGCAAATTGCGCGGCAGGGGCAAAGTTTCGGAAGAAGATGTCGGCGAAGCGATGCGCCAAGTGCGGCTCGCTTTGTTGGAAGCGGACGTTAACTTTAAAGTCGTCAAAGAGTTCATTGCGAAGGTGAAGGAACGCGCGGTCGGTCAAGAAGTAATGAAAAGCTTCACGCCCGGAATGGTCATTATCGACATCGTTAACAAAGAGTTGACGGAGCTGATGGGCGGCACGAACGCGAAATTGGCGAAATCGAATAAACCGCCGACGGTCATTATGATGGCCGGTCTGCAAGGCGCCGGGAAAACGACGACAAGCGGCAAGCTCGCGAAATTGCTGCAGAAGCAAAACCACCGTCCGCTGCTCGTAGCCGGCGACATTTACCGCCCGGCGGCGATCAAGCAATTGCAGGTGCTCGGCGAGCAAATTAAAGTGCCGGTGTTCTCGCTTGGCGACAAGACGAGCCCGGTCGAAATTGCAAAGCAAGGTTTGCAGCATGCGAAGGATAACGGCCACGATTACGTCATTATCGATACGGCGGGCCGGCTGCATATCGACGAAGAGTTGATGGAAGAGTTGAAGCAAATCCACGCGAATGTGAAGCCGGACGAAGTGCTGCTCGTCGTCGACGCGATGACGGGGCAGGATGCGGTGAACGTTGCGGAAAGCTTCAATCAGCAGCTCGAGCTGACCGGCGTCGTCTTGACGAAGCTGGACGGCGATACGCGCGGGGGCGCGGCTTTATCCGTCAAAGCGGTTACGGGCTGTCCGATTAAATTCGCGGCGCTCGGCGAGAAGATCGACGCGCTGGAGCCGTTTCATCCGGACCGGATGGCATCGCGCATCTTGGGCATGGGCGATATGCTCTCGCTGATCGAGAAAGCGCAAGCCAATATCGACGAAGAGAAAGCGAAGGAAATGGAACGGAAAATGCGCAACGCGGAGTTTACGTTCGACGATTTCCTCGAGCAGATGGAACAAGTGAAGAAACTTGGGCCGATCGATCAAATTCTCGATATGATTCCCGGCATGGGCAAAGTGAAGCAATTGAAAGATTTGAAAGTCGACGAGAAGCAAATGGGCCGCATCGAAGCGATTGTCCGTTCCATGACGAAGGAAGAGAAGCGGCAACCGGACATCATCAACCATAGCCGGCGGAAACGGATCGCGGCGGGCAGCGGGACGTCGCTAACCGACGTGAACCGTTTGATTAAGCAGTTCGACGATATGCGCCGCATGATGAAGCAATTTTCCGGCATGATGGGCGGCGGCAAGAACAATAAAATGATGAAAAATTTGAAAAAGCAAGCCGGTAAAGGGATGAAATTCCCTTTCCGTTAATCGATGGTTTATCTCATAGGGGAGGTGATTTTCGTGGCAGTACGCATTCGTTTAAAACGCATTGGCGCTCATAAAGCTCCATTTTATCGTGTCGTCGTTTCCGATTCCCGTTCTCCGCGCGACGGACGGTTTATCGAAGAGATCGGTTACTACAATCCGGTTGCAGAGCCGGCCGTAGTGAACATCGATGAAGAGAAAGCATTGAAATGGCTGCAAACGGGCGCTCAAGCTTCCGATACTGTTCGTAACTTGCTTAGCAAAGCTGGCGTTATGAAAAAATTCCATGAGCTTAAGCAACAGAAATAAGCTGTTGATGCGGAGGAATTCGTATGGAGGATTTAGTAAAAGTTATTGCAAAAGCTTTAGTAGATCATCCGGAAGATGTTCATGTGAATGTCGTTGAGAAAGATCATGTCATTGTGTACGAATTAACGGTCAATCCCGACGATATCGGGAAAGTGATCGGCAAGCAAGGACGGATCGCCAAAGCGCTTCGCACCGTGGTTACATCGGCAGCTGTGAAAATCAATAAACGGGTAACCGTTGATATTTTGTCTTAGGAAGCGGGGTTAGGATGAATGTCCTAGCCCTTTTTCATATCATAGATAAGTCTGATGGCGTCGTTACGATGTCAAATTCTGAGGAGGCAATATGTCGCATACATTGTTTACCGTTGGGAAAATCGTCAATACTCACGGCATTCGCGGCGAATTGAAGATCGTACCGCAAACGGACTTCCCGGAAGTGCGCTTTCAAAAAGGCAGCAAGCTGCTGTTTCAACATCCGGAGACGAAGGCGACGGTTCCGGTCGTCGTCGAGGGCGCGCGTTTGCATAAAAATATGTACATGGTCAAATTTGAAGGATTCCATAATATTAACGAGGTCGAAAAATATAAAGGCTGGCTGCTGAAAGTATCCGAGGAGCATTTGGTGGAATTGCCGGAAGACGAGTATTATTACTACGAAATTATCGGCTGCCGCGTCGTTACCGACGAAGGGGATGAGCTCGGCGTCATTAGCGAAATTTTAAGCCCGGGCGCGAACGATGTATGGGTGGTTGAGCGCCCGCAAGGCAAGCCGGTGTTGCTGCCGGTCATCGACGAGGTTTTGCTCGACGTCGACGTTGAGCAAAAAGTGGTGAAAGTCCATTTGCTGGAGGGTTTACTATAACGATGAAAATCGATGTGCTGACGCTATTTCCGGAAATGTTCGCGGGCGTATTCGGGACGAGCATTCTCGGCAAGGCGCATGACAAAGAAATCGTACAACTGAATACGGTCAATTTTCGCGATTATGCGAATAACAAGCACAGCACCGTGGACGACTATCCGTATGGCGGAGGAGGAGGAATGGTGCTCAAACCGGAGCCGATTTTCGCCGCCGTCGAGGATTTGTTGGGCGCGCAAGCGGATCAACCGTCCGGCGCCGTTCCGGCAGCGCGTCCGCGCGTCATTCTCATGTGCCCGCAAGGAGAATCGTTTACGCAAGCGAAAGCGGAAGAACTTGCGCGGGAACGCCATTTGATCTTTATATGCGGCCATTACGAAGGATACGACGAACGTATACGCGAGCATCTGGTCACGGATGAGCTGTCCATCGGCGACTACGTGCTCACCGGCGGGGAATTGCCGGCGATGGTCGTCATAGACAGCGTCGTTCGCTTGCTGCCGGGCGTACTTGGCAACGAAACGTCCGCGGTTACCGATTCGTTCAGCACGGGGCTGCTTGAATATCCGCATTATACGCGCCCGGCCGATTTCCGCGGTTGGACGGTGCCCGATGTGCTGCTCTCGGGCCATCACGCCAATGTGGCCGAGTGGCGCCGGCGGGAATCGCTTCGCCGCACATGGCAGCGCCGCCCCGATCTGCTCGAACGCATGGAGCTGACGCCGCAAGAGCAGGCGTGGCTGCGGGAAATCCGGGAAGGCGGCGAGCGGCGATGACGCCGCTTCTTTGGCATTGCCATTGCGATTGACGAAGAGGCATGCTGTCATCGTACGCCTCGCCCCGGTGCTCTTTTACAGTAAAACGTTGCCTATTCAGGAAAAAACTTTTTTGACAATCTCCCGAAATGTACTATAATATTGAATATAGTGTCGGGGTATGGCGCAGTCTGGTAGCGCGCACCCTTGGGGTGGGTGAGGTCGCAGGTTCAAATCCTGTTACTCCGACCAGATTATATTAATCAAGGCTTCTCGCCACTTTTTAACGAAGCAAAAAGAAAGTGGTTAGGCTGAGAAACGAATTTTAATCAAAAGACTACTTTCCAACGGATTTATAAATCCAATGGAAGGTGGTCTTTTTTTGTTTATGTATTTACAGTTTGCAATTAAAGATTTTTTGGAGGATCGACAGTTAAAAAACCTATCTGTTACAACATTGGACAGGTATACGAGGACACTTACGGATTTTAATAATTTTTGTTCTGAGGAAGAAATTGTAAACGTTGAAGAGGTAACAGCCAACACCGTCAAAAAGTATTTGATCTATTGCCAAGATAAAAAAGGCAACAATCAAACAACGAAAAACTCGAAACTACGGGTGCTAAAATCGTTTTTTAATTATCTGGTCGAATCAGAGTACATTACTGACAAACAAAATGTGTCACGGAAAATTAACTACGGGAAGGAAGATATTTTAATCCCAGTCTTTCAAGATCATCATATAAGCCAAATGCTTGCTTACTATCGCAAGCTTATTGACAGATCTAAAACGTACTATGCTGTCAGAGATTACACAATGATCTTGTTTTTTCTCGGAACAGGCGCTCGTTGCGGGGAAGTATCCAATCTAAAATGGTCTGATATTGATTTTGACAATAAGGCGGCTATATTTTTTGGTAAAGGAAGGAAACAACAAAGTATACCGCTTGTTGACAAATTGATCAAGGAATTGGCTGACTGGAGATTATTTGCTGAGAGGCATATTGATCAAAAACCGGAATATGTATTCGGTACAGACGAAAATAAACAATTAAGCGCAAACGGTATTAAATTAATCTTTAAAAGATTGCAGAAAAAAATGAACTTTCGTGACTGTAGATTGTCGAGTCACACATTCAGGCATACTTTAGCTTTCCGATTTTTACGTAATGGCGGCGATATCGTATCGTTGCAACGTCTTTTGAGACACTCAACTTTAGATATGACCAAAAGATATCTAAATGCATGGGGTCACATGTTGCACGAAACCAATGATAAATTTAACCCGCTTAACAACATGGACATATAAGGCGGTGCTATCATGCTTAACTATTACATAGCACGTTTTCACAAATGCGGCGACAGCCTAGACAAAGAGTTTTTATTTTGGATTCGCACCGTTGCAAGTCCAACGCCTTTAGGCACTGATAACGAACGAATTAAAGAGGTCTTAACGCTTGTTGATGCTTATCGCATGGTTAAAGGCGGTGAAACCAGTTGAATCAAACTAATGACATATTAGATGTCCAAGTATCAATGGGACGCTTAATATGGATTATGGACGACGAAACTTACAATCAACTTTTTATCCTTACAAAAAGACATTTAAACCTTGTCAAAGAGCATCTTGACATAAACACCGCTTATGAGCGTAAAGCACAAATCAAAGACGAAATCGAAGCTATACGTCAACAACGAGATTTAATCATACAGCAATACCAAAACTAATTTAGGAGGATTAAAAAATGAAGGAATTTTTTGGTCGCATTGAAAAAGAAGTCGGTCACGAATCGCTGGAGCTAGCATTGCTTAAACAATACGTCAAAACGGAGGAGGATATAAGTCATTTTAACAAAATTGCTATCCCATTATGTGATCTTCCTGACTATGGACGCCAGCCATTAATTAATGCGATTGTTTATTACATCGAAGACAAAGTTTTACAAGACCAAACGCTTGACGGATGGCAACAATTATACAATGCAGCGTTTGAGTCGAAACAAGGATTGCTTGACCTGATTCGCGAGGATGGTATTGATAGCTATGATACCTATCAATTTGTCGATAAATGCTTTACAGATCAAATGGTACAGCATTTTGGGCAAGCGTTTAGCGGAGATTTAGATAGTTTGGATTATGAGTTAGTGCAATATTACAATAAATTGTATCCAGATGCTTGCTAAAAAAAGCAGGGGTAACCAATCCCCTGCTTATTTTATTTTAATTTATTTTATACTTGACTTTAAAACTTGTCCTCTACTAAAATCACCAGTGGAGCATTATTAGGATAGATTTACCAAGGCTATCCTCTATTAAAATAATCGCCTTCAGGCGTAAAGAAAAGGACGATGAGAATGCAAACGATCCTTAAAACAAAAAGAAAAATTAAAATATTAGGAGTGAGTAAATGCAAGAAACGACGACGAATACAAAGGTTATCCCCTTAGACTATGCTTATAGAACGATCAGGGGTTACCTATGGCAAAACAATTACCAGCAAAAACTACCACGTATAATAGTAGTTGAGCAACTATTCAAATTTGATGACGAGAAGAAAACTAAGTTTAAAGATATAAAAGCAATTCAGCAGGAGCCTAGTATCTATGACGATCAATACATACTTCCCTTCTTTCAAAATTACCTAACTAACCACCAAATAGAGGCAGTTACCAATCGCAGAACAACAAAGTTTCATAAAATCCTATACGAGATTGCCGCATACTTAACAAAGGGCAAAAATCCAGAACACGACATAATAACGCCATACAGGGTAAAGCGTGATGAATACAGATTGGTTTTTCCTGAAAAAATACTTAAAGTTAAAGAAGCAACAATCGAAACTCTTGAAGCTTATGATATTGACAATCTTTTTAAACATAACTCACAGTTACAAAGCGACTTAAAGAATGCATATATCATTCCTGATAAAAAAGGAAAAAAGAACGGGATTAGTTGGGAATCGATCAACGAATTAAAAATCAAATACGAAGATATGACCAAGCGTGAAAAAGAAATGTGCGATACGATTAACAGTCTGGAATTAATACTTGCATCTAATATAAATCTAAGCAAATGGACGCAAAAGAAAATCAATGAAATCATTGTAAATCTAAAATTACAAGTTAATGCTAGTTATTTTTCCAGCACTCGTTCTCCTAAACAAGTCGGTAAAAGTGTTAGCACATTAACCAATAAATTCGAATGCAATGAAAACTTTTGGGCAAATCAGATCGTCGAATATCTTGATTATACGAATCCTAGACACATATCAGGACTAATTACTAATTTTTTTGATTTACACCAGAAGCATAAAACAAATGTAGGCAACCCATTATATGCAATCTTACACGACTTCATTTTACATATGGACAAAATCAAGCTTTCCGACACGCACAGGCAAATTGTCAATACATATATGTTTTATTCCAGCAACAAAAAAGAGGTATCAGAAAAATTAAAAATGGATACAGAAAAAATGAACAAAATGTTACATAGAACGATTACTCATATAATTGCAGAATACTTTAAAAATGTCGGAAACTAAAAAATAGTCAGTATATTTAAAGAAGGGTCACCTGCCAACCTTTCAAACAATTCTAGATTTTTAGAAGCCATTTTACCAATTTTTATTCTTCTATTTTTTCATCCATTTTTGCTGATTCCTCTTTTGAGGAGCGGAGCGCATTTTAACTGATGCGCTCTTTTATTTTTGCTGTTTTATTCAATAAATTTTTTGAAAGGAAGGTATTAATGTCAGACCAAACATTTACTCAAGACCAAGTGTTATTGCTAACGCATAATGTCCGGAGATTGATGGTGTAAGTTATCCTGCTATTGACGGTTAATCTGACCGCATCCGGATATACGAGAGGGGGAATTATGATAATTCTCCCTGAATGA